>JBKPTH010000152.1:0-17327 GCA_046765915.1 Acidobacteriota bacterium | reverse complement strand
CTGTTGGCACGCGGAACGGAAAACGGCGGGCACGTAGGCCCGCCGCTACGACCCTCCGGCCTGTCTGCGTCTCCCCGGTGTGGGCGGGAGGGAGGGGTCGGAGGCCCTACTTCCGCCGGTTCGCCGCCAGCACCCGCTTGCGTAGCCGGGAGCTGCCCGGCGTCACCTCGACCAGCTCGTCCTCGCGGATGAACTCCAGCGCCTGCTCGAGGTTCATCACCCGCGGCGGCACCAGGCGGATGGCATCGTCCGATCCCGAAGCGCGCATGTTGGTGAGCTTCTTCTCGCGCGTGATGTTGACGTCGAGGTCGTTGGGGCGGGCGTTCTCCCCCACCACCATCCCTTCGTAGACCTCGTCGCCCGGGGAGATGAACAGCTCGCCGCGCGGCTGCAGACCCTCGATGGCGTAGGCCGTGGCGCGGCCGGGACGGTCCGCGACGAGAGCGCCGTTGACGCGGTGGGCGATGTCTCCCTGCCAGTCGTCCCAACCGTCGAAGAGGTGGTTCATGATGCCGGTTCCCCGCGTGTCGGTGAGGAACTCCGAGCGGAACCCGATCAGCCCGCGCGAGGGCACCCGGAACTCCATGCGCACGCGGCCGGAGCCGTGGTTGATCATCTTCATCATCCGGCCCTTGCGCACTCCCATCTGCTGGGTGACGACGCCGATGTACTCCTCCGGGCAGTCGATCACCAGCAGCTCCATCGGCTCGTGCAGCCGGCCGTCGACGCGGCGCGTGATGGCCTGGGGCTTGCCCACCGACATCTCGTAGCCCTCGCGGCGCATCATCTCGATGAGGATCGCGAGCTGCAGCTCGCCGCGGCCGGAGACCTGGAAGGCGTCGGCGGACTCAGTCGGCTCGACGCGGATCGAGACGTTGGTCAGCGCCTCCTTCTCCAGTCGCTCCTTGAGCTTGCGCGAGGTGACGTGCTTGCCGTCGCGACCGCTGAAGGGAGAATCGTTGACCGACAGCACCATGGCGATCGTCGGCTCGTCGATCTGGATGTGCGGCAGCGGCCGCGGATCCTCCAGCTCGGAGAGCGTCTCGCCGATGCTCACCTCCGCCAGGCCGGCGAGAGCCACGATGTCCCCGGGGCCGGCCTCGGCGATCTCCACCCGCCGCAGCCCCTGGTAGCCGTAGAGGAGCGACACCTTGGCCGGCAGGACGCTGCCGTCGAGCCGGCAGACGGCCACCTCCTGCGCTTTGCGCAAACGGCCGTTGAAGATGCGCCCGATGGCGAGCCGGCCGACGTAGTCGTCGTAATCGAGATTGGTGAACAGGAGCTGCAGCGGCGCCGCCGGATCGAAGCGAGGCGGCGGCACCGAACGCACGATCTCCTGGAACAGCGGCTCCAGCAGCTCGTCCGGACCGTCGGGAGCACGCCGGCAGCGGCCGGCCCTGGCGTTGCAGTAGAGCACGGGAAACTCGAGCTGCTCCTCGGTGGCGTCGAGGTCGATAAACAGGTCGAAGATCTCGTTCAACACCTCGCCGGCGCGGGCGTCGGGACGGTCGATTTTATTGATCACCACGATCGGTGGCAGACCGGCCTCCAGCGCCTTGCGCAACACGAAGCGGGTCTGCGGCAGCGGGCCCTCGCTGGCGTCCACGAGCAGCAGCACGCCGTCCACCATCTTCAGCGTGCGCTCCACCTCGCCGCCGAAGTCGGCGTGGCCCGGAGTGTCGACGATGTTGATGCGGATCCCACGGTAGATGATGGCCGTGTTCTTGGCCATGATGGTGATGCCCTTCTCGCGCTCGAGGTCGATCGAGTCCATCACCCGTTCGGCAACGTGCTCGTGCTCGTGGAAGATGCCGCTCTGCCACAGCATGGCGTCCACCAGCGTGGTCTTGCCATGGTCCACGTGGGCGATGATCGCGAGGTTGCGTACGTCGTCTCGGGTCTGCGGAGTCAAGCGGAATCCTCGTTTCTCGGGATAAAAAGTTGCGAAGGCGGGACGGCCCGCAGGCCGCCGGGGCGCGGGAGGATAACATGGAAGGCCTCGCCGTTATGCCCGCGAGGCCTTACGCCACCGTCACCTCATCGCACAGGAACACGTCCTGAATGGCGTGGAACAGCTCGACGCCCTCTTTCATCGGGCGCTGGAAGGTCTTGCGGCCGGAGATGAGGCCGGAGCTGCCGGCGCGCTTGGCGACCACCGCCGTGCGCACCGCCTGGGCGAGATCGGCCTGGCCTTTCGATTCGCCGCCGGAGTTGATGAGGCTGACGCGCCCCATGTAGCAGTTCGCCACCTGCCAGCGGTTCCAATCCACCGGATGATCGGCCACCAGCTCGCCGTAGACCTTCGGACTGGTCTTGCCGAAGCTGAGCGCGTTGTAGCCGCCGTTGACCGTCGCCTGCTTCTGCTTGACGATGTCGGCCTGCATGGTCACCGCGAGGTGATTGGCCTGGCCGGTGAGGTCCGCCGCGGTGTGATAGTCCACGCCGTCCTTCTTGAAGGCGCTGTTGCGGGTGTAGGCCCAGAGCACGGTCGCGAGCCCCAGCTCGTGAGCGCGGTAGAAGGCCTCGGCGATCTCGACGATCTCGCGGCCGGCGTCGTCGCTGCCGAAGTAGACGGTGGCGCCCACGGCCGCCGCGCCCATGTCCCAGGCCTGCTCCACCTGGCCGAAGAGGATCTGCTGGAACTGGTTCGGATAGGTGAGCATCTCGTTGTGGTTGATCTTGGCGATGAAGGGAATCCTGTGCGCGTACTTACGGGCTATCGAGCCGAGCACGCCCATCGTCGAGGCGACCGCGTTGCACTCGGCCTCGATGGCGAGGCGGACGATGTTCTCCGGATCGAAGTAGGCGGGATTCGGCGCGAAGGAGGCCGCCGCGGAGTGCTCCACCCCCTGGTCCACCGGCAGGATGGAGAGGTAGCCGGTGTTGGCGAGCCGGCCGGTGCCGTAGAGCCGCTGCAGGTTCACCATCACGCCCGGCTTGCGGTCCGAGGAACCCCAGGCCTGACTCACGTGGTCGGGGCCGGGCAGCATGAGCTGCTCCTTGGGAATCCCCTTGCAGGTGAAGGAGAGGAGGCTCTCCGCCTCATCGCCGAGCAGCTCGACGATGCGGTCCAGGGTGCCGCTCCCAGTTCGCTCCATGATCGCCATAGTGGACGTCCCTCCGTTCAGATCGGCCCTGCGCACGCTATGTTATCCCAGCCTCGCGGCCCGCGAAGCTCCCTGCAATGAGCACGCCGAAGCGCTTCCACCGCCTCCGCGCCGTCCTCGACCGCCGCCAGCCGGACCTCACCATGCTGCTCGAGGACGTCCAGGTGCCGCGCAACCTGGCGGCCATCCTGCGGAGCTGCGACGCCGCCGGCGTCTTCGAAGCCCACGCCGTCTGGCCCGGCGGCCGGCTCAAGATCTCCCGTCCCGCCTCGGGCGGCAACCGCAAGTGGCTCCCCGTCCGCAAGCACCGGACGCTCGCCGCCGCCCTGGAGCACCTCAAGGGCCGGGGCCTGCGCGTCCTGGCGGCGCATCCCGCGGCGCGGGCGATTCCCTTCCGCGACCTGGACTACACCCTCCCCACCGCGCTGCTGCTCGGCAACGAAGACAACGGCCTCACCGAGGAAGCCCTGGCGGGCGCCGACGCCATCGTCGCCATTCCCATGGAAGGAATGGGCACCTCGCTCAATGTCTCGGTGGCCGCCGCCCTGATCCTCTTCGAGGCGCAGCGCCAGAGGCGGGCGGCCGGTTTCTATGACGGCCCGCGACTGGAGCCGGAGATCTACCGGAAAACGCTCTTCGAATGGGTTTATCCGGTGATCGCGCGGCAGTGCCGGAAACGGGGGATGGCGTATCCGGAGCTCGGGCCGGAGGGGGAGATTCTGGGCGAGGTGCCGAGATAAGAAAAGGACCCAAAGGATTCCAAGGACACCAAGGACAAGAAGGCCCCTCCTTGCAATCCTTGGAATCCTTTAGGTCCTTTTCCTTCACTCCCGCTCGATCAGGTAATCCAGCGCCACCGCGATGCCCTTGCGATACGGCAGGGAGAAGCCGATGAGCGCGACCGCCCCTAGGCAGACCAGGAGCTGGCCGATCCACAGCACCCGCGGGTGAAGCAGAAACATGGTGACGACGAGCATCCCGGTCAACCCCGCCGTGCTCATGTACATGAAGAACCAGGTATCGCCGGAGCGCCGCTCGAAGGCGAGCCCGCAGACGGGACACGTCTCATGCAGCCGGTTCCAGCCGGCGAAGAGGGGTCCCTCGCCGCAGCGCGGGCAGCGCTGGCGGAGACCGCGACGGAGAGCTTGCAAGGCGGAGGGGCGAGGCTGCACTTCGCGCATTCTAAGTCTGTACACTTGCGCGCCATGTGGTCCGACCATCTTCCGGCCAGGCGTCGGCAGCGTCTCGTCGAGCGGCTGCACGCGATCCTGCCCGCGCCGCGGCCGGGCTCCCGCGGCTCGAAGACGCCGGTGCGCCTGCCCGGCCCCAAGGCCGAGCCGCCGGCGCCGGAGCAGGTGGCCGAAGAGCTGCGGCAGCAGACCGGCTTCGCCTGGCTCGATGGAGCCGAGACCGGGCACCGTCTCTATCAGCGGCCTCTCGCGGTGCTGAACGTGCGCAACCGCCGGGCGTCGCTCCTCGGCCCCGGCGGACACGCGCGGTTCGTGGCGGGAGGCTTCGATCTACTGGCCGCGGCCTTCGCCGCCTGGTCCGGCGCCGGCTCGGGAGCCACGCTCGTCGGCTACTTCGGATACGAGCTGGGATGTGAATTGGAAGAGCTCCCGCCGGCGCCGCCGGACGACCTCGGGCTGCCGGACCTGTCGCTGCGGCTCTACGATTCCAGCCTGCGCTGGGACGGCCGGAGCTGGACGGTGGAGGCGACGGACGCCTGGGGCGGACCCAATCCGGTGATCGAGGCCGAGCGCCTCCTCGCCGCGGCGCGGCGGCGCGCGGTCGCGGACGTGCCGCCGGCGGGCCTCAGCCGCGGCGGCGTGATCAGCCGGCCGAGCCGGAGCGGCTTCGAGGCGGCGGTGGAACGGATCGTCGGCCGCATCGCGAGCGGAGAGATCTATCAGATGAACCTTTGCCGTCGATTGGAAACGCGGCTCCCGGCGCGCCACGTCTGGCCTCTCTACCGGCGGCTGCGCGCCGCGAGCCCGGCCGAGCGCGGCGCCTTCCTGGATCTCGGACGCGGCAAGGCCGTGCTCTCGATCTCCCCTGAGGTCTTCCTCACGGTGAAAGGCGCTGAAGTCGAGACGCGGCCGATCAAGGGCACCCGGCCGCGCGGCGCCAATCCGCGCGAGGACAAGGCCCTCGCCCGCGAGCTGCTGGAGAGCGAGAAGGACCGCGCCGAGCTGACCATGATCGTGGACGTGGCGCGCAACGACCTCGGCCGGGTCTGCGAGACCGGCAGCGTCCAGTTGGCGAGCCACGCCGAGCTGATGAGCCTGCCGACCGTTCACCATACGGTCTCGACGGTGCGCGGCCGCCTGCGCCCGGATACGACTCCGGCCGACCTGTTGCGCGCCACCTTCCCGCCGGCCTCGATCACCGGCGCGCCGAAGATTCGAGCCATGGCGGTCATCGCCGCCGAGGAGGAGCGGCGGCGGGGTCCGGCCATGGGAGCCCTCGGCTGGATCTCCCTCGGCGGCGACCTCGACCTCGCGGTGGCCATCCGCACCGCCGCCGCGGCGCGCGGACGCGTCGCCTACCACGCCGGCTGCGGCATCGTGGCCGACTCGCATCCCGATCTCGAATTCGCCGAGAGCGCGGCCAAGGCGCGCGCCTTCCTCACCGCCCTCGGCGCGGTGGAGACGGCATGAGCCTCGCCTGGTGGAACAGCCGCATCGTCCCCTGCGGCGAGGTCGCCATCGTGCCGGACGACGCCGGCTTCCTCTTCGGCGACGGCCTCTTCGAGACCTTGCGGGTTGACGAGGGGAAGGCGCGCGACATCGAAGCCCACTTGGACCGACTCCTCGCCGGCCTGCGCCGGATCCGCATCGAGCTGCCGGAGGACCGCCGCGCGCTCCGCCACGCCATCGCCGAGGTCTCCGAAGCCGCGCCTCGACCGGTCGCAAGGATGCGGATCAACGTCACGCGCGGCAATCGTGGAATCCCGACGCGATTGATCTCCACCGCTCCCTACGATCCGCCGGAAGAGCACCGCTACCGCGAGGGCGTCGCCGTGCAGCTCCTCCTCGAGTTACGGATCAACTCCGCCGGTCCGCTCGCGGGACTGAAGAGCCTCTCCTATCAAGCCAACCGCCTGGCGCTGCAGCAAGCCGAGTCCGAGGGGGCGTTCGAGGCCTTGCTCCTCAACGAGCGCGGCCGGCTCGTCGAAGGCTCGCGCACCAATGTCGCCCTGGTCTTCCCCGACGGCGTCGTCACTCCTCCGAAGCTCGACGGCTGCGTTCCCGGCACCGTCCGCCGCCGCCTGCTCGAAAAGGGCGCCATCGTCGAAGAGCCCCTCGCCCCGGAGGACCTCGCCATGGCCCGCGAAGTCCTGCTGATGAACAGCCTCATCGGCGTGCTGCCGGTGTCGCGGATCAACGGACGGGAGATCCCGGTGGGACCGGCGGCGGGGCGGCTGCGGGGGATCTTAGAAGGTGAATAAAGAGCCTGGACGCATTCCCGCCTCGGTCCTCCCCCATGGTAATCTTCATATGGAGGTGGTCTGCCATGAGTGCAACCGTCCGGTCACCCAGAATGACGGGGGATACCAAGGAGGTCTCTGACCAGCCGAAGATTGAGGAGATCGTCAGCTCGCTTAAGGTCTTGCTCGCTGGGGACGGACGAGAGCAGCGTAAAACATTCACCTTCCTCAAGCAGGCCTTCGATGAAGATCGCCCTGCGAGCCGCAAGCTTTTCCCGTCAACATGATCGTATTGCTAGACGCTGGATCTCAAACTCCAGAATGGCTGAGAAATCGGGATGGCACAGATTCGAACCCGACCTTGGGACGTAGCGGAACATCTTGAGACCGAGGAGGACAGGACGGCCTATCTGGAAGCCGTGCTGGAGGAAGGCGATCCGGCGTTTGTGGCGGCCGCTTTGGGAGACATCGCCCGGGCCAAAGGCATCCCCCATGAAGGCCGCCCGCCTACGGAGAGCGGCGTTTCTTGAGCTTCGGCACTTGACCGGCTCCTTGGCGCTTCCTAGGATTGCCGCATGGACAACCACGACCGGATCATCATCGACCCCCAGATTCGCTTCGGGAAGCCCACGGTTCGCGGGACCCGCATCACGGTCGGCGACGTTCTCTCGTATCTGGCATCGGGTATGAGCGAAGACGAAATCCTCACGGATTTCCCGTCACTCACGCGCGAGGACATCCGCGCCTGCCTCGCGTATGCGGCCGAACGGGAGCGAATCCTCTGGAGTATTCCCGCTGCCTGACCCCGGTCCCAAGCTCCTCCTCGACGAGAACCTGGCGCCACGCTTGACAGTCGCAGTGGCCGACCTTTATCCCAACTCGAACCACGTGTGCAACGTTGGACTTGGAGGCGCAACTGATGCTGCTGTTTGGGCGCATGCCGAGGCCGGGAGATTCATGCTCGTCACGAAAGATGAGGATTTCCACCGGCTCAGTGTTCTGCGCGGCTTCCCTCCGAAGGTGCTCTGGATCCGACTCGGCAACTGTTCCACCGCTGATGTCGCGCGCCTTCTGCGCAGCCGCTTCGAGCTGATCGAAGCGTTCGCAGCTCACGAGGAAGCCGCCTTCCTCGCTCTTGGCTGACCACATCGCCGACCGAGGCTCTGCTCCTCAACGAGCGCCCGCGGTCGAGACAGGAAGGTGGATGCGGCGGCGGCGCGGTGCGGCAGGTGGTTTGGAAAGGTGCTCCCTGATCGCCTCTTCCACCAGCTTGGTTACGCTGATGCCCTGAGCCACGGCTTGGGCCTTCGCCTGCCGGTAGAGATCGTCATCCAAACGCAGTGTCGTCTGCATGACAGAAATCTGTCACCTCGGGTCGGGAGCGTCAAGCCTTCGGGGCAGGCGTTCGCAGTTTCCCGGCATCACCGAGGCGCAGTCGCCCGCCGCCGCGAACGTCATCTTTCTGGACTGACGGTCACGGCCCCTTGCCTTCCGGGCGATTGCAACCCTCTCTGGGCGGTATGATCTCCGCCATGCCCGCACGGCAAATACAGAGGTCCTGTCTGCTGGGAGCGCTCCTGATCGGCGGCGCTGTTACGGCGACGCACGCAGAGTTCTCGGTCGCTACTGGGCAGATCACGGATTTAAGCGGCCACGCCATCGCCGGCGCTCTGGTGCAGGCGAAAAGCTGGGAGGACGCTCCTCTCGGCACCGCCCGGAGCGATGCGCAGGGCCGCTTCCAGGTGGTGCTGGCTCAGCCCGTCAAGGATCTGACGCTGATCGTCGAGCACCCGGGATTTCAGCGCTGGGGCTTGGCGGCCACCTCGCCAGGCCCGGACGGCACCTACCCGATCCGACTCACTCGCACCATCGACCGCGAGTACCTCACGGAGCTGGCGGCGCAGACCGAGCTGCCTCGCTTCTCGCTGCTCGCCGGGGATCTGCTCGCGCCATCCGTCGGTACGACGGGCGAGAGGATGCCGCTGGCACAGGTGCTGCCGTTCCTGAAAACTTTGCGAGAACGGCTGCGCGCCCTGCTGCCAGCGGAGCCGTCGCAGCTCAAGCATAGGGATCTGAAGGAAGGGAAGGAGCACAACGCGGCCCTGCTGCTGGCCTATCTCGGCGATCCCCAAGACGACGCGCTCATCGACGCCTGGGCGGCCAGGGTGAACTTCATCTCACGCCCGCCGCGGCCCTGCCAGGGAGCGACACCGGAGGCCGCGGCGCGGGCGTGGCAGAAGCTGCATTTCGAACGCGAAGGCTATCGCGCTTCCCAACCGGTTCCCTACAACACCTTGGAGATCCAGATCGCTCCCAGCGGCGATCACGGGCTGGCGCTCCACACGGTCCGTTACGCGCACTGGGGCTACAGCCAGCACCTGGTGCTCGTCCGCCTGAAGGGAGCCTGGGAGGTACGCCGGGCCATCGACGACGAGCACTGGCACGAGAGTTATTGACCGGCCTCGCGTTCCGCGACCGACCGCCTGAGCGCTGACAGCGCGCACGTCTTGATGGTATATTCCCATACAGGTGACAGGGCTCTCGCTCATAGCCGAAGTTCGATTTAAGCCGCAGGAAACCGCCGCGCCGGTGGTTCCAGGGGTCAGCGGCACCCCCCCGGATTCGGTGCAGCGAGATCGGAGGACGCACCATGGGACGTCGAGGCGGAACGATGCTCGCGGGTCTTCTCTTGCTGGCACTGCCGGCGCTGGCGCAGGCCCCCCAGCCCGGCTCCGGTCCTCCGGATGTGGCGGCCGCGGCGGCCAAGGCGAGCGTCGCGGCGCCGGTCTTCTCTCCCAAGGCCGGGACGTACGCGCCGCCGCTCTCGGTCAGCCTCACCACGGCGACGGCCGGCGCGACCATCTACTACACGACGGACGGCTCCAGCCCGTCGCGCCAGACGAGCCCGGTCTACAAGGGCCCGATCCCGATCACCGCCAAGACGACGCTCAAGGCGTTCGCCTACAAGAAAGGGCTCGCCGCGAGCGCCGTCATCTCCGGCGTCTACACCCTCAGCGCACCCCCTCCACCTCCTCCTCCGCCGCCGCCGCCCAACGAGAGCGGCGGCACCCTTTTTCTCGCCACGCTCACGCCGCAGACCGGCGCCACCACCGGCGGCTCCGGCTCGGCGACGCTGACGCTGACCAAGGACCAGAGCGCGGCCGTGCTGCGCTACTCCTACTCCGGCCTCACCGGTCCGCTCACCAGCCAGCACATCCACGCTTCGGACGGCAGCATCCTCTTCGACCTCGACACGACGAAACCACAGGCCGACGGCTCGCGGGTCTGGCAGATCAAGCCGGTCGGCACCTTCGACAAGGCGGAGATCCTCGCCGCCCTGCGCGGCGGCGAGTGCTACCTCAACCTCCATACCGCCGCCTATCCGACGGGCGAGATCAAGGGCTTCTTCCGGCAGTCGAACGGCAGCCAGACCTTCACGCCGCCGCCCGCGCCGCCGCCGCTGCCGGGAGGCACGCCCACGGCGGAGGACGCCGCGCGCTTCCTCCTCCAGGCGACCTACGGCCCGCGGCCCGGCGAGGTGGAGGCCCTGCAGCAGAAGGGCTTCTCGCGCTGGCTCGACGAGCAGTTCGCGCTGCCCACCTCCTCCCATCTCGCCACCTATGATGAGCTCGTACGAGGCGGCGAGGAGCCGCTGACGGGACTGGTGCGGGAGTCCTTCTTCGACCAGGCCGTCAACGGGCCGGACCAGCTCCGCCAGCGCGCCGCCTTCGCGCTCTCGGAGCTCTTCGTCGTCTCCGACCGCGACGCCGACGTGCGCAACAACCCGGCGGGCCTGGCGTCCTATCTCGATCTGCTGTCGCAGCACGCCTTCGGCAACTTCCGCGAGCTGCTCGAGGCGGTGACGCTAAGTCCCAGCATGGGCGTCTACCTCGACATGGCGGGGAGCAGCAAGACGATCCCGGAGCTGGGTCTCAATCCCAACGAGAACTACGCCCGCGAGATCCTCCAGCTCTTCTCCATCGGCCTCTACGAGCTCCATCCCGACGGCACGCTGCATCTCGACAAGGAGAATCAGCCGATCCCCACCTACGACCAGGATGTGGTGAAGGCCTTCGCGCGCGCCTTCACCGGCTGGACGCTCGGCGGACAGAACCAGCGGGATTCGCGGCGCTTCTTCCGACCGGAGCGCAACTTCCGCATCCCGATGGAGTCCTGGGCGGCCTATCACGCCATCGACGAGAAAGTCCTCCTCGACGGCGCCGCGCTGCCGGCGGGGCAGAGCGCGCAGGTGGACCTCGAGCAGTCGCTCGACGTCATCTTCCAGCACCCCAACGTCGGTCCCTTCTTCTGCCGCTTCCTCATCCAGCGTCTGGTGACGAGCAACCCCACCGCGGCCTACGTCTACCGCTGCGGCCAGGCGTTCGCCAACAACGGCGCCGGCGTGCGGGGCGATCTCAAAGCGGTGCTGCGCGCCGTGCTCCTCGATTACGAGGCGCGGGCGGCGCAGCTCGCGGCACGGCCGGACGAGGGGCATCTGCGCGAGCCGCTGGTGCGCCTGGTGGGGCTGTTGCGCGCCGTCGGCGCCGAGCCGCGCAACGGGCGATGGCGCTCCCTCGGGTCGCTCGACCGGCCGAGCCGGAGCCTCGGCCAGACCCCGCTGCGCGCGCCGACGGTGTTCAATTTCTTCGAGCCGGGCTTCGCGCTGCCCGGGGAGATCGCGCAGGCGGGCCTCGTCTCGCCGGAATTCCAGATCGCCACCGAGACGACCCTCATCGGCGGCGCCAACTTCGCTCTCATGCTGCTCGGCGGAACCGGACAGAACGGGCCGTTCCGTTTCAGCCTGGCGCCGTTCCAGCCGCCGCAGGCGGCGAACGACGAGGCCCTGCTAGACCGCGTCGACCTGCTGTTCTTCGCCGGCGCGATGTCCGACGCGACGCGCGCCACCCTGCGCGCCGCGCTCGCGGATCCTGACTTTCCACGTATCGCCAATCAGCGCGTGCTGACGCTGCTGTGGCTCGCCAGCCTGGCTCCCGAATCCGTGGTGCAGAAGTAGGAGGCAAGACCATGACTGAAATCCGCACGACGCGCCGCCAGTTCCTCCGCCAGTCCACCTGCGCCGCGGTCGGCATGACCGCCGTGGCCAACACGATCTTCGACCTGCAGCGCATCGCCGCCGCGGCGCCGCTCACCGATTACAAGACGCTCGTCTGCGTCTTCCTCTACGGCGGCAACGACGGCAACAACGTCGTCGTGCCGACCCTCGCCGGCGACTACGCGCAGTACGCCGCGGCGCGCGACGCCCTGGCGCTGCCGCAGAGCTCGCTGCTGCCGCTCCACCCGCTCGTCCCGCCGGGCGACGGGCGCGAGTGGGGCCTCCACCCGAGCCTCGCCAAGGTGCAGGGCCTGTTCAATTCGGGCCGCGCGGCGCTGGTCGGCAACGTCGGTCCGCTGGTGGCGCCGCTCACCCGCGACGAGTACCTCAACCACAGCGTGGCCGTGCCGCCGCAGCTCTTCTCGCACAGCGACCAGACCGTGCACTGGCAGACCTCGCTGCCCGACCAGCCGGCGCAGAGCGGCTGGGGCGGCCGCGTGGCGGACCTGCTGCACGCGCTCAACCAGAACGCCCGCATCTCGATGTCCATCTCGGTGGCGGGCACCAACACCTTCCAGGTCGGCAAGGTGGTGACGCAGTACCAGGTGTCGCCGGAAGGGCCGGTGGGCCTGACCTCCTACGTGCCCGCGGCGCAGGGCGCCGACGCCTCCTCGAACGCCATCCGCGGCCTGCTGGCGCGCAGCTACGGCAACCTCTTCGAGCGCGGCTACAGCGGCATCTTCCAGCGCGCGCTCGACAACCAGGAGCTGCTCTCGGGCGCGCTCGCCGGAGCGCCGGCGCTCACCACGGTGTTCCCCGAGACCGATCTCGGCCAGCAGCTCCAGATGGTCGCCAACCTCATCTCCGTGCGCGAGACGCTGGGGCTGCGCCGGCAGATCTTCTTCTGCGCCGGCCAGGGCTTCGACACGCACGGCGGCCAGGTCGGCGCCACCGCCCTCGACGGCGCCCACGCCGACCTGCTTACGGAGCTCGACGGCGCCCTCGCCGCCTTCGATGCGGCGATGACCGAGCTCAACGCCGCCGACACGGTGACCGCCTTCACCGCCTCCGACTTCGGCCGCACCTTGATCTCCAACGGCGACGGCTCGGACCACGGCTGGGGCAGCCACCATTTCGTCGTCGGCGGCGCGGTGCGCGGCGGCCGCATCTACGGTCAGCTCCCCACGCTCGCCGTCAACGGTCCCAACGACGCGGGAGACGGGCGCTGGATTCCCACTACCTCAGTGGATGAGTACTCGGCGACCCTAGCCCGCTGGTTCGGCGTGGCCAACAGCGATCTGCCGCTCGTGCTGCCCAACCTGGGCCGCTTCGCGACGCCGGATCTGGGGTTCATGGGGTGAGGTGCGGCCGACGCCCTACCGCCCCCGCTGCGTCGGCAGCTCGCCGCCCACCACCCGCTTGACCTCGGTGCCCGCCGGGAAGCGAGTGTTTGCGTCCGCCTGGTTGATGATGGCGATCGTCTGCGTGTCCACCGTCGAGGGGTAACGCCGCATGAACTCGTCCAGGGTCATCGACGTCGGCAGCGAGACGACGTCCACCCGCTTCGGCTCGACGTTGAGAGCGCTGCGGTCGGTCACCCGGCCGAAGCTGCCGATCGAGTCCGACAGCACGTTGTCATAGCTCCGGAACCTCTGCGCCGCGGTGTAGCCCAGGATGCGGTAGACCTTGCCGTCCTTCTCCGCGAAGGCGACGATCCCCTGCACGTCGCCGGACTGGGTGCTGGCGCCGAAGATCCGCGCCACGGCCGGCAGGCCGTCGAGGTCCGTGCGCAGCGTCTGGCCGGCCTGGACACCCTGCTGGCCGAAGAACTGCTGCGCCGCCGCCTGCGGCGAGCGCTGGTCGGAGAGGCTCACCACCACGATGGCGTCCTGGTTGGGGCTCATGGCGCCCACGGCCTGCTTCTCGTTGCTGGTCTTCCAGCCCTGGGGGAAGCGAATCTCGAAGCCGAGGTCGGGCTGGATGAAGGTGCTGCCGATGAAATATCCCTCGCGCGGGTTCGGGCCGAAGACGACGTTGTCGAGCTGCCGGACGTAGCCCTCGCGGTTGACGACGCGGTTGCCGGAGACGTCGAGCTTGGCGACCTCGCCGCTGATCGTGCGGATGCGCGCCTCCTCCGTGGGGTGCGTCGAGAGCCAGCCCGGAAGCCGTCCGCCATCACCCTGCTGCGAGCTCACTCGGCGCAGCGTGTCGAACACCTGCGGCATCTCGCGGGGATCGTAGTTCTGCTGGTACATGTAGTGCAGCCCGAGATCGTCGGCCTGGCGCTCGTCGTCGCGGCTGAACTTCAGGAACATGAGCTGCAGGCCCGTGTTCACGAGGTCCGAGTAGTTGGCCAGCTCGGGCTTGACGATCATGCCCGCGATCAGGCCGATCTGCGCGAGCTGCGCCTTGCTCATCTGCTCCACGCTGTGACGGGCGGTGACGTGGCCGATCTCGTGGCCGATGACCGAGGCCAGCTCGGCCTCCGAGTTCAGGTGGGTCATGAGGCCGCGCGTCACGTAGATGTGGCCGCCGGGCAACGCGAAGGCGTTCACCACCGGGTCGTCCACCACGCGGAAGGTCCACGGCAGGTTGGGCCGCTCGGAGGCCGCCGCGAGCTTCTGTCCGATGCGGTTGACGTAGGCCTGGAGCTCATTGTCGGGATAGAGGCCGAGCTGCTGCTGCACCTGCTGATCGGCCTCCTTCCCCATCGCGATCTCCTGCTGCTCGGAGATCAGCGCGAGCTGGTGCTTGCCGGTCGCCGGGTTCGTCGAGCAGCCCGCCAGCATGAGCAGGGCCGCCAGCCAACCCGCGACGGCGACCCGCGTCGAATTCGTATTCAGCCGGTACATGGGAACCTCCTTACTGGGATGAAATCCTCGCCGGACTCACACCGGCCCCCGCTTCGACAAGGCATCTCTGCAAGATGAATGCCCTGCACGGCGCGGCGCTTGCATAAGGCCCGGCCGATGAACATCACCGTCCTGGCAGACCTGGAAAACGAAGACCCGAAATCCTATGACGTGGTGGTCGACCAGGTCGCCGCCGCGCTGCGCCGGAACAAGCACCGGGTGTCGATCTTCGGCGTCCACGACGACCTCCGCAAGCTCGTCGCGAGCCTGGCGCGGCGCCGGACGGACCTGGTCTTCAACCTCGTCGAGAGCTTCGGGGACAATCTGGGAGGCGACGCCGCCGTGGCCGGGGTCCTCGATCTCCTCGGCCTGCGCTATACCGGGGGCGGCCCCGGCGAGCTCTACCTGCGCCAGGACAAGGGGCTCGCCAAGAAGGTCCTCGCCTTCGAGAACATCCTCTACCCGCACTTCGCCGTCTTCTCGAAGGACGCCGACTTCGAATCCGCCGGTAACCTCCGCCTGCCGCTGTTCGTCAAGCCGCTCACCGCCGACGCCTCCATCGGCATCGACGGCGAGTCCCTGGTGCGCGACACGACGGCGCTGATGGAGCGCGTCCTCGCCATTCACAAGAAGGTCGGCGACAGCGCCCTGGTCGAGGAGTACATCGAGGGCCGGGAGCTCTACGTCGGCGTGCTCGGCAACCGCGAGCCGCTGGCCCTGCCGCCGATCGAGATGGACTTCTCCGGCCTGCCGGAGGGAGTGCCGCGCGTCCTCGGCTCGCGGGCCAAGTGGATCAAGAGCAGCGTCGAGTACAAGGGCACGAAGTCCGTGCTCGCCGACCTCCCGGACGAGCTGCGGGCGCGGCTGCAGAAGACCGCCCTCGACGCCTATCGCGCCCTCCGCGTGCGCGACTACGGCCGGGTGGACCTGCGGCTCACCGAGGCGGGAGAGATCTACGTCATCGAGGTCAACGCGAGCTGCTACCTGGAGGAAGGCAGCGAGTTCGCCACGGCGGCGAAGGCGGCGGGGATCGAGTTTCCCGAGCTGGTGCAGCGCATCGCCGAGCTGGCGCGGGAGCGGTACAAGTGAATTGACGGCGTGATCCGGTTTCGGGCCTCCTCTCGTACAATCTCAACGAGGAGGAATCCCATGACGCCCATCCGTCTCGCCGCCGTACTCGGCCTTGCCGCCGCTTGCATCCTTGCCCTGCCCGCCGGCGCGCAGCACGAGCATCCCGGCGCCGAGCCGGCCGCGCCGCAGAAGGCCGAGATCTTCGACCTCGGCACCTATCACCGCACGATCACCACCGGCGCGCCGGAGGCCCAGAGGTATTTCGACCAGGGGCTGCGCCTGCTCTACGCCTTCAACCTGGAGGAGGCCCAGCACTCCTTCGAGGAGGCGGCGAAGATCGATCCCGCCTGCGCCATGTGCTTCTGGGGCGCCGGCATGAGCCTCGGCCCGCACATCAACATGGCCGCGCAGCCGGACCGCACCAAGGCCGCCAACGCCGCGGCCCAGAAGGCCGCGTCCCTGGCGAAGGACGCCACGCCGGTGGAGCGCGCCCTGATCGCCGCGCTCGCCAAACGCTACTCGGATCCGCCGCCTTCCGACGCGGCCGGCTGGAAGGCGCTCGACTCGGCCTACGCCGACGCCATGCGCGACGTCGCCAGGCGCTTCCCCGAAGACCTCGACGCGGCCACGCTCTATGCCGAGGCGATGATGGACCTGCGTCCCTGGGACCTGTGGACCATGGACGGCCAGGCGCAGCCCGGCACGGAGGAGATCCTGGCGACGCTCGAAGGCGTGATGGCCAAGAACCCCAATCATCCTGGCGCCAACCACTACTACATCCACGCCGTCGAAGCCTCGCCGCATCCGGAGAAGGCGCTCGCCGCGGCGGAACGCCTGGGCCGCCTGGAGCCCGGCGCGGCGCACCTCGTCCACATGCCCTCCCACATCTACGCGCGGGTGGGGCGCTGGGAGGACGCCTCGGAGGCGAACCGCAAGGCCATCGCCGTCGATCAAGGCTATCTGCCGAAGGCGGGCCCGCTCGGCTTCTACTTCATGTACGTCGCCCACAACTACCAGTTCCTCTGGCAGACCTCGATGATGCAGGGCCGCAGCGCCGAAGCCCTGCAGAACGCCCGCGCCGTGGTGACCCAGGCCCCCGTCGAGATGCTGCGCGCCATGCCGGGTTTCGACTTCGTCCTGGAGTATCCGATCTGGACGCTGGTGAAATTCGGCCGCTGGGAGGACGCCCTCGCCGAGCCGGCGCCGCCCGCCGAGTTCCTCTACGCGACCGGGGTATGGCACGCCGCCCGCGGGCTCGCCTTCGCGGGTCTCGGCCGCCTCGAAGAGGCCGAGAAGGAGCTCGCGGCCACCCGGCAGATGGACGCGGCCCTGCCGGCCGACGCCATGGCGGCTTTCAACTCGGCGCACAGCCTGCTCTCGATCGCCGGGAACATGCTGGCCGGAGAGATCGCGGCCCGGCGCGGCGACATGGCCGAAGCCGTGCGCCGCCTGGAGGAGGCGGTGAAGACCGAGGACGGCCTGCGCTACGACGAGCCGCCCGACTGGTACGTGCCGGTGCGCCACGCGCTCGGCGCGGCGCTCCTCGCCGCCGGCCGTCCGGCCGACGCCCAGAAGGTCTACGAGGAGAACCTCCGCCGTCACCCGGAGAACGGCTGGGCCCTCTACGGCCTGGCCGAGAGCCTGCGCCTGCAGAAGAAGGACGACGCCGCCGCGCAGCAGCGCTTCGCGGCGGCGTGGAAGAACGCGGACGTGAAGCTGGCAATACCGAACAAGCCCGCCGGAGGGTCGTAGCGGCGGGCCTACGTGCCCGCCGTTTTCCGTTCAGCGCACCCACAGGCGGCGGGCACGTAGGC
>JBKPTH010000151.1:0-5536 GCA_046765915.1 Acidobacteriota bacterium | reverse complement strand
CCGCTACCCAACCCGAGAATCTGCCAGGCTGCCTGAGGTCGCGCAGCGAAACCGTGGCCTGAAGAACCGTATGCGGTAGTCCCGCACGTACGGGTCTGTGGGGGGCCTGGGTGGGTAACCACCCAGGCCTACCCGGCAGTCCCGCTACGACACCTCACGCAGGCCACGGGG
Organism: Acidobacteriota bacterium; assembly: GCA_046765915.1. Lineage (GTDB taxonomy): Bacteria > Acidobacteriota > Thermoanaerobaculia > Multivoradales > UBA5704 > DATARR01. The sequence continues at coordinate 5,365 of JBKPTH010000151.1, read as the reverse complement.
ACGGCGGGGCGTCTCCGCAGCGGTGATGTCGCTCCGGTCCTCCACGACCTACGGCGTCACGAAGGCTCCGCTCCCCGAGGCTCTCGCTTGCTCAGTCATGGTGGAAGTAAAAGCGGTTCCCGTCCAGATCGTCGACCGTGAACTGCCTCAGGCCCCATGGTTTCTTCTCCAGAGGTTCCACGACGTTTGCTCCTGACGACCTCAGCTCATCATACGAGGCGTCGACATCTTCAGCGAAGACCCAATGAACTGCTGGTGCGAACGGCGGCTTTGTCCTGCGGAAGAAGATCGCGACATCTCCCCGTGAGACAGCCCCAATCTCCTTGTCCGGATAGAGCCAGCCGATCTCGAAGCCAAGAATGTCGCGATAGTACTGCTGCGCCCGCTCGACATCCTCAACGGGTAGCTCTGGCACCGGCTGACCGATTGTGGATAAGGGCTCTCTCTTGCTCACAGGCGCTCCTCACACTCTCCCCTTTTCTCGCGAGGCAGAGATTAGGGTGGCACGTTTCCGGGGCGGCAGTCAGCCACTCGGCCCAGACAAGATCCTGGCTCAGCATCCGTTCGGCCAGCCGGTGAAGACCAAGCGCTCGTTCGCGCCGAGGGTACACGCCTTCAGCCGGGAGATCCGCAGAGCGATGGTTGAAGCCTACGCTTGGTTTGTCGCGGCTTTCCGAGAAGCTGCCGGGAAGTGGCGAAAGGGAGACCGGATGGCGAAATTCCCGGAAGGGAGTTTCCCGCCCGGGCTTCCCTTCGTCCGCGGCGGTCTCCCGACAACCGCGGCATAGCTGGTCGCGCTGATCGCTCACTCACAAGCCTCTCGTACAGATCTGCGAATCCCTGCCAGGCAAGGTGTGCTCAAGCAAGGAAATCACCGCTTCCTGGGGTGCTCCATCTACTCCTCTGGCGACTCGGATCGGCCAGGACTCCGGCAAAGCGAGGCATTCTGATCGCCACAAGGGCTTGAAGTTGGCACTCCTCACCCACTGGAGTCCGAGATTAGGGTGGCACGTTTCCGGGCGGGAACCGCGCTTTATGCGGTTTCCGTCCGCTCGACCGCAGGGTTCGGCGCTCCACCCCTTCATTGGTCTAGCTATTTCGGGAACCATTGGAACCTCCCTCCGGCTGCTTCAACGGAAAGTTGGCTATGGTAGCAACAAGATTGTACCTAGCTACTTTCTGTGTATCGGGATCTAAAGATTCGCAGATGCTATTCGCTAGCAAGAACCGCTGTAGCTTATCGAGAGTCTCGTGAAAATGATTAAGCTGCTTCAGCGTCTTGCCGTAAAGCCAGAAATTAATCGAAGCCACGGACTCAGCTACCACCCCTCCTATAGTAGTGACGATGGAAGTGATTTGCGGTTGGCTTGTCGCACTCAGAGCTATAGCGCCCAAGATAAAGGCCAAACCTGTTCCTGCAGCAACCAATGCCCAATGAAAGCTGGCCTTAGCTTGAGCCAGGCTCGTATTGTAGTAGCTAGTGAGGAGTTCGATCTGCGAGGCTGCAATCTTCTGGATATCTCCAGGATCCGCTTGAGAGAGTTGGTTGATTACGGTGCCAGCGATGAATACGTGATCACCTCGGATATTTTCTATACCGATATCCTCATCCTCAGCAGCCTCGTCCCACTCAGTCGCCATTAGCTCTCAGGCCTCTCCCTGCGCCGCCGAGTAGGCCAGGGGCTCTTACGAGCCCCCAGCCCCTCTAAGAACCGTACGTGCGAGTTTCCCCGCATACGGCTCAAGCCTTTCTGTAGGCCGATTTCTCGACCCGGCTGTTGGGTTATCCGGGTGGTTGCGTTCCATGGCCGCGAGTTTCCTTGCCTTGGCCCTTCGTTGTCTCCGGCGCTGCTGCCGCCGCACCCAACGGTCGCGGAAGTAGCCTTCGTACGCCGGGTCGAACTCCGTGGCTTCAGCTCGTACTTTAACATGCCTGCGAATCGGCACGCTACTCGCCCGAAACAGGTCCAGGTACCCCCAGGTACCGTCGCGGTTCCGGGAGGGAGCCGAGAAGATCCCCTCTTGGGTTGGCCCGGTGCGGAAGTATCTCTGACGCACCCAGCCTTTCCCCTTGTGGGGATGTCTCCTCTTCGCCCACCGCCATAGGGTTTTGAAGATGCATTTGTCTACATAGGCGAACGTCCGGCTGGCGACCAAGTGGCATTGGCTGTTTGCCCAGCCTCGCAGCTTGCTGTTGAGCTGGCGAATCAGATCCAGTGCCGTCGCCGCCTTCTGGATTCGAACCAAACCTTGGAGCTCGCCGAGCAACTCGAGGACATTTCTCCTCGATGGCTTGATCAGCAGCTTGCGCCGGTACTTCCGAACGCTGGCTCCGAGGAAGTCGAACCCCTCCTCTATATGCGTGGTCTTCGTCTTCTCTTTCGAGAGCCGAAGACCGCGTTCTCCAAGAAAGGCCTCTACGACGGGCAAGACTTTTCCCTCCAACTGCTCTCGCGAGCGGCCGGTGATGATAAAGTCGTCCGCGTAGCGAACCACGTTGATCCTCGGGCGGAGATTCCCTTGACGACGAGAATCCGCTTGGAGGGCCACCGTTTCCAGACCATCCAAGGCTAGATTCGCTAGAACCGGAGAGATGATTCCTCCCTGGGGCGTACCTTCCTCGGTGGGATAGAGGATCGTGTCTTCCATGTAGCCGGCTTTCAGCCACTTCCGCAGGATCTCGCCGTCCATTGGGACGTTGTCGAGGAGCCAGCGATGGCTGATCCGGTCAAAGCAAGATTCGATATCTCCTTCGAGGATCCACTGGGGGGAGTCCTCTTTGGCCAGGTCGATGAAGCACTGGCCCAAGGCATCGGCAATCGAACGCCGGGGCCGAAACCCGTAGGAGTTCGGATCGGCTTGGGTCTCCGCCACCGGATTGAGCGCCAGCAGATACACCGCTTGCATAGCGCGATCCTTCATGGTGGGAATTCCCAGGGGCCGACGCTTGCCGTTCCTCTTGGGGATGTAGATCCTGCGTAACGGAAGCGGCCGGTACTCGCGCCGCCTCAGTGACCGGGAGGCCTGCATCTTCTGCCGCGGCGTCTTCCAGATGATCTTGTCAACGCCCGGCGTTCGCTTCCCTTGATTCGAGACAACCCTTCGCACCGCCCACAGCCTTGCTGGCAATGAGCGGACGAGAGTGCGCTGGAGGAAGGCAACCTTTCCCCATCGCTTCTCCCGAACAGCCTCCGCAATACGCACCTGCAGTCGTCTGACTTTCGGATAGATCTTCCGCCAGTCAATGGCGTTCCAATCCTCTCGCCAAGTCGGGAGTGCACCGGCGTCCGGTCGAGCCGTCGCCTCACTTTGCCCTCTCCCTTTTCGAGACGCTTCTGCCTGTTCTCTTGCGGAGAAAGACCCGTCGGACGTGGGCTCACTTTCGTGCCGGGTGACGTTGAAACCCGTATCCGCCTCATTACAAGACGGCATTCGCTTTTTCCGACATCCCAAGCCCGCACCTCCATCGGCTCGCCTTGCGGCTCGCTTTCCCTTCCGGGAGAGATACGGGGTTACCACGTTCCGCTCCTGAAGTCGTGTGGGGTTAGGTACCTGCTGTCGACCGGGAAGCTCTCTGACCACGAGGCGGCACCGTTAAATCCACCTCCGGCTTCCGTGCCTTTTGGCTCAAGCTTGTCAGCCACTTTAGCTTGATGCGCCGTGACGGTCGTTGCGCAGGTTTACATGTGTTTACCATACCCACTACCTGGCCATCGCCCGGCTTGTGGCTGCCAGGAGAGCAGGTCCCTCGCGGTTCCCCGCCCCGCACGCTTACGCGTGCCTCTGTACTTTGTCAGGGCCGCTCTTTATTCAGGCCCCTAGGTTCACCCGGTGGTACGGGTGGTCCTCTATCAAAAGCGACGATGAGGACAACTTCAGAAAGCGACCTCGTGTCGCAGGAACGCGACTGCGCCTCACCGGCGGCGTCAGCCGTCTGGTGCAGGCGCTGGTTAGGCGACACCACCTCGCACTCATCGATAGGGCTCATGGATCTCAAGTTCAGGAAGTTTAGAGCGCAGAACTTGGATCTGCTCTTCGGTAACCGGTGTAGCCGTCGAAACCGCATCAGAGAAGAGTGGCCCAGATAGGTCCAGCGTGCGAAGATGCTTCATCTCGTACAATGGAGAGAGATCCGTGACTCGGGTTTCGCCGAGCCAGAGAACCCGCAATTGGCGTAGCTCTCTCAGAGGTGCCAGATCAGAGACGGGAGCACCCCACGCATTCAGCCACCAGAGCTTCGTAAGGTTGCACACCGGTGACAAATCTTCGACGAACGTACTGTCGATATCAAGCCTCTCCAACTCAGATAGCGCCGAGAGGGGGCGCAAGTCACGTACGCTCGTGCGGCCCAGGTCGAGTGAGGTTAAGGAACGCAGCCGAGCCAAGGGGCGAACGTCATCGACAACGATTTTAGGATTGCCTAATGGGCCCCGAAGTGACAACTCCCGCAAATCCTCTAGGGTAGCTAAATGATCGATTACCGCAGCGAGCGGCAGTCGAAGTTCATGGAACACGACCCGAAACCCGCCTCCCGTAAGCGGCTCGACGCTAGCTCCTGCTGCGTTAAGGTGCTGAGCCGAGACGAGGTGGATAATTCGCGCATCCGGCAACAGGCGATTTAACTTCTCGGTTAACGCGGCTTCGGCTGCAGCATCGGCCTTGCGCCCAAAGTGCCAAGCGCCATATCCCCCGAGCGCCGTAAGGACTAAGCCCAAGGCAATCAACACCTGGCTAAGCACCTGCAACCTGTCGTAACTCACATTAGTACCGAATGCCGCATGCCGGGTAGGCAGGGGACCGTTAGGCAACTCGTCACGACTTTCCGCCAACAAACTCCTGCCAGGAAACCGAAGACCATGAACCCGAAGGTGTGGGCGGGGTCGGAGGCGTCGGTGGTGTTGGCGGAGTGGGAGGAGTGGGCGGTGTTGGAGGCGTCGGTGGTGTTGGCGGAGTGGGTGGAGTTGGACCCGGGCTTGAGCCACGCATGAAAGCGACGGCACCCGAATTATGATCCCTGAAAACGCCGTTCTTGAAGTAGCCAAGATGCCTGCCTGAGTACGAGAACAAGCCAGTACCCCGGATGAAGGCAACGTGCCTGCTATGTAAGTCGAAGAGCACGTCTCCACGGAGCCAGCCAACGAGATGAACGTTGCGATCCCAAACTGGTTCCATCACGAGTTTCTCCGTCCCGGGCGCTTCAACCACTGAGCTTATGCGAACCCTGTGGCGTGCTTCGCGCCATGAGGTCCCTCGAATTCGGCAAAGTGGTCTATGTCACTCATTCTATTAGTCATAGAATTCTACACCGCCTTCCCCTCCCGGTCAAACTGAGGAAATCCAGCCGCATAAGCCTCTCGGGCCGAAG
>JBKPTH010000150.1:0-3977 GCA_046765915.1 Acidobacteriota bacterium | reverse complement strand
GGCCTGGCCTCCCTGCTCGACGGCCCGGGGGCCGGCCCCGCCGCCGGCATCCTCGGCGCCGCGGCGGCCTGCCCGGACCGGCCGCTGCTGGTGCTGGCCTGCGACCTGCCGGGCGTGCCCGCCGCGCTGCTCGCGGAGCTGGCGCGCTCCCGCGCGTACGACTGGGCGGTTCCCCGCTGGCAGGGCGGCGTCGAGCCGCTCTGCGCGCTGTACGGGCCCGCGGCCCTGGCCGCTCTGCGCGAGCAGGCCGGGCGGGGCCTCTTCGCGCCGCACCGGCTGGCCGAGGACGGCCGCCTCGCCGTGCGCTATCTCGAAGGGGAGCGGCTCGCCGGCTTCGGCCCGCCGGAGGAGGTCTTCCTCAACCTCAACACGCCGCAGGACGTGGAGCGCTATACGTCGATCGCCTCCGGCACCTCGCCGCAGCGGCCGCAGGGGCAGATCTCGCGCAGGAAGTCGAAGCGGTAGATGCCGGTGCCGTGGCCGTCCGACCAGACGATCGAGATGGCGTAGTTGCCCACCGGCTTGATGGACTCGGCGGTGACGGGCGCGGGAGGCGGCTGAAAGCGGATCTTCATCCCCGAATGCCCCTGGCAGCCGGCGCAGGGGCACCAGCCGCGCAGGTAGTCGTACTCGTACTCGGCGGCGTGGCCGTCGTTCCAGGTCAGCCGCAGCCGGCGCTCCTCCGGCAGCCGCCGGACTTCGGTGAGGACGGGACCCATGGCGCGGATGGTAGCACCGGGCGCCCGATATCCATCTCGTGATAAAACCATAGGGTTCATTCAGCAAGGAGACCCTATGCGCCGCGCGTTTCTCGTCTTCGTTCTTCTCATCCCAACGGCCGCCTTCGCGCAGCCGGGCCGCTTCGAGCTCACCCCCACCGTGGGGTACCGTCTGGAGGGCGACTTCGACGCCCGCAGCAGCGACGCCTTCGATCCCGACCTCAACGTCAAGGTCGACGCCAGCGCCACCTTCGGCGTGCTGTTCGACATCCCGCTGGCGCAGAGCTGGCAGCTCGAGATCCTCGCCAACCGCCAGCGCAGCGAGTTCATCGTCGACCGCGGTCTGCTCACGCCCACGACGACGCTGGGCGACGTCGACCTGACCGTCCTGCAGGCGGGCTTCCTCTTCCAGTGGGGCGAGGGCCAGGTCAACCCGTTCGTCACCGCCGCGGCGGGGCTCACCCGCATCGAACCCAAGTTCAACGAGCTGGCCTCGGACGACCGCTTCTCGGCGAGCGTCGGCGGCGGCGTCAAGATCTACTTCGGCGAGAACATCGGGCTCCGCCTCGAGGGCCGCGGCTACTGGACCGACCTCGACACCGGCTTCGACGGCCGCTACAACCGCTACGACTCCGGAGACGGCCTGTTCCAGGGAGAGGGGAGCGCCGGGCTGATCATCGCCTTCTAACCCCTCTCCGCTACAATTCCCGCCGCCATGAGCCTCAAAATGCTCATCGAGAGCGATCCGCACCAGACGCGGATCGCCGTGCTGGAGGAGGACCGCCTGACGGAGATCTTCGTCGAGCGCCACCGCCATCGCGGTCTCGTGGGCAACGTCTACAAGGGACGGGTGACGCGCGTGCTCCCCGGCATGCAGGCCGCCTTCGTCGACGTCGGACTGGAGCGCGACGCCTTCCTCTACGTCAGCGACGTCGCCGCCGACGTCGAGGCCATGGAGGACCTGGAGCTCGACGACGCGCGCCCGGAGGAGATGAGCACGCACCAGCAGGGCTCCCCCTCGATCGACGACCTGCTGAAGGCCGGCCAGGAGATCATCGTGCAGGTGGTCAAGGACCCGCTGCCGAGCAAGGGAGCGCGCATCAGCACGCACGTCACCCTGCCGGGGCGCTATCTCGTGCTGCTGCCGACGGTGCGCCACTTCGGCGTCTCCCGCCGCATCGAGGACGAGACCGAGCGCGAGCGCCTGCTCGGCGTCCTCCACCAACTGCCGGTGCCGGGCGGCGGGCTGATCGTGCGCACGGCCGGCGAGGGCAAGGGCCGCGAGGAGTTCGAGAGCGATCTCGTCTACCTGGCGCGCTTGTGGGAGAAGATCCGCCAGCGCGCCGGCCGCGTCTCCGCCCCCACCCTGCTCCACCAGGACCTCGACCTCGCCCTGCGCGTGGTGCGCGATCTGCTGCGCTCGGACTTCGCCGTCCTCTGGGTGGACGGCGAGGAGACCTACGAGCGCATCGTCGAGTTCCTCGACCAGGTGCAGCCCGGGCTCGTCGGCAAGGTCAAGCTCTTCCGCCAGCCGGCGACGCTCTTCGAGCAGTTCGGCATCGAGGAGCAGATCGAGGCCGCTTTGAAGAGCAAGGTATGGCTCAAGTCCGGCGGCTACATCGTCATCAATCCCACCGAGGCGCTGGTGGCGATCGACGTCAACACCGGCCGCTTCGTCGGCCAGAACAACCTCGAAGAGACGGTGCTGCAGACCAACCTGGAGGCGGTGCAGGAGATCGTGCGCCAGATCCGGCTGCGCGACCTGGGCGGCATCATCGTCATCGACCTCATCGACATGGTGGAGGCGGCGCACCGCGAGCAGGTCTTCGCCAGCCTGGAGGGCGAGATCCGGAAAGACCGCGCCAAGACCAAGGTGCTCAACATCTCCGAGTTCGGCCTCGTCGAGATCACCCGCAAGCGCAGCCGCGCCAACCTCGAGCGCCTGCTGACGCAAGGCTGTCCGTACTGCGGCGGCCGCGGGCGCATCAAGTCCGTGGCCACGATCTGCCTCAACCTGCGCAAGGAGCTGCTCCATCTGCGCGGCCGCATGGCCAACTCCGAGCTGCTGCTGCGCGTCCACCCCGAGATCGCCCGCGCCCTGCAGCAGGAGGAGCGCGCCATCTTCGACGAGCTGGAGCGCTCGCTGGGGGTCCACATCCTGCTGCAGAGCGATCCCGAGCTGCACCACGAGCGGTTTGACGCCGTGGAGGTATGAGTGGAGCGCCGATCCCCTCGCCGGGCCCCTCACTCCCCCCTGCCCCCTCTCTCCCACCGCACACCCGACCCCCGGGAGAGAGGGGGTTGGAAAAAGCAAGAAATTTCTTCTTTTGCAGTCTCCCTCCTCTCCCCGGGCGGGTGGGCGTGAGGCGGGAGAGGAGGGCCGGGGAGGTGAGGGGCCCGACGGCGCGGACACCGGTTCGATCCGCCAACCTCGCGGGGATCGGCGCATCGCGATGACCGTCGAGCCCTTCGCCCTCCCCGACTGGTCCGGCGAGCTCTCACCCGCCCACCGTCCGCTCGATCTCGCATCGGCCTTGCGCACCCTCACCGACCCCGCCGCGGCGGTGAAGACGCTGCACTGGGGGCGCAATTACCTCTACGTGGCGCGGCTGGAGACGGCCGCCGGCCCCGTCGAGGTGGTGGTCAAGCAGTTCCGCCACCACGGCCGGCGCGAGCGGCTGCGGCGGCGGTATCGAGGAAGCAAGGCGGAAAAGAGCTGGCGGACGGCCCACGCTCTCCTCGCGGCGGGCCTCCTCACGCCGGAGCCGGTGATGTGGATCGAGTCGGCGAGCGAGGCCGGGCCGACGTTCTACGTCTGCCGGTACCTGCCGGACGTGGTGGAGGCGCGCTACCTCTTCCGCGCCGCCAACGCCGGCGAGGAGGCGGCGCGGTTTCCGCAGGTGGACTTCCCGGCGTTCGTCGAGGATCTGGGGCGGGAGATCCGCCGGCTGCACGACGCCGGCTTCTGGCACCGCGACCTCTCCGGCGGCAACCTCCTGTTGCGCTTCGGCGCGGACCGGCGGCTCGCGGCCCTCTATTTCGTCGATCTCAACCGCGCGCGCATGGACCGGCCCCCCGGCGCCTCGGCGCGGCTGCGCGACCTCTCGCGCCTGGCGCTCTTCCGGCGCGAACATCAGGACCTCCTCCTCGACTCCTACTGGGGCCACCCACCCACTCAGGGCGGCCACGCAGGGCCGCCCCTACAGATCCGTTCCCATGGCCTGTCCGGCGCCACGTCCGAACCTGTAGGGGCGGCCC
>JBKPTH010000149.1:0-21556 GCA_046765915.1 Acidobacteriota bacterium | reverse complement strand
CAACGATCCGCCGTCGTTCACCGTGGGTCCCAATCAGACGGTCAACGAGGATGCGGGCCCGCAGACGGTCAATCCATGGGCGACGGCGATCTCACCCGGTCCGCCGGACGAGTCGGGCCAGACGGTGACGTTCAATATCACGGGCAACACCAATGCCGCGCTCTTCTCGGCAGGCCCCGCGGTGTCTCCGACCGGAGTGCTCACCTACACGCCGGCGGCGAACGCGTTCGGCTCGGCGACGATCACGCTGGTCTTGATGGACAACGGTGGCGGCACAGACACCTCAGCACCGCAGATGTTCACGATCACGGTGAACGCGGTCAACGATCCGCCGTCGTTCACTGCCGGTCCGAACCAGACGGTCAATGAGGACGCGGGCCCGCAGACGGTCAATCCGTGGGCGACGGCGATCTCACCCGGTCCGAACGAGTCGGGCCAGACGCTGACGTTCAACATCACGGGCAACACCAACGCGGGTCTTTTCTCGGCAGGCCCCGCGGTGTCTCCGGCGGGAGTGCTCACCTACACGTCGGCGCCGAACGCGTTCGGCACGGCGACGATCACCTTGGTGCTGATGGACAACGGTGGCGGCACGGACACCTCAGCGTCGCAGATGTTCACGATCGCGGTGAACGCGGTCAACGATCCGCCGGTGGCGGACAACGATAGCTTCGACTACATCGGCAACACTCAACTCGAAGTCGATCAGGACACCGCCGGCACGCCGGAGGCCCTGGAGACTACACCTTCGACCTTCGGCGTCCTCGACGGCGACAGCGATCCGGTGGAGGGCGACGCCATCAAGGTCTCCGCGATCAACTTCGGAACCTGCACGGACAGTAGCGGCCCGACCTTCGACTGCACGGACCCCCTTGTCGGCACGGTGCACATGAATGAAAACGGCCGGTTCAGCTTTGAGCCGGCGGCCGGAGACACCGGTGTGGCGCCCACGGCCGGCTGCACCGGGACCGACCAGGAGACCTTCCAGTACACCGTCACGGACAACGGCACCCCGACGCCGGCGAGCACCACCGCCACCGTCAGACTCTGCCGCTTCGAGCGCGTCTGGTTCGTCGATCCGACAGCGGGCGGTGGCGGAGCCGGCACCTCGATCTCGCCGTTCAACACGCTCGACCCGCTCGACGGTGCGGGCGGTGCCGGCGACTCCGACTCGCCACTGGACTACATCTTCGTCCACGACGGCACGCTCGCGCTGAGCGGACCGATGCCGATGGAGGCCAACCAGCACCTGATCGGTGAAGGCAATGTGAACACGGGACCTGCCGCGGGCTTCGCGCTGTCGATCCCTGTCAACCTCAACGGTAACGGCTCGCCCACGAACCTCGTCGCGACCGGAACGCGTCCCCAGCTCACCAACGCCACTGGCGACGCAGTGACCGTAGGCACCGCAATCCCGATCGAGATCGTCGGACTGAACCTGGCGAGCACGACCGGCAATGCTATCGATCTGACCTCGGCGGCGGCGCTCTCCGGCTCGAGCACCTTGACCATCGGCAACGATGTGTTCCGCGGCGCCGGTGCCGAGGGGATCGACGTTAACCTCAACGCCCTCACTACCGGCACGCTGACGCTCAATATCACTAGCAACAGTTGGGATACTGCAGGCACCCACACCGGCAACGCGGTGGACATCAACCGCGCGGCGGGCACGTTGAATCTCAACTTCAGCAACAACACGAATCTGGTTTCGGCGAATGCTGCGGGTGCGGCCGTGAACATCAACGGCGGAGCGGCGGCCAATACGTTCATCACCGGCTTTGCCAACAACACGGTGCACCAGAACGCGGCGGGAACGGGGATCTTCGTCTCTAACGCCACTTTCGATTCGAATCTCGGAACGGCCAACCTGCAGACCATCAACGCAGGTACCACGGTAATCGGTGCCTCCGGGGACGGAGTAGGCGGAGCGGGTCTCGTGCTGAGTGGGACACCGGGCGACCTGAGCTTCACCGACCTCGACATCTTCGCCAGTGGCGGTGCGGGCCTGAGTGTGGCGGGCACCGGCACCTTCACCGGTGCGGCTGGCACCAACATCGTCGCGACGACTAACAATCCGGCGATCGAGGCCACTGGCGGCCCGGCGGTGAGCATCTCCAACAGCAGCATCAACCTGACGCTCGCCGACATCAGGAGCACCAACAGCACCACCACCGGTGTGTCTCTCGACACGGTGACCGGCACCTTCACTGCCGACCAGGGCAGTGGCTGCACCGCCACCGGCATCGCCGTTGGCACTTTCGACATCTGTAACGCTACCGGTACTGATTTCTCGATTAACGCCGGCAACGCCAACGTCACCTTCAATGGCCGCATCGGCGACGACACGGGTCAGCTGGTGTCGATCGCCAGCACGACCGGCGGCACCAAGAGTTTCACCGGTGCGATCACCGATGGCGACGACGCTGACGGCAGCGGCGTGTCGCTGACTAACAACGGAGGAGCGACGATCCGCTTCTCCGGCGGCCTGGTTCTCAGCACCAGCGCGAATCCGGCCTTCGCCGCTACAGGTGGCGCGGCGGCGGTCGAGGTTTGTGACGAGAATCCGTGCAATCCGGGTGCGACCGGACTGGCTGTCAACAAGATCACTACCACGACCGGGACGGCGTTGAACGTGGCGAACACGACGATCGGCGCCAACAACCTGGAGTTCCGCAGCATCTCGGCCGGTACGCCGGGAACTGGGCCCACGAACGGGATCGTGCTGAACACCACCGGCTCGTCGGGTGGGTTGAAGGTGAAGGGCACTGGCTCGGCGGGAAGCGGCGGGACGATCCAGAGAACCACTGGTCCCGGCATTTTGCTGACCAGCACGTCCGGCGTCAGCTTGTCGTGGATGTCCGTCCAGAACAGCGGCGACGACGGGATCCGCGGTACGACTGTCAACGGCTTCACGCTCGGCCAGAGCACGGTCTCGGCCAATGGCAACGCCGCCGGTGAGTCGGGGGTGGACTTCTCCGGCCTTACCGGCTCGGTCGCCTTCACCAATTCGACGGTGACCGGCTCGGCCGAGAACAACGTGGTCATCCGCAACTCGTCGGGGACGTTGAATCCGCTGACCGTCACCGGCAGCACGTTCAGCAGCAACTCCTCGATCGGCGGCGACGGATTCCTGATCGACACCACCGGCACGGCTAGCGTGACGGCCAGTGTCACGTCCAATACCTTCACGGCGAACCGGGACGACCACTTCCAGGCGGCGGCCGCCAACAGCGCGAACCTCAACGTGACCTTCACCGGAAACACGCTCACGGGCGGCCACGCGACCGCGCTCAATCAAGGAATCACGGTGAATGCCGCGACCGCCGTGCCGGGTTACAGCGGTTCGGTCACCTACACGATCAGCGGAAACTCGATCAACGGCGCCATCCTGAACGCGATCCAGACCAACCTCGGCACCTCGGCGATCGGCGCGACGATGACCGGGACTATCTCGAATAACACGATCGGTACCACCGGCAGCTTCCAGTCGTGCTCCACCACGGGCTCCGGAATCGGGATCGATGCCCATGGCAACGGAACTCACACCGTGTTGGTGTCGGGAAACACGATCCGGCAGTGCTTCGATCGCGGCATCACGGTCCTCGCCAACGACGGAAGCGGCACCCTGAACCTCACGGTGACGGGCAACAACTCCAGCCATTCGGACGGCACCAACAGCCGCGAAGGCTTCTTCCTCAATGCGGGATCGGCGGACCCGAACATCTTCGGCGTGCCGGATGCTCACTTTGTGTGTCTCAACCTGGGCGGCGCCGGTGCTCTCTCGAACACCCTGACGCACGGACCGGGAGCTCCGGACGACTTCCGGCTCCGCCAGCGGTTCAACACTACGATTCGGCTGCCTGGCTACGGCGGAGCGGCCACGGATACCGCGGCTGTCGTCAGCTATGTGATCTCGAGGAACTCTGCCACCGTTGGCAGTGCGACCGTCAACTCGCCGCCAGGAGGAGGGTTCGTCGGAGGCGCGGCCTGCCCGGTGCCTTGAGCGGAGGCCGAACCAATTTGACAAGAGCCGGGCATGACCCCGGCCTCATTCAGAGGAGGGAAGATGGCTGAGCCCTTTTTGTCGGAGATCCGGATCATGAGCTTTGGCTTTGCTCCCAAGGGTTGGGCGCTCTGCGACGGTCAGCTCCTGCCGATCAATCAGAATCAGGCGCTCTTTTCCTTGCTGGGCACGACGTTCGGAGGCGACGGGCGAGTGAACTTCGCCCTTCCCGACCTCCGGAGCCGAACTTCCATCCACGTCGGCAGTGGTCATACCCTGGGAGAGAGGGGCGGCGAGCAGGCGCATACCTTGTCGATCGCCGAGCTGCCGACGCACACTCACGTCCTCATGGGATCGCCGACCAACGGAAATGTCGCTCCCGGAGTCGGGAACGTGCTGGCGGCGGCCTCGAACGTGTACGCCGCTCCCACCAACCTGATCAGTCTCGGCCCTTCGAGCATTGCCAATGTAGGCGGCAGTCAGGCTCACCTCAACATGCAACCTTTTTTGGTTTTGAACTTCTCCATTGCGTTGCAGGGAATCTTCCCGAGCCCAACCTAGAGGGGACCGATCATGGCACAACCTTACGTTGGTGAGATCCGCATGTTCGCCGGGAACTTCGCCCCGGCAGGTTGGATGTTCTGTGAGGGCCAGCTGCTGCCGATCTCTGAGAACGAGACGCTATTCCAGTTGATCGGCACCACCTACGGCGGCGATGGTCAGAGCACCTTCGCTCTTCCCGACCTGCGCGGGCGGATTCCTCTCCATTTCGGAAACGGCTTCACTCTTGCCGAGACCGGCGGAGTTGAAGAGATAACGCTGACGGTTTCACAGATCCCGGCCCACAGCCATCCGCTGCTGGCGTCGAGCTCGCCTGGAACAGCAAGCACTCCCGTGTTAAACCTGCCCGCAGAGGCCCCTACGATCAATGTCTACATTCAAGACGTGACGAACAGCAACATGAACCCCGCAGCGGTCTCGTCGGTCGGCGGAAGTCAGCCTCATACCAACTTCCAGCCGTACCTCTGCGTTGACTTCATCATTTCTTTGTTCGGGATTTTCCCGTCCCCAACCTAGGAGACCGAGATGGCCGATCCATTCGTTGCCGAAATCAGGATCTTTCCGTTCAACTTTGCACCCAGGGGGTGGGCTTGGTGTGATGGGCAGTTGCTACCGCTCTCCCAGAATACCGCTCTGTTCTCGCTTCTCGGTACGACCTACGGAGGCGACGGTAAATCGAACTTCGCGTTACCCGACCTGCAGGGCCGGGCACCGATGCACCCAGGGCAGGGACCTGGTTTGTCGCTTCATGATCTGGGTGAAACCGGAGGGAGTGAGACCGTCACTCTCCTTGAAAGTGAAATCCCCAGTCACTCGCACGCACAGCGCTGCTCGTCGGACGATGCTGATCTGAAGGCACCTAGCTCGAATCGTGTGTTGGCGCGCGGGAACCCCGGCTTCATCTACCAAAATTCCACCGCGGGGATTCAAGCCATGGCGGACACGGCACTCGCTCCCGCCGGTGGCGACCAGCCGCACAACAACCTGCAGCCCTACCTGACGTTCTACTTCTGCATCGCGCTGCAAGGCGTCTTCCCGCCTAGAACTTAGTAAAGACGTGCCGCGGCGCGTTCCGGCTTCGGCTGGGGCGCGCCGCTTTATTACAGTGTTTTAAATATTTTTTTGAGGGGATGTGTTATGAATGGCGCGAACGAGGAGGGTCCCCCCAGTAAAACGCTGCTCCGGCGGCGCGATTTTCTGACGCTGGGCTCGGCCGGTCTGCTCTTGCCGCTCGTCGGCGATCTCGCCTGGGCTCAAGGCAGCGAGGCCGCGGTCCGGCCTCTCTCGGCCGGTTACCTCGAAGGCAGCGAGATCTTCCGTGACCTGCACCGGCTGCCGAAGAAGGTCCGGCGTCCGCTGTCCGTCACGGCGGAGGGCGAGAGAGCGGAAGCTTCTCCCATCATCGTCCCGGCGGTGGGTCTGTTTCAGGGGGACACGTCATTGCCCGGCCGGCCGCTGCGCATCCGCATCGACGGCCTGTATCCGCCGCAGGCTCTGGAACCGAAGCTCTGGAAGAAGCTGCCGCTGGCCGTGGACCTGGACGTCCTGTTCCCTTCGCCCGATCCGGCCTTTCCGCAGCCGTTGCGGTTCTTCGCCTGGAGCTTCCGCCGGCGGCCGGGATGGAATCCGAGCCCGCCGATCGAGTTTCGCTTCCCGCTCGATTGGCAGGCGCTGCCGCAGTTCGTCCTCAAGGTGCGCACGGCCGCCGGCGAGTCGCTCGTCCTGCGGACGAAGTTCACCGTGGACGCCGAGCCGGGTCGGCCCCGCCTGCGGCGCGGGATCTATCTCCTCGGCACCGGCCCTGGAGTCTGGGACCGGGAGATGAGGCTCGCCGATCTCGCCAAATGGGCTCCCGCCGAGTTGGCCTCGGTCCTCGTCTCCATGGATCCCGTGGAGGAAGAGACGTAGCGTGCCGGATCCGCGGGTCTCCTTCCGGCCCATCGAACCGGACGACATGGAGTTTCTCCTCCGGGTCTACCGCAGCACCCGCGAAGAGGAGCTGGCCATGGTCGTGGACTGGAGCCCCGAGCAGAAGGACGCCTTCATCCGTCAGCAGTTCGCGGCCCAACACGCGTGGTACCAGGAGCATTACGTCGGCGCGGAGTTCCAGGTGATCCTGGTGGACGGCGTACCAACCGGCCGGTTCTACGTCCATCGGCGGCCGAACGAGATCCGGCTGGTGGACATCGCCTTCCTGCCCGAATTCCGCAACGGTGGGCTCGGCTCCTCGATCCTGCGCGATCTGCTGGCCGAAGGCGAGGCGTCAGCCAGGCCGGTGACCATTCACGTCGAGGTCTACAACCCGGCGATGCGGCTCTACGAGCGGTTGGGATTCAGGCCGATCGAAGAGCGAGGTCCCTATCTACTGATGGAATGGCGGCCTCAGTTGAACACCGCCTCGTAGCGCATCCCCTGGCCGTCCGGTCCAAGGGGGACGAGGAAGAGCTCGAACGCCCCCAGCCGGTCGTGCTCCACCTTGTAGATCATCTGCGGCAGAACCGGCGGGTAGGGCCCGCGGAAGTAGGCGGAGAACGGCTGCGGGCGCGGCCCCGGATGCTGCTCGTGCCGGGCCACTTCGTAGAGCACGACCTCCAGCGGATCGGCGCCGCCGAAGTGGATACGGAAGGGTGTGCCCATGAGCGCCTCGAACGAGGCCGGCGTGAGGTCCTGCAGCATGATCGAGCCTCCGTGCGGATCGGCGGCTACTGTAGAGCATCCGCGCGGGAAAATCGACCCGGGAGGCTCGCAAAAAGGAAAAGACAAGAATTCCCGGAGGAGAAAGATTTACCCATCCTCGCGCGGACGCCGGCCCGCGCGGGCCCGACCACCCCGGATCGCCCCTTGACGGTCTACCAGCGGTCGCCGCCGTTGCCGCCGTCGTAGCTGCGCGAGGCGCCGCCGCCGGGGGCGCGGTTCTCGCGTGGGCGCGCCTCGTTGACGTTGATCTTGCGTCCCATCAGATCCCGGCCGTTCAGGCCGCTGATGGCGGCCTCAGCCTCCGAGCGCTCCGGCATTTCCAGGAAACCAAACCCCTTTGATTGGCCGGTGACCTTGTCCTTGATGATGGTGCAGGACGAGACCCTTCCGTACTCCTCGAAGGTAGACCGCAGTTGATCCTCGGTGATCCGATAGGGCAGGTTCCCCACGTACAGATTCATCGCATTCTCCTTTGGCATGGTTCGCACGTCACCCTGTAAGCAAAATTTCTGCCTGGCTCCGGCAAGGCGGTATCTGTAGGGGCGGCTCTATGTGGCCGCCCTGGCGCCGCTGCCGCAGACGTTCGAGATAGGAAACAGGGCGGCCACATAGGGCCGCCCCTACAGAGATGCGTTGGTATTAGGACAGCGAGGGGTAGAGCTGGCGGTAGCTGTCGGCCAGCACCAAGATGCGCTTGATGTAGTTGCGCGACTCGTCGATGTCCAGGGTCTCGACGAAGTCGTCGAGCTGCGCGTGCGGCCCGGACTCCTTCCACAGGCGCCGGATGCGGTTCGGCCCGCCGTTGTAGCTGGCGAGCGCCAGCTCGACGTTGCCGTCGAAGCGGTCGAGCAGCTCCCGCAGGTAGACGGAGCCGAGGCGCACGCTCACTTCGGGATCGTAGAGGCCGTCCGCCTGATAGGAGATGCCCTCCTTGCGCGCCAGCTCGCGGGCCGTCTTCGGCATGAGCTGCATGAGGCCGCGGGCGCCCACCGGGCTGGTGGCGCGCGGATCGAAGGCGCTCTCCTGGCGGATGACGCCGGCGACAAGGTGGGCCGGCACCCCGGCTTCGCGCGCGAAGGCGCGGATCTGGTCGCCGTAATCGAGCGGATAGTAGGCGAACAGGATCTCCGCCGGCACGTTCGCCTGATACGGCCCGCCCAGCGACGGGAACGCCTCGCGCAGCAGCACGAGACCGGTCCGCTGCTCGCCCTGGCGGCAGAGGATGAGCCCCTTGAGGGCCAGCACGTCGCGGCGGTCCGCCCGCTCGGCGACGAGCTCGATCTCACGGCTCGCGAGCTCGTCCAGGCCGAGATCCGTCAGCAGCTTGGCGCGCTGCAGCTCCGGCTCCTCGGGCCACCGGGCGGCCGGGGCCTGGGCCAGCGCCGTGCCTTCGATCTGCGGGATCTCTCCCAGCCGGCTGAGGGCCTGGCGGCTGTAGAAGTCGCTGGTGTCGGAGGAGGCGACCAGGTCGCGGTAGAGATCGCGCGCGCGTTCCGGCTGGCCGAGCTCCTCGTACGCCCGCGCCTTCCAGTAGCGGCCGCGCTGGGCGTCGCCGTCGTCGGGATAGAGCTCCTCGAGCTCGGCCCAGTAGCCCACGGCGCCGGTGCGGTTGCCGCGCTGGTACTCCCGCCAGCCGCGCTCCCAGAGATCGGCGGCGCCGGTCTCGTCAGCGGGATCGATGCGCCGCAGCAGACGCAGGGTGTCCAGGGCCGGCTCGAAGAAGCCGGCGTCGAGGAAATCCGCGTAGAGGTGCCGCAGGGTCTCGCGGGAGACCTGCAGCGGGCCCGGCGAGCGCACCAGCTTGGCGAGATAGACCGCCGCCGACGCCGGGTTGCCCATCTCGGCCGTGGCCAGGACCTGCTGCCACTCCAGGGCGGCCCGCTGAGCGGCATCCGCGGGATTGAGCGCCCGCAGCACACCCAGGGCCTCCCAGCCGGAGCCGCTCTGCGTCAGGGCATGGGCCTGGGTCAGATACCAGTCGAAGCCGCGCTCCGCCTCGGGGATCTCCTTCAGCGTGCTGATCGCCGCCGAGGAGTTGTCGCCCTCGAGGAAGGACTGCGCGCGGTGCAGGATCTCCTCGGGGGAGAGGATGCGGCTCCAGTCGAGCTCGCCGTCGAGGGCGCGGAACGTGCGCACCACCTGGACGGCCTCGGCCGACAGGGGATCGGCGACGAGCACGCGGCGGCCGGCCTCACGCTGGACGCCCTCGTCATCGAGCTTGCGGCCGATCTCCCAGGCGAGGCTGTCGAGATCCGCGGCCGCTTGGCCGTCGACCCCCGCCTTGCGGGCCTGCTCCACCAGACCGAGGGCGACGTGGAGATGATCGGCGTCGGCCGCCAGCTTCGCCGATTCGAGAAAGGCGAGCGGCCGCAGGGGCGATTCCGGATAGTCGGCGATCAGGCGGTCGTAGGTGGAGCGGGCCGGCTGGAGCTCCTCGCGCTCGGCTTCGGAACGCGCCAGCAACAGAAGCCGCCAGTCCTCGAGTTGCCCGCCGGGAGCCGAGGCGGTGGAGAGGATCTGCTCGGCGAGCTCGGCGTCGCCCGCCTCATGGGCATAGAGACCGGAGACGACCCGCGCCTGCGCCGCCTGATCGGGATGCTGGACAGCGATGCGGTCGAGACGCTGGCGCGCTCCTTGCAAATTTCCTTGCCGCAGGGCCTCGGCGGCCTGGGCATAAAGATTCTGGGAGAGCGTGGGTGGGTGATGCCGCCAGGCCCCTTCGTCCCGCACCAGCAGCGAGCCGGCGGGCTCGGGGGAGCTGATCAGGACGGAAACCGTCAAAAGGGAGGAGAGGATCAGCGAAACGACGACAGAAAAGCGGACTTTGAACGTCTTCATGGGCACTGACCGCACCTCCGGACCGACCAAGGGTTGCGCTGCACGGTTGTAAGACATCCCTGAAGCCGCCCAAGCCTCAGGGCCTTCTACAGTCGGGTCGGGTTTCCCCAACGCTTGTAACCCCGAGTATGGGGGTTCCATTCCTTCTATGTCTATCCTTTTTGCATGAATTTTCCTTCTTCGCGTCCAATTCGCGCCCGCGGGCGCTCCGGTTTGTAAGATCTACCCGAAACTGGATGCTAGGATCTACCCATGTCGATCCTGGAGCTGCTGGGTTTCCACCGAGGAGGTCCGCGCCAGGCGGCCGGCGATACGGAGACCGTACGCCGCATCGTCGGCGAGCTGGAATCGCTGCCGCCGGAGAGGGCCCGCTATGTCGCCGCCTTCGCTTTCATTCTCGCCCGCGTCGCCAATGCCGACCTCGAGATCTCCGCCGAGGAGACGCGACGGATGGAGCAGATCCTCTGCCGCGTCGGCCACCTCGAGGCGGCGCAGGCCCGCCTCGCCGTGGATCTCGCCAAGGCCCAGCACCAGTTGGCGGGCGGCACCGAGAGCTTTCTCGTCACCCGGGAGTTCCGGGAGATCGCGACGCGCGAGCAGTGCCGCGAGTTGCTCGATTGCCTGTTCGCCGTCTCGGCGGCGGACGAGTCCATCTCGGGCGTCGAGGAGGGGCAGATCCGCCAGATCGCGAGCGAGCTGGGATTCAGTCCCGGAGAGCTCTCCGCCATCCGCGCCGCCTGGGCGGACAAGCGGGAGATCCTGAAGGGCTTCAGCGGTAAGGGCAAAGCCCCGGATTCATACAACTAAGGAGAGGTCGTCTATGGTGCGTCGTCGGGATCGTGAGAGGAAAGCGGCCTCGGGCTGCTTTCTGCGCGTGTTGCTGGTGCTGGCTGGGGTCGTCGTCCTCATCGCGGCGTTCGCCGTCTTTTACACGGGCGCGGCGCCGAAGGTCACGGTCAAGCCGGAGCGGCCCGGGATCGGCCGCCGGACGCCGATCCGCATCCGCATCGAGGACCCGCAGCGGGTCGAGAAGGTGCGGGTCGAGCTGGTGCAGAACATGGACGTCAAGCCGGTGATGGAGAAGACCTTCGAGCCGCAGCCGTCGTGGAAGATGTGGGGCGGACCGCCGCCGGCCGAGCTGACCGCCGAAGTGGGAACCGAGACCGTGAAAGGCTTGCGGACGGGCGAGGCCACGGTGCGCGTCACCGCCGAGCGGGCGGGATCGCTCTTCCGCCATCCGAGCCCGGTGGTGGAAGAGGTCAAGCTGCCGGTGCGCCTGGCGCCGCCGGCGATCCAGATCGTCTCCAACTTCCATTACGTCAACCAGGGCGGCTGCGAGGCCGTGGTCTACCGCGTCGGCGAGGGAGCGGTGCGCGACGGCGTCCGCTCCTCCGGCAGGTGGTTCACGAGCTTCCCGGTGCCGGGTGCCGACAAGCAGCTCCGCTTCGCCTTCTTCGCCGTGCCGTACGACAAGACGGACGCCTCCGACGTGCGGCTGATCGCCGAGGACGAGGTGGGGAACCGCGCCGAAGCCTCCTTCGTCGACAAGTTCACGCCGCGGCCCATGTCGACCGACACCATCGAGGTCACCGACGCGTTCATGAACAAGGCCGTGCCGGAGATCCTCTCGCAGTCTCCCGAGATCTCGGACCAGGGAGACCTGCTGAAGAACTACATCGAGATCAACCGCGAGCTGCGGAAGAAGAACGCCCGGACGCTGAAGGAGCTGGGTGAGAAGTCGGAGCGGAAGTTCCTCTGGAACCAGCCGTTCCTGCCGATGCCGAACGCCAAGATCACCGCCGCCTTCGCCCAGCGGCGGACCTATCTCTACAACGGCAAGAACATCGATACGGAGGACCATCTCGGCTTCGACATGGCCTCCGTCGAGCGCGACGCCATCCCGGCCTCGAACAGCGGCAAGGTGGTGCTGGCGCGCTTCTTCGGGATCTACGGCAACGCCGTCGTCATCGATCATGGCTACGGGCTGCAGAGCCTCTACGGGCACCTGTCGTCGATCGGCGTGCGGGAAGGGCAGATGGTGCAGCGCGGCCAGGAGCTCGGCCGCTCCGGCCAGACCGGGCTCGCCGGCGGCGACCATCTCCACTTCACGATGCTGCTCCAGGGTTTACCCGTGAGCCCGGTGGAATGGTGGGACCCGCACTGGATCCAGGACCGAGTGGCGAGGAAGCTGGGACCGGCGCTGCCGTATCAGGCATCGGGCGACACCCTGAACCCTCACCGCGCCTCCAGGTTTCCCACGTAGCCCTCGCGCTCGAGATGGAGCAGGATCTCCTGCGCCGATTCCTCGGGCGATAGCGCCGTGGTGTCGATCACCACCTCGGCGTCGGCCGGCTCCTCGTAGGGATCGGAGATGCCAGTGAACTCCTTGATCAGGCCGGCGCGCGCCTTGGCGTAGAGGCCCTTGCGGTCGCGGTCCTCGCAGACCTCGATCGGCGTCGCGACGTGCACCAGCACGAAGCCGCCGCCCGGCTCGACCATCGACCGCACCTCCTTGCGCACGCCGTCGTAGGGCGCGATCGGGGCGCAGATGGCGATACCGCCGTTCTTGGTGATCTCCGCGGCGACGAAGCCGATGCGCCGGATGTTGATGTCGCGGTGCTCTTTCGAAAACGTCAGCTCCGAGGAGAGGTGCTTGCGCACGATGTCGCCGTCGAGCAGGGTGACCGGCCGGCCGCCCATCTCCAGAAGCTTGGTCAGCAGCACCGAGGCGACGGTGGACTTGCCGGCGCCCGAAAGGCCGGTGAGGAACACCGTGAAGCCCTGCCGGTGGCGCGGCGGATGGGTGCGCCGCAGCTCCTCGGCGACCTCGGGAAAGGTGAACCAGGCCGGCAGCTCGCGCCCCTCCTGCAGGCGGCGGCGCAGCTCGGTGCCGGAGATGTCGAGCGTGCGGGCGCCGGGCGGGATCTCGTCCTGCGGCAGGTAGGTGTCCAGCTCCTCGACGTAGGAGACCATCTGGAACGGCACCATCTCGACCCCCAGCTCCTCCTGGTGCTCGCGCAGCAGCTCCTGGGCGTCGTAAGGCCCGTAGAAGGGGCGGCCCTGGCGGTCATTGCCGGGGCCGGCGTGGTCGCGGCCGACGATGAAATGGGTGCAGCCGTGGTTCTTGCGGATGAGGGCGTGAAGCATCGCCTCGCGGGGCCCCGCCATGCGCATGGCGAGCGGCAGCAGGGCGAGCTTCACCGTGTGCTGCGGGAAGCGGGAGAGCACCGCCTGATAGCACCGCACGCGGGTGTAGTGGTCGAGGTCTCCCGGCTTGGTCATGCCCACCGTCGGGTGGATGAGGAGGTTGGCGCGCGCTTCCCTGGCGGCGCGCAGGGTCAGCTCGCAATGGGCGCGGTGCATCGGGTTGCGGGTCTGGAAGGCCACCACGCGCCGCCAGCCCTCGCGGGCGAGCTCAGCCCGCAGCTCGGCAGGCGTCAGGCGCAGGTGCCGGAAATCGTAGTGCGCCGGGAGCTGCACGCCTTCCAGCCGGCCGCCGACCGCGACGCCGTTGCTCTTGTGGAGGAGGTGCGCCACGCCGGGGTGGTCGGGATTGGTGGTGCCGAAGACCGCCTGGGCGGTCGCCTGGCGGTCCGGCTCCCAGATCTCCTCGACGCGCAGGGCGGCGAGCATCACCCCCTCGGGATCGCGCAGCGCCAGCCGGCCGCCGAGGCGCAGCCCGTCAGCCGTCTCGGGCGTGACGTCGAGCAGGATGGGGATCGGCCACAGCGTGCCGTCCGCCAGCCGCATGCGCTCGCAGACGGAGTCGTGGTCCGCTTGGCGCAGAAAGCCCGTGAGGGGAGAGAAGCCGCCGTTGATCAGCAGCTCGAGGTCGCAGTACTGGCGCGGCGTGAGGTCCCAGGAGGGCCAGTCGCGCGAGGCGGCCTTGAGCTCCGCGGCGCGTTCGGGCCCGGCCAGCAGATCGACGAGCTCGCCGCCGTGCGGCGCGATGAGATGGCCCGCCGCACCCTCGGCCGGCCGCTCGCGCTCCGGCGCCGGGACAGGGAAGGCGGTGAGGTTCGTCATCGATTCCGTGCGGCGGCGGCGCCGCACTCTGTCAAGGGTGCGGCGCGCGATGGCCGGCGGGACAGGAGGCTACGGACGCGCGGGGGAGGGCTCCTCCGGCGGATGGAAGGGAGGAGTGATCAGGGCGAAGGCCGGGGCGACCGCGGCCGCGCGCTGCCACCAGGCGATCACACAGGCGCGGCAGACCGCGTCGGAACGGCGGATGCCGGCGGAGTTGACGCGGGTCACGACGCCGTCGCACAGGAAGGCCATGACCTTCTTGCCCTCCTGCTTGGGCGAGGTCTCGCCGACGGTGAGGTTCTCGGCCACGCCGCGCTCCTTCTCCGTCAGCCGGACGTTGCAGTCGTCGGTGACCTTCACGATCTGGGGCTCGCTGCGGGCGACGATCTTGCCGGCGGCGTCGACGAGGGCGGCGTAGATCTCCACCTGCTCGTTGCGCTTCTCAGGCTTCGGCGGCGTCGCCCAGAAGCGGCCGCCCGGCTCCGCCTCCATCTCCACCCAGTAGAAGTCCTCGTGGTCCTTCCAGCGGAAGTACAGGCGAGGGGTCTGTCCGGGGACCACGCCGGAGGCGGTGGCCTTCACCACGCCGTTGTCTTCCTGCGGAATGCAATTCGGCTTCTCGACCGCGATCGACTGCGCGTGGGCCGTGGCCGTTGCGGCGAGCAGCAGGCCGGCGGCGATGAGGGTGCGCGCTTTCATCTCGAGTCCTCCCGATGGATCAATTTCATTTTACTACAGATGAGCTTTCCACGTCGTTTCCCCTACTGCCCCAGGATCTTTTTCGCATAAGCATCGACATAGGGCGTCCGCTGCAGGTTGACCAGGGAGCGCTTGAGGGCCGCCGCGGCGCCGGTCCGGTCTCCCGACTCGTAAAGGGCGACGGCCATGTAGAAGAGACGCTCGGGCTCGCCCTCGCCGGGATCGCCGCCGCGGCGGAAGTAGGTGGCGGCGTCGCTCCAGCGGGAGATGCGATAAGCGCCCTCGGCGGCCAGGTGCTGCGCCTCCTTCGCCTCGGGATGGACGTCGGCCACCTCGCGGGCGAGCTGGTAGGCCTGCTGCAGCTCCCGGGCCGACCGCTGCTCGGAGAGGATGCGGCGGGCCTGCTCCAGCTTGCCGCGCTCGGCGTCGGTCAGCGGCTTGGGCGCCGAAGGATCGGCGGGCGGCGAGGCCACCGCCGTGGGCGGCGCCGGCGATTTACCCGCAGCGGCATTCCCGGCGGCGCCGTTCGCCGCCGGTGGCGCGGGAGCGGTGGCGGCCGAGCCGTTGGCGGGAGCCGCGGACTGACCGGCGGCCCGGCCGGGCTCGGGTTTGGTGGCGGTCTCCTTGCCGGCCGGTTCCTTTTTCGCCGTCTCCCGCTTCGCCGCCTCCTTCTTCGGCGGCTCCGCCTTGGCGATCGCCGTCGGTCCGGGCTTGGCCGGCATCGTCGAGCGGAAGGCCGGCGCGCCCGCGAGCGTGGCGGCGGGGATCCGCGCCGCCAGCCGCTGCTCCAGACCGGCGCGCAGCTCCGGCGCCAGCTCCGCCTGGCTGTAGGCCTTGAACCGCTCCTCGATCTCGACGAGCCGCTGGAAGGTGTCGCGAAACGCCTCCACGTCGTTGAGGCGGTCCTGCGCCAGGGCGAGCCGCGCCAGGCAGTCGGCGAGCTGGCGCGGCTCGTCCAGCATGCCGAAGCAGGCGAGCCGCAGGTCGTGCGCCGCCGCCGGGTAATCCTTGCGGTCATAGGCGTGCTGCCCGTCGCGCAGCAGCGTCTGATAGAAGGGATCGACGGCGGCCCTGGCAGGAACGGCGAGCAGCAGGAGCAGGGGCGCAGCATGCTGCGCCCTGATGAGGAGGCGTACGAAACGCAAGGCGGAGAGGATCGGGCGTTGCAAGTCTTTCATGCGGCTTCCGGCAGCGGACGGTCGTCGAGGACCGCCCGCGGGTTATCTGTGGTGAGGCGGCGCGCCGTGGCTTCGCCCCAGCGGCCGGCGATCTGGCGATAGGCCCGGCGCAGGCCGGGAGGGCGGCGGCGCACGCCGTGGGAGTCGCTGGCCACGAAGTGGACGAGCCCGGCCTCGAGCAGGGCCACGGCGTCGTTCTGGGGCCGGCGGCCGAAGTCGCCGGTGAGGCTCATCGCCGTCACCTGGGTGAAAGCGCCGCGCGAGACGAGAAGGGCGATCAGCTCGAGGTCCGGCGCCAGCCAGGGGATGAGCTCGGGATGGGCGATCACCGGCCGCCAGCCGGCGACGGCCAGCTCGTGGACGAGGTGGACGCTCTCGGCGGGCGCGCCGCGCGGGCCGAATTCGATGAGCAGATAGCGCGAGCCGGCGAGCGGGAGAAGGCCGCCCTCCGGCAGCTTCTCCACCTCGGAGAGCAGCTCGTTGTCGACGTGGATCTCGCCGCCCAGGAAGACCTGGAAGCCGGGACCCACCGCCTCCTGCAGCTCGGCGGCGAGGGCGGCCAGCAGCTCGCGGTCGGCGTTCCACCATTCGCCCCGCCGCTGGTGCGGCGTGGCCACCATGGCCTCGCAGCCGTCCGCGGCCGCCATGCGGCACATCGCCACGGCCTCGGCGAGGCTGTGGGCGCCGTCGTCCACCCCCGGCAGGATGTGGCAGTGCAGGTCGATCATCGCGTCAGGCGGCGGAGCCGGCTTGCGGCTCGCTCTCTTCGGCGCCGTAGGCTTCGTAGTAAGGATAGCGCTTGCCGAGGCCCGCCTGCAGGGACTTGTAGCGGTTGAGCACCGCGCCCAGGATCTTGATGCCGGTCTGGCGCAGGCGGTCGCGGCAGAGCCGCGCCTCCTCGCGCGTGACCTTGCCGCTGCGCAGCGTCAGCACCACGCCGTCGACGAGCATGCCGACGATCGTGGCATCGGTCACCGCCAGGGCGGGAGGAGTGTCGATGACGACGAAGTCGAACCGCCCGCGCACCGACTTCAGCCAGTCGCGCATGCGGTCCGAGGCCAGCAGCTCGGAGGGATTCGGCGGGATGGGCCCCGAAGGCGTCACCCAGAGGTTCGGCACCACGGTGGGCAGGAACACGTCGGGCTCCGGCACCGCGGTGAGCTGGTTGACCAGCCCGCTGCGGTTGGAGACCTGGAAGACCTGGTGCAGCCGCGGCTTGCGCAGGTCGCAGTCGACGATCAGCACCTGGCGGCCGAGCTGGGCGAGGACCACCGCCAGGTTGGCCGCCGTCGCCGTTTTGCCCTCGCCGGCCACCGCCGAGGTCACCGCCACGGTCTTGAGCTCGCGGGCCGAGGAGAGCAGCAGCGCCGTGCGCAGCGAGCGGTAGGACTCGGAGATCAGCGTCCGCGGCCGCTCGTGCGGCACCAGCTCGATCTGGCCCGGCGCCACGGCGGGCCCCTTCTTCTTCTCCACCAGGCTCTCGGGAGCCGTGCGGCTGGCGCGCACCCGCGCCTTCGCCTCGCCGTAGCCGTACCCGTAGCCGGAATAACCGTAGGTCTTGCCGGCTTCGGCGAGATCGTGGATCACCGCCAGCGGCGGCAGCCCCAGCCGGCGTTCGACCTCCTCCGGCGACTTGATCGTGCGGTCGAGGAACTCGATGAGCACGGCGCAGCCGACGCCGAACAGCAGTCCGAGCAGCAGGCCGTAGGTGACGTCCTTGCGCAGCGACGGGCGGAAGGGCCCGCCCGGCACCAGGGCCTTGTCGATGATGCGCACGTTGGACTCGCGCGTATCCTGGAGGCGGACGGCCACCTCCGTCTCCGACTGCTTGCGCAGCAGCTCGTTGAGCAGCGTGCGCCGGGCCTCGATCTCCACCTTGAGATTGGTGTAGGTGACGGCGGCCGAGTTCTGGTCGATGGCCTCGTTCTTGAGCTGGTTGTACTCCGCCTGCAGGCTGTCCTCCTGGCGCCGCGCGGTCTGGTAGGCGGCGACGGCGCCGCTGCGCGCCTTTTCCACCTGCTCCTGGGTCACCTCCTTGAGGCTCTGCCGGGCCTTTTCGATCTCCGCCTTGAGGGTGAGCATGGCCGGGAAATCAGGTTTGTAGGTCTTGAGCTTGGTCTCGTACTCGCGCTCCAGCGTCAGGACCTGCGCCCGCTGGTCGCTCACCACGCCGCTGCCCGCCAGGCTGTCGGTGAGCGAATCCCTGGAGCTGGCCGCCACCTCGCGGTACTGCGACTCCTTCTCGATGCGCTGCTTTCTCGCCTCCATCACCTGCGAGTTGAGCGCCTCGAGCCGCTGCAGCGTGACGTTCGCCTCCGGATCGAGGGTGACGATGTCGGTGCGGCGGCTGAAGGCCTGGAGCTGGGTCTCCTTGTCCTGGATCTCCTGCTTCAGCGTCTCGATCTGCGAGGTGATGAAGGTCGAGGCCTTGCCCGCCGAGGCGTAACGGTCCTCGACGCCCATGTCGATGAACGCCTCGGCGAAGCCGTTGGCGGCCTTGGCCGCGAACTCGGGCGACGAGGCGGTGAACGCGAGCTGAACGAGCTGGGTGCCGCGCACCGGCGACACCGAGAGGCCGCCGCGCAACCCGCTGGCCAGGCTCCCCAGCACCGCCTCGTCGTCCTCCGCCGTGGCGCCGGCGGCGCCCTCGCGGCGGCCCGGATTGAAGGCGGGGTCCTCCATCAGGTCGAGGCTCTTGACCACCCGCTCGGCCAGCCCGCGGCTCTGCAGCAGCTCGTACTGGGTGGGATAGAACTCCATGTTCCAGTAGTTCTCGAACCAGGCATTGTCGCCGCTGCCGACCGGCGTCAGATTGCGGCGCTCGATCTGCAGGGTCGCCGTCGCCTGGTAGGCCGGCGGCGTGATGGCGAAATGGATGGCGGCGCCGGCCAGGCCGAGGAAACAGCAGACCGCCGCCAGCTTCCAGTGCCGGCGCACCATGCCGAGGTATTCGGCGAGATTGAACTCGGACTCGTGGCCGGCCGGGGCTTCAGGCTCTTCGTCGAACGGCAGCGGGGCGAGATGGCTCAAAAGAAGGACTCCTTGACGACGATCACGTCACCTTGCCGCAGCTCGACGTCGGCTTCCTTGCCGGCGAGGATCTTCTTGAAGTCGACCGTGATCTCCGCGGGCGCGCCGGCGCCGCCGGCGGCCCGCTTGATGAGGATGCGGTGAGAGGCGCGGTCGGTCAGGCCGCCGGCATGGGCGATGGCGGTAAGGATGGTGATGCGCTCGTTGCTCTTGAACAGCACCGCCCCCGGACGCTCCACCTCGCCGAGGCAGTAGATCGTCACCTCGACGGTGCCGGGGACCTGGATCAGATCGTTGGCGTAGATCGGCAGGTTGACCTTCGGATCCGCCCGCAGCCACAGATCGTCGGCGTCGATGGTCACCTGGTCCGTGAGGCCGTTTTCGGCCCGGCGGAGGATGTGGATGTCGTTGCCGTGGCCCTCCGCCAGGCCGCCGGCGGCGGTGATCGCTTCGAGCAGCGTCCAGCGGCCGGAGAAGGGCAGATTGCCCGGCTGCTTGACGGCGCCCATGACGGTGATCGGCCGCGAGCGGAACTCCAGCACCTGCACGTCGACCGACGCCCGCTGCATGTACTTGGCCTCGTAGAGCTGCTTCAGCAGCTCGCCGATCTCGATCGTGGTCTTGCCCGCCACGGTGACGTCGCCGAGCAGCGGCAGGTTGACGATGCCGTCTTCGGAAACCCGCCGCTGGCCGTTGAGCTTGTCGTCCTCGTAGACCTTGACGTCGAGCAGGTCTCGCGGCCCGACGCGGTACGACGGATCCCGGCCCTGCGCCGACGCCAGCGCGGCGAGGAGCGGAAGGAAAACCCATGCAAGAAAAGCTATCTTCTTCATGATGCGAGTGTTACCCAGCGTGTATGGTACTTCACCAACGCCCCGCGGTCCAGCCCTTATTCCCTTTCCCGATGAGGGTTTACCGTCCGCCCAGGGTCACCGTGGTGCCCACGGTGGTGTAGGTGCGGTCGGCGCCCGGCAGGTCGGAGTCGTACTCGGAGCGCAGGGCTTGCAGGCCGACGCCGAGGTTCCAGGGCAAGGCGAAGGTAAGCGACGCACCGTAGGATGAGACGTCGTCCCGCCGCCGGGGCGTGCCGGCCTCGAAGGCGGTGTAGGTGTTCGAGCCGCTCTCGGCGAACAGGCGGCTCGACAGGCGCCGGCCGAGCCCCAAGGAGAGGGCCAGGCCGACCCGCTCGTCGTCGAGATAGGCGTAGGAGGAGGAGAGCGCGTAGACGAGCCCGCGGCTGCCGTAAAGCGTCGCCGACAGCCGCCGCGGCGTGCCCAGCGCGAGGGCGGCGTTGCCGGTGACCTTGTCGTAGGGCACGAACGCGGCGCCGCGCCGCGCCTCCAGCGAGCGGGCCGCGACGTTGGATTGAAAGTGCAGGCGCCGGCCGTCGAAACGGATCTCCGCCTGAGGGGAGGTCCCGGAGTTCGAGCGGTCGAGGGCGTCGTGGTCGAATTCCGCCTGCGAGCGCTCGGCGCCGAGGGCGACCGACCACTGCGTGCGGGGCTGCCAGCGCAGGCCCGTGCGGAGGATCCGCTCCTCGCGGTCGAGGCCCTTCAGCTCTTCGAGGCGCGGGTCGCCGACGTCGTCGACCAGATTGTCCTGCTGGTTCACCGAGGCGGCGGCGAAGGCGAACAGAGCACCCGTCAGCCTGACCTCGGTGAGGATCTCGCCGCCGTCCACGCGCGAGCTGACCGGCACCGGTACTTCCGGCGTGACGATCTGCAACTGCTGCTGGCGGCCGGCCTGGACCTCCAGGGTCAGGCGGTTGAAGAAGCCATGGAAGCCGAGGCTGTAGCGCCCGTTCAACTGCCGGCGCTCCGTCTGCTTTCGCCACCAGACGTACTCGGGCAGCACCTGCGCTCTCCAGGTGGCTTTGGGGCCGTTGCGCAAGTAGGCGCGGAAGCCCAGGCCGGCGGTGGCCGTGAAATCGTTCGGCGGCGTCGTTCCGCTCGCGAAGAGGTTGCGCACATAGGCGACGTCGCGCAGCGCGGCCCACGGGGTGACGCGCACGACGCCAAGGTGGAAGCGGGCCTCCTCCACCTCCTTCTCGATCTGTTTCTGGCGCGACTCGGCCTCCTCCGGAGGCCCGCCGGGCGGCGTATACTGGAGGAACTGGGCTCCAGCTTCGCCAGCCAGCAGGCAGAGGATCAAAGTCATCGCGGCTCGGATCGTCAGGCGCATAGTCTCCCCCCGGCGGGCAGCCCCAAGGTCGCTCAGCGCTCCGCTATCTAAGGCGCTCGGGTGGGCGGCATGATACGCCATTCCGCCCACCTCCTCACCGCCTTCCTCGCCCTGCTCCTGCTCGGCGCGCCGCTGCCTTTCGGCGGCGTGACGCCGTGGGCGGAGGCGCTGCTGCGGGGGCTCTGTTTCGCCGCGCTCGTGCTCGCCGCGGCGGCCCTGGAGACGCCGGCGTCGCTGCGCCCGGCGGCCCTGCCGGCGGCGGCGCTCGCGGGCATCGCCCTGCTCGGTCTCCTGCAGGCGGCGCCGCTGCCCGCCGGGCTCGTCGCCGCGCTCTCCCCGCGGC
>JBKPTH010000148.1:0-13747 GCA_046765915.1 Acidobacteriota bacterium | reverse complement strand
CCGTGCAGGCGGTCGAGGTCCGCCAGCAGCTCCCGCGCGCTCTGGTAACGCCGCGCCGGATCCCGCTGCAGCAGCCGGCGGACGACGGCGGCGAGCCCCGGCGGCACCTCGACGCCCGCCGCGCGCACGTCGCGCGTCACGCCGGTGAGCCGCTGCGCCAGCACCTCCGCCGCCGAGCCGCCGCGGAAGGGGAGCTCGCCGGTCAGCATCTCGTGCAGCAGGATGCCCAGCGCGTAGAGGTCCGTCCGCCCGTCCACCTCGCCGCCGCGCGCCTGCTCCGGCGACAGGTAGTCGAGCGTGCCGACGACGGCGCCGGGCAGCGTCTGGCCCGGCCCCGCGAGCGACCGGGCCACCCCGAAGTCGCTGATGGCGGCGCGGCCGGTTTCGTCGACGAGCACGTTGCCGGGCTTCAGGTCGCGGTGCACCACCCCGGCGTCGTGGGCCACGGCGAGCCCTTCGGCGACCTGGCGGGCGATGCCGGCCGCCCGCTCCGGCGACAGGCGGCCTTCATCCGCGATGAGGTCGTTCAGCGGCCGGCCGGCGACGAAGTCCATGCTGAGGAAGACCAGCTCGCCGTCATGGCCGATGTCGTGGATGCGGACGACGTTGGGATGGCTCACCTGGCGGGCGAGCACCAGCTCCTGCTTGAAGCGCTCGATGCGCCGCCCGTCCTGCGCCAGGTCGGGGCGCAGCACCTTGATGGCGACGGGCAGGCCGAGCTGCTCGTCCTCGGCCTTGTAGACCATCCCCATGCCGCCGACGCCCACCAGCTCGAGGATGCGGTAGCGCCCGGCGAGCCGCGATCCGGCGGCGAGGCGCCGGATCGCGTCGTCGGCGGTGCGGGTGGCGGAGAAGGGAGAGACGCTGCCCCCCGACGGCTGCGTCACGGTGCGATCCCGAGCGGTGGCGCGAGCGCCCCCGCCAACGTCTCCGCACGGAACGTCGCCGGCCGCAGCGAGCGGTCGAGGACCGACGAGATCTCGCCGGCGAGCCGGTCGCGCAGCCCGGCGTCGGCTCCCGGGGCCGCGGAGATGCGGTGGGCCAGCCCCTTCAGCTCCTCGTCCAGGCGCGCCACGGCGATGGCCAGCCCGGCCTGGGCGGCCAGGGCCTGCAGGATCTCGAGGTCGAGCTCGGTGAAGGCCTTCCCCGGCTGGCGGCTGTCGGCGTACATCACGCCGATGAGCCGGTCGAGGGCCTGCACCGGCACGCAGAGCAGGGCGCGGATGCCGGTGTTGACGATGCTCGCCCGCTCCCCCAGCTCGGCGTCCGCGCGCGTGTCGACGGCGACCACCGGACCGCCGGTGGCGAGGACCCGCTGCACGGCGCCGAGGCTGCCGCCGAAGCCGCCGAAGTCCCCGGCGCCGAGGTCCTCCCACGACGCTCCCGAGCGGGCCGCCACCGCGAGCTCGCCGGCGGCGTCCGCCAGCAGCAGGAAGCCGCGCTCGGCGCTCGTCAGCTCGAGCATCGAGGCCACCACCCGCGGCAGCAGCTCGGCGAGCCCGATCTCCGGCGCCAGGCCGCGCTGCAGCCCGAGCGAAGTGGAGAAGCGCCGCCGCTCCTCGTCGAACGTCCCGATCTCGAAGCGGGCCACCAGGCCGCCGAAGCTCACCCAGCTCCGCTCCTTGAGCAGGCCGGTGCCGGCCGGCACGCCGTCGAGCAGCGTGCCGTTCTTGCTGGCCAGATCGGTGAGGGACCACGTGGCGCCGTCGGAGACGAGGCTGGCGTGGCGCCGCGAGACGCGGTCGTCGTCGAGCACCACGTCGCAGTCCGGATCGCGGCCGACGACCGTCTCGCGGCCGTCCGGCAGCGGCACCACCCGCGCCGGACGGGAGGGAAAGTGGACGGTCAGGCGCGCCGGCATCGCCCTTCCCGCGTCAGCTCCCGAGCTTGCGGGCGAGGCTGAAGCGCAGCGTCATGGCCTCCGCGCGCAGGTATCCGGCCACGTTCTCGACGTTCCGGGTCGCCCGCCAGACGTTGGGGATGTCCGTGCCGCTGTGCTGCTCGACGACGGTGAGGAAGCCGTCGATCTTCTGGATCGCGTCCGCCGTCGCCCCGCTCTCGTAATCGCTGCGGGCCGCCGCCACGCGGCCTTCCAGATCCTCGTAGAGGGGCGCCGGGATCGACGCGGCGTATTCCTCCAGCTCCTCCTCCAACCGGTCGAACTTGGCGGCGATCGCCTGATCCACCGTGCGGGAGTCGGTGACGATGAGGAACTCCGAGAAGCCGCCGGTGTTGCCGCGCGCCCGGTAGCTGCCGGCCCCCACGAAGGCCGTCATGTCTTCGAACTGGCCGCCGAGGGGAGCATGGAACAGGCGCAGCGGCGTGCCCGGGACGTAGCTGAGGAGCTCGGTATGGATCTGCAGGCTGGCGATGCCGCGGAAGGACAAGCCCCCCAGCCGCGGCGGCTCGATGCGGAGGAGCAGCGGCAAGGCCGCCGTCACCCCCGCGGGCAGGCGGGCCTGGAGGGCCGGATCGTTCGGATTGACCAACTGGACCGAGAGGCCAAGGCTCAGCAGGTTGAGCCCGGTCACGTCCTCGAAGCTCAAGGACACCTCGGTGCCGAGAAGGCCCGGCTTCGTGATCGTGATGCTGATCGAGTTGCCGCTGAGGTTGATGATCCCCTGGCCGGCTGCCGGTAACGCCATCGGCAGGAGAAGGGCGAGACAGGCGAGGGTTTTCCTCATGCTCTCACCTCCGGGAAGACTTGAAAATCGATGACAGCCACGGCAACGTTGGCCTCCCTGCACGGACTTCTTTCCCTGGGAGACTGCAAGTATCATACCTCAGAGAGCCTTCCCTCTGCACGAAAAGAGCGATGCCGCCGAGCTCCCATCCCCCGCCGCTGCGCGTCCTCGTCGCCGAGGACAATCCGGTCAACCAGCGGCTGGTGCGGGCCATCCTCCAGCAGCGGGGGCACGCCCTCGTCCTCGTCGGCAACGGCCGCGACGCCCTCGCCGCCCTCGACGCGGGGGCTTTCGACGTCGTCCTCATGGACCTCCACATGCCGGAGATGGACGGCGTCGCGACGGCCGCCGCGATCCGCGCCCGGGAGACCGCGACCGGCGCGCACCTCCCCATCCTCGCCCTCACCGCCAGCGCCGGCGACGGCGACGAGGAGCGCTGCCGGGCGGTGGGCATGGACGGCTACATCGTCAAGCCCATCCGCGCCGAGGAGCTGCTGGCTTGCATCGAGAGCGCGGCCGGCCACGGCGCGCGCGCGCCGGAGCCCTTCCCGCCGGCGGCGTCCGGCGGCAGCGACGATCCCAGCCGCCAGCTCACCGGTCTCTTCATCGCCGACGCGGCGCGGCTCTGCGACGAGATCCGCGACGCCGTGGCGCGGCGGGACGGCGGCGCCCTCCAGGCCGCGGCGCACCGCCTGCGCGGCTCGGCCGGCTACTTCGCGGCCCAGAGCACCTTCGAGCTGGCCGCCCGCCTGGAGCGGCACGGCCGGGAGGGAGACTTCGACGCCGGCACCGAACAGCTCTGCCGGGAGCTCGCCGACGAGCTGGCCCGCCTCGGCCGGGCCGTAAAGACGGTTTGACTCGGCAGGCGTGGTAAAATCCCTCCTACTTCTCTTGGGTCTCTGATTTTCCTCTTCTATGCGGGGTGGTTGTCGCTGCAGGCACTCAGGTGGTGGCGCAGCTTTGCCCTCCTGGGCCGCAGCGGGGTGGGATACGTATAGGAAGTGGATTCCGGGACGCGGTGGGGCTGAAGAAGCCGGAGATGGTACGCAAGCGCACATTGCAATCCCTGCTGCGCGATCCGAGGCGCGCGGCGGAAGAAGCCCTCAAGGCGGGTGACCGCCCCGGCGCCATGGAATGGTTCGTCCGCGCCAAGGACTGGCAGCAGGCGGCGCAGCTCGCCGCCGAGGTGGGCAACGACGAGGATCTGGTCCGCTACTCGCTGCTGGCCGCGCTCGGGCGGCTTCCCGAGGAGGGGCTTCCCGACACCCTGCGGGCGGCCGAGCTGCTGGTCTCGCGCGGCCATCGCAAGGAGGCGGTGCTGCTCTTCGAGCGGGCGGGGGCCTACCTGCAGGCCGGAGAGTCGGCGATGGCGCTGCGCCAGACCCTGCGGGCGGCGCGCTACTTCAAGCGCGCCGGCGCCTGGATGCAGGTGGTGCGGTGCTACGAAGAGGCCGGCAAGCTGCGCGAGGCCCTGCACGCGGTGGAGGAAGGCATCCTGAGCGCCGAGCGGACCACGGGCGGCGCCTCGGCGGGCGTGGACCGCATCAAGGAGCTCAACATGGTGCGGGCGGACCTGCTGCTGCGGCTGGGCCGCGGCGAGACCGCCGTCCAGGTCCTCAGCTCCATCGGTCCCAGCGCCCGCGCCGCCGAGCTGCTCGAGCGCGGCGGCCGTTGGGGCGAGGCGCTGCAGGTCTACCTCCAGCTCGGCCTCATCGAGGAGGCGTCGCGCCTCGCGTCGCGGGCGCCGAACCGCGAGCGCATGCAGGCGCAGATCTACCTGCAGACCGGCCGGCCGGCCGAGGCCGGCGACCTGCTGGCCCAGGCCGGGCTCGCCCGCGAGGCCGCCGAAGCCTACGAGGCGGCGCAGGATTGGGGCCGCGCCGCCTACCGCTGGGAGGCCGTCCAGGAGCCGCTGCGCGCCGCCGAGGCCTACGAGAAGGCCGGCCGGCCGCGCGACGCCGCGCGCTGCTACGAGGCGGCCGGCAAGCCGGAGCGGGCGACGAAGCTGCGCGCCGCTTCTCTCTCCGCCGCCACACCCCCTGCCCCGGCCCCCACGAGAACGGTCTCCCGCCGTGTGCGCACCGGAGGCTCGCGCCCGGTCCTCGCGAAAGAACGGGGAACAACCCAGCCGCTGCAGGCGGCGCGGGAGCATCTCTCCGCCGGCGACACGGCGGCGGCCGCCCGCCTGCTGATGCGGATGCAGCCGGGCGAGCCGGGCTTCGCCGAGGGCGCCGTGCTGCTGGCGCCGCTGCTGCTCGAGGAAGGGTTCTCCGAGGACGTCCTCGACCGCCTGCGCCGCATCCCGGCGGGAACGCCGCCGCACGTCGAGATCGAGCGCCATTACTGGGAGGGCCGCAGCCTGGAAGCCATGGGCCGGGAACAGGAGGCGATCGCCTGCTTCGAACGGGTGGCGGCGCGCGATCCGAACCATCGCGACACCGGGGAGTGGCTGCGGCGGCTGCAGAGCCACCCGACGCAGGTGTTTCCCACCAGGCGGCCGGCCGGCGCGCCTCCGGCGGGTCCGGGTCCGGCCGGCGAGCTGAGGGTGGGCGGCCGGCTGGCCGGCCGCTACGAGATCCTCGCCGAGCTGGGGCGCGGCGGCATGGGGAAGGTCTACAAGGCCCGCGACCTCGAACTCGGCGAAATCGTGGCGATCAAGACGCTGCTCGCTCCGGACCAACCCGGCTCGGACGAAGAGACGCGGCTGCTGCGCGAGGTCCAGATCTGCCGCCGCATCAGCCATCCCAACGTGGTGCGGGTGTACGACCTCGGACGCTTCGCGGGCGGCCTCTTCGTCACCATGGAGTACATCGAGGGGCGCGTGCTGGACGAGCTGATCGAGAAGGAAGCGCCGCTGTCGTTCGCGCGCGTCCGTTTCCTGCTCGTCGAGATCGCCGCCGGCCTGCACGAGGCCCACACCCAGGGCGTCGTGCACCGCGACCTCAAGCCCAGCAACGTCCTGGTGACCAGCGGCCGGGTGAAGATCCTCGACTTCGGCATCGCCTCCATGTCCGGCCTCGGCGCGCGGCTGACGCAGAGCGGCTTCGCCATGGGCTCGCCCATGTACATGTCGCCCGATCAGATCCTCGGCCGCGAGCTCGACGGACGGTCCGATCTCTACGCCCTCGGCGTCCTCGCCTACGCCCTGATCGCCGGCCGCGAGCCCTTCGACGCCGTCGAGACCCGGGTGCTGGTGCTCAAGCAGTTGCAGGAGGCGCCGCCGGACATCCGCCGCTTCCGCCGCGAGACCCCGGCGGAGTGGGCGGCCTTTCTCGATCGCCTCCTCGCCAAGGAGCCCGAGGAGCGCTTCCAGTCGGCGCAGGAGGTGCTGGCGGCGCTGGCGAAGCTGCCGGAGTGAAAAGGCCGCGGCCTGGAATCTTCTCCTGCCGCCGTGGCCGGCGGCTGGATGAGGGTAGAATGTAAGGCGTTTTGATCGGGAGAGTCTGATGAGATCCGACGTGCGGCTTCTTCTCATCCTCGCCGTCGCAAGCTGCGGCAGCGGATGTACCCCTGCGCCTGCGCCCGAGACGCTCTACGATGAGGCGGTCCTCCACTTCGCGGGTCAGTATTCCTGCCCCGCCGCTCGCCTGCGGGTCAAGCACGCCGAGGTGCCGTTGCCTGACCTCGTCGAGTCAAAGCCTCCTGCGGAGGTCGCCGCGGATGCGGGCCGGCTGGCGGTTTGGAACGAGACCGTCAGCAAGGAGCTCGCTCGCTATGAGCACCTCACCGCCGTCGACGTGGCGGGCTGTGGCAGCCATGCCACCTACTTCTGCTGGTACGGGCACCGCATACACCGGGACCACGAATGCATTCCGGTGGATCTGGAGGACCTCGACTTCACGACGCTCACCCTGAAGCCTTCCGCCGGAGCGTGGGTTCGCAAGCGGCTCGGCTTGCCTCCACCACCCCCCGACGTCGCGGTGACTCGGACGAAAGAGCTGTCCGCCGAGATCGAGGCGGAGTTTCGCGCGCGCGAGATGGAGATGCGCAAGCGCCTGGACGCCCTCGCCAAGGAAACGTCCGCCACGCCCCCCGCCCCGGAGCCTGCCCCGCCGCCGAAGAATCGCCGATGATCGCTCCGTGAAACCTAGCCGCTGAACCGGCCGGCGATGAGCTCGTTGGCGGTGATCGCGGCGTAGCCCTCGCCGTCCGATTCGACGTCGATCAGCATCTGCCGGCCGCAGACCTCGACAGCGGGAGTCAGAGTGTTTCCTTGGACGCGGTAGAGCAGCGTGCCTCGGAGGGCGTGGCGCTCCGAGACGCCGCCCCCGAGCAGCACAGGACCGCCGCCGTAGAGGAAGAGACGGCTCACCAGGTCGGGCAGATAATAGGCGTCGCCGACACCCTCCAACTTGACCTTGCGGAGATTGGAGAGGTCGGTATAGCGGCCAGGCGGCTCCAGGGCGTAGGGGCCTCCCACGACGTCCCACGTCTTTCCTTCCCCGGCGCGATAGAGCTTGACGTCTTGCGGATTGAGGGCCATCACCTCTCCGCTCTCCCCGCGGGCCATGAAGACCGTCGGGCAGGCGTAGCCGAGGTTCACGGTCCGCGCCGTGTCCACGTCCGCCATGCGCTCGGCAGCCTCGAAGGTGTAGCCCACCAACTCGCCCTGGCGATTGAAGATCCACAGGGCCTCGTCCGCGCAGACGGGCACGCCGTAGATCCGATCCCGGCCCACGCGGAGCTGGCGCAGCCCGCCTTCACCCTGCACCCGTTTCAGCTCGATCCGCTGCTGCTTGCCGTCCGTGGAGACGTGCACGAGCCGATAGGCGTTGCTGGAGGCGATCCACAGCGAACCGTCGAGCGGGTCGGTGTCGATGGCGCTCCAATCCGCCTCGCCGCGGGGGATGGAGAACATGGGCTGGCCCACGTCGCCTTCGCGCGGCAGGCTCACCAGGGCCGGCGGAGCGAGCAGGACCCAGACGCGGTCGGCGGTGAGGGCCACGTCCACGGGACGGTAGCTCTCCGGCACCTTGATCGTTTTCCAGGGCGTGACGCGGGCCGCGGCGTTGCAGATCAGCGCCGCATCCTCGATCGGCGATTCGAGATCGGCGGCGGGAAAAGGCTGCACGGAGGGCGGAGCGGTGGGCGCGCACCCGGCGGCCAGAAGCAGGACCGGCAGTGCGAAGGTCGCGGTGCGAGGCATGAGGGATCTCTCCAAGATGCAACCTCAACCGCGGCGCGCCGCCTCGATTGCGGCGATGTCGATCTTTTGCATCTGCATCATCGCATCGAACGCGCGCTTGGCGGCGGCGGGATCGGAATCGGTTATCGCTTGGGTCAGGGCGATCGGCGTGATCTGCCAGGACAATCCCCATTTGTCCTTGCACCAGCCGCACGCGCTCTCTTCGCCGCCGTTGCCGACGATTGCGTTCCAGTAGCGATCGGTTTCGGCCTGGTCGACGGTTGCGACCTGAAACGAGAACGCTTCGTTGTGCTTGAACGCGGGTCCTCCATTGAGCCCGAGGCAGGGAATCCCCATCACGGTAAACTCCACCGTCAACACATCCCCTTTCTTCCCGGATGGAAAGTCCCCTGGTGCGCGGTGCACCGCGCCAACGGATGAATCGGGAAAGGTCTCGGCGTAAAATCGCGCCGCGTCCTCGGCGTTGCCATCGTACCAAAGGCAAATCGTGTTCTTTGCTGGCTTCACCATGTCACTTTCTCCCTCGTGATGAGCCACCCGAAGCCGGAGTCAACGATGCGCTCGCAGTCGAAGGGCATTGGCTCGGCGGACAATTCCGCGTCAATTCGGTGCAACATCCATACCTGCCACGCGACCTGCAGGGGGCGCAACTCCCGCGACCTACAGCCACCGCATCGTTGTAGCATCCGCGGGTATCGGGGCGAACGTGATGCTGCTAACCGGCGGCGGAGCCGTCCGGTTGAGCAGCCGGTTATTCGGCTCTCGGCAAGATATCTCCTATTTGGCGAATACTCTCGAGATTTCCAGTCCGGTATCTGGATCAAGTACGACAGCAAGGCCGCTCCATGTGTGGGCCATCAACCCATTTTCGGTCCAGGCGACGCCCACCCACCAGTCCCTCGTGCCAGGGGGCGGCGCTCGCCAAACGACCCTGCCGGTAGCGGTCACACGAATGAGGTTTGGCCAGTCCTTCAGGTCACCGAGGGCGTTGCGAGGTCCGGCATCGGCGTCGAGCACAGCGATGGCATCCTCGGTGCCCGGGATAGCGATTACCGACTCTACTGGTATGTCGTCCGGCTGCCCGCGCCAGACAACCTGAGAACCATCCGCTACCCAGAGTTCCTTCGACTCAATCCAAAACAAGTGCACCATCGATCATGCCCTCGCCTTTCCGGATAACGGATTAGAAGCTCACCGTGCGGCAAGAGCGCAAAGCGCGATTGCCGTCCGGTGTAGCGCGGGAGTTCGGCGGCTTCCTCGTGCCGGACTGGAGTTTCTTCTACCAGCCTGCCGCCGCACCTGCGCAGAAGAGAACATACCTTTGCGCCTATGCCTACGTCGAGTTGCTCAGCCGCAGAACCCGCTCCGCGTTCTTGTAGCAGACCTTATCGCGC
This sequence comes from Acidobacteriota bacterium, assembly GCA_046765915.1. GTDB lineage: Bacteria > Acidobacteriota > Thermoanaerobaculia > Multivoradales > UBA5704 > DATARR01. The sequence goes on along the minus strand of JBKPTH010000148.1, from coordinate 4,523 downwards.
TGTGACTGGTCGGCCAACACCGGAGTGTTTTCGATCCAATGGGCGGCCTCCTTTGTATCCTCGTAAGGGTAGTCGACCGAGAACAGCACACGGTCTATGCCCATCTCCGTGATCGCGCACTGTAGCGACGAATCCTGGCAAACGCCGGTCGTCGTGATGATGATGTTCGAGCGGAAGTAGTCGGAGGGATTCTCCTTCTTCAGGCCGCACTCGTTGTTCGTTGTGGCATAGCGCGAGTCGATCCGCCACAAGAAGTACGGGAGCGTCTCGCCCATGTGTCCAAGGATGATCGTGAGTTCGGGAAAGCGGTCGAAGAGCCCGCTGAAGAGCAGGCGCAGCAAGTGCGAGGAGTTGTCCGTGGTCCACCCCCACAGCGCGCCTTGCATCACGGGATAATCCCTGATGACCCACGGCTGGATGTGGGGGTTGGCCGGGTGGATGTATACCGGTACGTCGAGCTGGACGACGCGCTCCCAGAAGGGCTCGTAGCATTTGTCGTCGAGGTAGACGCCGTTCGTGTTGCCATTGATCATAGCGCCGAGGAAGCCGAGCTCCTCGACACACCGCTTCAACTCGTCGCAGGCCGCCTGCACATCCTGCATCGCAAGGTGCGCGAACCCGCGGTATCGGTCCGGGTACTTCTTGATCAGCCCCTGCATGAAGTCGTTCGCCTCGCGCGCCCGCTGCACGGCGAGGCTCGCGTCTTTCTCGGCCTGCACACCGGGGCTCGTCTGTGACAGCACGAACATGTCGATGCCGGCCGCGTCCATCGTGGCGATTCGCTGGTCGTCGTCTTCCAGCCCTTTGGTCAAGTTGGCTGCGGCCTGCTCCGAAGGGGCGACCGCCAGCGTGATGGACAGGTAGTCTTTGGTTGCAGGCGTGGTGATCGCCTCTTCCAGCGCGATTTTTCTCGTCATGATTTGCGCCTTCCTCCTATTTCTGGTGTCTGTCGAGTTACATCAGGGGACGACCCGACGGCCACTATCTCGCCAATTGCATACATGGACTCGAATCCTCTCGGCACTCGGTATTCGATGAATGCCCTTCGAGCGCTTCCACCATCGGCGGCTCTCTGCCGCCGAACGCTGATCCGGCTTGAGCGGCCGGCGGCCACGAACGCTCCTGCATGCCGAATCGGTCGCCCGCCGGTCCGCTCCAAGCGAGAGTTAGCCGCCCATTGTAGTAGGTCACGAGATAACCTGCAACCCTTGGGCAAAATCAGTTTGACGCATCGGACAAAGTCCTTTCAGTTGAGGTGAAGGTGAATTCCAAGCTATCGCCTCCAACGCCTTGGTTACGGCTTCCGCGGGTGAACTGGCTTGAACCGGATTCGACGGAAAGAGAGCTTTTGATTTTGACCTCTCCAGCTCTTTTATGACCAGCGGCTTAAGGACGGTGAGTGAGTTCAGAAAGATAACTGGCCTTCCCTCATTGATCGCCGCTGCTATCTCCCGAGGTGTACCGCTCTGACCTTCTAAGGCTATGAATACATCCGCTGTTTGCCCTGTAATTTTGTCTCGCTCTTCACTAGGTAGGGCAGTGTGCACATAGAGATGCCGAATTGGATCGTCCTGAGCTGCATAAGTTACGACCTTCTCCCCCTTCACTGGAGACTTCAGGTTCACGGAGATGTCCTTTGGTACTATACCGATTAGTCGTGCAGGTCTACTGGAGCTGCAGTACATAGCCTCATCAATTGCGCCCTGCAAAGCACCGTATTTAACGGAGGCCTCCTTGCGTTCATGATGGCCGCCAGTAAGGACTGCATGATGTTTTCTAGTGATAGCCGCACCGACTTCTCTTGCGACGCGAACCAGCTTAGGCTCTTCGGGCAGTGGCTCCTTACTTATTGTCCGTCCAACCACTCCTATGATCGCAAAAGACCGTCTACTATTCTGCATACTGCTCTCCTGACTGCCTTTCTTCCTGCGCTAACAAGGTTCAGCTCCCAAACCCTTGGCGGCGATCGACTTTGCAGTTTCCAGCTCGTCGCCCGAGGGTTGGCCTTGGTTGTCAAAGAGATCCTCAGGCACAGCGTCATAAAGGGAAGTCTCTGCTTCCTCAAGTTTTCTCTGGGAGACTGACCGAATAAGAAGTTTGAGAGATGTTTCGTACTGATTGCGATCTTTGGGCCAGCCTGAAAAATCAGCGTACAATTTGGCACGAAGGAATGCCGGTAATCGATCAACACTTCCAACAACTAGAGGAAGCACCTTAACAGACCTTGAGGAGATTTCACTTTCAAGTGCTTGTTCGAGTTCCTTCTTGGCCCATGCTGAATCGACCGACTTTGCACTTACAACAGCCGCAAAGAACCGAGTCCGATCAATCGCTTGCTCGATTTTCTGTATTAGGCTATCGCCAATCAACAACTCGGCTTCGTCTAACCAGCCTCTGATACCCCGTCGCTCACAGTCATTGGCTAGTTGACGGACAAAGGGCTTGTTTGCGTGCGAATGACTGAGGAACAGGTCTTTGACTATTGACATGTTGCGCATCCTACCGTCTGCTCAATCTCACGGCGCATAACGTTGGGAGCTAAGCGAGCGGCCGATGCAGGCCAACCCGCCGCTCCTCGAAGCGACACCGGCCAAAGTCCACTTCGACCATGATCTTTCATAGTGCCTCGCGATCCAACTCGACGTAACGAAGGCGCCCTGTTCCATCCTGCACTAAGTCGCAGTAAAATCGAAGGTGACCAAACGATGCGGAATACGCAAGAGTCATCTCTTCTCCATCGTCCCATTGCTCTGTGGGAGTACCTGCCAGGCGGATGATATCGACTGCACGCGTACTGGCACTAAGTTGCAGTTGCTCACCATCACCAAAGGCTGTCAAAGGGATACATCGTAGACGCTCCCGCAGCATCACGGAGGATACAACGACAAGGATTAGCACTGACATGGCAAGCGCTGATAGCAGCCAGCTTGCTGCAGATAGCGTCCAACCATACAAAAGAGCGGCGATTAACATGCCAGAGAGAGGCAGTGTGGCCGTCAAAGCGACCAGCCGCCAACCATTCATTCTACGGACCTCATCGCACACCCTTGTACGGTTGGATCATGGACGTTCATTCCTTTCTAGTCGCCCAACGGGATGCCGATGAGCGGCGGAAACCGCGCTGTTTGCGGTTTCCGTTCGCTCGATTGGCCGGGTTCGCCGCCAGTGTTCGATCAGGTCCGAATTCCGAAGCGTCATAATAGCTCCTCCAAATTCGGCTTCGTGGCACCGAACTCCGAAAACGCTTCGAGTTGCTCTGCGGGCATTTGAAGTAACTGCTCACGCAGGGCGCGCGCGACCTCGAGCGTTTTCGGCAGGATAGAATGAGCAACTATGGCGCGGCAATGTGCCGCAAGTTCAGAGAGGCGTTCGGTGGTTGGGTAGTGACGTCGCATTGTAAGTGCACTCAGTACCATGTTTGGTCGCTTTCCATAGTTTTGATCTTCGACCAGCCGAAAGCCGACGATCGACTTCTCCATCTTCAATTCTGAGTGAGCGATGTGTTCGTTCCGGACCTTCATCATTGCCTCATGTAGCCCTCGGTGTCCTGCCAGTTCGCCGATGAACATGCTTTTCGAGAGCCGCGTCCGTAGGCCTGAATTGAAGCAACGTCCGTACGTTACTATGCCTGCTTCGAATAGTGCAGACTTCTCCGCTTCGCTTTCGTTCCTGCCATCCTCATCAAATTGCCCGATCGCGGCACCCGCACGAAGGATGGGATCCATAGCAAGCCAAAGGCGGGCTCGATCTTCTAATGATGGACGTTGCACCGGGGCCGATCGATCTCCTCGAATGGCGGCAAGTTCGAAGGCACGCCCGGCGAACTCCATATCATATTTCAGAAGGAAGTATCCGCTTAGCTGCCTTCCCAGCTTTGTTGTCACTACCCTTATGGCGTTCTCTGACACAGGGTCCTCATTTGCGTTGGCGTTGGTCTTCTGGACCCTCACCAGCCACCATCATCTACGGCGAACCGCTATGCCGATGAGCGGCGGCGCTGTTTGCCGTCCGCTCGATCGGCCTGGGTTGGCCGCTCCTTCACGTCGGATGTCAAGTAGCTCATGTGTCACCTGACGCGCATCGCCTTAGAACAAGCCACAGAAATCCGAAGGCCAAGGGTGGGCAGAAAAGAATCGCTACGAACTCTAGCAGTTCCAGCAGCCCAACACTGACTGCTCCTACACCGCCGCTACCCGTGACCCTAATTGCCGCAAACGCCTTGAATACTTGCCAAGCTGGCAGTGCAAGAATGGCGACAATCCAACCGACCGACAGGAGGAGTATGCGTCTTGCAGGCCATTCACGAAACCTCATAGATCCTCACATCATCTATATACCAACGGCGCTGCGGCCAATCTCACACTGAGCTTATGCGAACCCCATGGCGTGCTTCGCGCCATGAGGTCCCTCGAATTCGGCAAAGTGGTCTATGTCACTCATTCTATTAGTCATAGAATTCTACACCGCCTTCCCCTCCCGGTCAAACTGAGGAAATCCAGCCGCATAAGCCTCTCGGGCCGAAG
>JBKPTH010000147.1:0-55055 GCA_046765915.1 Acidobacteriota bacterium | reverse complement strand
TTACTTCCGGACGACGGACGTGACGGGGGTGGCGAAGCTGCCGGAGGGCACGGAGATGGTGATGCCGGGGGACAACGTGAACCTGGAGGTGGAGCTGATCGCGCCGATCGCGATGGAGAAGGGCGTGCGCTTCGCCATCCGGGAGGGCGGCCGCACGGTCGGCGCCGGCACGGTGACGGACATCGTCGCGTAGGAGAAGAGAAATAGGGCAGTAGCTCTAACGGTAGAGCATCGGTCTCCAAAACCGAGGGTTGGGGGTTCGAATCCCTCCTGCCCTGCCAACCTTGTTGCGGAGTGGCGCCAAGCATGAACTGGTGGACGAAGGCAAAGGAATTCCTGTCGGAGGTTCGCGCCGAGATGCGGAAGGTGAGCTTCCCGACCCGTGACGAGGTGGTGGGGACGACGGTCGTGGTGCTCATCACCAGCGCCGTCTTCGCGACCTTCCTGTTCCTCGCGGACCGGCTGATCGTCTGGGCCTATACGGGGATCGTGAAGGTGTTCGGATGACCGAGACGACCGAGACGAAGACCGCCGAGCGGAAGTGGTACATCGTCCACACCTACTCCGGTTTCGAGGAGCGGGTGAAGGAGACGCTGCGCCAGCGCGCCGAGGCCCTCGGCATGGGCGAGGCCTTCGGCGAGATCCGCATCCCCACCGAGACGGTGGTGGAGTACAAGGGCGGCAAGAAGAAGGAGACGCAGCGCAAGTTCTTCCCCGGCTACATCCTGGTCGAGATGGAGATGTCCGACGCGGCCTGGCACGTGGTGAAGAACACGCCGAAGGTGACCGGCTTCGTCGGCACCGGCAAGAAGCCGACGCCGCTCTCCGAGGACGAGGTCAACAACATCCTCGAGCAGGTGGTCACCGCCAAGGAGAAGCCGAAGCCGAAGTACATGTTCGAGAAGTCGGAGCCGGTGCGCATCACCGACGGCCCGTTCAACAACTTCACCGGCGTGGTGGACGAGGTCAACCTCGACCGCAACACGCTCAAGGTCATGGTGACGATCTTCGGCCGGCAGACGCCGGTCGAGCTGGATTTCTCGCAGGTGCAGAAGCTGTAGGGAGCGGTACGGACCTGGACGTAGCGGCGGTCCTACGTGGCCGCCGCAGACGGGGAAACGAGAATGGCCAAGAAAGTCGTAGGACAGATCAAGCTGCAGATCCCGGCCGGCGCGGCGACGCCGGCGCCCCCGGTGGGCCCGGCCCTGGGCCAGGCGGGTGTCAACATCATGGATTTCGTGAAGAACTTCAACGCCCGCACGGCGTCGCAGGCCGGCCTCATCATCCCCGTCGTCGTCACCGTGTACGCCGACCGCAGCTACACCTTCATCACCAAGACGCCGCCGGCGGCGATCCTGCTGATCAAGGCGGCGGGCATCGACAAGGGCTCGGGCGAGCCGAACAAGAAGAAGGTCGGCAAGGTGACGAAGGCGCAGGTCGAGGAGATCGCGCGCACCAAGATGCCGGACCTCAACGCCGCGAGCCTGGAGGCGGCGGTGAAGACGATCGAGGGCACGGCCCGCTCGATGGGCCTGGAAGTCCAGGGGTAGGAGAAGACGATGCCGAAGCATGGAAAGAAGTTCCGGCAGGCGGACGCCAAGGTCGAGACGCGGCCGTACGCGCTGGGCGAGGCCATCGAGCTCGCCACGCAGGTGAAGTTCGTCAAGTTCGACGAGACGCTGGAATTGGCGATGCGCCTGGGCGTCGATCCCAAGCACGCCGACCAGATGGTGCGCGGCACGGTGGTGCTGCCGCACGGCCTCGGCAAGACCGCCCGCGTGCTGGTGTTCGCCAGCGGCGAGAAGATCCGCGAGGCGGAGGAGGCGGGGGCGGACCACGTCGGCGGCGAGGACCTGGCGAAGAAGATCGAGGGGGGCTGGCTGGACTTCGACTCCGTCGTCGCCACCCCGGACATGATGCGGGTCGTCGGGCGGCTGGGCAAGGTGCTCGGCCCCCGCGGCCTGATGCCGAACCCGAAGGCGGGCACGGTGACGCTCGACGTCGCCCGCGCCATCGGCGAGATCAAGGCCGGCAAGGTGGAGTTCCGCGTCGACAAGACGGGGATCATCCACGCCCCGGTGGGCAAGCTCTCCTTCGGCGCCGAGCGCCTGAAGGACAACGCCGAGGCCCTCATCGGCGCCGTGCTCAAGGCCAAGCCGAGCGCGGCCAAGGGCAAGTACGTCAAGGGAGTGAGCCTCTCTTCGACCATGGGCCCCGGCATCAAGGTGGACGAGACGGCTCTGGTGGCCGCCGAAGCTTAGGAGACACGACATGGCCTTGACCCGCAGCGACAAAGAAGAGCTTCTGGCGGAGTACGAGAACGGCCTCGCGCAGGCGCCGCACGCCTTCCTGCTCGGCTACCAGGGGATCACCGTGCCCCAGGTGACCGAGCTGCGCAACAAGGTGCGCGCCTCCGGCGGCGAGTACGTGGTGGTGAAGAACACGCTCGCCCTGCGCGCCATCGACAGCAAGGCTCTGGCGCAGCTCAAGGAGCACTTCACGGGGCCGACGGCGGTGGTGTTCAGCGGCAAGGATCCGGTGGCGCTGGCCAAGGCGCTGACCGACTCGGCCAAGGACATCCCGGCCCTGCAGTTCAAGGCCGGCCTGGTGGAGGGGCGCGCCATCCCGGCGGCGCAGATCCGCGACATCGCGACGCTGCCCAGCCGTGAGGAGCTGATCGCCAAGCTCCTCTTCCTGCTGCAGTCGCCGATCATCCGTTTCGCGCGGGTGCTCGCCGCCGTGCCGCAGTCGTTCGTCATGGTCCTGGACCAGGTGCGGCAGAAGAAGGAAGCGTAAGGAATTCTAGGGCGGCGCCGTGTGGCCGCCCTGATCTTGAAATACAGGGCGGCCAACGCAGCCGCCCCTACAGGATGGACGCCGTTAAGGAGAGAAAATGGCTATCGCGACCGAAGATTTCATCCAGCAGATCGACCAGTTGACGGTGCTCGAGCTGAACAACCTGGTCAAGGCGCTCGAGGAGCACTACGGCGTCTCCGCCGCGGCCGCGGCGGTGGCTGCGCCGGCGGCCGGCGGTGGCGCCGCCGCCGCTCCCGTCGAGGAGAAGACCGAGTTCGACGTGGTGCTGAAGGCGGCCGGCGAGAAGAAGATCAACGTCATCAAGGCGGTGCGCGAGGTGACGAGCCTGGGCCTCAAGGAGGCCAAGGACCTCGTCGAGTCCGCTCCCGCCACCGTCAAGGAGGGGGTCTCCAAGGACGAGGCCGAGTCGATCAAGAAGAAGTTCGAAGAGGCCGGCGCGACGATCGAGATCAAGTAAACGCGGAGCGGACGCGACCACGTTTACTCAGCCGGCCATCCATTCCGCAACGGGCTCCGCTCCGGGCATAAACCCGGCCGCGGAGCTGTTGTGGACCGTGCACGCCATGCCTGGTGACCTCCCGCGGGGCGAGCGGGAGCCGGGCATGGTGTCTCCTGCTTCCGGAACCCCGCTTTGGCGAAGCCGGGACCCGGACGCCCCCCACGGCACACCCGAAGGTTGCCGCGTAGAGCCGTACATATCTACCGAGGCATCGAGGAGATAGCAACCCCTATGGACAAGCTTTCCACTCCGCAGAAATCCGCGCCCAACGGCCATCGGAAGGACTTCTCCCGCATCACCACGTCGCTGCCCATCCCCAACCTGATCGACGTGCAGCGGCGGAGCTACGAGCGCTTCCTGCAGATGAACCTGCTGCCCGAGGAGCGGGCGAACCAGGGCCTGCAGTCGGTGTTCACCGGCATCTTCCCGTTCTCCGACTTCCGGGAGACCTGCTCGCTCGACTTCGTCAAGTACTCGATCGGCGACTGGCAGTGCAAGTGCGGCGAGCTGAAGGGACTGGAGTACCTCCGCATGACCTGCACCAACTGCAGTGCCAAGATCATGACGGACCACCCGCACGAGGAGACGGTCACCTGCACCGAGTGCGGCTTCGTCAACAAGAACCGGGTGACCAAGTGCGACATCTGCGGCAACCCGGTCGACCTGCAGCTCAAGTATTCGATCTCGGACTGCCAGGAGCGGGGCATGACCTTCGCCGTGCCGCTCAAGGTGACGTTCCGCCTCTTCGTCTACGACCGCGATCCCGAGACCGGCACGCGCATGATGCGCGACGCCAAGGAGGAGGAGGTCTACTTCGGCGACATCCCGCTGATGACGGACAACGGCACGTTCATCATCAACGGCACCGAGCGGGTCATCGTCTCGCAGCTCCACCGCAGCCCCGGCGTCTTCTTCACCAAGGAAGGGCCGCGCTCCTATCTCGCCAAGATCATCCCCTACCGCGGCTCCTGGGTGGAGTTCGAGTACGACCAGAAGGACGTGCTCTCGGTGCGCATCGACCGCAAGCGCAAGTTCCACGGCACGGTCTTCCTGCGCGCCCTGGGGTTGGAGTCGGACGAGTCGATCCTGCGCCAGTTCTACACCCCGGTGGGGGTGACGCCGCAGGGCGCCGGCAAGTACCTGCTGCATGTGACGCCGAAGGTGCTCGAGCCCGAGCGCCTGAAGGACCGCCAGAGCCGCGGCCGCCGCGAGTCGTATCCGATCTTCGCCGGCATCACCCTGTCGAAGGAGAACATCGGCAAGCTCGACACCGGGCAGACCCTCTCCGTCGAGGTGGACCAGGAGGACCTCGAGCGGGCGTTCTTCATCGCCGACGTCGTCGACCTCGACACCGGCGAGGTGGTCTTCGAGGCCAACGAGCTGGCGCCGGAGGACCTCGACGAGCGGCTCGACGGCCGCAACACGACGCCGGTGGAGGTGTTCTTCCCCGACTGGGAGCTCACCGGCGCCACGCTGTCGAACACCCTGGCCAAGGACGCCACGCGCACCTCCAAGGAGGCGCTGATCGAGATCTACCGCCGCATGCGCCCCGGCGATCCGCCGACCCTGGAGAGCGCGCGCTCGCTCTTCTACGGCATGTTCTTCGACGCCAAGCGCTACGACTTCTCGCGCGTCGGCCGCTTCAAGTTCAACATCAAGGTGGACACCGAGGTGCCGGTCGACCAGAAGACGCTCAACGCCGACGACTTCTTCCGCGTCATCGAGTACCTGCTGCGCCTGCAGAAGGACGTCGGCCGCGTCGACGACATCGACAACCTCGGCAACCGCCGGGTGCGCGCGGTGGGCGAGCTGCTGGAGAACCAGTTCCGCATCGGCCTGGTGCGCATGGAGCGGGCGATCAAGGAGAAGATGTCGGTGCACCAGGACATCGACTCGGCGATGCCGCACGACCTGATCAACTCCAAGCCGGTGATCGCGGCGATCAAGGAGTTCTTCGGCTCGTCGCAGCTGTCGCAGTTCATGGACCAGACGAACCCGCTGTCGGAGGTGACGCACAAGCGCCGCCTCTCGGCCCTCGGTCCGGGCGGGCTGTCGCGCGAGCGCGCCGGCTTCGAGGTGCGCGACGTGCACGCCACGCACTACGGCCGCATCTGCCCGATCGAGACGCCGGAAGGTCCGAACATCGGCCTCATCTCGTCGCTCGCCACCTACGCGCGCATCAACGACTACGGCTTCATCGAGAGCCCGTACAAGAAGGTGGAGAACGGCCGGGTGCTCGACCACTTCCGCATCCTCAAGGTGGGCGACGGCCAGTTCCGCCTCGGGCAGATCGTCACCGGCGACGAGCTGGAGGCGGAGAACAAGCGCCTGAAGAAGGCCGGCAAGCGGCCGGTGGAGGCCGAGCCGCACGCCTTCTACCTCTCGGCCTGGGAGGAGGAGAAGTACATCATCGCGCAGGCCAATACCCGCATCGAGGCCAACGGCACGTTCGTCAGCGAGCGGGTCAGCTCGCGCGCCGGCGGCGACTTCGGCACCATCGAGCGCGACCGCATCGACTACATGGACATCAGCCCGAAGCAGCTCGTGTCGGTGGCGGCGGCGCTCATCCCGTTCCTCGAGAACGACGACGCCAACCGCGCCCTCATGGGCTCGAACATGCAGCGCCAGGCCGTGCCGCTGCTGCGCAGCGACGCGCCGATCGTCGGCACCGGCCTGGAGGGGATCGTGGCCCAGGACTCGGGCGCCGTCGTGCTCTGCAAGCGGGGCGGCATCGTCGACTCGGTGGACGCCGAGCGCATCATCGTGCGCGTCGAGGGCGAGGACCTGGAGACCGGCGAGACCAAGGACTTCGGCGCCGACATCTACCAGCTCATCAAGTTCCGCCGCTCCAACCAGAACACCTGCATCACGCAGCGGCCGGTGGCCTACGAAGGGCAGCGGGTGAAGAAGGGCGACGTGCTGGCCGACGGCCCGTGCACCGAGTACGGCGAGCTCGCCCTCGGGCGCAACGTGCTGGTGGCCTTCATGCCCTGGCGCGGCTACAACTTCGAGGACGCCATCCTGATCTCCGAGAAGCTGGTGCGGGAGGACTACTACACCTCCATCCACATCGAGGAGTTCGAGATCGAGGCGCGCGACACCAAGCTCGGACCCGAGGAGATCACGCGCGACATCCCGAACGTCTCGGAGTCGGCGCTCAAGGATCTCGACGAGAGCGGCATCGTGCGCATCGGCGCCACGGTGAAGGCCGGCGACATCCTGGTGGGCAAGGTGACGCCGAAGGGCGAGACCCAGCTCACCCCCGAGGAGAAGCTGCTGCGCGCCATCTTCGGCGAGAAGGCGGGCGACGTGCGCGACGCCTCGCTCAAGGTGCCGCCGGGCATCGAGGGCACCATCGTCGACGTCAAGATCTTCTCGCGCAAGGGCGTCGAGAAGGACGTGCGGGCGAAGGAGATCGAGCAGTCGGAGATCGCCCGCCTGGAGAAGAACATCAAGGACGAGGTGCGCATCTTGACCGAGGAGCGCAACAAGAAGGTCAGCGACCTGCTCATCGGCAAGAAGGCGACGGCCGCCGTCAAGGCGCGCAACGGCCAGGAGCTGCTGAAGGCGGGCCAGGCCATCGACCTGGCGACGCTCGAGCGGCTGACCCGGCAGGAGATCCTGCGCCTGCCGGTGGAAGAGCGGCGGCTGATCGACGCGGTGGAGATCGTCTACAAGAAGACGGACTCGCACATCGAGGTGCTGCACCGGGTCAACGAGGAGCGCGTCGGCCTGCTGCAGAAGGGCGACGAGCTGCCGCCGGGCGTCATCAAGCTGGTCAAGGTCTACGTCGCCATGAAGCGCAAGCTGCAGGTGGGCGACAAGATGGCCGGCCGGCACGGCAACAAGGGCGTCATCTCGCGCATCCTGCCCGAGGAGGACATGCCCTACCTGCCGGACGGCACGCCGGTGGAGATCGTGCTCAACCCGCTGGGGGTGCCGAGCCGCATGAACGTCGGCCAGATCCTGGAGACCCATCTCGGCTGGGCCGGCAAGGTGCTGGGGCTCAAGTTCTCGACGCCGGTGTTCGACGGCGCCCGCGAGCCCGACATCAAGGAGCTGCTGCGCCAGGCCGGGCTGCCGGAGTCGGGCAAGACGCCGCTCTACGACGGTATGACCGGCGAGGCCTTCGAGCAGAAGGTGACCGTCGGCTTCATCTACATGCTCAAGCTGTCGCACCTGGTGGACGACAAGATCCACGCGCGTTCGATCGGACCGTACTCGCTGATCACCCAGCAGCCGCTGGGCGGCAAGGCGCAGTTCGGCGGCCAGCGGTTCGGCGAGATGGAGGTGTGGGCGCTGGAAGCCTACGGCGCCGCCTACACGCTGCAGGAGCTGCTGACCGTGAAGAGCGACGATGTGGAGGGGCGGAGCAAGGTCTACGAGGCGATCGTCAAGGGCGACGTGCCCGAGCCGCCGGGCCTGCCCGAGTCGTTCAACGTTCTCGTGCGCGAGCTCCAGAGCCTCTGTCTCGACGTTGAGCTCCTAAAGGTCTAAAAGGTCTAATGGGAGGAAAGACAGTTGCAACCATTCAGCAGTTTTGACAGGCCACAGTCGCTCAAGGACTTCAACGCGATCAAGATCTCGATCGCGTCCCCGGAGAAGATCCGTTCCTGGAGCTTCGGCGAGGTCACCAAGCCGGAGACCATCAACTACCGGACGTTCAAGCCGGAGCGGGACGGGCTCTTCTGCGCCAAGATCTTCGGTCCGATCACGGACTGGGAGTGTCTGTGCGGCAAATACAAGCGGATGAAGCACCGCGGCGTCATCTGCGACAAGTGCGGCGTCGAGGTCACGCGCTCGCGCGTGCGCCGCGAGCGCATGGGCCACATCGAGCTCGCCTGCCCGGTGTCGCACGTATGGTTCTTCAAGGGGCTGCCGAGCCGCATCGGCCATCTCCTCGACATCAGCCTGCGCGACCTCGAGCGCATCCTCTACTTCGAGAGCTACGTCACCATCGATCCGGGTGACACCGAGATCAAGGAGCGCGAGCTGCTCACCGAGGAGCGCTTCCGCGAGCTGCGCGACAAGTACGGCGAGGACGCCTTCACCGCCAAGATGGGCGCCGAGGCGATCAAGGAGCTGCTCTCCCGCATCGACGTCGACGAGCTGGCCGAGGAGCTGCGCATCATCATGCGCACCGAGACCAGCCAGATCCGGCGTCTCAAGGCCGCCAAGCGCCTGAAGGTGGTGGACGCCTTCCGCCGGTCCGGCCACCGGCCGAATTGGATGATCCTCGACGTCATCCCGGTCATCCCGCCGGAGCTGCGCCCGCTGGTGCCGCTCGACGGCGGCCGCTTCGCCACCAGCGACCTCAACGACCTCTACCGGCGCGTCATCAACCGCAACAACCGGTTGAAGAAGCTGCTCGAGCTGCGGGCGCCCGAGGTCATTGTGCGCAACGAGAAGCGCATGCTGCAGGAGGCGGTGGACGCGCTGTTCGACAACGGCCGCCGCGGCCGCGTGCTCAAGGGCTCGAACAACCGGCCGCTGAAGTCGCTCTCCGACACGCTCAAGGGCAAGCAGGGGCGCTTCCGCCAGAACCTGCTCGGCAAGCGCGTCGACTACTCGGGCCGCTCGGTGATCGTCGTCGGTCCCGAGCTCAAGCTCAGCCAGTGCGGCCTGCCCAAGAAGATGGCGCTCGAGCTGTTCAAGCCGTTCATCTACAACCGCCTGGAGGAGAAGGGGCTGGTGGGCACCATCAAGGCCGCCAAGGAGATGGTGGAGGCCGAGGTGGACGAGGTGTGGGACGCCCTCGAAGAGGTGATCGAGGATCATCCGGTGCTGCTCAACCGCGCGCCGACGCTGCACCGCCTGGGCATCCAGGCCTTCCAGCCGACGCTGATCGAGGGCAAGGCGATCAAGATCCACCCGCTCGTCTGCGCCGCCTTCAACGCCGACTTCGACGGCGACCAGATGGCGGTCCACGTGCCGCTGTCGCCGAAGGCGCAGATCGAGAGCAAGGTGCTGATGCTGGCGAGCAACAACATCCTGTCGCCGGCGCACGGCCGGCCGCTGGCGGTGCCGTCGCAGGACCTGGTGCTGGGCGGCTATTACCTGACGCTCGGCAAGCCGGGAGCGAAGGGCGAGGGCCGGGTCTTCCCCGACTTCGACTCGGTGCTGCTGGCCCTCGACGCCGGCGAGGTGGAGACGCTCTCCCCGGTCCGGGTGCGCTACAGCGGGCCGTACATCAACCTCGACCTGGCGTACGACAAGCAGAACGTCGTGCACGCCGAGATCGAGGAGCTCGACGGCGAGCTGATCGACACCACCGTCGGCCGGGTGATCTTCAACATGCACCTGCCGAAGGAGATCCCGTTCGTCAACGGCCTGCTGAAGAAGCGCGGCCTGCAGGACCTGGTGGGCTACTGCTTCATCACCCTCGGCAACGACAAGACGGTCGAGATGCTCGACGAGATCAAGGAGATCACCTTCCTCTACGCCACCAAGGCGGGCATCTCCTTCGGCGTCGACGACATGGTGGTGCCGAGCAGCAAGCCGAAGATCCTGGCGCAGGCGCAGAAGGAAGTGGTCGAGATCGAGAACCAGCGCTCGGCGGGCGTCATCACCGCCGGCGAGCGGCACAACAAGATCATCGACATCTGGCACCGGGTGACGGAGAAGGTCTCGGAGGAGATGTTCCGCCAGATGCGGGAGGTCGAGGACGAGACCGGCGTGTTCAACCCGATCAACCTGATGGCCGACTCCGGCGCCCGCGGCTCGCGCGAGCAGGTGCGCCAGCTCGCCGGCATGCGCGGCCTGATGTCCAAGCCCTCGGGCGAGGTCATCGAGCAGCCGATCACGGCGAACTTCCGCGAGGGGCTGTCGGTGTTGCAGTACTTCATCTCGACGCACGGCGCCCGCAAGGGCCTCGCCGACACGGCGCTGAAGACGGCCGACTCCGGCTATCTGACCCGCCGGCTGGTCGACGTGGCGCAGGACGTCATCATCAACGAGGTGGACTGCGGCACGATCGACGGCATCGTGGTGACGGCGATCATGGAGGGCGGCGAGATCCTCGAGCCGCTGCGCGACCGCATCGTCGGCCGCGTCAGCCAGGAGGACATCTACGATCCGATGACCGGCGAGCTGATCATCGGCACCGGCCAGGAGATCACCGAGGTGCTCGGCAACGCCGTGCAGGCGGCGGGCATCGAGCGGGTGAAGATCCGCTCCGTGCTCACCTGCGAGGCGCGGCGGGGCGTCTGCGCCCTGTGCTACGGCCGCAACCTGGCCACCGGCCAGATGGTGGAGATCGGCGAGGCGGTGGGCGTCATCGCCGCGCAGTCGATCGGCGAGCCGGGCACGCAGCTCACCATGCGCACCTTCCACTACGGCGGCACGGCGTCGCGCGTCTCCGAGCAGTCGAAGCACATCGCCAAGAACCCCGGCGTGGTGAAGTTCCTGAACGTCGTCACCGTGGAGAGCAAGCGCGGCGCCCTGGTGGTGATCAACCGCAGCGGCAAGCTCGTCATCACCGACGAGAAGGGCCGCGAGCGGGAGCGCTACGCCCTCACCTACGGCTCGCAGCTCCTGGTGCACGAGGGCGACGAGGTGCAGCCGGGCACCGAGCTGGTGACCTGGGACCCGTTCACCTACGCCATCCTCTCCGAGATCGGCGGCCGGGCGGAGTTCCAGGACATCGTCGAAGGCGAGAACGTCCGCGAGGAGACCGACAAGGTCACGGGCCTGTCGCAGAAGATCATTGTCGAGGCCTCCGCCAACGAGAAGCGGGTGCCGGCGATTCTGATCCACGGCGACGACGGCCGCGACAAGCGGTACCTGCTGCCGTCGGGCTCGCACCTCGTGGTGCAGAACGGCGGCGAGGTCTACGCCGGCGACACGCTGGTGAAGATCCCGCGCGAGACGACGAAGACCAAGGACATCACCGGCGGCCTGCCGCGCGTCGTCGAGCTGTTCGAGGCGCGCAGCCCCAAGGAGCCGGCGATCATCACCGAGATCGACGGCGTCGTGCACCTGGGCGACGTCCACAAGGGCATGCGCAAGGTCATCGTCGAGAGCGATCTCGGCGACACCCGCGAGTACCTGGTGCCGCGCTCGATCCACATCAACGTGCAGGAGGGCGAGCGGGTGCGCGCCGGCGATCCGCTGATCGACGGCGCGATCAATCCGCACGACATCCTGCAGGTGCTCGGCGAGAAGGAGCTGCAGCGCTACATGACCGACAAGATCCAGGAGGTCTACCGGTCGCAGAGCGTGGCGATCAACGACAAGCACATCGAGGTCATCGTGCGCCAGATGATGCGGTCGGTGAAGATCGAGGAGGTGGGCGACACGGAGTTCCTCATCGACGAGCAGGTGGACCGCTGGAAGTTCGGCGAGGAGAACGACCGTGTGGTGGCCGCCGGCGGCACGCCCGCCATCGGCCGGCCGCTGCTGCTCGGCATCACCAAGGCGTCCCTCTCGACCGACAGCTTCATCTCGGCGGCGAGCTTCCAGGAGACCACCCGGGTGCTCACCGAGGCGGCGATCAGCGGCAAGGTGGACGGCCTGCGCGGCCTGAAGGAGAACGTGATCGTGGGCCGTGTCATCCCGGCCGGGACGGGCATGGACTACTACCACGACTTCCACATGGCCGAGGACTTCGTCGAAGAGGCGGCGGAGCCCGAGGAGGAGCTGTTCTTCGAGTTCGGCGAGGAAGAGATCCGCAGCCTGCCGCAGGAGGTGCTCGAAGGGGATTAGGGCGCAGCCCTCACCGCAGCAGAATCCATGGGCGGTCCTTCGGGGCCGCCCATTCTGTTTACGGCGCCGCCTGCACCAGCCGCCGGGCGGCGATCTCGCCGTCGGCCTGGATGGCCGTCCAGGCGACGGCTCCCCGGCCGGCCGCGTTGAGCCCCACGGCGGGCCAATCCAAGCTGGTCCGGCGGCTGTGCGCGATCTCGATCTTGTCGCCGCGAGGCGTGCCATCGGCGTTGAACCGGCGCACGAAGAGAGCGTTGCCCGACTGCGGCGGCCCCTCCGTGCCGCTGCTCCTCCAGGCGGCGAGGAACCCGCCGTCCCGCCCGAAGCTGACGGCGGGCCTCTCCTGGGCGGGGACGTCGAAGGCGTTCACCTCAAAGGTCGAACCGGGAGTGCCGTCGGCGGCGAAGAGCCGGCCCAGGACGCCCACGTGGAGCACGTCGGAGAAGGCGGTCCACACGAAGACGGCCTCGCCGCTCGCCGCCACGTCCATGTCGTACAAGGGGCTGACGGTCGCGATCGGGCCGCCGGTATTGACCTGGAACACGGGACTCAGGTTGCCGCCCGCGAGACGCCGGGCGAGCAGTCTGCGCTCGGGAAACCCGGCGCCGGAGTCCAGCCAACTGATCACCCAGCCTCTGCTCCCGTCCACTCCCACCCCGGGCTCCAACGCCTTCGTGCTGGTCCCGACGGGGGCCACCTGGACCTCGGAAAAAGGTGGTTGGCCCGCGGCGTCGAAGCGGCGGAGAAACACCTCCGCCGTCTCGCTGTGCGGTTGCGGACCCTGCAGCCAGACGGCCACGAAGCTGCCGTCGGCGGCCACGTCGATGGCGGGATCGTATTGGCTGCCGGCGGTGGAGGCGCTGAGCGGAAAGGCGTTGCCGAGCGGCTGGCCCGCGGCGCTGAAGCGGCGGCCGTAGACCGTGGTGTCCCGCTCGCCGCCGCTGTGCCAGACGATGATGAAGCCGCCGTCCGGCCCCATGGCCACGGCCGGGAAGCCCTCCGTCTCCCCCTTGCGGTTGCTCACCCGGCGATCCGGAGTCCTGGGGGTGCCGTCCGCGGCGAAGAGGCGGAACCATGCCTGCGCGGGCTCGAAGAAGGCCGTCTCCCGGCCGCTCCCCCAGACGACGACGAAATCGCCGTTCGGCGCCGCCGCGACCCGCGGCTGCCATTGCTGGTCTCTGTGGCGTTGGTTGACCTGGATCTCCGGACCGCGAGGGGTCTGGGCCTGGAGCAACGGCGCCAGGAAGGCGCCTGCTGCAAGGAGGACGAAGGGTAGTCTGCGATGCATGGAGATCCTCCCGTAGGGGAATGAGATTATAGCATACGGGAGATCCGGTCCAGGACGGGCGTGCTAAGATGAAACCGCGACTCGCCGCGGACGAAAGGAAGCACACATGCGGACCCGTCCCCTGTTCCTTCTCCTCCTCCCCCTCCTCGCCGTCCCCGTGCTCGCGGACGACGTCTACCTGACCAATGGGCGGAAGTTCGAGGGGGTGGTCGCGGAGACGACGGACTCGCAGGTGCGCATCCAGATGCAGGGCGGCACCCTGAGCCTGCCGAAGAGCCAGGTGCTGCGGGTGGAGACCGGGGACTCGAGCCTCGCCGGCTATCTGCAGCGCCGCGCCGCGCTGAGGAAGAACCCCGCGGCGGGCGCCGCGGCCTGGCTGGAGCTGGCGCGCTGGGCGCGCGCCCAGGGGCTCGGCCAGGCCACGCGCGAGGCCGCCCTGACGGCGGCCGTGCTGGATCCCCGGCTGAATGGATTGGCGTCCATCCTGCGCGGCTACGGCTACGTGCTCGACGAGCAGCTCGACCGCTGGATCCCCTACGAGGAGTCGATGCGGCGCAAGGGCTTCGTGCAGGCCAACGGCCAGTGGATCACCCGCGAGGAGTACGCGGTGCGCTTGCGCGCCCTCCAGGAGGAGGATGCCCGCCACCGCGCCTACCAGGAGGAGCGGGTCCGCTCCGCCCGCGTGGATCGCCTGGCCGCCCTCACCGAGCTGACGCTCACCCGCGAGCTCACCCGTCCGGCGGCGCCGGCCTATCCGGTCTACGGCAACCCCTTGTACGGCACGCCGATCGTGGTGATCCCCGGCTTCTGGGTGCCGCCGGACGGCTCGATGCATCACCATTCGCAGCGGCCCGATCCCAGCCAGTTCACCCACGTGCCCGGCAGCCTGATCCCCGGCAACCTCTTCCCCCCGGCGCCGGCGGGGCACTGATCCGCGAACCGTGTCGGCCGCGATCGAGGTCGAGGACCTCCACAAGACCTACGCCGGTGGAGTGGAGGCGCTGCGCGGCATCTCGTTCGCCGTCCAGCCCGGCGAGGTGTTCGCGCTGCTGGGACCGAACGGCGCCGGCAAGTCCACCACCGTCCGCATCCTGACGACGCTCTCCGCGCCGACCTCCGGACGCGCCCGCGTGGCCGGCTTCGACGTGGTCGCCTCGCCGCGCGAGGTGCGCCGGCGCATCGGCTACGTCGCGCAGGCCTCAGGAGTGGATTTGACGGGCACCGGGCGCGAGAACCTGACGCTCCAGGGCCACCTCTACCGCCTGCCGCCGGCGCAGCTCCGGCAGCGGGTGGAGGAGCTGCTGCACCTCTTCCAGCTCGACAGCGCCGCGGACCGGCCGGCCATGACCTACTCCGGCGGCATGAAGCGCCGCCTCGACGTGGCCATGGGCCTGGTCCATCAGCCCGAGGTGCTGTTTCTCGACGAGCCGACGACGGGGCTCGATCCGGAGAGCCGCGCGGTGATGTGGAAGGAGGTCCGGCGGCTCTCCCAGGAAGGCCTCACGCTGCTGCTGACCACCCACTATCTTGAGGAGGCCGACCAGCTCGCCCAGCGCCTGGCGATCGTGGACGGCGGCCGCATCGTGGCCGGGGGAACGCCCGAGGAGCTGAAGGGCCAACTGCGCGGCGACGTGGTGTCGGTGGACCTCGCGGACCGCAGCCGTCTCTCCGAGGCCGAGCTGGTGCTGCGCGGCCTGGAGGACGTCTCCGGCGTGGTGGTGGACGGCCCCCGCCTCTACGCCCGCGTCGCCAACGGCGCGCGCGCCGTGCCCGCCCTGCTGGCGGCGCTGGAGAAGTCGGGCCTCGGCGTCTCCCAGGTCTCGCTCGGGCGGCCGTCGCTCGACGACGTCTATCTCACCGCCACCGGCCACGCCTACCACGAGGAGGGGACGGCCGCGCCCGTCCGCCGCTGAGCCATGGAATTCCTGCGCGACACCTGGTACCTCTTCCTCCGATTGGTGCGGGGGACGATGCGGATGCCGGTGTTCGTCATCATCTCGATCGTGCAGCCCATCCTCTGGGTCCTGCTCTTCGGCCAGCTCTTCCGCAGCGTGACCACGATCCCCGGCTTCGGCAGCAGCTCCTACGTGCAGTTCCTGGCGCCCGGCATCTCGATGATGACAGCGCTCTTCAGCTCCGCTTATTCGGGCATGGGACTGATCGCGGACATCGAACGCGGCGTGCTCGACCGCCTGTTGGCGACGCCGGTCTCCCGCGGCGCTCTGATCGCCGGCCGCATCCTCCACTCGGCGGTGCAGGTGGTCCTGCAGGCGGGCATCATCCTCGTCGTCGCCATCCTGCTCGGCGCGCGTCCCCACGGCGGCGTCCTCGGCGTCCTCGCCGTGCTCCTCACCGCCGCGCTGCTCGGCGCCGCCTTCGCCTCCTTCTCCAACGGCCTGGCGCTGCTCGCCCGCCGCCAGGAGCTGGTCATCGCGGTGATGAACTTCACCGTGCTGCCGATGACCTTCCTCTCCAGCATGATCATGTCGCGCAACCTGATGCCGCAGTGGATCCGCGGCGCCTCGCGTTTCAATCCGGTCAACTGGGCGGTGACCGCCGCGCGCGACGGCTTCGAGGGGAGGGCCACCTCCGAGATGGCGCTCAGCCTGGCCCTGCTGGCCGGCTTCGCGCTGATCTGCGGCTTCCTGGCGACGCGGGCGTTCGGGCGGTACCGGAAGGCGATGTAGGGCCTACAAGACCCCGGCCGGCCGCCCGAAGTCCTGCACCCAGAGGACCGTGTCCCCCACGGAATTCCTGCCCACGGCGACGCCGACGCCGAAGTCCCTGAAGCCGGGGTTCAGGAGGTTGCGCCGGTGGTCCTCGCTGGCCAGCCAGTTGTCCATCGCCTCGTCGACGGAGAAGGGACCGCGGGCGATGTTCTCCGCCACGAGCCGGAAGACGTAGCCGCTCCGGCGCACGCGTGCGGCCGGGTCGTCGCCGTCCGGCGAGACGTGGCTGTAGTACGAGCGCAGCAGCATGTCGTCGGCATGGCGCTGCGCCGCCGCGCTCAGCCGCGGGTCGAGCGCGAGCGGCGGCAGGCCGGCGGCCGCCCGCTCGGCGTTAGCCCGCGCCAGCATCCGGGAGCGCACCTGCTCCGGGTTGGCGAGCGCGGCCGTCTGGCGGGCGAAGGACTCGCTCTCGCGCCAGGCCAGGAAGAAGGTGTAGAGCGGCGTGCCGCGGAGCTCGCTGATGCCGATCCCCACCTCCTGATAGTTGCCGTCCAGCAGCGAGCGGAAAGCCTCCGGGTACTTCTCCTTCAGCCAGCTCACCAGCGCCGCGGGCTCGTCCGGTCCCGCCGCGAACTCCTGATGCCAGCCGTGCGCCTGATAGCCCGCCTGGCGGAGGCGGCGCTGGATCTTCGGGATGGCGTTCTCGTCGTAGACCGCGCCCTCGGTCTGCCGCAGCTCCTCGGCGTTCTCCTGGGCCACCCGCTCGAGCGGCGCGGCGAAACGCAGCGGCGGCACTCCCGCCGCCGTGCGCTCCACGTTGAGACGCGCCAGGAGCTCCTGGCGGAGCGTCGCGGGAGAGGGCGAGGCGTCGCCGGCCGGCAGGGCCTGCGCCAGGACGAGGAGGAGGGCGGCGAGATACGGCGGGAACATGGATTGCTAGGAGTTACTTTGAATGAGAATCGCCGTCCTCGTCAACCAAGGGGCAGGCGCGGTGGCCGCGGGCAGGCTGCGCGCCGAGGATCTGCGCCGGTCGTTCCTCGAAGAGGGAACGGAGGCCGAGGTGCAGGTCATTCCCGGCGAGCGGATCACCGAGGCCGCGCGCTCCGCCGTGGCGTCCGGCGCCGAGGCGGTGATCGCCGGCGGCGGCGACGGCACGGTCCGCTCGGTGGCCGTGGCGCTGGCGGGAGGAGCCGTGCCGCTGGGAGTGCTCCCGCTCGGCACGCTCAACCACTTCGCGCGCGATCTGGGGATGCCGACCGATCTCGCCGAGGCCGTGCGGCTGATCCCTCGCTGTGAGGTGCGGGAGCTCGACGTCGGCGAGGTCAACGGCGAGGTGTTCGTCAACAACTCGCTGCTCGGCTTCTATCCGCCGGTCGTCAGGTTTCGCGACCGCGAGCGGCGCGAGCAGAACCGCGGCAAGTGGCTGGCCACCGCCTCGGCCCTGCTGAAGGTCCTGCCGAAGCTGCCCTCCCTGCACGTACGGGTGAAGGCGGACGGGCACGTCAGCGATTGGAAGACGCACTTCGTCTTCGTCGGCAACAACGAGTACGAGATGAACGTCTTCAGCTTTGGCGCCCGCAGCCGCTTCGACCGCGGCGATCTCTATCTCTATATCGCCAAGACGCCTTCCCGGCTCGGCCTCGTGGGCCTGGCATTCCTCAGCCTCGTGCGCGACCTTGCGCAGACGGAGCACTTCGCCCGCTGGTGTCTAGCGGAATTCACCGTCGAGAGCCACAAGCAGGTCCTGCCCGTCTACCTCGACGGCGAGGTCCTCACGCTGCGGCCGCCGCTGCGGTACCGCACGCGGCCGAAGGATCTGCGGGTGATCGTGCCGCCGACGGTGTAAGCTAGGCCCCGCAAATCGAGGAACGTCGATGAAGTGGAGCCTCCCCATGCAGCGATTCATTCCCCTCCTCTCCCTGTTGATCCTGGCCGCCGCGCCCGCCCTCGCCACCACCATGGTGCTCGGCACCGACGAGGACCTCTACGGCCAGGCGGAGCTGATCGTCGAGGGCACCGTCCTCGCGATCGTGCCCTCGCCCTCCGGTCTGCCCGCCACGGCCTACCGCGTGCGCGTCGATCGCTCGCTCAAAGGCCGAGCTTTCGGCAGCGAGGTGACCGTGCGCGTCCCCGGCGGCGTCGGCGCGGACGGCCGCCGGTTGGTCATCTGGGGCGCGCCGGAGCTGCGGCGGCGCGAGCGCGTGCTGCTCTTCCTCGGCCGCTATCCCGAAGGGGATTACGGTCCGCTCCACCTCGCCATGGGAGCCTTCCACGTCGTCCGCGACGGCGGCCGCGATCTCGCCTTACGCGATCTCTCGGAAATGGAGGACGTCTCCAAAGGCCAAGCCGCTCCGGCGCTGGACCGCGCGCGGGATTTCGCGCGCTTCGCCGGCTGGCTCGCCGATCGCGCGGCGGGCCTGTGGCGGCCGGCGGACTACTTCGTCGCGGGACCGGTCGACGGACTGCCGCCCCGGCTGGAGAAGTTCAACTATCTCGAGGCAATCAAGCAGCGGTGGACCGAGTTCGACGACGGGAAGAGCATCGGCTGGAAAGTCCAGAAGGCGGGTCAGCCGCGCCTGCGCGGCGGCGGCTTCGCCGAGTTCCAGACCGCGATCAAGGCCTGGAACGACGACCCGGACACCAACATCCGCTACCGGTACGACGGCACGACCAACCTCAAGAATGGATTCAAGAAGTTCGACGGCGTCAATGCCCTGATCTTCGAGGATCCGAAGCATGAGGTCGCGGGCACCTTCGTCTGCTCGTCCCGCGGCAATGGCTTCGGCGTGCTGGCGCTCGGCGGCACCTGGATCGATCCGGAGGAGCCGGAGCCCATCCGCATCCAAGGCGGAGACATCGTCGTCAACGACGGCGCGGGTTGCTGGTTCTCCACCAAGCAACGCGCCGAGCAGGTCTACGCCCATGAGCTGGGCCATACCCTCGGCCTGGGCCACTCCTGCGGCGACTCCCTGTCCGGTCCCTGCACCGATCCCCTGGAGGCGGATGCCCTCATGCGCACCACCGCGTTCGCGGACAACCGCGGCGCACGCCTGAACGCTGACGACCGGGCCGGCATCCTCAGCCTCTATCCGGAGCCCTAAAGCCTGTCCGTTTTTTCATCCACCGTCCTCGCCGGATCGGCCTCCGTCCTCCAGCGAGGCCGGCCTTCCGGGCCTCTTTCGCAGCCGCGCTCTCTGTTGCAAGTATTGAAACGAAAGAGCTTCCGAGCTCGTCCTCGCTGTTTGCAGCCGCTTGGCATTGCGGTTGCTGAATCGGGACCGGCGTAGGTTGTTCTAAAGGAGAGAGAAGACAATGACTGTCAAATCGACGCGAGTGACGATGGCCCTGATCGGGCTGCTGATCCTGGCGGTGCCGGCGTTCGCCCAGCGCGGCGGCCACGGCCGTTATTACGCGGGGCGCGAAGACGCGTTCCGCATCCATCTGGGCGACTTCCGGCCGGACGGAAATTCGGACTACTGGCGCGACAAGGAGGCCGACTTCACCGGCTCCATCGACGACTTCGAGAACGCCTCGTTCGGGCTCGATTACCTGCTGCCGCTCGGCGACCGCTTGAACCTGGTGTTCTCCGGCTCGGTCTTCGAGGGGGACAGCACCAACTCCTACCGCGACTTCGTCGACAACTTCGGCGACCGCATCCGGCACGACACGACGCTGGATATCGTTTCCGGTACCGTAGGGTTGCAGCTCTATCTCACCGGACCGGCCGCCGCGATCCAGCCCTACGTCGGGGTCGGCGCCGGCGCCTATCCCTGGCAGTTGGAAGAGTCCGGCGATTTCATCGATTTCGGTACGGCCTCGCGGACGATTTTCTCCGCTACCCTGAAGTCGGATGGCGTCGCCTTCGGCTATTACGGTCTGGCCGGTCTCGAGGCTCCCATCACGCGCCGCGTCTCGATCTTCGCCGAGGGCCGCTGGACACAGGTCGAGGACGACCTGAGCGGCGATTTCGAGGGCTTCGGCAAGATCGATCTCTCGGGCCGCGAGTTCGCCGCCGGTCTCTCCTGGAGCCTCTGATCCGCTCTCGGCAGGTTCTCTTCCCGGGGACCTGCCGCCGCGCGGCCCGCACCGCGAAGACGGAGGTCACATGCGCCCCTATATCTACCTCGCCGCCGCAGTCGCGACGCTCGCGGCTCTCACGAGCTGGGACCGGCCGCTCGTCGCGGACGCTCCACAAGCCGTCGTCGTCACGAACTTCCCCGAGACGCAGCAAATCACCGGGCGGGTCGTCGTCAGCGAGCCGATCCCGCAGACGCGGTTCGAAACGAAGAAAGCGCTCGTCTCGCCCTCCGAGCTCTCCGACACCAATCACCTGACCGACGCGGGGACGATCGACACCGCCGGGTTCACGCACGTCACGGTGAGCTTGTCGGGAATCCTGCAGGGCAGCGCCCAGGCGGGCTCCGTGGGCGTCGTGCTCGTCCCCGAAGTGCCGGAGGTCGCCAGCGCGCTGCGGACGTACGGAGTCCTGCAATTCGGTCTCCGGGCGGAGGCTCCCATCCGCCCGGCGCAGGCGGGGCTCTTCAGCTCCGAGTCCGTGACCTTCCGCCTGGGATTTCCGCGCTATCGGGTCCTTCTCTACAACGCGACGCAGAAGGCCGCCGACGCGACGGTCTATGCGTACCTCAGCACGTCGTAGCGGAGGACAGGGCCTCTGGTTCCTCTCCTTCGGCGGTTTCACCTGCGAGCCGTTGCAGCACATGGCGCGTCATGCCGAGCGCCAGCTCGTGCTCTCCCATGAACACCCCTCCCGCCTTTTCTTTCCGCAGCAGCGCTGCCTCCTCGTCGCTATGCGTGCGCACGACCGTCTCCACGTCCGGTTTGACGGTGCGCGCGATCTCGAGCATTTTTCGCGCCCGAAAGGTGTCGGGGGTGGCGATCACCAGCATCCGCGCGCGGGCGATATGCGCCTGGATGAGCACCGCCGGGTCGGAGGCATCGCCGGAAACCGCCGGTATGCCGCGGGCGCGCAGTTGCTCGACGAGCTCACGGTTCTGCTCGGCAACCACCAGCGAAGCGCCCGTCTCGATCAAGGCTTCAGCGATACGCTGGCCAACGCGGCCATAACCCACCAGGACGACGTGCCCCGTCAGGCGATCCTGGTCGATATTCATGGGCAGCTCGGCGAGCGGGTCGCCGGGCCGCTCCAAGGCGCGGGCGAGCTTCGAGCGGGAGCGAATCCAGGCTTGCACGGGCTCGATGGCGCGGAATACCAAGGGATTGAGGGCGATCGAAATGAGTGCCCCTGCCAGGATGAGGCTCTGGCCTTCGGCCGGCAGGAGCTTCAGGGAAACCCCCAGACCCGCCAGGATGAAGGAGAACTCGCCGATTTGCGCCAGGCCCGCCGAGACCGTCAGCGCCGTGTTCAGCGGATAGCGGAAGGCCAGGACGATCAGAAAGGTGGCCAGCGATTTGCCGAGAATGATGATCGCGACGACTACGAGCACCTGGAGCGGTTCGCGAATCAGCATCCCCGGATCGAACAGCATTCCAACTGAAACGAAGAACAGGACGGAAAAAGCATCCCTGAGCGGCAGCGACTCGTCGGCGGCCCGGTGGGATAACGCAGATTCCCCCAGGACCATGCCAGCGAAAAAGGCCCCGAGCGCGAAGGAGACGCCGAATAGCTCGGCGGCGGCGTACGCGATACCTACGGCGGCCGCGATCACGCAGAGCGTAAAGAGCTCCCGCGAGCCGGTGCGGGCAACCTGCCAGAGCAGCCAGGGAAAGGCGCGCCGGCCGACGACGAGCATGAAGACCACGAAAACGGAGACCCGGCCGAGTGCGAGCGCCAGGGTTGTCAGGAGGCTGGGGCCTCCCGATCCCGCGGCAACGCCGTGAGCGGAGCCCCCGCCGAGCCATCCCGACAGAGGCGGCAGCAACACGAGGACGAGGACCATCGCCAGGTCCTCCACCACGAGCCAGCCGACGGCGATACGGCCGTTGAGGGACTTGAGAACGCCGCGATCCTCCAACGTTCTGAGGAGGACGACGGTGCTCGCCACCGAGAGCGCAAGGCCGAACACCAGGCCCGCGCCAAGGCTCCAGCCCCAGAGGAATGTGACGGCCATGGAGAGCGCCGTGGCAGCCGCGATCTTGACAATCGCGCCAGGCAAGGCGATCCGGCGCACAGCCAACAGGTCGTCCAGGGAGAAGTGGAGTCCGACGCCGAACATCAGCAGCATGATCCCGATCTCGGCGAGCTGGCGTGAAAGCTCGACGTTGGCGACAAAACCGGGCGTGGCCGGGCCGATGAGAATGCCGGCGATCAGGTAACCGACCAGAGCCGGCAGCTTCAGACGTACGGCGAGGAAGCCCAGGATCAGGGCGACTCCGAAGGCGGCGGCGATCGTGGTGATCAGGGTTACGTTATGAGGCACGCACTGCGATTGTAGTCGCCGCCGCGGCTTGCAGCACCTGAAGCCGGATGCGGAATCTCAGGCGGCAATCGCCGCCTGAGCTGCTGTATACTCGCGAACCGTGGATCGCGAGCGCGATCAGCGCGAGGCTCAGCGCCTCACCGACCTCCTGCACCAGGAGATCAAGCGTCAGGATGTCTCCATCCGCTCTCTCGAGAAGAAGATGGGTGTCGGCAACTCTGTCTACCAGAAGGTCCTCAGCGGCAAGATCACGATGACGCTCGGCCACCTGCTCCAGATCCTCGATGCGCTGGAGCTGGACTGGACGGAGTTCTTTCGCGCGGCGTACCCCGCGCCCCCGCAGACCGCCGAAGCGCCGGCTGCCGAATCCGACGAGTTCGAGCAGAAGGTGATAGGCGTCCTGCGCCGGAAAGGTCTGCTCCCCGAACAGTAGCGGAGCAGAGGACGCTACGGTGCGAAGAGCGCGGGCTCGAAACGCAACCCGGGCTGCCAGGGAAGCCGCTCGAGGAACGTCCGCACGCGCTCGATCATCGACACGGTGACTGCCTGCACGCGGCAGGCCTCGTGCACGAATTGGAGCGCCCGCGCCGCCTCCAACTGCACGCCGAGATCTTCGAAGACCGCGTGCATCTCCTCGGCCAACTCCTGCACCTGCGCGGCGCGGCCTTGCCGTAGCCAGAGGGCCGCCAGCTCCAGACCCACGAGGGCGGCGTCATACACTTGTCCGCGCTGTAGGAATTCCCGCCGCACTTCACTGAATGCGCGCTCCGCCTGGGCCGTCCGGCCGAGGCCGGCATGAACCTTCCCTTCCATCCATCGCAGCTTCAGCAGGTTGAGCGGCTGGGTAGCGAACGCTTCTCGCAGCCCACCTTGAAGGAGCAGGCGGCTGGCCCGGCGGTACTCGCCGCAGTCCGTCAAGGCGTGCAAGAGCGCTTGCCGTCCGACGCTAACGAGCTGGGGATCACGGTCTGGATCGAGAAGGCCTAGGCCCTCCTCAAAAATGCTGATCGCCCTCTGAGGATAACCCTGATAGTGCGTATTGATAGCCTTTGAAATCAGCGCACGTCCGGCCAGATGTGGGTTGCTGGCTTCCAGATGAAGACTGTGAACTTGATCGAGCAAAGCGATGGCGTCTTCGAGCTGCCGCTGGCTGCTTCGCAGGGAGGCTTCGAGGTCCAGCACTTGGGCGTATAGAGTTGGATCCCCCGTGCCCTCTTCCAAGAACTCTCGCGCCTGGCTGAACGCAGCTTCAGCATCCCGGAACCGGAGATTGAGGCGGAGGGCGTTGCCCAACTCGGCGAAGGCTCGTGCTCGGAGATCGGCGACGAACCCGGGCCAAGGGTATTTTTCCTGTCGTATGTGCTTGGCCACCCCCGCGGCGTCCTCTGCCAAATTCAGCATCCGTTTCGGATCGCTGAAGCGAGCCTCGTAGCTTTTCCGCAACAGGGCCTCGCATAACGGCCAGCCGTGGAGCGCTCGGGCTTGACGCGCAGGGAAGCGCTCGTCAAGACCGGTTGGAAATTGCTCGAGCAGGGCGAGGGCCCGATTCAGCTTCGCCGTCTCCTTCCGCCAACGCTTGAGGAAGGACCGCGCGCCTGTGCCTGCATGAGCCAGCGCCTCGTCGTAGCGCTCTTCCGCCACTGGCTCCGCCGCCGTCCAGGGCTCCTCCCCCAAGAGCGGCGTGGCCAAAGCCTTCATCCGGCGTTGGCAGTGGGAACAGCCGACGAGCAGATGAAGGAGGACGCGGCGCCGGTTGGCTGCCTCCAGCCGGCCGGCGAGGAAGTCCTCGATCTCTCCCTTCCCGAGGTGAATCATCGGAAACGTCTCCTTACGGAACGCAAATCACGCCAACGCTACAAGATTGTCTCACAAGGCGGCACCCGAGGAAACCCTCGGGAGCGGCCGGCCCGCCGCCCCCGGAGGGTTTCCATCCCGTCGCACCCCGACAGTCAGAACCGTCCTCTGGACCGACTGTCTTCGGCCGTGCGAGTGCTCAGTCTATGAACGCCCGTCGCCTTCGGACAGCCGTTGGGATCGATGCTTCCCCCATGATCGCACTTCAAGACCGGCTTCGGGGCGGCCTTAGGGCAACCGTTGGGGTCGATATGCGCCCCCTGATCGCACTTCAAAACTGCACCCGAATCCGGAGAGCCCAACCAGTCGAAGACGCGTGGCAGCCACGTCCTGGCGAGCTCTCGTGCCTCCCCCCAGCCGGCCCAGCCCGCAGCCCCGGCCGGAGCGGCCAGGACCAGGGCGAGCACCGCCGCCAGCGCGACGGCGGCCCCGACACGGTTTTTTCCTCCTTGGCGGAACATACCCATCCCTCCTTGGCCGTGGCGCGCGCGGGACCGGAAGTGGCCCGCCGGCCACGGAATCGCCGAAAGGCGCTCCTCTACCGTTGCGCCTTTCAGCTACATTGTGCTGCCAGTCGGTTAACTTGGAGCCTAGTCAGGTTCTCTAAGGCAACGACTTTTTGGGATCCGCCAGCGGGAACTGACGAGAAATTGACCGTCAGACAACGCCCGGAGTCCCGGGCGGCGTCATTTGTGGTCCAACTGAACGATTCAGATGATCAAGCTACAAACTCGCTGTAATCTCTTGACAGTGCTTTCCTATGATGCTCATGATGCTGCGCATGGATGGTCGATCTACAGCGCTGGAAGATCCGGGGGGGCCTGGGGAGGAGTTCTCGGAGGCCTTTGGTTCTCGACTGACGCAACTTCGCGAGGTGAGGGGCTGGAAGCAGCGCGAGCTCTCCCGCCGCGCGGAAATCGATCCCGGGCGCCTCTCCAAGTTGGAGCGCGGCGTCGCCAGGGTCAGCGTTCCGGAGCTGATCCGGCTGTCCCTCGCCCTCGGAGCCGGGCTGGACGAGCTCGTCTTCGGCGTCGTCGCCAGCCTGGAAAGGAAGTGGTACCGCCTCTTCCAGGAGCTGGAGAAAGTCGCAGGACCCCAGGCCGTCGACTTCGCAACCCGCTGGCTCCAGGCTCTTGTGCTGGTCTATCGCCAGCCGACCGGGGTTGTATCCGGAGGTCCCCGCGACGTGGAGGAAAGGCATGGGGACCGCTGATCTCTCCCACCCGTCCACGGAAGAGCTGCGGAGCTTCATGCGCGGCGAGCTGAGGCGGTCGCAAGTCCGCGGCCTCGTTCGCCACTTGCTGACCGGCTGCCCGGAGTGTCTGGAGGTGACGCGCCGGCTGTGGGATCTCGGGGAACGGTCGCTGCGCATACTGGAAGCGATCTCCACCGAATCCGGACTGGAAGCAGTGGAGCGGGTGCAGCGCAAGGCGAGGGTGAGGGTGTTTTGAGGCTGACGATGAGCGCCTTGACCGAAGCCGAGGCCGCCGCGCAAGCGGAGCTGCAGCGGATCGTCGAGGAGCTGGACGCCATCCGCTGCCGCCTCCAGGACATGCACGCGGAGCTGCCCGTATCCGCCGAGGAAACCGCGATGCTCCTGGGCGAGAAGGATATGGATGTGGCGACCGAGGTGCGCTCCGTCATCGAATGCGTGCTGAACGACAGCATCCAGCCGGCCATCCGGGATCTCGCCGCGGCGGCCTCGTACCGTCCGCCGCAGAAAGAGAATTGAGAGGGGAGGAGAGGAGTTGTTGGAGTCGGTTTCCGCCGTCGGAGGGACGGCTTTCGGAGGAGTCGCCCGCGTGCTCCGCGACTCCTCCTTTCTTTTTCTCCGCGCATGAAAAAGCCGCCGCCTCCCCGGAGGAGACGGCGGCCGAAGGTGACGCGGTACGAGCCGTCAGTGCGGCACGCCGGTGAACGCGCCGTCGTGCCGCTGGGTCTCGAAGAGCAGGCGTCCCTCGCGATACGTGGCGCCGCGAAGGGCCAGGGCGAGCACGTCGCCGAGGTCGTCGGCGAAATGGATCTCGAGAGTGTCGCGCACCTCCTGCGGCAGATCCTCGAGATCGGCCTCGTTCTCCTTGGGCAGCAGGACCTCCGTGATCCCCGCCCGCACGGCGCCGAGGACTTTCTCCTTGACGCCGCCGATGGGCAGCACCCGGCCGGAGAGGGTGATCTCGCCGGTCATGGCGAGGTCGAACCGCGCCGGCCGGCCGGAAAGGGCCGAGACGAGAGCGGTGGCCATCGTCACGCCCGCCGAAGGACCATCCTTCGGAATGGCGCCCGCCGGCACGTGGACGTGCACGTCGCGCTCGAAGCACTCGGCCGGGATGCCGAGCGGCTCGGCGTGCGAGCGGGCATAGGTCCAGGCCGCCCTGGCCGACTCCTTCATCACGTCGCCGAGCTGGCCGGTGAGCACCAGCTCGCCCTTGCCCTTCATGGTCGAGGCCTCGACGAACATGATGTCGCCGCCGGTCGGCGTGTAGTACATGCCGGTGGCGACGCCCACCTGGTCCTCGCGCGCCGCCCGCTCGGGATGCACCTTCGGCCGGCCGAGGAGCTCGCGCACCTTGGCAGGATCGACCTCCACCCGCTCCACCTCGCGGGCAGCGATCTTGCGCGCCACCTTGCGGGAGAGCCTGCCGAGCTCGCGCTCGAGCTGCCGCACGCCGGACTCGCGGGTGTAGCCGGTGATGATCTCGGCGATCGCCTCGTCGCCGATGGCGATCTGCTCCGGCTTCAAGCCGTTCTCCTGGAGCTGCCGCGGCAGCAGGAAACGCTGGGCGATGGCGAGCTTTTCACGCTCCGTGTAGCCGGAGAACAGCACCACCTCCATGCGGTCGAGCAGCGGCCCCGGGATGTTCTGGATGAAGTTCGCCGTGGCGATGAACAGCACCTCCGACAGATCGAACGGCACGCCCAGATAGTGGTCGGTGAACGTGTCGTTCTGCGCCGGATCGAGCACCTCCAGCAGCGCGCTCGCCGGATCTCCCTGGAAGGAGACGCCGAGCTTGTCGACCTCGTCGAGCAGGAAGACCGGGTTCTTGGCGCCGGCCTGCCGCATGCCCTGGATGACGCGGCCGGGCATGGCGCCGACGTAGGTGCGCCGGTGGCCGCGGATGTCGGCCTCGTCGCGCACGCCGCCGAGCGAGACGCGCACGTACTCGCGCCCCATGGCCCGCGCGATCGACTTGGCGACGGAGGTCTTGCCGACGCCCGGAGGTCCGACGAAGAGCAGGATCGGGCCCTTGGCCTTCCGTTTCTCCTCGGCGGTGACCGGAGCGGCAGGAGCCTCGGTCTGCTCCTCGCCGTCCGTGCCGGCGGCCGCCTCAGCCGTTTCCTCGGCCTTGCGGGCCTCCTCCTCCGCCTGGCGGAGCTGGCGGACCGCCAGGAACTCGAGCACGCGGTCCTTGACGTCGCCCAGCGCATAGTGATCCTGCTCGAGGATCTCGGCCGCGGCGGGGATGTCGAGGTGCTCCTGGCTGCGCTTGTTCCACGGCAGCTCGGCGATGGTCTCGAGATAGGTGCGGATCACCTGCGATTCCATGGCCTCGCGCCCCATGCGGCCGAGGCGTCCGAGCTCGCGGTCCACCTCCTTGCGCACCACCTCCGGCAGCTCGAGGCTGGCGAGCTTCTGGCGCAAATCGTCGATCTCCTCGCCGCTATCCCCTTCGCCGAGCTCCTTCTGAATGGCCCTGAGCTGCTCGCGCAGGAACATCTCGCGCTGGCGGTCCCCCAGCTCCTCCTGGACCTTGGTCTTGATGTCCTCCTGGGCCTCCAGCACGCTGAGCTGCCGCTGCACGTGCACCAGCACGCGCCGCATCCGCTCCTCGACGGAGAGGGTCTCGAGCAGCATCTGCCGCTGGGCCTTGGTCACGTCCGTGTAGCCGGCCACCAGGTCGGCCAGCCGGCCGGGATCGTCCACGCCCTCCAGCACCTGGCTGACGACCTCCTCGGGCAGACCGGATTTGGTGCCGAGCTCGGCCGCCCGTTCGCGCAGCTCGCGGAACAGACCGACGAACGCCGGATCCTGCGGGTTGAGCGGCTTCATCTCCTCGGCCTCGCGCACGACGGCCTGCAGATAGCTGTCCCCCTCCGTGATCTTCATCGCGATGCCGCGATGCTCGCCGTGGAGGAGGAGCTGAATCCCCGCCAGGCCCCGCTGCAGAGTGCCGATGCGGGCCACCGTGCCGATGGTGTGGAGCACCTCGGGAGTGACCTGCTGGGTGTCCTCGCGCTGGGAGACCGCGAAGACCAGCCTCTCGGGAGTGTTGAGTGCCGCCTCGATGGCCCGCAGCGTGGCCGGCTTGCCGGCGTTGATCGGCGCCGTGACGCCCGGGAAGAGGACGAAGTCCCGCAGCGGCAGGACGGGCAAAGTCAATCGTTCAGTCATCTGATTCTCCTTGGCGGATCGCCGGCCTCTGGAGGGCCTGGCGATCTACGTACCACGATAACCAACCTCTGGAGACGCGAATTCCAAGATCTAAGTGCTGAAGACTCATGGTAGCTCAGGCCCTGTAGATAGACCAGTCCTCCAGGTTCAAAGATTGATGGATCCGCACTCAATGTGGGAGGTGGACTCAGGGGTGAAAGCCCGCCGCTCACGGCCTGAAAAAGGCTACAGCAAGGAGAATGCCTACCGCCGCGTGCCGAACACCTGCACCCAGAGCACCCTGTAGCCGCGGCTGCTGCGGCCGAGGGCGAGGCCGACGCCGAGCTCCCGGAAGTCTGGATTGAGGATGTTATGGCGGTGGCC
Organism: Acidobacteriota bacterium; assembly: GCA_046765915.1. Classification (GTDB taxonomy): domain Bacteria; phylum Acidobacteriota; class Thermoanaerobaculia; order Multivoradales; family UBA5704; genus DATARR01. The sequence continues at coordinate 26,074 of JBKPTH010000147.1, read as the reverse complement.
GGGACTGCGCATCCAGGTGCTCATCACCTCGTCCACCGAGCGTTGGTTCTCGGCGAGGTTCTCGCCGATGTTCCGCCAGTCATAGCCGGCGGCCCGCGCCCGCTCGCGTACGGTCTTGCCCTCCGGGCTCTCGTGGGCGAAGTAGCCGCGCGCCAGCATGTCCTCGGCGTGGCGCTGCGCCGCCTCGTCGAGGCGGGCGTTGGAGCGCAGCGGCACCAATCCCGCCTCCTGCCGGGCCTCGTTGACGCGCGCCAGGACCTCGGCGCGGGCGCGTTCGAGATCGCGGATGCCGGCGGTGCCGCGGGAGAAGTAGTCCGCCTCCGGCACGGCGGCGAGGAAGATGTAGAGCGGCGTGCCGCGCAGCCGGCCGAGGCCGATCCCCAGGTCGCGGACCTCCGAAGCCATCATCCGGCGGAAGCTCTGCGGGTCGCCTCGCCGCCAGTTGCGAAACACGGCCGCCGCGTCGCCCGGCGAGGTGGCAAGGCTCTCGATCCAGGCATGGGCCTCGTAGTCCGCGCGCCGGAGCCGCTGCCACATCTCCTCGCTGGAGCCGGCCTCCAGCCTGCCGCGCGCCGCGATCTGGGCCGCGTGCTCCTCGGCGGCGCGGGTGAGCGTCGGCGAAAGGCGCAGCGGCGGCGCGCCGGCCCGCTGCCGCTCGGCGTTGAGGAGCCGCAGCAGCTCCGGCCGCGGATCGTCCTGCGCCGTGACCGCGCCGGCGGCGAGGAGAAGCAGGGCGAAGAGGGCGGATCGCATGGCATCGGATTCAACCTGCGGATGAGGGGGCGATGTTCCCTGCTCGGGAGGGCGTTGATTTCAGTGTAGGATTCCCGCGCTTTGCAAACCATCTCGCAGTCGGCACCGGCGCGCCTCAGCGATCATGCACGCCCGGTCGGGGCGCATCGCTGGATCCTCGCCTTCGCGTGGGGAGCCTGGTGCACGGGCTTCTACTCGCTGACGCTGCTGTCGTTCCTGCTGCAGCCCATCCAGGACGCCTTCAGACTCTCCGAGGCGGACCTCGCCTGGCTGACCGGCGTCGGCATCGGCATGAGCGGCGCCGGCGGGCTTCTCTTCGGCTGGATGAGCGACCGCTTCGGGCGCCGGGCCTCGCTCGCCATCTCCATCGCCGCCTTCTCGCTCGGCAACGCCGCCTGCGCCGCGGCGACCGGCGTCAACGGCCTGCTCGCCGCCCGTGCGCTGGCGGGCCTCGGCATCGGCGGCACCTGGGGCGCCGGGCAGGCGATGCTGGGGGAGACCTTCCCTCCCGCGTCGCGCGGCCGCTATGGCGCCATCGCCCAGAGCGGCGCGCCGGTGGGCCTGGGGCTCGCGGCCATCGTCGGCTCGTTCCTGGCGCCCGCCCTGGGATGGCGTACGGTCTTCCTGGTCTCGGCCGCGCCGATCCTGGTGCTGTTGGCCTGGCGCTGGCTGCCGGAGTCCGACCTGTGGCTGGAGCACCGCCGCCGTTTGCGCGCCGGCGCCCTGGACTCGCCTCACGCCCGGCGTCCCATCCTGGCGCAGCTCGTGGCCGCCGACCTCTCCGGCGTGTTCACCAAGGCCTTCATCCTCACCATCCTCAATATTTCGGCGTACTGGTTCGCGGTCGTCTGGCTGCCCCGGTATCTGCAGAAGGAGCGCGGGCTCTCGCCCGGCTGGTGGACGCTGACCTTCGTCGCCGGCTCGCTGCTGGGCTACCTCACCTTCGGCTGGATCTCGGACGTGATCGGACGCCGGCGCGCCTTCTCGATCTACTGCGCCGTCATGGCGGCCGGAGTGGTGATGGTGACCCTGTTCTGGAACGTCATCGCGTCGCGCCCGGCCGTGGGCTTCGCCTGCATGTTCGTCGCCGGCGTGGGCACCGGCACCTGGTCCTGCTTCGGCCCTTACTTTTCGGAGCTCTTTCCGACGCGGGTGCGCGGCGCCGCCATGTCGGTGATCATGAACGTCTCCCGCAGCGTGCAGCTCCTGACGCCGCCGGTCATCGTCGCCGTTGCAGCGCGCTGGGGCCTGGGGGGAGGTGTCGCGCTCGCCGCCGGGTTCTCCGCGCTGGCGGGCGTCTGGGTATGGACCCTGCCGGAGACGGCCGGCGCGCGGATCGAGGTCTAGCTTCGCTGTGCTAAAGTACACAGACGGGTCGAGGATGCCGCCATGTCTGCCATTGTGATTGATGTCGGAAAGCAGATGAACGGAGCCACCTTCCGTTTGAACCCCAGGACGGAAACGATGCTTGCGGCTCGGGTTCCCGGCTGGTCTCCTGCAGCTCCGGCCTCCGACAGCGTCTTTCTCTGGTCCGACAGGCAATGGGATTTCGAGCGTATGCGCGGTCCAATGTGGACCCAGATCGTGATGCTCCTCACCGGCTTGAACGAGGGCCAGATTCGAGAGATGGGTGGATTCAAGTTCATCACTCCCGCCCACGACCACCAAGTCGTCTACGAATCTCTCGCCGCTTGAATCGGCTCGCATGCCGGGAAAACAGAGCCTCTATATCGGCCGGGCCGGTCAGATGGCCGTCATGGCGGAGTTTCTCTGGCGGGGATGGAACGTTGCTGTTCCTGAGGTCGACGTCGGCGATGACGTCTTCGTGGTGAAAGACGAGGGTGGCGATCTCTGGAGAGTCCAGGTCAAGACTGCGACAGCACAGCCGCAATGGCAAGGATACTCAGCGCAATTCAGCCTCTCTCTGGATCAGCTCGAAGAGCCACGCGCTCCCGATCTCGTCTATGTTTTTGCCATCCGGGGCTCCATGTCCTGGGAGCCATTCATCGTCATTGACCGAAAAACTCTCTGGCAAGAACATCGAGAGCACGGGGTTGGCAGCGCCAGCCGGGGCAACTTGATCCTCCGCTTCACCGTCCAAAACGTGGAGATGCGGTGCTCGAACCGCGACTTCACGGCCTATCGCAACGACTGGTCACGATGGCCGGTCCTCGTGCACTGATTTTCAGGTACGATCTCGGGGCTTGATCGACTCCAGCGTCCCCACTGCCGCGCCCCGCGATCTCGGCATGCGCCGGGCCGTTTCCCGCTGGGAGATCGTCGGCTTCTCGATCAACGACGTCATCGGCAGCGGCGTCTACCTGCTGCCGGCGGGGGCGGCCGCCATCCTGGGCGCGGCGAGCGTCGGGGCGGTGGCGCTGGCGGGCTTCGCCGTGCTGCTCCTGGTGCTCTGCTTCGCGGAGGCCGCGAGCTACTTCGACCGGCCGGGCAGCGCCTACGTGTACACCCGCGAGGCGTTCGGTCCCCTGGTCGGCTTCGAGGTCGGCTGGATGACCTGGCTGGCGCGCGTCTCCTCGGTCTCCTCGCTGTCGGTGGGATTCGCCCGCGCGCTCGGCTATCTCTGGCCGGCCGCCAACCAGGGCTGGGGACGGGCCCTCGCCATCGTTCTGCCCGTGCTCGCCTTGACCGCCATCAACGTGGTCGGCGTCAAATCAGGAGTCCGCACGGCGGTCTTCCTGGCCGTCACCAAGACCTTGCCGCTGCTCATCTTCGTCGTGATCGGTCTGTTCTTCGTGTCCTGGAGCCTGTCGGCGTCGGTGGCTGCGAAGCCGGGAGCGGGAACCTTCGGAGACGCGGTGCTGCTTCTCCTCTTCGCCTACGCCGGGTTCGAGAACACGGCGGCGCCGGCGGGCGAGTTCAAGAACCCGCGGCGGGACGTGCCCTTCGCCCTCATCGTGCAGATCGTCATCGTGACCCTGATCTACACCGGCGTGCAGTGGGTGGCCCTCGGAACGCTCCCCGGCGTCGTCGATTCGAAGACCCCGCTGGCGGATGCCGCCGTGCGCTTCCTCCCCTGGGGCGGCCTGCTGATGACCGTCGGCGGCGTGATCTCGATCCTCGGCACCAACAGCAACACCGTGCTCTCCGGGCCGCGCTATCTCTACGCGCTGGCGCGGGACGGCTTCGGTCCCGCGTTCCTGGCGCGGCTGCATCCGCGCTACCGCACGCCGGCGGCGGCCATCGTGCTGCAGACGGCCATCGCGCTGCCGCTCGCCTTCACCGGCTCCTTCGAGGCGCTGGCGATGCTCTCGGCGGTGGCGCGGCTCGCCACGTACTTCGGCACCGCGCTGGCGGTCCCCGTGCTGCGGCGCAAGCTGCCGCCGGGAGCCGTGCGCCTGCCGGGCGGTCCCGCGATCCCCATCGCCGCCGCTCTGCTGTGCGTCGCCTTCGCGGCGAGCGCCGATCTGCGCAACCTGATCGCCGGCGCCATCGCGCTCGCCGTGGGCGGCGTGATCTACGCCCTGCGGAGGAGATCTTCTCCCGCTATCCCTGAAACGGAACCCTGAGATAGTTCCGCGCCTTGTCCCGCACCTCCTCGGGCGGCCGGACATCCATCGCGCGGTTGTACCAGTACAGGGCCTCTTCGCGGCGGCCCAGGGCATCGAGGGCCATGCCGCGGTAGAGGCGGCCGTAGGCCTTGTAGTCGGCGTCCGTCCTGCCGCGCGTGGGCAGGATCTCCAGCCATGAGAGATGGGAGAGCGCCTCGCCGTAGATCTTCCGCTTCACCTCGTCCCGGCCGAGGACGTAGAGGGCCTGCTGGGTCACGTCGCCCCGGTAGCCGGTCCGCCCTTCGGCATGCCGCGCCAGCACGTCGAGGAGGTCCTGGCGCTCGTCCGGCCACAGGTTGAGCCGGGCGAAGGAGCGTCCCTCGTAGACATGGAAGAGAGCGTTGTTCGGGTAGCGGTTGCGCAGCCAGCGGGCGTAGTGGAGGGCCGTGGCGTAGTCGCGCTCGAAGACGTAATGGATCTGCACCAGGCAGAAGGCCGCCTCGGTGGGCACGAACGTCCCCTTTTCCACGGCCTGGGAGAGCTCCGCGAGCCCGAGCGCGCGGTTGCCCTTCGGGAAGAAGCGGGCGAAAGGCTTGAGGATGGGATACTTCTCGGGCGCCACCGCGGCGAGGTAATTGAACAGGCCCTGGCCGAACAGCAGATCGGGATTGTCGGGCTGCCGTTTGCGGACCTCGTCGAAGTAGTGCATCGCCTTCTGGCCGTCGCGCGCGGCGCGCAGCCAGTTCTTGCGGTCGGTGTGCAGCCGGCCGCGGAAGGCGAGGGCTCCCGCCTTGAAGAACAGGGCGTCGATGTCGTCCTTGTCGGTGCGCAGCCGCCGGTCGCAGCGCTTGATCACCTCGTCCATGGCATCGAAGAAGGCGTCGTCGTGCGACGTGTCCTCGGGGTCCACCTGGATCTCCCACCAGGGCGTGAGGGCGAGGAGGAGCGGGCCGACCGGATGGCCCGGATAACGCCGTTCGACGTCGGCGAAGACCGCGTTCGCCGCGGCGAAGTCCATGTCGTACAGGCGGTCGAGCCCGCGCCGCACGTCGAGGCGGAACGCTTCGTCCTCGAGGATCGACCGCTGCTTCGCGGCCGCGGGGAAGGCGAGGAGGAGGAGCAGCGAGAACGGGATCCAGAAACGTGCCAGGTGCCGATGCATGGGGTAGGGGCCTCCGGAATCTGAATGAGGAAAACGGCGAAGAGGGGAGGAGGTATTCCGGAACTCTCTATCGCTTCACCAGCCGGCCCGCCGCCCCGTCCCACCGCCAGGCGGCCTCGGAGCCCTGAAGGTGAACACCGCCGAGCCAGCGGTCGATGCCGTGGATGCGCACCCAGTCGTCCCGCCCCTCCAGGACCGCGCGGCCGGTGGCGGTGAGGCTCAGCCGTTGACCGCGGACGGAACCGTTCGCGGCCGGCTCCAGCCGCAGCAGGGGCCGGGGCGGCGCCGCCAGCTCGCGCAGGGCGCGGAGGAAGGAAGCGTCCCCCATGAAGACCCGCTCCTCCATCTCCTGCGTGGCGCGGAACAGCTCTTCGAAAGTCGTGGCTCCGTCCGCCAGCCCCCGCAGGGCCTGCCGCTCGGAGCGCGAGAGGCCGTTGGACACCGCGGGAAACTCTTCCAGGTGGCGGCGCAGGGCGGCGGCGAGGAAGGGGAGAGGCGAGAGGTCGCGGCGGAGCAGCGCCTCCAGGCCGCCGGGCTCCGGAGCGCAGAAGGCCCGCCAGGCGTCGCGGGCGAGGAGCTTCTGGCCTTCGTTGACCCGTTGCCGGCGGTCCAGGAGCGAGGCCATCTGCCGCGGCGAGAGCTGGCCCAGGCCATGGAAAGGCACCACGCCCTGGAAGTCGCCGATGCAGATGAGCGAGAGCTCCGTGCCGCCGAGGTTGCGGCCGGCGAAGCCGTCGAGCACGCGGATCAGCAGGAGCTGATCGAAGAGGTCGTGCTCGAACCAGAGGATCACCTCCTCGTAGGAGCGGTAGTCCTCCAGCGTGCGGTCCCAGCGCGTCAGCGCGGCCAGGCAGGAGTCGTAGTCGTCGTAGCCGCTCTCGGCCAGATGGCGGGCGCGCACCTTGCGCCAGCGCTCGGGCGGCAGCCCGCTCGGCGCCGGACCTTCGTGCAGCACGTCCGCCGTGACCGAGACTTCGCCCGCTACCCCGGAGAGCCGGATCAGCTCGGCCGCGACGTCGCCGTTCGTCACGTGCAGCGCGCGGCGAGCCGGCGCCGGCTTGGGGACCCGGCCGATGGGAAGCGTGTCGTTGAGTGAGAGCGGGGCAGGGGGAGACGGCGGAGCCTGCACCACCGGAGCCGCCGGAAAACGGAAACCCAACTGCCGCATCAAGTCCGCGGCGGTCAGGGAGCGGGAGGGAGCGGGATCGGCCATGGCGTCGGCGCCGCCGGACACATGCAGCTCTGACAATATTCTACATTCTACGCCTTCTCCTTGGCGATCGGTCCCGACCTGGCGCGAACCGCCCGCAGGTAGTCGGCGGGAGCTAGCAGGATCTGCAGGCCGCGCAGCCCGGACGACACCGAGATCTCGTCGAACAGCTCGAGCGTCTCGTCCGCGAACACCGGGTACTCCTTCCGGCAGGCCAGGGCCGTGACGCCGCCCCGCACGTAGCCGGTGAGCGGCTGCACCTCGCGCAGCGGCACGAGCTCCACCCTGCGGTCGCCGGAGAGACGGGCGAGCGCCTTCAAGTCCAGCTCGGCGTCGCCCGGCACCACGGCCAGCAGCACGCCCGTGCGGTCTCCCCGCGCCACCAGAGTCTTGAAGACTTGCTCCGCCGGCAGGCCCACCTTGCGGGCAACCGTCTCGGCGGAGAGGTCCTCGGGATCCACCTCGTACTCTCGCATCTCGTAGCGGGCTCCGAGAGCGTCGAGGAGGCGGGCGGCGTTGGTCTTACTTGGCAGGCTTCGCTTCGTCCTTCTTCACGGTCTCGAGATTGATCTCGACCTTGACGTCGTCGCCCAGAATGCCGCCGCCGTTGTCGAGGGCCTTGTTCCACACGATGCCGTAATCCTTGCGGTCGAGGGTGGTCGCCGTCGCGAAACCGGCGCGGACTCCCCGCATGTTGGCCTGTCCCAGGTAGGTCACCGGCAGGGTGACCTCCTTGCTGACGCCGTGCATGGTCAGGGTGCCGGTCACGTTGTACGTGTCCTTGCCCACGGGCTTGACCGACTTGCTCTTGAAGGTGATCTCCGGGAACTTCTCGACGTCGAAGAAATCGGCCGAGCGCAGGTGCTTGTCGCGGTCGGCCTGGTTGGTGTCGATGCTGGCGGCCTTGATCTGGAACTCGACCGAGGAGGCCGGCAGGTTCTTCGGGTCCATCTGAATGGTGCCCGCAAAATCGTTGAAGCGGCCGCGCACCTGGCTGACGAGGTGGCGGATCTGGAACGTCACCTCGGAGTGCGCAGGATCGATGGTGAAGGTGTCGGCGCGCAGTGGGAGCGCGGCCAGCGCGGTGAGTACGACGGCGGTGAACAGTTTGCGTTTCATCGTTTTCCTCCTGGATTCTTCTCTCGCGGTATGTGTCGGATTGAGGGTCATCGGTTTCGTGAGCGGACGGCGTCCCAGCAACCGGAAGAGCCGTTCCATTATTCCACGGTCCATCCCATGCATCCTTCCGTGAAATAATCCGCCTCCGCAGGGCAACGACTCGAATGGCGATCTCCCAAACCACTCCGGCTCGCACCCCGGGCCGCGCTTCGATCCAGCTCACCGGCGTCCTCCTCTTCCTGTTCATCCCGCTGGTGCTGTTTCTCTTCGTACGCCATCCGGAGCCGGTCGGAGTAAGCCTTGCCGCGGGAGTCCTCCTCATGATCGGGCATCGCTTCCTCGCGCGGCCCTACATGGCAAGGGTGGCGCGGATCAAATGCGTATGGTGCAACCGCGTTCCCGCCGGGGCGCCGGCGGAGGCGCTCGAGCTGCGTTCCGGCGGCCGGATGCTCGACGCGCGCTGCTGCACCGGGCATCGGAAGCCGGCGGCGAAGTTCTTCACCTTCCTGCACGCCTGGCGCTGGCCGCTGCGCCTCGGCATCTTCGTCCCTCTCCTCTTCCTCCTCGCCGCGCTCGCCACCTCCGCCGCCGGCCAGCCGGCGCCCGTCACCCTGGCCACGGCCTGGTTCCAGCTCGTCGTCGGCGTGACGGTGAACGTGGCAGCCTTCGGCTATCTGGCCGCCGGAGAAGAGGGACCGTTCGACGTACCTTTTCCGGTCCACAACTTCTTCCTGCTGGGGATCCGGAACCTGCTGTGGATTTTCCGCCTCGTCGGCGTGTGGTGGCTCTGGTTGGGCCTCGCCTTCGTGCTCGGGCCGTAGCGTCCGGGGCACGCGAATTGCACCAAGTCTAAAGTTCAATTCCGCCGTATCGCCTGGGCCCTCGGCCGTGCGCGGTGCGGCGCACGACGCGAGGAGGATCCATCATGGTTCGTAAAGCATCTCTCTGTCTCTGTACCGGCTTCGCCCTGTTCCTGCTGGCCGCGGGAGCGGGGCAGGCCCAGACCGGCCAGACCTGCGGCGGCATCGGCAATCTGCAATGCCCGGCGGGACAGTGCCAGTTCGAATTCGGCAAGTGCAACGCCCCTGACCTGGCGGGAACCTGCGTCACGGTGCCGGAGACCTGCCCGAAGCAGGGTCCGCCGATCTGCGGCTGCGACGGCAAGACCTACGCCAATGAGTGCGAGCTGCTGAAGGCCGGCGTGCGGCCCGACAAGCGGGGCGCCTGCGGCCACGGCGAAGGGAACGCGGACAACAAGCCCCCGGCGAAGGCCTGCACGACCAACGCGGACTGCGGGAAAACCGAGCTCTGCGAATTCAAGGCCGGCACCTGCGCGGCGCCCGGCACTTGCCTCGTGCGTCCGGAGGTCTGCCCCGAGATCTTCAAGCCGGTCTGCGGGTGCGACAACCAGACCTACGCCAACGACTGCAAGCGGCAGGCTGCCGGCATGTCGTTGAAGGCCGCGGGGGAGTGCCCGGCGCCGGGCAAGTAGGCTAGGTCCGGCTCGTCCTCCAGGTCTTATCCCCGTTTGCGCGTTCGGTCTGGCTGGAGGGCGCGGGATGGGCTTGATGTATTATTCTGCCGTGGAGACTTTTACCTACACCGTGCATCTCGAGCCCGCTGAAGAAGGCGGCTACGTGGTAACGGTTCCGGTGCTCCCGGGGTGCATCACGCAGGGCGAAACCTACGAGGAAGCCTTGGCCATGGCCCAGGACTGTATTCAAGGTTTCCTCGAAGCCTTGGTCAAAGCGGGAAAGCCTATCCCCAGGGAAGTGGAACAGCACAGGCCGCTCGAAGCCCTGATTCAGGTCGCAGCTCCCGCGTCTGCATGAGCCGCCTGCCGACGCTGCATCCCAGGCAGCTCGTCGCGGCACTCAAGCGAGCTGGATTCATCGAACATCACCAGACCGGCAGTCACCTCTATCTCTGGCATCCGTCCAGAGAGCGGATGACTTCGGTCCCCATGCATGCCCGAGATCTCAAGCGAGGTACCGCCAAAGCCATCCTCAAGCAGGCGGGTCTGACTGAAGATGAGATCCGGGACCTATTATGATGGGCTTGCCAGTCCAACATCCTCGTAGATGCCGTCGAGCACGGCCCGAATCCGCCGCTCGTGGGCGTCGTTGCCCGGCGTGCCATTGAAGGCCAGGGCCACGACGAGCCCGTGCTCCGGATCTCCGAAGGCCACCGACGAGCGGTATCCGCTGTGGCCGAACGTACGCGGCGAGGCTTGGTGGCCGTAGCCGTAGGGCACGGTCTCCGCACCGTAGCGGGCGGAGTTGATGATGAAACCGAGCCCCCAATCGAGAACGTGCTTGAAGGTGGCGTCCATCATCCCCACGCGATGGACGGCGGTGAAGGCCTCCACGCTCTGCGGCGAGAGGATGCGCCGGCCGTTCAGCGTGCCGCGCGCCAGCAGCAGCTCGTAGAAGCGTCCGAGCTCGCGCAGGGGACCATAGCCGTTGCCGCCGGGGCTGGGATTGACGCAGCGCTCCTCTGCATCCCAGCCGTGCGGCGCCGGCTCGGCTCCTTCGGTGTTCCACATCGCGCCGATGCGGCCGCTCGCCTGGTAAGAAAGGTAGCGCTCCCGGGGCATGCCGATCCAGGAGTCCGCCATCCCCAGCGGGGCGAAGATCTCCTCGCGCATGTACACAGCGAAGGGCCGTCCGCCCAGGCGCCGGACGACCTCGCCGAGGATGAACCAGCTCGACGCCTGGTGATAGCCGGCCTTCTCGCCCGGCAGCCAGCGAGGCTCCGGCTTCATGGCGCAGACCTTCGCCACGATCTCCTCCCAGGAGCGCTGCGGCCAGCCGGTGTCGAGCAGGCGGATGCCGCCGGTGTGCGTGAGGAGGTGGCGAAGGGTGATCCCCTCCTTGCCGTTGACCGCGAACTCCGGGACGTGCCGCGCCACCGGATCATCGAGCTCGAGCAGGCCGCGCTCCCAGAGCTGGGCGATGGCGATGGCGGTTACGGGCTTGGTGGAGGAGAGCCAGAGCATCAGGTGGCCGCGGGTGAGCGCCGCGCCGGGACGGTCCTCGCCCAGCGCCGCGTCCGCGACCGCCTCGCCGCGCAGCGAGACGTAGATCTGCGCCCCGAGATGCAGGCCCTCGCCGATGCCGGCCTCGATCGCCTCCCGGGTGCGGGGGAGGCGATCGAGGGAGCCGTCGGTCATGGTGCGGGATTGTAGATCGACTTCTACGAACCGCTCGGCCTACCGCCTGCCCGTGTGGTCCGGGTGGGCGCCGACTTTGGAAGCCACGCTCTCGGCCATCTGCAGGTGCTCGCGCAGGGTGGGCAGGGTCTGCTGGGCGAAGGACTTGACGTTCGCGTCGTCCGCCTTGGACGTCTCCTTCTCGAACTCCGAGACGTCCTTCTTGTGATCCTTGACCATCATGCTCATGTACATCTTGTCGAACGCCGCGCCGGAGAGCTTGGTAAGCCGGTCGATGTCGTTTTTCATGTCCGGCGGCAGAGCGGAGGACAAGGCGACGCCCTTCTGGGCCGCGAGCTGCTTAAGCCGGTCGTTGGCCTTCGAGTGGTCGTCGACCATGCGCTGGCCGAAGCTCTTGACGTCCGTGTTGGCGGCTTTCTGCACCGCCAACTGCCCCAGTTTCACTTCCTCCATGCCGCCCGCTGCGGCCTCCTTGAGGAACTTCTGGTCCTGCGGGCTGATCTGGGCCGCGCCGCGCGCGACAGCGGGGATCAGGAGCAGCAACGCGATACAGGCTGCGGTGGAAATGAGAGAAAACCTCTTGCTCATGGAGTCCTCCTTCAGGTGCGAACGACAGGCGTAGCGGGCGTACATCACCCGTCCTGACGCCAGAGCGGAACAGCAAGGCCGGTGCCACGGCGGGTTCTCGACGCTTTGGCACGCGTCTTGCCCTTATGGGGAGCCGTCAGCCAGCAGGGGCCGCTTCAGAGCTCCGAAGCCTGGACCCCGAAGGAGTTTGAGATGAGCCGATCCCGACTGTTTTCCATATTGATGATCGCGGCGATCCTCGCCGTTGCCTCCTCTACCTGCGCCGCGGCCCAGGAAAATGCCGCACGGGCGTTGCTGCAGGGCAAGAACCTCCTCCAGCAGGGCCACTACCAGAAGGCGGCCGCCGAGTTCGAGCGCGCCAGCGAGCTGGCGGGCGGCTCCTGCGCCGAATGCCTGCTCGGCGTCGGCCGTGCTTATCAGGGCGCCGGTCAGCTCGACGCCGCGCTGCAGGTGACCCGCATGGGCCTCGCGCTCGTCTCGGATCCGGATGAAAGAGCCGCAGCCTACAACCAGCTCGGATCGTTGCTGGCGCTCAAAGGCGACCGGGAGGCCGCCGAGGAGGCCTTCCGCAAGGCCAGGGTCCAGAACGAGCAGGCGATCACCGACGCACCGTAAGAAATCACCTTTCGAGATATCCCCGGTGGTGGCCATGCAGGGTCGCCATCAGCGTCTTTCTCTCCGCATCGCCGCTCCTGCTACACTGCGCCGGCCGTGATCGGTCTCGCCGACATCGAGCAGGCGCGCCGCAGGATCGGCGGCGTGGTGAAGAACACGCCCTGCCTGTCGTCCGTCCCCTTCTCCCGTGAGCTGGGGCTCGATCTCCACTTCAAATACGAGACCCTGCAGCTCACCGGTTCCTTCAAGGTCCGCGGCGCCTACAACAAGATCAGCTCGCTGCCGCGGCCGCAGGGCGTCATCACCGCCTCGGCCGGCAATCACGCCCAGGGCGTCGCCTTCAGCGCGTCGCAGGCCGGCGTGCCCTCCACCATCGTGATGCCGAAGATGACGCCGCTGATCAAGATCGAGAACACGCGGCGGCTCGGCGGCCGGGTGGTGCTGGCCGGCGAGATCTTCGACGAGGCGTGCGACGAGGCGCGGCGGCGGGAGGCCGAGTATGGGCTGGTCTTCGTCCACCCCTTCGACGACGACGAAGTTATCGCCGGCCAGGGGACGATCGGACTGGAGATCCTGGAACAGACGCCCGAGCTCGAGGTGCTCGTCGTCCCCATCGGCGGCGGCGGCCTGATCTCCGGCATGGCCGCGGCGGTCAAGGAGATGAAACCCTCGGTGCGGATCTATGGCGTGCAGACGGAGGCCGCTCCGGCCATGGCGGAGAGCTTCCGGGCCGGCCGCATCATTCCCTGCCCGGCGTGGCGCTCGGTGGCCGACGGCATCGCCGTGAAACGGCCGGGGGAGCTGACGTTCGAATATGTCCGCCGTTACGTGGACGACGTGGTGACGGTCTCCGAGGAGCAGATCCGCGTCGCCGTCGTCCGCCTGCTCGAGACCGGCAAGACCGTCGTCGAGGGAGCCGCGGCGGCGGCGTTCGCCGCGGTCGCCAGCCGCCGCATTCCCGATCTCGCGGGACGCCAGGTGGTGATCGTCCTCTCCGGGGCCAACGTCGACATGGCGCTGCTCTCGCGCATCATCGACCGCTCGCTGGTCGAGAGCCATCGGCTGGTGCGTTTCCGTACCCACGTTCCCGACCGTCCCGGCGGCCTGGCCGAGTTGCTGCAGGTGATCGCCCGCTGCGGCGGCAACGTGCTGCGCATCCAGCACGACCGCGTCTTCATGCTCGCCGGTTTCTGGGAGGCGCAGATCGACGTCACTCTCGAGACCCGCAACGAGGAGCACATCGAGGAGCTGCACCAGGCCCTGACGGCCGGCGGCTACCGGGTGGAGTGGCCCAACCTTTTTGCCGATCCGCTCGCTTCATAATCGGCGCAAGAATCACCGGGGATACATCGTTTTGCGAGCATGTTTTTCTCTTGACTTTCGGCGATGCCAGCCGCAGTATGTCGTTTCCACACCACGAAGAGGCAAAACCGCTGCGAGGCGGTGACGCAAAGCCGCGGGTCTCCCTGAGACGGCCGGGCTGCCGAACGGTGGACGAAGGACGGCAGCGGTATCGTTGTCTCGGCGGTCACCTCGGGGAGGCTTCGCGGCGGGTTCCCGTTCCCTGTCCCGATCCTCCGACCGTCCCACACTGAGACAGCGATTGATTTCGTTCAGGCTTTCCGCTCCACGGATGCGGCCGGCATGGTGCCGGCCCATCCGAAGCTTGTCGCGCTCCAAACCAGGGGAGGAATCTCATGACGAGAACGCAATCCAGGATCTTCGCCGCGCTGGCTCTCGCGGCGGTGATCGCCCTCGGCCTCGCGGCGCCGGCCGCGGCCGGGGGCCAGCAAGCGCCGCGCGGCGGCCTGCAAGCCGCCATCGATCCGGCTACCCGTCAGCTCCGCCAGCCCACGGCGGCCGAAGCCGCGGCGCTCTCGGCGCCATTGATGGCGACGATGCCCAGGGCCTCGCAGGTCACCAAGTATGCCGACGGCACCATCTCGGCCGTGCTGAGCGCCGATTACCTCAACGTCTGGCTCGTCGCCCTCGGTGCGAACGGCTCCATGGGCCAGGTCTGCGTCGCCGGCGCCGATGCCGCCACCGCCGCCGCCGCTCCGGCGATGGAGGAGAAGTAGCTCATGAAAACCACCAAGCTCTTCTCCCTGCTCGTCCTGGCCGGCCTCCTGCTCGCCAGCGCGCCCGCCTTCGGCACCGCCACCATCCTCATCGTCAACACCGACGGTCCCGGCGAGGGCTTCAACGATCCGACCCCGGCGGCCCCGGTGGGCGGCAACCCCGGCACCACCGTCGGCCAGCAGCGGCTCAACGCCTTCCAGTACGCCGCCGGCGTCTGGGGCTCGATCCTCGACAGCCCGGTGACCGTCTATATCCAGGCGGCGTTCAATCCGCTGACCTGCACGGCGACCGCCGCCACCCTGGGTTCGGCCGGCACGATCCAGGTCTTCGCCAATTTCCCGGGTCAGGAGTACAGCAACACCTGGTATCACGTCGCGCTCGCCAACAAGCTCGCCGGCGCCGATCTGGCTCCCGGGCCGAACGGCAGCGCCGCGGACGACATCGTGGCCACGTTCAACAGCCTGCTCAACGGCAACCCGGCTTGCCTGGGCGGCACCGGCTGGTACTACGGCTTCGACAACAACCACGGCCTCAACATCGACCTGGTGACCGTGCTGTTGCACGAGTTCGGCCACGGCCTGGGCTTCGCCACCTTCGTCAACAAGACGACCGGCGCCAACTGCTGCGCGCCGGGACCGTTCCTGCCGGACATCTACGGCACCTATACCCTCGACGATGTCACCGGCAAGCATTTCCCGCAGATGACCAATGCCGAGCGGCAGGCCGCCATCCTCCACACCAACCACCTGGTATGGGACGGCATCAACGTCACCGCCTCGGTGCCGACCACCCTGGCGTTCGGTGCGCCGCTGCTCACCGTCAATCCGGCCGGCCTCGGTCCGTACCGCGTCGGCTTGGCGCAGTTCGGCCCGGCCCTCACCGCGGCCGGCGTCACCGGCGACCTCGTGCAGGCCATCGATCCGATCGAGCCTCCGCCGCCGGCTCCGGGCGGGACCGCCTTCGACGGCTGCTCGCCGATCACCAACGCCGCCGCCGTCGCGGGGAAGATCGCTCTCGTCGACCGCGGCTTCTGCGGCTTCGTGGTCAAGGTCAAGAACGCCCAGAACGCCGGCGCCATCGCCGTCGTGGTGGCCGACAACGTCGCCGGCAGTCCGCCGGCCGGCATGGCCGGCGTCGATCCGACCATCACCATCCCTTCGGTGCGCATCAGCCTGCCGGACGCCAACGCCATCAAGACGGCGATGGGAAGCGGTACGGTCAACGTCACGCTGGGCCTCAACCTGGCCATCCGCGCCGGCGCCAATACGGCCGGCCTGGCGCTGCTCAACGCTCCCGTGCCGCTGGTCACCGGCTCCTCGACCTCGCACTGGGATCCCGTGGCCTTCCCGAACCTGCTGATGGAGCCCGCCATCAACGCCGACCTCGACCACGTCGCCAATGACGTCGACCTGACTCTCGAAGAGATGATCGACATCGGCTGGTTCTCCGACGGCGACGGCGTGCCCGACGGCCGCGACCAGTGCATCGGTTCGTCGACCAGCGCCACGGTGGTCGTCGGCGGCTGCGACTCGGGCGTGCCCAACACGACCTTTGCCACCGGCTGCCGCATCACCGACATGATCGACGACTGCGCGGCGGGCGCCGGCAACCACGGCGGCTTCGTGAGCTGCGTCTCCCATCTCACCAACGACCTCAAGAAGGACGGCGTCATCACCAACGCTCAGAAGGGCGCCATCCAGAGCTGCGCCGGCGGGGCGAACATCCCCTGATCGGCATCCTCTCTTCCTGATCCTCGAGGGCCGGCGCGGTGCCGGCCCTTTTCGTCTGTGCCCGGTCCGCGCTACGCTCGGCGCCATGAAATTCGCCACCCGCGTGGTGCACGCCGGACACCGCATCGACCCGGCGACGGGCGCCGTTTCGCCGCCCATCGTCCTCTCCACCACCTTCGCCCGCGACGCCGACGGCATCCCCGTCGGAGGACACACCTACGTCCGCGAGTCGAATCCTCTCCAGGAACAGCTCGAGGAGGCGCTGGCGCCCCTCGAAAGCGGCGGGGCGGCGCTCGTCTTCGCCTCCGGCATGGCCGCCGGCATCGCCCTGCTGCAAAGCCTCGCGCCCGGCTCGCACGTGCTGTTCCCGGATGACGCCTATTACGGTTTCCGCGCCGCCGCCGAGGAGTTCCTGCCCAACTGGGGCATCCGCTCCGATTTCATCGCCATGGACGATCTCGCGGCGCTGGCGGCGGCGCTCCGCCCGGAGACCCGGCTGGTCTGGCTCGAGACGCCGTCGAACCCCCTACTGAAGATCGTCGACCTGGCGGGCGCGGCGGAGATCGCACGCCGCGCCGGCGCCCTCACCGTGGTGGACAACACCTTCGCCACGCCGGTGCTGCAGCGCCCGCTCGAGCTCGGCATCGACGTCGTCCTCCACTCCACGACCAAGTATTTCGGCGGCCACAGCGATGCCCAGGGCGGCGCCCTCGTCTTCGCCCGCGCCGGCGAGTTGTACGAGCGGCTGGCGCACCAGCGGCACGTCCTCGGCGCCGTGGCCTCGCCCTTCAACTGCTGGCTGGTGCTGCGCGGCGTGCGCACGCTCGCCTGCCGGGTGGCGGCGCAGAGCGCGGGGGCCGCCGCCGTGGCGCGTGCGCTCGCGGCGTCGCCGGCCGTCTCGGCGGTGCACTATCCCGGGCTGCCCTCTCATCCCGGCCACGCCATCGCCGGGCGCCAGATGTCCGCCTTCGGCGCCATGCTCTCGTTCCGCGCCGCCGGCGGGCGCGAGGCGGCGCTCGCCGCGGTGGCGAAGGCGAAGCTGTTCACCCGCGCCACCTCGCTCGGCGGCGTGGAGAGCCTCATCGAGCACCGCGCCACCAGCGAAGGACCGGCCTCGCGGACGCCGCAGGACCTCATCCGCCTCTCCATCGGGCTCGAGCATCCGGACGACCTCATCGCCGACCTGCTGCAGGCGCTCGGCGATGCGGATTGAACGAAATGTGCACGTTTCTTGCTTTCCTGCCACGACCAGCGGAGGGATACATTCCGCACTGAGAACTGGAGTGCCAGTACGGGCTCTGAGAAAGGAGCTCTCGATGGCTACGAAGAAGGGGACCACCGGAAGTGAAGATACCGGAGCTGCGGCCCTGGCCGCGGCCGTCCAATCCCAGGCGTCGAAGGTGGGCACCGCAGTCAAGAAAGCCGCCAAGTCTCAGGCGTCGAAGGTAGGGAAAGCGGTCAAGAAGGCCGCCAAGAAGGCCGCCGGCAACAAGAAGGTACTGGCCTCGGCCGCCGCCGTGGCCGGCGTCGCCGCGGCGGCGGGGATCGCGGCCGCGGCGCGCAAGAGGAGCAAAAAGAAGAAGGCCGCCGGTGGTGCCAAGGCCGCGGCGAAGCCTGCAGCGAAGAAGACGGCGAAGAAGAGCGCCGCCAAGCGCGCGAAGAAAACTTCCTAGATTTGCCCTACGGCTCGCCGGCGAGCGCCCGGCGGGCCTCGGCCAGGGTCTGGCGGAAGCCCTCGCGGTCGCGGTCTCCCACCAGCGCCTCGATGTGGTCCAGCGCCTCCCGCACGGCGGCATAGACCTCGTGCCGGTGCGGGTTCAGGTGCTGGATGTCCATGTAGAGGTCCGGATTCGCGTTGAGCACGAGGAGGGCGTTGCTCGTGTGCCGCGAGAAGGTCGCCGAGGCGCAGGCGTGAAGCTCCGCCGGATCCAGCCCGCAGCGGGTGAGGGAGGAGCCGAACAGGATGTTGCTCAGGTGGGCGAGCCCCAGCAGCCATCCCATCAGGCGATCGTGGTGCGGCAGCGTCACCGCCACCAGGCGCGTGTAGGGATGGCGGATGAAGGACTCCACCTGCAACCTTTCCGTCACCAGATCGCCCTGCGCCGCGAGCACGAACGTCAGCGCTTCGTAGAACGACTTGCCGGGGCCGAACATCGGGTGCAGCGAATGCACCCGGACGCCCAGCTCGCGGGCCCGCTCGAGCGCCGGCACGAGATGCGATTTGATCGACGCCACCTCGATGACGGTGCCGCGCGGCCGGCGCTCCACGAGCTGCGCCAGCACCTCCGGCGTGCGGCCGAGAGGCACCGAGATCAGGATGGCGGCGTAGCGGTCGAGGTCGTCCACGTCGGCGAGGCTGCGGAACCGGTGCGGCGCCTCCGGGATGCTGGTCAGCGACGGATCGAGGATGTCCACCTCATGGCCCGCCAGCTCGAAGAAGCCGCGGAACCACGAGCCCATGCCGCCGGCTCCGCCGACGATCAGCATGCGCTCGCCGCGCTGCCGGCGCATGGCGATGCCGACGCGGTATTGCCGCTCCACCGAGCCGCGCATGATCGCCTGGAACACGTTCTCCATGACCTCTTCGGAAATGCCGCAGGCTTCGGCGTGCTGGCGCGCCCGGGTCAATACACGGTCCTCGACGTCGCGCACGACCACCGGCATGTCGGCGCCGGCTTTGACGCGGCCCACCTCGGCGGCGAGCTCCATGCGCCGGCGCAGCAGCTCGAGCAGGGCACGGTCCACGTCGGCGATGGCGTCGCGGAGATCGGAAAGCGGATCGGGGGAGCTCATGACGTCTCTCTCCTCGCAGCGAAGCGGCGATTCTATGATGGAGGAGGGGAGGGAAGCCGGGCGGGGGGGCCCGGCTTCCCCCAGGGTGCCGCGCGGCGGTGCGCTGCCGCGGGTTGGATGGGTCAAGCGTGTCCAACCCGGCCTTCAGCAAAGCGGATGCCACCGCGTAAACCCCGATGAAATCAGGCTTTCTCCTCGCCTGGCGCTCCATCGCGTGGACGTTCCGGTGCACAGGTGCGTCCTCTGCGGAAGACAGGCCCTTGGTGTCGCCGGGGAGGGAGGCCCCTGGCACCCGCCTTGCTCCCTCCTCCCCGGACGGACCGTAGAGCGCCGGGTTGCGGTAAGCTCCCGCCGCGCCGCACATCGTCAACTCTTTTCTCTTTCGCGAGCGAGGCCCATGCCCGAAACCCCTGATCTGGAAATCGCCAATCCCGCCGACGGAACGCACGCCCGAGAGACCGGCGCACCGGGCTCGTTCTTCGGCCATCCCGCGGGCCTCTCGACGCTCTTCTTCACCGAGATGTGGGAGCGCTTCAGCTTCTACGGCATGCGGGCCATCCTGCTCCTCTTCATGACCGCCGCCGTGGCGGAAGGCGGCCTGGGCTGGGCAGACGCCAAGGCGGGGCCCATCTACGGCCTCTACACGGCAATGGTCTATCTCACCGCCCTGCCGGGAGGCTGGATCGCCGACCGGCTCATCGGCCAGCGGCGGGCGGTGCTGGTGGGCGGCATCCTCATCGCCCTCGGGCACGTCAGCCTGACCTTCCATCTCCTCGCCACCTTCTATCTCGGCCTGTTCCTCATCGTCTGCGGCACGGGCCTGCTCAAACCCAACATCAGCACCATGGTGGGCTCGCTCTACACCCCGGAAGACAAGCGGCGCGACGCCGGCTTCTCGCTCTTCTACATGGGCATCAACCTCGGCGCCTTCGCCTCGCCCCTGGTCTGCGGCTTCCTCGCCCAGAGCACGCAGTTCCGCGGCTTCCTCGCCCGCATCGGCATGAACCCCGCGAACAGTTGGCACTGGGGCTTCGGCGCCGCCGCGGTGGGCATGACGCTGGGCCTCGTGCAGTACCTGCTCGGCGCCCGCCGCCTCGGCCGCGCCGGGCTCGAGCCCGCTTCGGAGAGTGCGGCAGAGCGCGCCAAGGACCGCCGCGCGCTGTGGATCGGGACGGCGGCCGTGGTCGGATTGATCGGCCTGCTGGCCCTGCTGCGGTTCTCGGGGATCCTCGCCTTCACCGCCGACGACGTCGCCAATTACTTCGGCTACGCCCTGCTGGCCGTCCCCATCGGCTACTTCACCTTCCTGTTCACCCGGCCCTGGAGCCCGAAGGAAAGGAAGCAGCTCTGGGCGATCTTCTTCTTCTTCCTCTTCGCCACCCTGTTCTGGTCCGCCTTCGAGCAGGCCGGCTCGACCCTCAACCTCTTCGCCGAGCGCTTCACCAACAACAGCGTCTTCGGCTTCGCCTATCCCGCTTCCTGGTACCAATCCATCAATTCAGCCTTCCTGTGGATGCTGGCGCCCGTCTTCGCCTGGCTGTGGATCGCCCTCGGCCGCCGCGCCAAGGAACCGACGAGCCCGACGAAGTTCACCTACGGTCTGTTCTTCGTCGGCATCGGCTTCCTCGTCATGGTGGGAGCCGCACTCTCGTCGGGGCCGGCCGGACATCGGGTCACCTCGGGCTGGCTGCTGACCGTCTACCTGCTCCACACCATCGGCGAGCTCTGTCTCAGCCCGGTGGGCCTGAGCACGATGACCAAGCTGGCGCCCTCGCGCGTGGTCGGCCAGATGATGGGCGTCTGGTTCCTCGCCAGCTCGATGGGCAACTACGTGGGGGGGCAGGTGGCGGGCCTCTTCGAGACCTTCCCGCTGCCGTGGATCTTCGGCGCCGTGTTCGGCGTCTGCATGCTCTTCACGCTGGTCGCCGTGGCCCTGATCCGGCCCATTCAGCGGCTGATGGGCGAGGTGCACTAGGGGAGCCTCGGCGGCCGCCCGCCTTCCAAGGCGCCTGTGAGGTGAGGGCCCTACAGCCGCACCTGCATCCCCAGCTCCACGACGCGGTTGACCGGAATGCGGAAGTAGTCGGTCGGGCGCTGGGCGTTGCGCGTCATCACCGCGAACAGCTTCTCGCGCCACAGCGCCATGCCCGGGGCCTTGCTCGGGATCAGGGTCTCGCGGCTGAGGAAGAACGACGTCGCCATCGGCTCCAGGTGGAGGTCCTTCTCTTTCAGCAGATCCATCACCTCCGGCACCTCCGGCGCCTCCGTGAAGCCGTAGTGCGCCATCACCCGATAGAACTCCTTGCCCAGCGGCTGGACCTCGATGCGGTTCTCCGGCGCCACCGCCGGCACCTCTTCCGTCAGTATCGAGAGGAGGATCACCTTCGAGTGCAGCACCTTGTTGTGCTTGAGGTTGTGGAGCAGGGCGGGAGGCGTCCCTTGCGCGTCGCGCGACATGAACACCGCCGTGCCGGGAACGCGCGGCGGCATCTCCGGCTTGACGTTGGCGACGAACTCCTCGATCGGCAGCGACTCCTGCCGCAGCCGCTCGGCGAGGATCTCGCGCCCCTTCTTCCAGGTGGAGAGCAGCGTATAGACGAGGATGCCGACCAGCAGCGGGAACCAGCCGCCGTCCACCAGCTTGATGATGTTGGCGCCGAAGAACGAGCTGTCGATGAGCAGGAAGAACGCCGTGACCGGGATCACCAGCGCCGGCTTCCAGCCCCAGAGCCGCAGCGCCACCATCGCCGCCAGGATGGTGGTGATGACCATGGTCGCCGTCACCGCGACGCCGTACGCCGCCGCCAGGTTGGTCGATTTCTGGAAGCCCAGCACCAGGCCGAACGTCGCCACCATGAGCAGCCAGTTGATCGACGGGATGTAGATCTGCCCGATCTCGCGGCCCGAGGTGTGAACGATCTCGATGCGCGGGATGTAGCCGAGCTGCACCGCCTGCCGGGTCAGCGAGAAAGCGCCGGAGATGACGGCCTGGGAGGCGATGATGGTGGCCGCGGTGGCGAGGCCCACCATCGGGTAGAGCATCCAGTCGGGAGCGATCAGCCGCAACGACTCGTAGAACGGGTTGGCCGCGGCGGCCGAGTGGGTCACCAGCAGCGCGCCCTGGCCGAAGTAGGTGAGCAGCAGCGCGGGCAGGACCAGGGTGAACCAGGCCAGGCGGATCGGCCGCCGCCC
Source organism: Acidobacteriota bacterium (assembly GCA_046765915.1). GTDB lineage: Bacteria > Acidobacteriota > Thermoanaerobaculia > Multivoradales > UBA5704 > DATARR01. The sequence goes on along the minus strand of JBKPTH010000147.1, from coordinate 4,152 downwards.
GAAGTGTCCCATGTCGGCGTACAGCGCCTCGCCTCCCGTCACCACCAGGAAGACCGAGCCGAGCACGAGAAAGCCGTGCCACCCGTTGTGCACGAAGAAGCGCACGGCGTGCCGGGGATCGACGGCGGCGAGCACGGAGGGGGCGCGCGCGATCCAGATGACGCCGAGGACCGCCAGCGTCAGGAACCAGACGATCATCACCGGTCCGAACAGCGCGCCGATGCCCGCCGTGCCGCGACGCTGAATCGCGAACAGGAGCAGCAGGATGACCAGGGTGATCGGCACCACAGCGGTTTTGAACAGCGGCGTCGCCACCTCCAGCCCCTCCACCGCGGAGAGCACCGAGATGGCCGGCGTGATCATGCCGTCGCCGTAGAGCAGGGCGGCGCCGAAAAGGCCGATCGCCACCAGCACCCAGTGGCCGCTGCGCGCCTCCCGCAGCCGCGGCGGCACCAGCGCCATCAGGGCCAGGATACCCCCTTCGCCGCGGTTGTCGGCGCGCATCACGAAGACGAGATATTTGATCGAGATGATGATGATCAGCGCCCAGAAGACGAGCGACAGCACGCCGAGGACGTTGTCGTGGGTCGGCTTCACGCCGTGCACGCCGTGGACGTGGAAGCATTCGCGCAACGCGTAGAGGGGGCTGGTGCCGATGTCGCCGTACACCACCCCCAGCGCTCCCAGCGCGAGGCCGAGGAAGTGGGAGGTTCCGGATTCAGGTCCCTGGGGAGCAGGCCGACTCATGGGGTCAAGAGGAGGGAGGCTATCACAGGGGGGCAGCTCACCTCGGCGGCGGGACGCTTCAGGTAGCTCGACCTCACCCCCTGACCCCCTCTCCTAAAGGAGAGGGGGATGAAAACAGCGCATTCAAAGCCCCTCTCCTTTAGGAGAGGGGTTGGGGTGAGGTCGAGTGGGCAACGCAGGTCGGATCCCGAGGGGGGACTACACCCCCGCCATCGCCTCCACGTTGACCGTGCTCTCGGCGAGGGCGGTCAGCGTCTTGTCCGCCTCGCCCTCTTCGTCGAGCGTCTGCTGCAGCAGCCTGGCGGCCTGGTTCTCGCCGAGCAGCTTGGCGTAGGTGCGGACCGTGCCGTAGCCGGCCATCTCGTAGTGCTCGACCTTCTGGGCGGCCGCGATGAGGGCGGCGTCGAGCACGTCGGGCTCCATGTCCTCCTGCATCGCTTCCTTGCCTTCCTCGAGCAGGCCCTCCATCCCCTTGCACTTCTTGCCGCGCGGGGACTTGCCGAGGCCCTCGAAGATGCGGTCCAGGCGCTCGACGTGCGTCTCGGTGACCCGCAGATGCTCTTCGAAAGCCTTCGCCAACTGCTTGTTGCTGGCCTTTTTCACCATCTTCGGCAAGGCCTGGAGAATCTGCTTCTCGGCGCTGTACAGGTCCTTCAAGTCCTCCACGTAGAGCTTGGTGAGGGAATCAATCTCCATAGGTGCGCTCCTTTTTGTCGAGAACAGGCGTCATTGCCCTCCCTACGCACGGAACGCGGGAGCAAGAGCGGTGCCACGGAGAGAGGGGTAGGGGTGAGGGCTTCGGAGGGCAAAGCGGCCCGCAGGCGACGAGCCTACAGCACCGCCAGAACCTCCTTCTGGCGGTCCTCATCGAGCTTGCCCACCCAGACGCCGAGCACCTTGCCGTTGTTGTCCACGAGCATGAGGGTGGGCGTTCCCGGGACCTTGGCAGCGGCGAAGTCGAGCTGCACCAGGCCGTCCGGCTGGGCGCCGGCGCCGGCGAACTTCTGGGCCTCCTCCGCCTTCGCCTCGGCGGCCGGCACGGCGGCGATGAACTTCACGGGCGAGCTCTTCTGGTTGCGCTGGTCGAGGAGCTGCTTGTAGAACGGCATGCTCTCGTTGCAGAAGTGACAGCCGGGCGACACCGCCACCACCAGGGCGCGGCTCGTGCCGGCGGGCACGACGTCCTTGAGCTGCTGGATGCGATCCCCCTGCTTGACCTCCTGCCGCGCCGCCGGCCGCGACATGGTGAGCCATTGATAGGCCTCGTACGCCTTGGGGATCAGCACGAAGATCGCCAGCGCACAGACGACGAGGATGGCGATGTTGACGGAGGTATCGAGGGAGGTCTTCTTTGGTTTCTGCGGCGTCTCGGGGACCATCGTTTTTCTCCTGTCGCCGATTCAGTTGTTGCGCGAGGGCGGCGCCTCGGGGCGAGGGTAGCACAGCCTGCGGCGCCGATCCCATCCTCGTGTATCCCGGGACCATCGCCGCGCCGCCGGGCCCCTCACCTCCCCAAACCCCTCCTCCCCCACCGCACGCCCGACCGCCGGGAGAGGAGGGGCTTTAAAAACTAATTCAAGCAGTCTCCCTCCTCTCCCTGGGCGGGCGGGAGTGAGGTGGGAGAGGAGGGCCGGGGAGGTGAGGGGCCCGGACGGCGCGGAGGCCGCTCCGATCCTCGACATCGGCGGGATCGGAGTTCCCGCATTGACACCACCGCACCACCTGTAGCACCGTACCGGACGCAGCCTCCACCCTCGACCGCGCGCTTGCCCTCCACAGGAGAAGTGCGCGAGGAGCGGAAAAGCGATCATGGCCGCCGAATCCTCCGTGCGCGAGCCCGTCCCCCGGCGCGAAGTGTGGAGCTGGGCGATGTTCGACTTCGCCAACAGCAGCTACACCACGATCGTCGTCAGCGTGGCCTTCGGCGTCTATTTCACCCGCCTGGTGGCGCCCAAGGATTCCGCCGACTTCCTCTGGGGGCTCGGCATCTTGCTGGGCAATCTCATCGTGCTCCTCCTCTCGCCGGTGATCGGCGCCATCGCCGACGACTCGGGCCGCAAGAAGCTCTTCCTCGCCGGCACCTACGCCACCTGTGTCGTGGGCACGGCCCTGCTCTGGTTCGCCACTCCCGGCCACGTGGCGTCCGCCCTGGTCTTCTTCGTCCTCTCCTTCGTCGGCTTCTCCTTCGGCGAGAACCTCGCCGCCGCCTTCCTGCCGGAGATCTCGACGCCGGAGACCATCGGCCGCATCTCCGGCCTCGGCTGGGGCCTCGGCTACTTCGGCGGCCTGCTCTGCCTGGTGCTCGTGCGGCCGCTGATCCGGGGCGGCTACACGCTGGGGAACCTCGCCAACCTGCGGCTCACCTGGATCGTCACGGCCCTGTTCTTCCTCGTCGCCGCCCTGCCCACCTTCCTGATCCTGCGCGAGCGGGCGCCGCGCGGCACCGGCAGCGCCATGGAGTACGTCCGCGCCGGCTTCCGCCGCCTGGCGGACACCGGACGCTCGGTGCGCCACTTCTCCGAGCTGGTGAAGTTCCTCGCCGTCTTCTTCCTCTACTCGATGGGGCTCACCTCGGTGATCGCCTTCGCCGGCATCTTCGCCGTCAACACCCTGGGCTTCACGCCCGACGAGCAGATCGTGCTCTTCATCGCCCTGCAGCTCACCTCCGCCGGGGGAGCGTTCGCCTTCGGCTTCCTCCAGGACCGCCTCGGCGCGGCGCGCACCATCCAGCTCGCCCTCGTCCTCTGGATCCTGGTCTGCGGCGGCACCTGGCTCTGCTACACCAAGGGACTCTTCTGGATCATCGCGCTGATCGCCGGTCTCGGCATCGGCTCGCTGCAGTCGGTCTCGCGCGGCCTCGTCGGCCTCTTCTCGCCGGTGGAGAAGAGCGGCGAGTTCTTCGGCTTCTGGGGCCTCGCCGGCAAGGGCGCCTACATGCTCGGACCGCCCATCTTCGGCGCCATCTCCTCGGCCACCGGCTCCCAGCGCACCGCCATGCTCTCGACGGCCCTCTTCTTCGTCGTCGGCTTCATCGGCATGTTCTTCATCGACGAGCGCCGCGGCCACGCCGAGGCGGCGTCGTGGGATTCCGCTAGGGAGTGACGCCGCCGGCCCGCGGCGGCCTCAGAAAGAGACCTCAGCCCCCCTGCCGCCGGGGCGCCTCGGTGCGCGCCGAGGCCGGCAGGATAGGTTCTCAGGGGGGGTAGGTTCCAGGTGAATGGAGAAGATCGGGAAGAAATTGGCGGCTGAATCTCGTCCAGAGCAGGATAGGTTCCAGGTGAATGGAGAAGATCGGGAAGAAATTGGCGGCTGAATCTCGTCCGAAACGACTGCGACTCGCCCCAGGTAGGCTTCGAACCGTGCGGCGACACTTGTTGGTTAGTGCGAAGACAGCCTTTGAAGGGC
>JBKPTH010000146.1:0-4907 GCA_046765915.1 Acidobacteriota bacterium | reverse complement strand
GCCCCGGCCGCCGCGCCGGCGAAGACCCCGCTGCGCACCGTGGACGTGCTCTCGGAGCTCGAGAAGCTGCGCCGCGAGGCCATGCAGCAACCGGCGCCCGCGCCGGCCCGCGCCGCCGTTCCCGCCGCCGGCAACGGCCGCGGCGAGTTCTCCCGGACCATCGAGATGACCCTGCGGCGCGCCGACTTCCAGCGCGCCCGCCGCTTCCTGGTCAGCTTCCAGGTGGAGGACGATCAGCACCGGGTGATGGACGCCGTGCGCGACCTGCAGGTCGAGATCAAGGACGCCGCCAGCCTGGAGAAGCTCCTCCTGCACCTCAACATCGCCTTGAGCTCCAAGGGATAGACTTGCGGCTCATGCCACGAGCCCGCTGATGCGATGCCCCTTCTGCTCCGAGAACCGCGACCGGGTCGTCGACTCGCGCGAGAGCCGTGACGGCGCCACCATCCGCCGCCGCCGCGAGTGCGTGAGCTGCGGCCGGCGCTTCACCTCCTACGAGCAGATCGAGGACATCCCCTACATGGTCGTCAAGCACGACGGCAGCCGCGAGGAGTTCAGCCGCAAGAAGCTCCTCGGCGGCCTGCTCAAGGCGTGCGAGAAGCGCCCCATCTCGCTGCCGCAACTGGAGGCGATCGTCGACCAGACCGAGACGATGCTCAACGAGCGCGAGGACCGCGAGATCTCGACGCAGGAGATCGGCGCCTTCATCATGGAACGCCTGCGCGAGCTGGACCAGGTGGCCTACGTGCGCTTCGCTTCCGTCTACCGCCGCTTCGAGGACCTCGACGCCTTCATGGACGTGGTCAAATCGCTGCTGCAACCGGGCAAGGGAGCCTGAGATGGCCGCCCGCTTCGAATCCCTGTTCGTCATCTCGCGCTTCCAGGCCGAGCTCGACCGCCTCTTCCAGGAGGCGATGCAGATCGGCGAGAACGACCTGCCGCTGGGCGAATGGCAGCCGGCGATCGACGTCGTCGAGACGCCGGCCGCCATCGTCATCCTCGCCGAGCTGCCCGGCTTCGCCGCCGCCGACCTGCGGATCGAAGCGCGCGGCACGCGCATCCTCATCGCCGGCACCAAGTCCACCGCGCTGCCCGACGTGAAAAAGATCAAGTTCCACTGCCTGGAGCGCGGCCACGGACGCTTCAGCCGCGAGATCCACGTCTTCGCGCCGGTCAACACCCACAAAGGCACGGCGCGGCTGCGCGACGGCCTGCTGACGCTCGAGCTGCCGAAGATCCAGGACAAGCGCCAGGAGGCTCGTCTATTGCATATTTCGGAAGACGAGGAAACCCCGGATGAGTAGACCGCCAGGCGAGCCGCAGGAGGAGGCGATCAAGATCCCCGACGTCCTCCCCGTCCTGCCGCTCAAGGACACCGTCGTCTTCCCCTACATCATCCTGCCGCTCTCGGTCGGCCGCGACAAGAGCGTGCTGGCGGTGGACCGCGCGCTCTCGGAGAGCCGCGTCATCATGCTGGTGGCGCAGCGCGACGCCGCGACGGACAACCCGGGCGAGGCGGACCTCTTCGAGATCGGCACCGCGGCCGTCATCATGCGCATGCTGAAGCTGCCCGACGGCCGCATCCGCATCCTCGTGCAGGGCCTCTCGCGCGCCCGCGTGCAGCACATCAGCCAGATCGAGCCCTACCTGCAGGCCAAGATCGAGCGCATCGACGAGCCGCCGGTGGAGGCGCCCGCGCTGGAGATCGAGGCCCTGGTGCGCAGCGTCAAGGAGAGCATGGACCGCGCCGTGACCCTCGGCAAGGGGATCTCGGCGGAGGTGATGGTGATCGCCGCCAACCTGGAGGATCCGGGGCGCCTCGCCGACCTCTCGGCGAGCAACCTCGACCTCAAGCTGACCGAGGCGCAGGCGGTGCTGGAGACCATCGATCCCATCGCCCGCCTGCGCCGGGTGAGCGACCTGCTGGCGCGCGAGATCCAGGTGCTCACCATGCAGCAGGAGATCTCCTCGCAGGCCCGCGGCGAGATCGACCGCAGCCAGCGCGAGTACTTCCTGCGCCAGCAGCTCAAGGCCATCCAGCAGGAGCTGGGCGAGGGCGAAGAGCTGGCCGAGGAGATCGCCAACTACCGCAAGCTGGCCGACGAGAAGAAGATCCCCGAGGAGGCGCGCGAGGAGCTGGAGCGGCAGATCCGGCGGCTGGAGCGCAGCCATCCCGAGAGCGCCGAGACGCAGATCATCCGCACCTATCTCGACTGGCTGACGGCGATGCCCTGGAACACGACCTCCGAGGACAACCTCGATCTGGCGCACGCGCAGCAGGTGCTCGACGAGGACCACTACGACCTCGAGAAGATCAAGGAGCGCATCCTCGAGTACCTGGCGGTGCGCAAGCTCAAGCCCGACACCCGCGGCCCCATCCTCTGCTTCGTCGGCCCGCCCGGCGTCGGCAAGACGTCGCTCGGCCGCTCGATCGCGCGCTCGCTCGGCCGCAAGTTCGTGCGCATCTCCCTCGGCGGCGTGCGCGACGAGGCGGAGATCCGCGGCCACCGCCGCACCTACGTCGGCGCCCTGCCCGGCCGCATCCTGCAGGGCATCCGCCAGGCGGGCACCAGCAATCCGGTGTTCGTGCTCGACGAGATCGACAAGATCGGCGCCGACTTCCGCGGCGATCCCTCCTCGGCCCTGCTGGAGGTGCTCGATCCGGAGCAGAACTTCAGCTTCGTCGACCACTACCTCGGCCTCGCCTACGACCTGTCGCGCGTCATGTTCATCGCCACGGCGAACATGCTGGAGCCGGTGCAGCCGGCCTTCCTCGACCGCATGGAGGTCATCCGCCTCACCGGCTACACGCAGGAGGAGAAGCTGCGCATCGCGCGTCTCCACCTCATCCCCAAGCAGACGCGGGAGAACGGCCTCGGCGAGGAACAGATCGAATTTTCGGACGAGGCCATCCGCACCGTCATCGGCGGCTACACCAAGGAGGCGGGCCTGCGCAACCTGGAGCGCGAGCTGGCGGCCATCTGCCGCAAGGTGGCGGTCAAGGTGGCGCGCGGCGAAGAGGTGCGCGTCGAGGTCGAGCCGCCGCAGGTCGAGGAGTTCCTCGGGGCCCGCAAGCACTTCGCCGAGGAGCTGCTCAACCGCGACCGCGTCGGCGTGGCCACTGGCCTCGCCTGGACCTCGGTGGGCGGCGACCTGCTGTTCATCGAGGTGGTGGCGGTGCCGGGCAAGGGCCAGCTCCTGCTCACCGGCCAGCTCGGTGATGTGATGAAGGAATCCGCGCAGGCGGCGCTCTCCTACGCGCGCGCCTACGCCGCCGCGCACGGCATCGGCGACGATTACTTCGGCAAGCACGACCTCCACGTGCACGTGCCGGCCGGCTCCATTCCCAAGGACGGGCCCTCGGCCGGCATCACCATCGGCACCGCCATCCTCTCCGTCCTCACCGGCCATGCCGTCAATCGCCGCGTGGCGATGACGGGCGAGATCACGTTGCGCGGCGACGTCATGCCGATCGGCGGCTTGAAAGAGAAAGCCCTCGCCGCCAAGCTCGCCGGCATCGACACGGTGATCGTGCCGAAGCTGAACCGGCGCGACCTCGCCGAGATCCCGGCGACGATCACCGACGGATTGACTTTCCATTTCGTCGATCACATGGACGAGGTGCTGAAGCTGGCGCTGCTCGATCCCGACCAGCGGCAACCCGTCGTCACTCCCGAGGGAGCGCCCGCCGAGATCGTCAGCGAGCAGCCGCAGCCCGCGGTGGCGTGAGCCCTCTCCGCGGCGAAGACCGCTTGATCGATTGGCTGCGCCGGCAGCCGGGCGCCGCGTTGATCGGCGACGACGCCGCCGTGCTGCCGCCCGGCGGTCCGTTCGCCGTCACCACCGACCAACAGATCGCCGGAGTCCACTTTTCACCGGACCTCGATCCGGCCGTCGTCGCCCGCCGCCTGCTCGCGGTCAACCTGTCGGATCTCGCGGCGATGGGGGCCGCTCCCGCGTGGGCCTTTCTCACCCTCGCCGCGCCGCCCGGTTTCGATCACCGGCGATTCCTTCGCTCGCTGCTCGCCGCCTGCCGCCGCCACGGAGCGCGGCTCGCCGGCGGCGACCTGGCAACGCATCCGGAGACGTTCACGGCGGCGCTGACGCTGCTCGGCGACAAGGAAAAGAAAGCGCGCTGGCTGCGGCGCGGCGGCGCCGCGCCGGGACATGATCTATGGCTGGGAGGAACGATCGGCGAGTCCGCCGCCGGCCGGATATTGATCGATCGCGGCGCGCGCCTCGAAGGCTCCCGCGTGGAGCTGCCGGCTTTCCTTCCGGCATCGTTGCGGAGCGCGGCCCGCAAGGCGGTGCGGCGCCACCTGCAGCCGGCGCCGCAGCTCGCGCTCGGCCGCTGGCTCGCCACGCAGCCGGAGGGCGCGGCGATCGACGTCTCCGACGGCGTGGCGCGCGACCTCCACCGCCTCTGCCGCGCCAGCGGCACCGGCGCGGCGATCGAAGCGGAAGCCCTGCCGTATTCCTTTCGTTTTCACGAGCTGTGCGCCGCGCTGGGCGCGCATCCACTGGAGCTGGCGCTCGGCGGCGGCGAAGATTACGTGCTGTTGTTCACCCTGCCCGCCGGCCTCGGGCCGCCGGAGCAATTTCGTTGCCGGCGGATTGGAAAGATCACGCTGGCCCGCAGCGTCTCGCTGATCCAAAACGAAACCAGCCGAGATCTGCCCGATCTCGGCTGGGATCATCTCACCCCAACCCCTCTCCTAAAGGAGAGGGGCTGGGGGTGAGGTTAGCGGAAGACTTTCTGCAGCTTGTTGACGAGCCCCTTGAGCCTCTTCTCCAGGTTCTGCTGCGTCTTTTCGAGCTGCTTGATGCGCTTCGTGAGCGTGCTGTCGCCGCCGCGCCCGCCGCGCCGGCGGCCATTCGCGGAAGCCGCCCGCTTGGCGCCACCGCCC
>JBKPTH010000145.1:0-16707 GCA_046765915.1 Acidobacteriota bacterium | reverse complement strand
GTCCTGCCCCGCGAGCTGGCGCCGGCCATCCGGCCCGTCCCGCCCGAGGGCACGCAGCCTTTCGCCCGCGCCGAGGTGCCGCCGGGCCGGCCGTATGGCCGCGGACGGCAGGAGATCTTTCCTCTCTTCGGCGGCGGCGTCTCGGCGAGCGGCGGCGCCCTGGAGCTGGGGCTGCGCGGCGGCGACGTAGTGGGGCGCCTGGACTGGCTCCTCCTCGGCTCGCTCGGCGAGAACGGCTGGCCCGCGGGAGGCGCCGTGGCCGCGGCGTGGCGCCGCTGGCCCGCCGACGTGGGCTTCCACCTCTTCCGTTCCAGGGAACGGCCGGCGGAAGAGGATTCCGCGGCGCGCCGCGGCAATCTCCTCGACCTCGACCGCCAGGGGGTCGAGCTGTGGTCCTCCCGGCGCTGGCAGTGGAGCGGCGGCGCGCTGGACGTCGCCGCCCGGGCGCTGTGGAACGAGGTGGAGCCCTCGCGCCGCGGCGAGGCCCTGGAGCAGCGGCTCGGCGCGCTGGACCTCTCCTGGAGCGGCTATCGCCGCTGGTCGCACTGGCGGCTGCAGCCGACACTGGGGGCGCACTACGAAACGGGCCGCACCGAGGGGAGCGGCTCCTGGGCGCGCTGGGGCGGCGCGGCGCGGCTCGGGCTCCGGTACGAGGACACCCGCCTGGCCCTCACCTGGCGGCGCGACGCCTCGCGCGACCTCGCCTACGGCTTCGATCTCTACCAGCTCGGCGGCGGGGAGACCTCGCTGCTGCCCGAATCGGCGCTCGCCAACCGCATCGCCGTGCCGGCCCTGCCGGTGGGCGCGCGGCTGGGGGAGAGCCATGAAGGGCAGCGGGCGGAGCTCCAGCTCGGCTTCCTGCCGGCGCCGCTGTTCTACGAGCGCCACCGGCTGTGGGGCCGCGGCGGCGCCGGGGACGAATGGCTCTCCCTCGCCGGGATGGAATACCGCTTCAGCATCGGTCCGCTGCCCGTCGGCCGCCTGCCGGCCTTCGATCTGCGCGTCGGCGTGGCGCAGATCCTCGACGATTCCCTCGGCGAGCTCGACGGCGATTTTCGCTGGTGGCTGATCACGGCGTGGAGACCGTGAGGGGGCCGCGGCGGGGTTGAACCGTCCTGTTACACTGTCCTTTCGCGGGAAGGCCCATCCCCGATGTCCGATCACCTCTTCATCCTCCGCCTCGCCGGTGACTTCTACACCAAGGCGCGGCGGACCCGGCTGCGGTTCTCCAGGCGCCTGGCGGCGAACCTGGAGGACGCGCTGAAGCTCCACGGCATCCCCTACCGCCTGGAGCTGACGTGGAGCCGCCTCTACCTGGAAACCCCCGCGAGGGAAGCGGCGGAGATCGCCGCGCGGGTGTTCGGCGTGCAGTCGGTCTCCGAGGTCCAGCGCCGCCCCTGGCAGCGGCTGGAGGACGTGGTGGCGACGGGCGTCGAGATCTTCGCCGGTGCCGTGCGCGGCCGGAGCTTCGCCGTGCGCGCCAGCCGCCGGGGCGAGCGCGAGCGCATCGGCTTCGACTCGATCCGCGTCGAGAGCGCCCTCGGCCGGGCCCTCCTCGACGCCGGCGCGGGACGGGTGAACCTCTCCCAGCCCGAGGTCACGGCCTACGTCGAGCTGGAGCCGGGAACCGCCCACTACTTCTTCGACAAGGTGCCCGGCCACGGCGGCCTGCCGATCGGCGTCGAGGGACGGGCGGTGGCCCTGGTCTCCGGCGGCTTCGACTCCGCCGTCGCGAGCTGGCTGATGCTCAAGCGGGGAGTGCAGCTCGACTACGTGTTCTGCAACCTCGGCGGCGCCGCCCACCGTCTCGGCGTGCTCAAGGTGATGAAGCAGATCGCCGAGCGGTGGAGCTACGGCTACGCGCCGCAGCTCCACGAGGTCGACCTCGCTCCCCTGCTCGCCGGGCTGCGGCGGCACGTCCGGCCCACCAACTGGCAGATCGTGCTCAAGCGGCTCATCCTGCGCGCCGGCGCGGCGGTGGCCCACCGCGGCGGCCGCATCGGCGTCGTCACCGGCGACGCCATGGGCCAGGTCTCCTCGCAGACGCTGCAGAACCTGGCGGTGATCACCGAGGCCACGCCGGCGATGGTGCTGCGCCCCCTCCTCGGCTTCAACAAGGAGGAGATCATGGATCTCGCCCGCCGCATCGGCATCTACGATCTGTCGGCGGCGGTGGCGGAGTACTGCGACCTGATGCCCCCCAAGCCGGCCACCCGCGCCGCCCTGCGGGACGTGCTGCGCGACGAGGCCGCCCTCGACCTCGCGCGCCTCGACGCCCAGGTGGACGTCCGGCGCGTCTTCGACCTCCGCCGCGTCGAGCCCGAGAGCCTCGACGCGCGCATCCCCGAGGTCGACGCGATCCCGCCGGGCGCCGCGGTGATCGACCTCCGCGCGGCCAACGCCTTCCGGAGCTGGCACTATCCGGGAGCCCTCCATCTCGACCTGCCGCACGCCCTGTCGGCGTTCCCCGCCTTCGGCCGCGAGCGTGGCTACGTGCTGGTCTGCGAGGTGGGCCTGAAGAGCGCGCACCTGACCGAGAAGATGCGCGAGGCCGGGTTCGAGGCCTTTCAGTTCAAGGATGGGATTCGCGGCTTGATGGGGCTCGCCGAGCGCGAGGCCGGCCTCGCCGCGGCCCTGCTGGCGCCGGCGGTACGGGATTAACGCCCGATCAATGTCTCGACCTCGACGCCGAGCGCGGCCGCGACCCTCTCCAGGAGAGGACCGAAGCGGACGGGATCGAGCTTGACGAAGAGGGCCTCGGCGGTGGCGAACGTCTCGCCGCCGACGTCGAGGAGGCGGCCGCGGGTCCACACCTTGCGGCCGTCGACGCGGTCCACCCAGGCCTCCAGGGTGGCGTCGGTGCCCAGGGGGAGCATGCGCTGGAAGCTGGTGTCCAGGCGCACGGCGACGACGATGTGCCCTTCCGTCCACGCCGCGGCGCCCATGGCCTCGTCGAGCACCGCGGCGATGCTGCCGCCGTGCGCGTGCCCCGGCGGCCCTTCGGCGCCCGGCCCGAACCAGGCCTTTCCCACCAGATGGCGGTCGTCCGCCCGCCGGAAGTAGCGCACCCGCAGCCGGTCTCCCTCCGGATTGCCGGAGACGAAGGAGCCGCGGCCGCCCTCCAGCCGCGGCGGCTCGATCGGCGTCCACCCCGGCTCGGGCACCACCTCGGGAGGTGCGGAACGGTCCTGGCTCATGCGGGCTGAACTCTACAGGAGGTCGTCCGTGTCCGTCCGTCCTGGTCCGTGCCCATCCATGCTCCCTCTCTCCTCGCCTTGCGCCCAACCCCCGAAGACCCGTATCCTGAGACCCAAGCTCATTTCGGCAGTCAAGGAGGTCATGTTCCCTGGAGTTCTCGTCCCGTCCCCGTGAAGGCCGCTCCCGCGCGATGAGCGAAGCCCCGGTCAAGGAAGCCGGGCTGCCGGTCGGCGGCAGCGATCGGCTGTTCCGCACCCTGGCCGAGTCGACTTCCACGGCGATCTTCGTCTGCCGCGGCGAGCAGGTGCTGTACGTCAATCCCGCCTGCGAGGAGCTCAGCGGCTACCGTGCCGAGGAGCTGCTCGGCGAGTCCTCCTGGGACCTCGTCGTGCCGCCGGAGGTGCGGTCGGCGCTGCTCGGCCGCGCCGAGGCCCGCCTGCGCGGCGAGCCGGTGCCCGAGCGCTACGAGACGCGCATCCTCACCAAGGACGGCCGCGAGCGCTGGATCGAGCTCACCGCCGCGGTGATCGAGCTGGACGACGGCCAGCCGGCAGCCCTCGCCACCGCCGTCGACATCACCGAGCGCAAGCAGGCCGAGGTCGCCCTGCGCGGCGCCGTCGAGGACCTCGCCAAGGAGAAGGAGCTCGCCCAGGTGACGCTCGCCTCGATCGGCGACGGCGTCATCCGCACCGACGACGCCGGCGTCATCGACTACCTGAACCCGGTGGCGGAGCGCCTCACCGGCTGGAGTTTCGCCGACGCCTGCGGCCAGCCGGTCACCAAGGTCTTCAAGGTCATCGACGAGGCCACCGGCAAACCGATGCCCAACGCCGTCGAGCGCTGCCTCGCCGAGGGCCGCGTCATCGAGCACACCGCGTATTCGATGCTGGTGCGGCGCGACGGCCGGGAGAGCGCCATCCGCGATTCCGTGGCGCCCATCCAGGACCGCCAGGGCCGCACCACCGGCAGCGTGCTGGTGTTCAAGGACGTCACCCAGCTCCGCGGCATGGAGCGCGAGATGATCTATCTCGCCCGCCACGATCCGCTGACCGGCCTGATCAACCGCCGCGAGTTCGAGAAGCGCCTGCAGCTCTGCCTCGACACGGCGTACCAGGACGAGCGGGAGCACGCCCTCTTCTACCTCGACCTCGACGAGTTCAAGGTGGTCAACGACACCTGCGGCCACCTGGCGGGCGACGAGCTGCTGAAGCAGATCACCTCCCTGCTGCGCTCGCTGGTGCGCAAGAGCGACACCCTGGCGCGGCTCGGCGGCGACGAGTTCGGCGTGCTGCTGGAGGACGCCACCCTGGAGCACGCCCGCGAGCTCGGCGAGCGCCTGGGCGCCGCCGTCCGCCAGTACCGCTTCGGCTGGCAGGAGCGGATCTTCGAGATCGGCGTCTCGATCGGACTGGTGCCGATCACCGCGATCAGCGGCGACATCGCGCGCGTGCTCTCCGCCGCCGACGCCGCCTGCTACGTGGCCAAGGAGGGCGGCCGCAACCGCATGCACGAGTACCAGGCGGACGACATCGCCCTCGCCGAGCGCTACGGCGAGATGCAGTGGATCTACCGCATCCACAAGGCCTTCGCCGAGCACCGCTTCTGCCTCTACCGGCAGAACATCCATCCGCTGCACGGCGACGGCAGCGAGCCGCCGCTCTGCGAGCTGTTCATCCGCATGCTCGACGAGGAAGGCCGCATCGCCGTTCCCGGCTCCTTCATCCCGGCGGCCGAGCGCTACCACCTCATCGCCTCCATCGACCGCTGGGTCATCCACGCCGCCTTCGTCTCGCTCGCCTGCGGCACCCTCTCTCACGGCGACACCACCCGCTTCGCCATCAACCTCTCGGGCCAGTCGATAGGCGACGAGTCGTTCCTCGACTACGTGCTCGCCGAGATCGACGCCACCGGCATCTCTCCCGGCCGCATCTTCTTCGAGATCACCGAGACGGCCGCGGTGAGCAACCTGGCCAAGGCTTCGCAGTTCATCCGCGTGCTCAAGGAGCTGGGCTTCCGCTTCGTCCTCGACGACTTCGGCAGCGGCCTCTCCTCCTTCGCCTACCTCAAGAACCTGCAGGTGGATTTCCTCAAGATCGACGGCGCCTTCGTGCGCGACATGATCGGCAGCTCGGTGCAGCGCGCCCTCGTCGAGTCGATCCACCAGATCGGCCAGGTGATGAACATCCGCACCATCGCCGAATCGGTGGAGGACCGCACCACCCTGGAAGCCCTGCGCGAGATCGGCGTCGACTACGCCCAGGGGTACGGCCTGTCCATGCCGGAGCCTTTGATTTAGCGAGTTTACACGGCGGGACGGAAGGAATTACGCCGGGAGGGCGCTCGCGGGAGTACGAAAACCTTGCAGGCCAGACAAATCCCCCAGGCGCGTTTCTTGCTGCACTCCCCGCAGTCCCGCGAAGAACCCATGGGCTCGCTGACCTCCATCGCCGCCAGATTCAAATCTGACGACCTGCCGTCGCCGGAGACCGCCAGTCTTCTCGAGGCCCTGCAGCGGGAAAAGGAGCTGGCCCAGGTGACCCTCGCCTCGATCGGCGACGGCGTCATCCGCACCGACGCCGACGGCAGGATCGATTACCTGAACCCCGTCGCCGAGCGGCTGACCGGCTGGCCCGCCGGGGAGGCGATCGGCCGCACCGTCCCCGAGGTCTTCCAGCTCGTCGACGAGATCACCCGCCAGCCGCTGGCGAGCCCGGTGGCCCGCTGCATGGAGGAGAAGCGGGTGGTCGAGTCTCCCGGCTACGCCCTGCTGGTGAGCAAGGAGGGCCAGGAGTACGCGGTGCGCGACTCGGCGGCGCCCATCTACGACCGCGGCGGCGCCGCGCTCGGCGCCGTGCTGGTGTTCAAGGACGTCAGCCAGCTCCGCGGCATGGAGCGCGAGATGGTCTATCTCGCCAGCCACGACTCGCTGACCGGGCTGATCAACCGCCGCGAGTTCGAGGCGCGCCTGAAGCAGGCCATCCGCGGCGCCCGCGCCGACAAGCGGCAGCACGTCCTGCTCTACCTCGATCTCGACGAGTTCAAGGTCGTCAACGACACCTGCGGGCATCTCGCCGGCGACGAGATGCTCAAGCAGGTCACCGCGCTGCTGCGCTCGCGGGTGCGGCGCAACGACGTCCTGGCCCGGCTGGGCGGCGACGAGTTCGGCGTCCTCCTCGAGGACTCCCCCCTCAGCCACGCGCGCCTGGTCGCCGACGAGATGCGGCGCACCGTGCGCGAGCTGCGCTTCTGCTGGCGCGACCAGATCTTCGAGGTCGGCGTCTCGATCGGCCTCGTGCCCGTCGACGCCGACAGCGGCGATCTCGGCAGCGTGCTCTCCGCCGCCGACGCCGCCTGCTACGTGGCCAAGGACGGCGGCCGCAACCGCGTCCACGAGTACGAGCTGGACGACACCGCGGTGGCCGAGCGCCAGGGCGAGATGCAGTGGATCCACCGCATCCACCGCGCCTTCGAGGACCGCCGCTTCCGCCTCTTCTACCAGCTCATCCAGCCCCTGAACACCGAGAGCCCGCCGGGCGAGATGCTCTGCGAGGTCTTCCTCCGCATGCTCGATCCCGCCGGCCAGATCATCGAGCCCACCGCTTTCGTCGCCGCGGCGGAGCGCTACCACCTCATCTCCTCGATCGATCGCTGGGTGTTGAAGACCGCCTTCGGCGCCCTCGCCGAGGCGCAGCGGAGCGCGGGCGCGGGCGTCCTCTTCGCCATCAACGTCTCCGGCCAGTCGATCGGCGAGGAAGGCTTCCTCGGCTACGTCGTCGAGCAGCTCGAGAAGAGCGGCGTGGACGCCCGGCGCGTCTGCTTCGAGATCACCGAGACCGCCGCCATCAGCAAGCTCGGCAGCGCCATGCGCTTCATCTCGGAGCTGAAGAAAAAAGGCTGCCGCTTCATCCTCGATGACTTCGGCAGCGGCCTCTCCTCCTTCGCCTACCTGCGCGATCTGCAGGTCGATTTCCTGAAGATCGACGGCGAGTTCGTGCAGAACATGATGGAGGACCGCGTCAAGCGCGCCATGGTGGAATCGATCAACCAGATCGGCCACGTCATGGGCCTGCAGACCATCGCCGAGTGGGTGGAGAGCCGCCAGACCCTGGACGCCCTGAAGGAGCTAGGCGTCGACTACGCCCAGGGGTATTGGCTGTGCCGGCCACAGCCTTTGGTGCATGACGTGTAGATGAAGGCCCTTCGAACCCGTCTGCCCCACTCGACCTCACCCCAACCCCTCTCCTAAAGGAGAGGGGCTTTGACGTTGTTGTTCCCCTTCTCCTTTAGGAGAAGGGGTCAGGGGATGAGGTCGAGCGGGCACAGCGGCTGAATCGGAGTATCGGAGGCCTACGCCCGCACCCCCCGAGGCCCCGCCGCCTTCACCGCCTCGTCGACGCCGCTCTCGTACTTCTCGAAATTGTCGGCGAACATCTCGGCGAGCTTGCCGGCGCGGGCGTCGTAGTCCGCCGGGCTCTGCCAGGTCTCGCGGGGACGCAGCAGCTTGTCCGGCACGCCGTCGATGCGCACCGGCACGGCGAGGCCGAAGATGGGGTCCGTCCAGGTGTCGACCCCCTCCAGCTCGCCGGTGAGGGCGGCGGTCACCATGCGGCGGGTGAAGCCGAGCTTGATGCGCTGGCCTGTTCCGTAGGGACCGCCCGTCCAGCCCGTGTTGAGCAGCCAGACGCGCGCCTTGTGCCGCTGCAGCTTCTCGCCCAGCATGCCGGCGTAGACGCCCGGATGGAGCGGCAGGAAGGGCGAGCCGAAACAGGTGCTGAAGGTCACCTTGGGCTCCGTGATGCCCCGCTCCGTGCCCGCCACCTTGGCGGTGTAGCCGGAGAGGAAGTGGTACATCGCCTGCTCGGCGGTCAGCCGGCTGATCGGCGGCAGCACGCCGAAAGCGTCGCAGGTGAGGAAGACGACGTTGCGCGGATGCCCGGCCCGGCCGCCGTGGTCTACGTTGATGAGTTGAGTGAGCGGATAGCTCGAGCGGGTGTTCTCGGTGAGGCTGTCGTCGTCGAGGTCGAGCTTGCGGGTCTCGGCATCGCAGGCGACGTTCTCCAGCACAGTGCCGAAGTGGCGCGTGGTGGCGTAGATCTCCGGCTCCCCCTCGCGCGACAGGCGGATGACCTTGGCGTAGCAGCCGCCCTCGACGTTGAACACGCCGTCGTCGCTCCAGCCGTGCTCGTCGTCGCCGATCAGCGTGCGGTCCGGATCGGCGGAGAGGGTGGTCTTGCCGGTGCCGGAGAGGCCGAAGAAGAGGGCCACGTCGTCCCGCGTGGCGCCGTAGTTGGCGCTGCAGTGCATCGGCAGCACCCCCTGCTTCGGCAGGTAGTAGTTCATCACGCTGAAAATGCTCTTCTTGATCTCGCCGGCGTAGCGGGTGCCGCCGATCAACACCATGCGCTTCGCCAGGTCGACCAGGATGAAGGTGGACGAGCGCGTGCCGTCGCGCTGCGGCTCGGCCTGCAGCTGGGCGACGTTGACCACCGTAAAGCTGGGCTCGAAATCGGCGAGCACGCCCAAGTCCTCCTCACGGATGAACATGTTGCGGGCGAAGAGATTGTGCCAGGCGTCCTCGGTGATCACCCGCACGTTGAGGCGGTAGCGCGGATCGGCGCCGGCGTAGCCGTCGAAGACGAAGACGTCGCGGCCCCGCAGGTGTTCTTTTGCGCGCGCCAGCAAGGCGTCGAATCGCTCGCGCTCGAACGGCCGGTTGACCTCACCCCACCACACCTCGCCGTCGATCGACGGGTCCTTGACCATGAACTTGTCGTTGGGCGACCGGCCCGTGTGCGGCCGCGTGTCGGCCACCAGGGGACCCTCGGCGGCGAGCACCGCCTCGCCGCGCGCCAGCGCCATCTCCACCAGCCGCGCCGGCGGCAGGTTCCAATACGCCGTGCCCACGTCCGCGAGGCCGAGCTTGTCCAATCCCGAGAGGCTCACCGCCGGCCCTTTATTTTCCATGCTTCACCTGGTTTCCGTAGGAGGTGAGGTAATCGGCGAGAAGCCGCGACATCGTCCGGATGCCCACCGGCACGGCGCTGTCGTCCGCCCGGAAAGTGGGCGTGTGCAGGCCGCCTGAGGTCGTGCCCGGCTTGACCACGCCGAGCCGGTAGTAGAAGCCCGGCACCACGTTGGCGAAATAGGCGAAATCCTCGCCGCCCATCGTCGGCTCGACGATCTTGACGTTGCCGGCGCCCAGGATGCGCTCGAGCAGCGGCTGCACGGCCTGGCTGAGCGCCGGATCGTTGACCGTGGCCGGGGCGTTCCGCTGGTACTCCAGCTCGAAGGAGGCGCCGTTGGCGCGCGTGATGCCGTCCAGCATCTCCCGCATGCGGCGCTCGATCTCGTCCTGTACCGCTTTGTTGTAGGTGCGCACGGTGCCCTCGAGCGTCACCTCGCCGGGGATGATGTTGAAGCGCTCGCCGCCGCGGAAGATGCCCACCGTGATGACGCTCGGCTCCAGCGGCGGCAGATAGCGCGAGCGGAGCGTCTGCAGCATCATCACCGCCTCCGAGCCGATGACGATCGGATCGATGCTCTGGTGCGGATAGGCGCCGTGCGACTGCTTGCCTTTGATCTTGATGCGGAACTGGTCCACCGCGGCGTAGGTGGGCCCGGCGTTGTAGCCGATCTGGCCCACCTCCAGGTCCGGGAACGAATGGAGGGCGAAGGCGGCCACCGGTTTATCCTTGAACACCCCCTCCTCCAGCATCAGGCTGGCGCCGCCCTTCTCCCCCGGCGGCGGGCCCTCCTCGGCGGGCTGGAAGATGAAGAGGATGCTCCCCGGCAGATCCTGCCGCACGGCGGCGAGCACGGCGGCCGTGCCCAGCAGCGCCGTGGTGTGGACGTCGTGCCCGCAGGCGTGGGCCACGCCGACCTCCTGGCCGAGGAAGGTATCCCGCTTCGTCGAGCGGAACGGCAGGTCCGTCTCCTCGGTCACCGGCAGGGCGTCCATGTCCGCCCGCACGGCGATGAGCGGCCCCGGCTTGCCGCCCTTGAGGAGGGCGACGACGCCGGTCTTGGCGATGCCCGTCCGCGGCTCCAGCCCGAGGCCCTTCAGGTACTCGGCCACCAGCGCCGCCGTCTGCGTCTCGCGGTTCGACAGCTCGGGATTCAGATGGATCTTGTGCCGCAGCTCGACGATCTGCGGCGTAACCCGCTGCACCTCCTGCTCGATCCGCGCGTCCAGCCCGCCCGCCTTCTGCGCCCAACCGGGCGAAGCCGCCAACGCCAGCGCGGGCAGGACGAGTAGAGCCCCTCTTCGGCGAAGAAGCATCCTATCCTCCAGAAAAAGCAAGGCTACCGCGGCCCCGGCAGGGGTACGGTCGCGAAAACCCGCCGAGTTTAGCCCATAAGGGGCGGATACCGGAACCAGCGATCCTCCTTGACTCGGCTTCGACGAAGGCGAAGCCAGTGCCGAGCTCCAGGAGGAACGACTCGATCTCCCGCAGCAAGGCGCTCTCCAGATCCTGCTCGCTGTAAGTGTCACGGAGGCCGACGAAGTCGAGCACGTAGGGATCGCGGAAGACCAGGTCGGGCGTGAGCCGGTCTTCCTCGCGTAGCGCCTTGAGGCCTTGCTCGATGAGCTCCTCAGGCCGCTTCGAGAGGGCGGTGAGCTCGTAGAGCATGCTGTCGATGCGGGACCGCAACGCCCGTACGCTCCAGCGCTCCAGGCGGCACATCTCCGCATAGAAGTCTCGCTTGAGCGAATCCGCGAGCGGGAGGATCTCCTTGAAGTGGCTCCATCCCAATTGTCGCGACAGCGTCGCGACAATCTGAGCGTCTGGAAACGCCTCCGCGAACTGCACCATGCGGCGAAGGTTCTTCTCGCCAAAACCGCGGCCGAATTCCACCTCCAGTTGTGCCGACAGAGTCCGCACGATCTCCACTCCATACTCTGCCCGCCTCCCTTCGAGGATCTCCCTCCGGATGCGGTCGCCCACCCGCCAATAGAGCAGCGTCAGGCCGGCGTTGACATGCGGGCGATCTGCTGTCGGGCTTCGAGGATGAGGCCGCGCACTTCGCCAGCACCGAGTCCGGCAGAGGGACGGCTGCCGGGACGGGGCTGGCCTTGGACAAGGCGCGCTTGGCATTCATGTCGGAGAGCAGGGCTCGATCAAGGATCGGGCCAGACAGACCCAAAGGGGGTAACCTACTGAGAAGGGGGCACTTCAGCGAAAACGGCTTGGTCCAACCCTCCGCGGCCGTGTCAAAAGATTTGGCGCCGTGGACGGTACAAGGAGGACAAGCCACGATGCTGCAAGACTTTAGGTCCCCGCAAAAGATTTGGACAACTGCCTGATCTTTGGCGCCTTCGACCTTCTCCAACCCCTTTGCCGGCGAGGCCGGCTCGTAGTAGCGTCTGGGGAGTTAACGAGCGGTTTCAAGAAAGGAGGCCCGGGATGAGACTTCTCGCAGCGTTCGCCTGGATCTCCTTGCTCCTCGCCACGGTCGGCGCGGCACACGGCCGCATCCTCGGAGAGACGGGCCGGGAGATGATCGCCCCGGACGGCCGCACCCTGATCGACAAGGAGCATGGGTTCTCGATCGTGCTTCCCGCCCCGGACTGGAAGGTTCATCTCTTCGTCGGGGAGGGAACCGAGATGACGGCCCTTTGCGGTGGCTCATCGGCAACCCGGCCGGAGAAGAGCGCGTGGAGATCCTCCCGAAAATCTACCCGGAGAAGATCTTCCCGATTCCCATGACGCTGGAGAGGATGCAAAGGCTTTTAAATCCCACCCGGATTCGCGGGAGAAGGTGTTGCGCACCCGGATCGTCGAGGTGGACGGCACGAGATGCCTGGAAAGAGAGTCTGAGATGACAACAGGCGGCCGCGTGACCCACGAGCTCATGAGGAGCTGTGACCAGGATGTGCGGCACAAGTTCACGGTGCAAATCTGGTTGGGGATTCCCGTGGATCAGTGGCCCGCCGAGGAGAAGGTACTGCGCGAGCTGGTGGAGAGCTTTCGGGTGCTCCGCTGACCGCCCGAGCGATGATGGAGGTCTTCGCCCTTGGTCAGCCCATGGCGCCTAGCACACCGCGGGGTTCGCATAAGCTCACGTAGAGGTTGGCTGCCTGAGCATCCGGAAGGAATCCTGACTGGCCTGGACATCGTAAGCGCGGTACTGGAAAAACAATGAAAGATATCCTCGCTCTTCTGAATATGGCTGGGACCTACATATGGCAACCCCAATATCAAGATGACGACCAATCAGCCCGACAGCAGGGGGTCCGTTTTAGCATACAAACTTCATCCCTGGTGCGTGAAGCCGCGTTGGCCGAAGTCGCTACTAACTTGGCGGATTTAGGCGAAGACTGGCTCCATCCACTGGGTTCTCCTGATGGGCCTTGGGTAATACACCTCGACAAATTGTCACAGATTTACCCAACATTGGCTGGTCAGGAGTGGCTTCGTGGCGATCGTGTGGTGAAGCCAGAGGTCGACATCAGCGAATCCGCTACGGGTGGCCAAATCCGCCGAACCGGTACCGTTAGAGTGGTTGTCCTTCCAGAGGATCGCGCCATCTTCGTATCAATTCCTCCATCCCCTGCAGGCGGCGAGGCGCCTGATGACGCAGGCGCTGGTCCGGTGTGCGACGTCTTCATCTGCCACGCGAGTGAGGACAAGGTCGACATCGTCGAACCGCTGCTGTCGTCGCTCAATGACAGCGGGATCTCAACTTGGTATGACCGGGACAAGATTCGGTGGGGCGATTCAGTGGTAGGGAGAATCAATGAGGGTCTGCGACACTGCCGGTTCGTCCTAGTAGTTCTCAGCGAGAACTTTCTCGCGAAGCCTTGGGCGCACCGTGAACTTGAGTCGGCGCTTGGAGAAGAGGCGTCGTCGGGCAAGCTACGCGTACTCCCACTTCTCGTCGGTTCGAAGAGCCAGCGCTCGAGAGTTCTTGGTCGCTTTCCTCTTCTGGCGGACAAGAAGTATCTGGTATGGTCGACCCAGCACCACGAGATCGCCGTAGAGCTGAGGAGCCTCCTGGAGAATCTGGCGCCATGATCGTAGCGTGGCAGCCAACCAGACTGCTCAAGCGGACCGTTGGGCGTCCTACAATATTGACCCGAGAAATGTGACATGAACGCTGCGAGCGCATTCGAGATCTTAGGACTTCCCGCCTCTGCCACTGATGCAGATATTGAGGAGCGCTATCGCGAACTGGCGAGAGAGAAGCATCCAGACGCCGGTGGAAGCGAAGACGATATGCGGCAACTCAATGTGGCGCGTGATGTGGCAAAAGAAACTGTCAAACCTGGCCCTCTAGTACCGCTGGAAGTTGCTCGATCTCTGATTATGACTACTACGCGAGCGATTGCTGAACGTGGCGAAGCACGAGAGGAAGCCCAGCGAGCTATTGATGCCGCCAAGCATAGTGCCACTAGTGCTGTTCGGCGGTACAAGGATATGTCTCTAATCTTCGGTGGATTATCTGTCGCTGCTCTCTTTTTGGGAAAGGATTTGCCGGCAACATACTTCGAAGGCATGGGTGCAAGCAATGAATTTACCAAGGGGTTCATTCTAGCTGCTCTTGCTATTGGCATGTGTGCTGCAGTCGCTTACTGGCAGCTTTTCAATCGAGTAACGCGAATCGAGCAGCAGGTCGACGATCTCCGGAAGTCCTTAAGCACGCGATCTGGGTTTGCCACTGTTTGGTTCGATATTACAGATTCCTCTCGAAGTAAGGAGGGCTGGACTCTGGCAGAGCTACAAGATTTGGTCTCAGGCTGGGCAGCGCATAAGCGAAGAGATCGCCAGCATAGAGAAGGGGAAGATCGGAAGCGTCTCGCTCGCCTTATTGGTGAAAGTGATTTCATTCATCTCTTGCTTGCCAAGGGCAAAGAACTCGAACTACTGAAGAGCAACGAAGCTGTTGAGGGACGCAGCCTTATCGAGCGATACAGTTTGCAACTACACTTCGAAAACACCGAAAAGGAGCCGCCCTAATCTGCGACTCTCTAAGTGGGGCGGCCGATTTCCGGGCCTCACGCGACCAGAATGCCTCGGAATGCCAGGCCGAGGCCGATCTGAAGACACCTGGAGAGTGGATGGATGGCCCCCCTCAAGAGCGGCAAATCCGTTCTCCCAGCACACATTCCCCTGTCTATTGTCGAGAGGCTCCGCGAACGAAGGGAAGCCCGGACGGGAAGCTCCCTTCGGGGAATCTCGCCAGCCGCGCAATTTCACGGCTGCTTCGCGGGGACTGATGGTTTGACCCAATAAAATCTTGTTGTATGAAGTCCATATGAGCGCCAAACCGGTCCAGATCTCGGTTGAAACCGAGCTGTTGGAGCGCATCGATCGGGACCCGGAGGCTCGCGCGAAGGGACGGTCGGCGTTCATCAGGTCCGCGGTAGAAGATCTATCTCGCGGCAAAAGAACGGCGCGAGATCGAGGAGCGACTCGCGAGGGCCTATGGCGGCCAGGACGACGCCATGCTCGAGGAGGTCGTCGAGCTCCTGAGCGGTCAAGCATGGCCGAGCGAGTGAACCGCGGCGAGATCTGGCTACTCGCTCGAAAAGGACCCACCCTAATCTGCGACTCTCAAGGGGAGCCCTTACTGTGCTTTGCTACACACCTTTCGGCATCGCCTGACGGGACACTCGACATCGACGCAGCGCTCGTTCATGACATCGCCATCGCATTCGCGGACGCGTTTCGCGTCGAGCCGCACGCAGCTTGGCGATGGCCCTCCGCCCTCCATCACGCAAACGCCGTCGACGCAGGCGGTGAACGGGGTCGACGATGACCGCGGCAACGCCGCCCATCAGGCTCTTCTTGTAGACCATCTTCACCGCATCGGTCCTTGGCGATCCACTGCCGCGCTCGATCGGCAAGCCGAGTGGAGTCCTTGAGCCAGGCATGATCGGTGTTGAGGGTTTCGATGAGCGGCGTGAAGTGCCGGTCGAAGTCGAAGGCGCCTTCCGCTGGCAGGAGGTGGATCTTGCCCAGCGCCTCCGGCAGGCTGCTCGGGTCGACCTCGCGGACCCGCACCGGGACCATTCACTTGCTCAGGCGTCCGACCTCCCCGAGCTCCCAGTTCACCCACTTCGAGGCGATGGAGTCGGGCGACACCAACCAGACGACAGTGTCGGACATACGGATGAAATCGGCCAGTTCCTTTTGCCATTCCTCCCCGTAGGGCAGGTCCCGGCGATCGATCAGCACTTCCACTCCCTGCTTTTCGAGCCCGGATACCAGCCGGTCGGCCAAACCCAGGTCTCGACGGGAATAGGAGATGAAAACCTTCAGCCCGTGAGCCTGCCGCTGCTCACCGGCCACCGATCCCCGGACGCGCGTACCGTCAGCCACGCCCTCTCGCGGATGGGGGGTCTGCCCTCCACGAATCCGGAACCATGGATCTGCGGACTTGGTTCTCACCTGTCGCATTGTAGCGGCCGTCCGTCAGCTCGCCCAACCAGGTTCCGCGAACGAAGGGAAGCCCGGGCGGGAAGCTCAGGGTTCTCCCAGGTTCCTGGGCGGACCCACTGTGCGCATGCCCTGGGGCTGATACCCCGGGAGTACCCTTGCCAGGCAGGATTCTGGTATAATCGAGAAAGAGAAAAGACGATGAACGTGAAGGACTTGACCTTGGGGAAGCACAACCTGCACAACACTCGCAGCACGCCGCTGGAAGCACGCTGATGATCCAGCGCTCGCCGGCCAGGCGGGCCATACCCAGAAAGGAGTCAGCATGAGACGCTTATGGAGCACGACCTCCCGCCGGATCGGGAGCAGTCTAGTGGTGGTCCTCCTCACCCTGGTCGGGCTGGCAGCGCCCGCCGCCGCCGACGATCAGGTGCCGTTCACCGCCACCACCACGGGAATGGTCACGGGCGTGACGCACCTGCCTGGCGGGCTGACCCAGGTGGACTTCAGCAATTCGGGCACCGCCACTCATCTGGGGGACTTCACGGGGACGGTGACGCGCATCGAGGATCATCAGGGGAACTTTGCCAGCATCGTGGTCCTCCTCGGGGCCAACGAGACGGACAGTGTGTTCATAACCGTCATTGGGCAGTTTAAGGAGGGTAAGGGCGGCTCGTGTGTGGTCACTTCCACGGGCACTTACACCGTGACCGGCGGCACCGGCGCGTTCGCCAACGCCACGGGGAGCGGGACATTCACCGCGCAGCGCGACCAGTGCGCCGGTACCGGCTCCGCGACGTATACGGGGACGATCTCCCGGCCGAACTCGGGCTAAGTACTCTGGCCCGTAATTACGATGATGTATTCTGGGTTGGGGGTGGCACGATCCGGTTGCGGCTTACCTCCGTCTTTCGTGAGACCCACGGGTCCTCTGGCGAGACCCCGCGATCACGGCGCGCATCTGGAGAATCCGGCGACCCGACCTCTCGATCTGCTGCGTGCTGAGCGGGTCGCGCCGCGTGCTGAGCCGGGCACGGCGCGTGCTGAGCCGGCACGTGGCGTGCTGAGCGGGGCACGGTGCAGGACCCGCGGGTTTTCTGGCGTGACCTCTCGGTCTGGCGCGTGCCCC
>JBKPTH010000144.1:0-8344 GCA_046765915.1 Acidobacteriota bacterium | reverse complement strand
ACACACTCTACAGGTCGTCGGCAGCGTCAGATGTGTATAAGAGACAGCCACCGCCGCGGGCGCGCCGGCCGCCGCCACCACCGCCCTCGACCGCTACACCCTCGACCTCACCGCCGAGGCCCGCGCCGGCAAGATCGATCCCATCCGCGGCCGCGACGCCGAGATCCGCCAGGTGATCGACATCCTCACCCGGCGGCGGCAGAACAACCCCATCCTGGTGGGCGACGCCGGCGTCGGCAAGACCGCCATCGCCGAGGGCTTCGCCCTGCGCGTCGCCGCCGGCGAGGTGCCGAAGCCGCTGCGCGAGATCTCGCTGCGCATCCTCGACCTCGGCCTGCTGCAGGCCGGCGCCGGCGTCAAGGGGGAGTTCGAGGAGCGCCTGAAGTCGGTGATCGCCGAGGTCAAGGCGGCGCCGAAGCCGGTGATCCTGTTCATCGACGAGGCCCACACCCTGATCGGCGCCGGCGGCCAGGCCGGCCAGGGGGACGCGGCCAACCTCCTCAAGCCGGCCCTCGCGCGCGGCGAGCTGCGCACCATCGCCGCCACCACCTGGTCCGAGTACAAGAAGTACTTCGAGAAGGACCCCGCCCTCACCCGCCGCTTCCAGCTCGTCAAGGTCGAGGAGCCGGACGAGGAGGGCGCGCTCGACATGCTGCGCGGCATCGCGCCGCACCTGGAGAAGCACCACGGCGTGAAGATCCTCGACGAGGCCGTGCGCGGCGCCGTGGCCCTCTCCCACCGCTACCTCGCCGAGCGCCGCCTGCCCGACAAGGCCATCGGCGTGCTCGACACCGCGGCGGCGCGCGTCGCCCTGGCGCAGGAGGGCACGCCCGCCGCCGTCGAGGACCTCGAGCGGCGCATCCGCATCGGCGACTCCGAGCTGGAGATCCTGCGCCGCGAGGGCAAGGAGGAGAGGCGGGGCGTCTCCGTGCGCGAGATGGACGAGGAGCTGATCCGGCTGCGGACGGAGAAGGAGGCGCTGACCAGGCGCTGCGAGAAGGAGCGCGAGCTGGTGGCCGAGATCCGGCGCGCCGAAGGCGACGGCGCAGAGCCCGGCCGCCTCGCCGACCTGCGGCGGCGGCTCGACGCGCTGCAGGGGCCCGAGCCCATGGTGCCGCTCGCCGTCGACTCGCGCACCGTCGCCGCCGTCGTCTCCGGCTGGACGGGCATCCCGGTCGGCCGCATGCTGGCCGACGAGATCCGCAGCGTCATGACCCTGAAGGACCGGCTGGCCGAGCGCATCGTCGGCCAGCCCCAGGCCTTGGACGCCATCGCGCGCCGCATCTCCACCTCGCGCGCCGGCCTCGAGGACCCCGCCAAGCCCAAGGGCGTCTTCCTCCTCGTCGGCCCCACCGGCGTCGGCAAGACCGAGAGCGCCCTGGCGCTCGCCGAAGCCCTCTACGGCGGCGAGCGCAACCTCATCTCGTTCAACATGTCGGAGTTTCAGGAGGCCCACTCCGTAGCCACCCTGAAGGGGGCGCCGCCCGGCTACGTCGGCTACGGCCGCGGCGGCGTGCTCACCGAGGCGGTGCGCCGCCGGCCGTGGAGCGCCGTCCTCCTCGACGAGATCGAGAAGGCGCATCCGGACGTGATGGACCTCTTCTACCAGGTGTTCGACAAGGGGATCCTGGAGGACGGCGAAGGCGTGCCGGTGGACTTCAAGCACACGGTGATCCTCCTTACCTCGAACGCCGGCGCCGAGGTGATCGCCGAGGCCTGCTCGTCGGAGAGGCCCGACGCCGACGCGCTGATCGAATCGCTGCGCCCGGCCTTGCTGCGGCACTTCCGGCCGGCGCTCCTCGGCCGCATCGTGGTGGTGCCGTACTACCCGCTGGGCAAGGACGAGATCGTCAGGATCGTCGAGCTCAAGCTGCGCTCGGTGCAGCAGCGCATCCGCGAGAACCACGCCGCCGAGCTGACCTTCGAGCCGGCGCTCGTGCAATCGCTCGCCGAGCGTTGCAACGCCGACAGCGGCGCCCGCGAAATCGATCACATTCTGACGCAGACGCTGTTGCCGGAATTATCGACGCGCATCCTCGAGCGCATGGCGAAGGGCGTCAGCTTTACCAAGATCCACATTTCGGTGGATGAGATGGGACGGTTCGTATGAGCCGGGCCTGGCGCATCGACCGCGCCGTGGCCCGGATCGCCCTGGCCGGTCTGGCCACCGTGCTGGCGCTCTTCTTTGCCGCCGGCTGGATCATGGGCGCTCATGGATTCACGCCGGCACCGCAGGAGGCAGCCCCTATCATGGCCGCCGCAGCCGCCGAGGCCCCGGCTGTAGAAAGAGAAAGCGCGCCTGTCGAGGAGCCCCTGCCTCTCCGGCGTGACGAGGTGGCACGGCCGGCGGAGCGGCCCCATCCGGCGGCGCGGTCACCGCGGCCGGCCGCGCGCCGGTCGGCTGCCGCCTGGAGCGCCCCGCTCTGGCCCGCCGCGGTCCGCGTCGCCTCCTATGGCTCCCTCATCCGCGATGCCGCCGTCCGGCACTCCCTCTCCCCGTCGCTCGTCGAAGCCATGGCGCGCGTCGAGTCCGGCTTCAATCCCACGGCGGTGTCCCGCAAGGGAGCCCGCGGCCTGCTCCAGGTGCTGCCCGCGACCGCCCGGCGTTTCGGCTTCCGTTCCGACCGCCTGCTCGATCCGGAGCACAACCTCGCCGCCGGCACCACGTATCTGGCCTGGCTGCTCGACCGCTACCGTGGCGACGTCGACCTCGCGCTCGCCGCGTACAACGCCGGCGAGGGCGCCGTGGACGAGCACGGCGGCATTCCGCCGTTCCGCGAGACGCGGGAGTACGTGCGCCGGGTCAAGGCGGCCCTGGCCGGGACCGCGCCATCCGCCGGCGAGCAGGGCATGCCCGGCGAGTTCCCTCCGGTGACGTTCGACCAGCGCCGGGAAGCCAACTGGAAGGCGCTCGGATTCGCGGCGGGGCTCGCGGACGTCCCGCCCGAGAAGGCGGACGAGGGCGGCGCGGCCACGGCTCTCGAGGCGCCCGTAACTGAGAACAGCCAGGGCGGCCAGCTTAGATAGGGTTGGCGACGACGGCAGACTGACGAAAGGGGATTTCCGAGATGCCTCCCTTTTACTGTCCTCATTGCGGGATGAACGCTCGCTGGACACCCGGAAACTGCCGGCTTTGTGGAGGTCCAACGGTCGACGTGGCGCCTCCTCCTGTCGTCGTCATCGCTCCGCCGCCGCCACCGCCTCCTCCTCCAGGCCCGGGTGTGGTGCAGGGCCCCGTAGGCCCTGTCGTGATCGGCCCCCTGGTCCCTGTCTGCACAGCCGTTGAGCTGCCCGACGAGTTGTTGATTTACATCCTCCAAATGACCGATCCATTGACGCGCATCCGGTTTGCCGCCACCTGCCGGCGAGGGCGAGCCTTGATGCAGGACCGAGTGTTCCACAATGAGGACGAGGTCTACCTGGTGACCCAGATGGCCTACATGGTCCAGTCCTTCGTCAACGAAGTGCTGGATGATTGGAACCGGGTCTCGGGCGCTTGGGAGGGGGTGTGTCAGATCGACGAGCTCACCGGCTATGGCCTGAAGGCCGCCTTCTTCTTGACGGAGGCGGTAGGGCTTACCGACAATCCGAAAAAGAAAGGGTTTGAAAAGCTCAAGGCTGCAGTAAATAAACTGGTGGTATCTCTCCGCGAGAATGAGCATTTCCTGGACAGGCTCGATGCCTTGCTCGATGCGCTGATTCAGTGGAACCAGAGATCCTACGGTTCAGGCTGGACCTATAGGAGGGTTCCGACACCCAATGGAACCCCGGGCCAGACCGCTATCGCGCTGGTGGGAGGCGCCAGAAGACTTCTGCGCCAGCTCAGAAACCTCATCGATACACTGATTCAAACGATGCTCCGAAAAGTCGCAGAAGCCCAGGATGCCGTGGGCAATTAGTTGCAGCTTGGCGTTCGAGAAGGCCCCTCACTCGACCAGCAACGCGTGCTCAGCCAGCTTCCGCAGGTGATGCTCGACGAGCGACGCGAGGACGGCGGGCAGCCTCTCTGAATCCCGTAGGGGCGCACCTTCGAAGGCGATGTCGAGCCTGCCCTCGCGGACGTCGCGCTCGAGCAGGCGGACGAGCGCGGCGTGGTCGCGGCTGCCGTCGAGGTGGGCGAGGAGGACGCGGGCCACCGGATCGTCCAGCTTCAGCACGCGGCGCCGCTGGTTGGTGACGAAGGCCCCCGCCGCGGCCTGCCGGAGGGCGAGCGGCGTAGCGCGCGGGAAGGCGCCCGCCGTCTCGGTGCAGACGGGCGGCAGCAGGTGGAGCTCGACGACGCCGCTCCAGTAAAGCGAGTGGAGGAGGTCCGCCAGGACATCCTCATCTCCGAGCTCCTTTTCCCCGATCGCGGCGAGCCGGCCGTGGGCCTCCGCCAGAAGCTCGTCGAAGGAGAGGGCCCGCGGCCAGACGCCGGCGAGGGTGACGAGCACCGCCTTGGCCAGCGCGTGGCTCGTCGAGAAGGCGGTGCCCCGCTCGGCGCGGAAGCTCTCGCCAATGCCGGACCGTAGATCGGGCGCCGCCGAGTCGGGCCGCGCGGCCGAGGCGGCGTGGAGGCGGCGCATGCGCGCGAGCGCCACGGCGCGGTCGAGCGGCACGTCCGCGTGGCAGAGCAGGGTGCGGCGAAAGGTGCGGTTGAGCACGAAGTCCAGGTACTGCTCCAGCTCCAGCCGCTCGGAGGCGTAACCTCGCAGGCGCTCGGCCACCGGCGCCGGCAGGTTGCCGATCTCCATCAGGTGGGGATCGGCCTCGGAGAGGTACTGCAATCCGTGGCGTGCGGCGCGCGCGGCGAATTCGTGGAAGTAGAGCGGCGCGTTGGTCTCCTCCAGGTACTCGTGGACGAGATAGCTCGGCCGGTCCCGGTACTCCTCGAAGTGCTCGCGGAGCGAGCGCAGGAAGATCGCGTGGGCGTCCTCCTCCCCCCAGGTGCTCTCGGCGAGAAAGCGCACCAGCTCCATGGCGCGCGCGGTGCGTTCCGCGGGATCGTCCACGCCGCGGGTGTGGTAGAGCACCATGTCGCGCACCATGCGGCGCAGGTGCCAGCCGGGGAAGGTGTTGTAGCTCACGTAGGCGACGCCGCGCGGAGCCAGGTTCTCCCGGCAGACGGCGAGGATCTTCTCCTGGATCGCCGGCGCCACCCAGGAGAAGACGCCGTGGCAGATCACGTAGTCGAATTCGCCCCAGGAGGCGTCCACGTCGAGGAGGCTCGCCGCCCGCAGCTCCAGATTGGCGACGCCCAGCTCGGCGGCGAACGCCTCCCCGGCCTCGATCTGGCGCGGCGAGAGGTCGACGCCGAGAAACCGGCTCTGCGGCATCTCGAGAGCCATGGGGAGGAGATTGCCGCCGTCGGCGCAGCCCAGCTCCAGCACGCGGCAGCGCGCGGGCGGCGCGGGTTCGATGCCGTGCAGCAACGCCAGGGTCGCGAGGTGGTCCGGATGCGTGCGGTGCTGCGACGAGCTGGGATAGGGGACCCGGTCGTAGGCCTCGCGGACGGTGCGCTCCGCCTCGCGGGCCTGGGCGATGTCATCAGAATCGAGATACATGGGTGCTCAGAAGCCGGGGCGAGACCGAAGCGGGTCTGAATTGCACGTCTCTCACGCCGCCGCCTGCTCCGCGGCCGGCTGCTTGCTCTGCGCCTTGATGGACGTCCAGGCCTCCTTGTCCAGCTCGGGGAACGAGACCCCGCAGACGCCGGGCGGGATACCCTCCAGGCGGACCGTCCCCTGGTCGTCCAGGCTTCCCGCCACCACCTTGCCGCCCGGCAGCTTGATCTCGTACTGCGCCTGCGGGATCGGCGACTCGTCCTCGCCCACGAGCTGGACCTCGATCCAGGAGCGGGTGCGGAGCTTGTCGCCGCCCTGGCCCTTGGCCTGGCAGAGCTGGACGTGCGCGATCAGCGGAGGCATCAGGCGTTCTCCTCCGCCGGTTCCTCCTCGCTCTCCGGCTCCACCTGCTGCGCCGCCTCGTCCCCGCCGGGGTCGTAGAAGGAGAGGAGCTTCTCGCGCAAGGCGTCGTCGATGGCGCCGGTGGGCTCCAGCCCGGTCAGCACCTGGAAGGCGCGGACGGCGGCCTGCGTCTCCTCGTCCTCGACGCCGTCCGCCCCGCCGCAGTCGAAGCCCAGATTGTTGAGCCGCGCCTGGATGCCGCTCACCTCGTCAGCAGGATCCATGTAGCCGATCTTCAGCTCCCAGACCTGGCTGACGCCGTCCGCGGTCCACACGGTGAGCGTTCCCGCGGTGGTGTCGATGGGCACGGCCTGCTCGACGACGCCGTCGGCGGGGAGGTTGCCGCTCACCGTCTTGCCGGCCACGGCGAGCTCATATTTCTTGCCGGCGTAGGCCTGGCCCGCGGCGTCCTTGACGGCCAGACGAATCCAGGCCTTGGGCGGGCCGATCTTGAAGGTGTGCTTGGCGTCCACCGCCGCGGGCTCGTGGCCCATCTCCTTATTGGGGATGAACACCCGGTCGCCGGCCTTGAGGATGCCGGGATCGGTCCGCTTCTTCTTCAGCTCGGCGTTCTCCGGCCGGTCGAGGATGTCCTGCCAGCCCTCGAGACCGTTGGCGGCGGCGAGGCCGAGGAGGGTCTCGCCTTGCTGGACGTCGTGGTAGGGCATGGCCGGCTTGCGGAACGACGAGAAGTTTAGCCCAGTTCCGAATTCACCACGAAGTCGTGATTGACTCTCTGCTCCATATCTCCTTCTTCTACGGGTGACCAGTTGGCGCTGCGAATGGCTTTCCATCTCTCCCCAGGGCGCGCCTTTGCCCTCCGTCCACAGGAGTGGGGCTATGCCGCAGTCCACTCCTTCTCAATCAACGGGCAGATCGTAGGAAACTCCTTCTCCAAGAGCGACCATGCAGATACATGCCTCGCCGCCTCCACAACAAGCGGCGCGACGGATCTGTATAATGAGGACTTCATGCCATCGGAAGGAGCAAGCTCATGCCCGTGCTCGAACCATCAGAATTCAGGAATCGCCTAAAGAACAATGACTTCCCGACGAGCAAGCGGAAAATCGCGATAGGAGGCATGGCGAAGCTCGATGATGCGGACGCGTCCGTCATCCTGCTTGCGCCTTCTCTCTCCTGCAGCGGTTGGTCTCCTATTCCACTAAGCATCATCGAATCAGTTGAGATTCTGCGAATGGTGAAATGCAAAGATCACAACCATCCTTTGGTGCGGATTATTCTCAAGCAGAATGACATATCGCCTGAGGTCGTCGGACTGCTTTCCGTCATCGCTTCCTTGCAGGCGTTCATAAGTCTCTCGACAAAGGCACGTTATAGAGGGTCCCGTGCATTGCGGGATGCGAGTGATGACTGTGCAATAGTGAGCACAGAGGACGATCTTCTCCTCTGCTGTATGGACGCAAACAACGAGGTGAACTGCGCTCCGGTATTAGAAATTCTGAAGCCAGATTAAGCCAGCGGATATTTGCCCATCGACACGCAACCGCGGGGCGGGTGGTGAAGTTCCTGCATCGCGCACAGTACGATCCCGAGCTGCGGTTCGAGCCTGCAAGATCTTGAGTCGGTGCTGAGCGGAGCACGTGCCGACCGTCCGCTGAGCCCTGGCGAGCGGAGATGTCCCCCTGGTGAGCGGAGAGTTTCCGCACGTGAGCGGAGATGTCCCCCTGGCGAGCGGAGAGTTTCCGCTCGCGAGCTGGGCATGCCCCCTCGGTAACGCAGAGCTCCCCCTCGGTAGCGGAGAAGGCCCCCACGCGAGCGGAAAGAGCCCCCAAGCTGGGGCGGGCCTCCGTACCGCGCGCGGACCGTCCCCCCCCAGCGAGCGGGAAAGCTGTGCAAGGGAGCGGGATCTCTCCGCCTCACGAGGGGGGAGTCTCCGCAAGCGAGGGGGAAGTCTCCGTAAGCGAGGGGGAGACGGCCTTTCTTTCTCGTCCCTGTTATCCCTGATGTCCTTTGGGTCCCTTTCCTGCCTACCCCGGCAGCGAAAAGGGGTACGGCAGCAATTCGGCGAGGCTGGTCTCCTCGCGTTCGCCGCCGGGGTTGACCACCAGGATGGGCAGGTCGCGGGCGAACTCGGCGAGGGTCTGGCGGCAGAGGCCGCAGGGACGGGCGGGCGGGCTCATCCCGGTGACCACGGCGAGCGCCTGCGGCCGGCGCAGGCCCGCCGAGACGGCGGCGGCGACGGCGTTGCGCTCGGCGCAGACGGAGAGGCTGGGAATGCAGTTCTCGACGTTGGCGCCGGCGTGGACGGAGCCGTCCTCCATGAGCACGGCGGCGCCGACGGCGAAGCGGCTGTACGGCGCGTACGCCTTGGTCCGCGCGGCCGTGGCGGCGGCGATCAGGGGCTCCCAGTCCATGAGGCGGAGAAATCTAGCATGGCC
>JBKPTH010000143.1:0-32129 GCA_046765915.1 Acidobacteriota bacterium | reverse complement strand
ACGCAGGGCCGCCCCTACAGATCCGTTCCCATGGCCTGTCCGGCGCCACGTCCGAACCTGTAGGGGCGGCCCTGCGTGGCCGCCCTGGGTGGGCGGGTGGCCTCTATCGCGCCTATCACCGCGGCTTCCGCATCAAGAACGAGTCGAAGAACACCCTGCGGCGCTGGCGTCATCGCGTCAAACGGCTCCTTCTACCGCGCGGCACTCACGCCCACATCCCCGAGGCTCCGGAGGGTGCCGGCGTGCGCGACAAGATCGTCTGGGACCCGCTCTCGGACCAGCCGCACCAGCACGCCGGCCGGCTCGACAAGCTCCGGGTCCGTCTCGCCGATATCCCCGCCCATGCCGTGGACAGCGCCGTGGTCGCATCCGCCCTGCCGCGGATCTGGCGGCGATACCGCGAGCTGCGGCGCGGCCTGCATCGCGCGCCGGTCGAATTCGGCGGCCTCGGCGTCGGCGTCCGCCCCTGGCCGGAAGCGCCGGAGACCCTCCTCGCGCTGATCGAGGAGCTGGGGGTGCGCCACGTGCTGCTGCGCCTCCATCCGTGGGAGGAGGACCACGCCGCCGAGGAGGAGTTGGCGCGGCGTCTCCACGACCGCGGCTGCGAGCTGACCTTCGCCCTGCCCCAGAACCGCGACCTCGTCCGCGATCCCGGCCGCTGGCGAGGCGCCCTGGAGGAGATCGCGCCGCGCTTCCTGCCCTACGGCCGGCGCTTCCAGGTCGGCCAGGCGATCAACCGCAGCAAGTGGGGCGTCTGGAACCTCGGCGAATACACGCGCCTGGCGCGCACGGCGGAGGAGGTCCTGCGGCCGCACGGCGGAGTCGAGCTGCTGGGCCCGGCGGTGATCGATTTCGAGTACCACGCCGCCGCCGCCGTGCTCAACCGGCGCCGCGCCGGCTTCCGTTTCGACGCCGTCTCCGCCCTGCTCTACGTCGACCGCCGGGGCGCGCCGGAGAACCGCCAGGCGGGCCTCGACACGGCGGCCAAGGCGCTGCTGCTGAAGGCGATCGCCGAGACCTCGCGCAACGCCGCGGGCCGCTGTTGGATCACCGAGGTGAACTGGCCGCTCAAGGAGGGACCCCACTCGCCCGCCGGCCGCGACGTGGCGGTGGACGAGGAGACCCAGGCGGATTACCTCGTCCGCTACTACCTGCTCGCCCTGGGCACGGGAGCGGTGGAGCGGGTCTTCTGGTGGCAGGTGGCGGCGCGCGGCTACGGCCTGGTGGACCCGGCCGATCCGTCGAAACCCCGCCGGCGGCCGAGCTTCGACGCGCTGAAGACCCTCCTCCGCGAGCTGGACGGCGCCCGCCTCGAAGCCGTCCTGCCCGCTCCCGCGTGCCTCTACCACTTCCGCCGTCCGGACGGCGCCGAGGTCGTCGCCGGCTGGAGCGCCGCGGACCGGCCCGTCAAGGCAACGCTCCCCCGGCCCGCGGTCGGCGTGACCGGGCGCGGCGGCGAGGCGTTGGGCGTTCCTTCCGGGGCCGAGGTGGAGGTCAACGGCTCGCCGCGGTATTTCAAGCTGAAGCCGCGCTGAGCACCGCCGGGGCTGGGTCGCGGGTCAACCGCCGGAGTTGGCTGCCGCAAAGGCGGACGCGACCTCGGCCAGCGGCGTCACCGCGATGCGTTCGTCTAGCTCCCACGCCGGACCGCCGGGAACGACGATCCACAAGCGCGCCAGTCGCAGGGTCTCGATAGCGACGCGCATCGATTGGCTCACCACCGGCGTCTCGGAGTGCTTCAGCTCGAAGCCGAAGCGACGGCCGCGATGGAAGACGAGAAGATCGAGCTCGGCGCCCGCATGAGTGGCCCAGAAGTAGGCGTCACGCGTCTCGATCGCGGTCAGAATTTGCTCCAGAGCGAATCCTTCCCACGAGGCACCGAGCTTTGGATGCCCCAGCAGGTCGTGGAAGGTCGGCAGCCTGAGCAGGGCATGGAGCAGGCCGCTATCTCGAAGATAGACCTTCGGTGCCTTCACCTGGCGCTTTTTCAGGTTCTCATACCAAGGCGGAAGGATGCGGAGCATGAACGCACCCGCCAGCACGTCGAGATAGCGCCGTGAGGTGTGGTCCGAGACGCTGAGGGAGCGGCCGATGCCTGAGGCATTCCAGGTCTGTCCGTGACTGTGGGCGATCATCGTCCAGAAGCGGCGCAGCGTCTCGGCGGGAATGGTGATGCCGAGTTGAGGGATGTCGCGTTCGAGAAACGTGCGGATGAAGGCGTCTCTCCAGGCGAAACTGGCGTCCTCGTCCGCGGCCAGAAAGCTCCGAGGGAAGCCGCCGCG
Organism: Acidobacteriota bacterium; assembly: GCA_046765915.1. Classification (GTDB taxonomy): domain Bacteria; phylum Acidobacteriota; class Thermoanaerobaculia; order Multivoradales; family UBA5704; genus DATARR01. The sequence goes on along the minus strand of JBKPTH010000143.1, from coordinate 29,847 downwards.
CAGCCAGAGACGCTCGAGACGCTCGACCTCAACCTCCTCGAGCGAGAAACCGGATAGATCGATCGTTCCGACTCGCCCCGCGAGCGTCTCAGAAGCTCCCGCCACGAGCCGCGGAGAAGCGCTTCCGAGCACCAGGAAACGGGTCGAAGCACCGGGACGGTCCACCAGTACCCGCAGGATCTCGAACAACTCCGGTTGCCTCTGGATCTCGTCGATCACGACGAGCCCGCTGGAGCTTCCGAGAACGCGCAGCGGGTTCGAGAGTCTCTGCCGATCCACCGGACTCTCGAGGTCAAATATGATGCTCTGCGCCTCCCGCTCCGCCAGCATGCGTGCGAGCGTTGTCTTGCCGCACTGGCGAGGCCCGAGGAGGGCGGCCACAGGATGGACCCTGAAGGTCGCCTCGATGCGTGCGATGGCCCCCGGCCGAGGGATCATGCGGCGAGTGTACTTGAAAATCCGAAGTCCGGCTTCGAATTTTCACCGGCCGCGGGGCGAGGAGTTTGCTCGCTTCTTCCAGGGTCGAGGTGGAGGTCAATACGCGCTTCGCCACCCGACACGCGTGTCTCACCTGATCCTGATGAATCCTGCGCCGGTCTCTGTCGCCCCGTTGACGTTCGCAAAGCTTCCGACGACTTCTTTCGGCGCAAATAATCCTCGAAGAACCCGCTGCCACACCTGAATACGTATTCACCAAAGGCGCCTGCCGTGAATATGCGTATTCACGTGGGTTTTCCCTCATCCAGGCTGTATCGGACCTGAACTCCTTTCGGATCAGAGGATTTCGAGAAGTGGCGGGCGGCGGCGCGCGCTCTCCAGGCTCCCTTGTGGTGAATATTGGTATTCATTCGGATCTGTATTGTGCAAGCCACTTGACAGATCGGAACCAGTATGGCAAATTCCCCCAGGAATTCGGAGCGCCTTTACCGGGCTCCAAGCAGCAACCCGGCGGCTGAGGACAACCTGGATCGGGAACCAGCGAGGCCGACGGGGATGGAGATGCGGGATTGGTCCGGTGCCATGGAGGTGCCGGGCTTCAACGAGCCCGAAGCGGCTCGGAAAAGGAGAAGGACCATGGCAACAACGCAGAGGTATGAAGAGATGATCGGTGTGTGGCAGCGCCTGCACGGGCGGGTCGAGGCCAACAAGGCCGAGCTCCCCCAACTGGAGCCGTTCCTGGCCAAGCTGGGGACGGTTCTGGCGCAGGCGCTGGAGGTCAGCAAGCGGCAGGGCGCCATGACGGCGGCCAAGCAGGAGGCTTCCCAGGAAATGCGGAAGCTCTCCCGCCAAGGCAACCGTCTGGCCGCCGTGATGCGCGCGGTGCTCAAGGAGCACTACGGCATCACCGAGGAGAAGCTTTCCGAGTTCGGCCTGCAGCCGTTCCGCGGCCGCGCCCGCAAGAAGGCGGCTCCCGAGGAGCCGCAGCCTCCGGAGACGCCGCCGCCCGTCGCCGGTGACCCCGTCAAGCCGGTCGAGTAATTCTTCAAACGGGGGGTGCGCTCGTCGTGCTCCCCGTCTTTTTTTGTCTCCCGCTCTCCTGGTTCCAATTTTTCGTAACGGTAAGACGGCCCGTCGTAGAGCTACGAAGCCTCGTCATAACAGTCCCGCGCTTTGTCATAGCGTTCCCGCGCCTTGTCATAACGCTCCCGCGCCGCGTCATAGCGTTATGCTGGCTCGTCGTAAGCCTATTCCGGCGGCCGTAACGCTATGACGGCTCGTCATAGCAGTCCCGCGCTTCGTCATAGCGATCCCGCGGCTCGTCATAGCGTTATGCTGGCTCGTCGTACACCTATGCCGGCCGCCGTAACACTACGACGGCTCGTCATAGCAGTCCCGCGCCATGTCATAACGGTCCCACGCTTCGTCATAGCGGTCCCGCGTCTTGTCATAGTGTTGTACCGGCCGGCATATCGGTATTGCCGGCCGTCGTAACGCTATAAAAACCGGCGTAGCTCTCCCGCGGCCCAGCATAACGTTATACGAGGCAGCATAACGGTAAGACGGCGCGCGGGAGAGTTATGACGGCACGTCGCAGGCTTACGATAGAAACGTCCCTCGAGCCCGGGCCGAGCGCTATCATCCCTCCTTCATCCTCAAAGGAGGGTTCCGAATGTCTTCAAACCGTGAGGTCCAGGAGCGCCGCCGCGAGATGATCCGCACCATCTTGATGGACGAGGAAACGCCGGTCGGCGACCAGAAAGAGCTGGTGGAGCTGCTGAAGGCGAGAGGGTTCGCGGCGACGCAGCCGAGCGTCAGCCGGGATCTGAGAGACCTGGGAGCCGTGCGGATCCAGGGCCGCTACCAGATCCTCGACTGGCTCCAGCCGGACGAGGAGTCGCCGGTCCAGAAGGCCAAAGGGCTCGTCTTGAGAATCATGACCGTGGAGTCCAACCAGATCCTGGTTGTCACCGAACGGGGAGCCGGCTCATTGACTATGCGAAGAAGGGGTCGGTTGACCTGCACTTTCAGAAGCTCGATGCCTGAGCGGTCTCGGGCAGCGCTGTCTAGAGCTGTCCCGCTAGAGCTGGCCCGAAGTGCCGCCCCAGTCCTCGGGCGCGACATCGGCGATGGACTGGGAGGTGGGCCCACGATGAACGAATCGAGCCCCTCAGGCAAGCCGGCGAAACTGCAGCGGTGGCGCGGCTCTCAGGCGGCACGCGGAGGCTGAGGGTGAGCAAGTGAGTCCGACGAGAGCTGCCCGAGCACTGTGCTCGCAGGCGAGCTCGGCAGCGCGGACGAATGACTGAGCACAAATCCGTAGGCCAATCCCGCCGCCAGCACAAATGGCGGCCCGATCACGATCAAGGTCAGGCGGATGCTCCGAGGCCTCTTATCGTCAAATCGTCTTATTTGCATAGGCGGGTTGACTGCTATGACTCTAGTGTTTATAATTTAGTATCGTCCTAGAGATTCGTGATCATGAGAATGATTTGCGTGTCCAATGCGAGATCTGTTTGGCCAAGATTTCCTCGGCATTCTAGAGATTGCGCCAATCAACAGTACCTGCTGTTCCTGCTGTTCCTCCTGCTTCTTTTCGCTGCCGCATGTTCGCCCCTCAATACTCTGCGGCAGGATCAAGTGGAGATTACCCTTCAGCTAGCCAGACTCGGCAATGAAGCCAAATTGCTGGGGCATTGTCGAAACAAAACCAATATCACAATTCCAAATATTATGGTGATTTACGAGACAAGCAATGCTACTGGAGCGCCCGGACCGACCGGTCACTTTTTCCCATTAAGTTCGCCGCTTGAACCCAACCAAATTGTAAATGTGGAGCAGACCATCAATCTTGCAGATGATCTTAACATATCTCATTGGGTAGCGGTTGTGGAAAGGCCATCGGTACGCTTTCTGAAAACCATACTGATTGGCCTACTAATCGCAGGAGGCCTGATGGCGCAAGTCAGCCTTCTCTCGAGGGAGTCCGATCCGTTCGAGCTTAAGCGTATGCGTATTGCTGGAATAGTGACCGGCGGCCTGCTCCTTGGAATAATAGGGCACTCCTTACTCAACGTGCTTGATCCTCAAGCCCATGTCCCGTGGAGTACTCTTGCAATTGAGATTGGTAAGGGGCTCCTCCTTGGCTTGTCACTTATGATTCAAATCTATCTCGGCCCCTTGACAGTTTCCTTCGTGCTGAGCTCATGTGTTTACTTCTGGTTTACCTATGGCGCTTTGTATGCTATCCCTGTTATTCAGACTCTATTCGAGTGGGTGTTTGCCGGTTCGTCGGGATGGCTCAGCATAGTGTACGTTTCCACCGTGGCGCTTTTTGCTCTTGGCAGCGTTTGGCTTGATGCCTAAGCTCTTATGGTTATCTCGTTTTGTGGGACTCCACGTTGAACCTTTTTGATCGAAACACCAACTTAAGCGACGCTTGAGGTGCTTGTTATGAAAATCATCCTGGCCGCACTATTTTTCCTCTATGGCGGTGACTCTTTGATAAGCCAGGTTATACCTAAAGGAACTCATGGCGTGATCTCGTCAGAAGCAAATGCGTCACAGAGCGGCTCTCCCGTGAAGCTTAAGCCGCGTACTGCTCTGAGCCCTGCTCAGACTACTAGTTCTGGTAAGACAAATAATCCGCCCGGCATCTCACCCTCTGTTGGCGGTCAGGCAAAGAATGGCAGGTCGCCCGCCTCTACGCCGCATCCCCAGGTTGCTCGTTTTGTTAAACCATCTAAAGGGGCAGTGAAGAACGAGGGGGATGTGGCTGTCCAGCTTAAGTGGATTGATTTCTGGATTGCATTGCCAGGCGTAATTGCTACAGTCATTCTCGGGTTGATTGGGCGTAGGAAGAAGGACGAAAACGGCAAACCGACTTCATTGGGAATTATTTTGCTAAGTTTGGCCTCGGCTGTTGGAATAATGATTCTGACACTTCTTGGCCTCGCCTGGATTTTATCTCAAAGGGCTTTAGCTTATCAGCCTCCTGCAGCGTCCTCTCTGGAGAGCGCCCTGATGCGCAGTGAATTGCCAACCGCTATTAGCCACAATCTGCAGGTGATTCTTCATCAGCAAATGGAGCAGTTGCAGCGTGACAACATACAAGCCGTTCGCTCTGAGGTCTTACCCGCGGTTCGAAAGGACATGGAACTTCGCTTTCCGGTTTCTAGCTTTGTCACCCTGCGAGAAGCGGCGATGCTTCGGGAGCAGCTTAGGGCGACACAGCTTGAGAACGCGAAATTGTGGGCCGTTATAGAGGGTAGCCATTCAAATGCAAAGGGGATAAGCGAAGCACCTCAGCTCCCATATGCAGTAGTTGGTGTTGTCGGAGGCCTTGCATTGATTATCTTGGTTATCTTACTCGGCTCGCGGATGTGGCGTAGGCCAGAAATATCTCATATGCTTCGCCGAGAAGTAAAGGAAATGCATGATAGGCTCTCTAGAATAGAGCATAGGTTGCGAGAGAGCTAGAAGGCCCCTCTGCTTTGATTGTGCGTGCTTATAGAGTCAGTGCTTCTGGATGGAATGAATCAGATGTGAGCCTTGTCACGGGGTGTGCTGAATAGTACAAAGCTGAGTGAGGGAGGTATCAAGAAGCGTTTTGGGAAAGTTCGGGTTGAGGCTAGCTAAGCTAGGGCACAGGTGAGATGGCATGTTTAGACGACTTGTGCGCACACTTAAGGCGTGGATAGGTTACTTCATTTCCTTCGCCGAAGACCCGGAGGTATTACTGCAGGAGTCGATCGAGGAGAAGCGTAATCTGTTGCCTAGACTCAATCAAGTTCTTGTAATAAGTCGTTCTGCTGTACTACATCTTGAAGTTGAGCGAGAGCAGTTAGAGCTCAAAGTAAGACAACTGCTGAATTCGATAAAGGCAGAAGTGACAGCCGAGGTGCAGGAGAGTGCGGTCGCCCTAGAGCTGCTGCGCCAGGAGCTGGCTGTTAATGCCGAAGCACTCATGGTCGCCAGAAATGCCTTCGAGAACACCCAATTTAGGGTCGAGAGAATCAAAACCCAGCTACGCGCCGCAATAGAGGAGAGTCGCAGGGCGATCCAAGAACTAAAAAGAGCGGAAGTGATGCGTAGCGCCCTGTCGGCGATAAAAGATCTTGAGACGCTATCAAGTAAGACTGGGAAGTACTTTGATGAAATCGCGCTACGTATATCCGAAGCGCAAGCAACTGTGGAAGTGGCCGTAGGTGAAACCAACATGGAACGTATTCATGCGGAGCGCAAGATTCAGCAGCTCCGGACACAGAATGTCCTCATGGATTTTGAGGAGGAGATGGAAAGGCCCCCAGGAGCCGCCAATTACTCCGGGGGAAGTGCCCGGGTGGCGACTGAGAAGATAGTCGCTGGAGACCGCAATATCGAGAGTACGGAAAGCAAGGCGCGACAACTCCGGGCCCAAATTAGCCCGTCGAAGTTCGAAGAAGAGATGGGGAGGTGTCCTGTCCAAGAAGCGAGGTAGCTTATAGAGGATTCGTCACGAGGCTTGGAAGAGAGCCATAAGGTCAGCCCCGGAGGCCGGACCGGCTAGAGCTGGCCCGAAGTGCCCGCCCCAGTCCTCGGGCGCGACGTCGGCGATGGATTGGGAGAACGTCCAGCGGTGGCCGGCGAAGTCCTGCGCGGTGTATTGCCGTTCGCCGTAGGGGTAGTCGGCCGGTGGCCGCAGGATCCGCGCGCCGTGCTCCTTGGCCCGCTCGTGATGGCGGTCCGCGTCCTCGACGCGCACCATCACGGAGTGGGCGAGATCGGGTCCCGCGCTCCCAGACCCCTCGGTGAGGACGCCGACGTTGAGCTGCGCGCGATGATCGGCGATCCGCAGCCGCAAGGTGAAGCCGAAGGCCGCGCAGAGTCAGTCGATGGCCTCACCGATGTCCGGATAGGCGAGCTCCGGGATGACGGTGCAGTGGGGTATGGAGCGGTTCGTCAGCACTGTGCTCTCCGTCACCGGTAGACCGACCCACGATGTCCGATGCGAACGACCACGACGACGAGCTGGTCGTCCTGGATATCAACGATCAACCGATAGTGCCCTACCCGGTACTTCCAAAGAGACCGTAAGGGGCCCGTGAGCGCTTCTCCTAAATCCCGGGGATCATCGAGCGGCGCGACGCGTCGGTGGAGAAATCGCAGGATGCGGGCTTGGACTTGCCGATCGAGCCTGGTAAGGTCCCGCGCTGCCCGTGGGTCAAATCGAATCGTCGAGGCCAAGGCGCGCGATCACGTCCTCGAGAGAAACAGGCTCCCCCTCCGGATTCTGAATCCGCTCGAGAGCAAGGTAGTAATCCTCAAGGTCCCCGAGGTGCTCCAAAACCGCCTCGCGAATGTAGAACGTTTTCGTGCGCCCGGTTTTCTGGGCGAGGGCTTCAAGCCGAGTCTCGATCTCTTCGGGAAGTCGTACCGAAAGCGCCATGCGATACGTGTATCGCATCAGGCCTTCGCAGTCAAGCTTTTCTAATTCTGAGCCGCCGCGACCCCCAGCACGTTCGGGATCGGCCATTGCCGGTCGTTGCTGTCGTTCGGCAGGAAGCCGGTCTCGTAGCTTCCCGCCAGGTCGAGGTCGATGCCGGGAGCGTGGATCGAGAGGCTCGCCTCCGGACCGCCTTCGAGGTGCATGGCCGCCACCACGTCCAGCGGCAGGGCGAGAAGCATCGCGTTGAAGTCGCGCATCGTGTAGGGCACGCGGGAGAAGAGGAACAGCAGGCGGCCCTGGGAGTCGACGGCGAGCGCCGCCTCGCTCCAGCGCTGGACGCTCGGCGACCAGACATTCCGGCGGTTCTTCGCGATGAGCCGCAGGTTCTGCACGACGACGTCGTAGTCCCCCAGCCGCGGATCGGTCTGGGACGTCTCCCTGTCCAGCCACAGGACAGCCGGAAACGAATTCCCCTTCGGATTGACCGCCAGCACGGAGCGGTAGGCGTTCCACCGCTTGTTGTTGAGGTGCCGGCCGTGGCGCAGATAGCCGACGTTGGAGCGCTGGTCGGTCTGGAACATCCCGGCGTTGATGGCGACCGCGAGCCCCGCCTTGCGGCACCACTCGCCCGCCGTCCGCGCCGGAACCTTCGCCTCGGAAGACAAGGCCATCCCCACCTTCGCGCGCCGGGCGTCGACGCGCACCACATGGAGCGGACCGGAAGCCTTGGCCTCCGGGGTGAGGATGGCGAGCTCGACGCCCGGCTGAATGCTCCGCCACGACACCTGGGGAGCGGCCATCGAGTCCCGGCAGCCCGACGCCAAGAGGGCCGTCAGCGAGAGGGCAACGATGGCGGCGCGGAGAGTCATCGGGTCGGGCAAACCGCTTATCTACTTCTGAAACACCTCCGCCACCGGCACGACGTCGATCCGGGTCGGCTGCACTTTCAGCGCCACGATCGTCTTGTCCGCTTCGGTGACTTCCGGGGCCACGGCGCTGTTGTAGGTCTTCGGGCTCGGCTCGTCTTTCTGCAGCTTCTCCTTGAGCTGCTGGGCGTTGGCGGTGACGAGCACGGCGTCGTAATTCTCGGTGCTGAGGTACTTCTTGATCGCCGCGTTGACGTCCGCCGCGGTGAGCTTCTTCAGCCGCGCCTCGATCTCGTCGATGTAGTACGGCATGCCGTAGTAGCGGCTGTCCATGTGGAAGCCCAGGCGGTCTCCCAGGCTCTGCGCCCACAGCTTCGAGTAGCTGATGAGGAAGTCGCGGGTGGCGTTGAATTCGTCCTGCGTCATCCCCTGGTCGCGCAGGCGCTGGACCTGGTAGAGGCCGGCGCGCAAGGCGAACTGGGCGTCCTCCGGCACCACCGGACGGATCCACACCGAGAAGTACTGCTCGCGGCGCGGCACCTGCGGGCTGGGGGTGCTGGTGAACGGCGGCCGGTCCCAGTACTCGATGTAGGAGTAGTCGCCGTAGTTCAGGCCGCGGCTGCCGCGCAGCTCGTTCATCAGCCGGCCGTGGAAGGTGCGGTGCTCGCCGAGGAAGCTGTTGGCCACCATCAGCGGGTAGTAGTCCGCGTCGGCGCGGGTGATTGGCAGCGGATAGCCGAAGTGGATGCCCACGGAGCCGGTCTGCTTGTCGATCAGCGTGAAGTTGCGCCCCTCGACTTTCGGCGCCGGCGGCAGCGTCGTCCGTCCCTTCTGCCCCGCGGGCAGCGCCGCGAGGTCCTTCTGCAGGCGGGCGAGGTAGTCGCCCGGATAGCCGCCGGCCACGCCGAGCATCAGGTTGCCCTGCGTGTAATGCTCCTTGTAGAAGCGCTTCACGTCGTCGAGCGTGGTGCTCTTCAGCCCCTCGACCGTCCCGGCGGGAGCGTGGCCGTAGGGATGCCCCTTGAAGATCGCCTGCTGGATCATCTCCAGGCCCATCCCCTCGTCGTTGCTGCGCAGGGTATTGGCGAGGAAGGCGATGAGCTGCTCCCTGTTGCGGTCGAAGTCTTCCTGGGAGAAGCCGGGGGTGAGCAGCGCTTCCTCCAGCAGGGCGGTGTAGTCCGCCAGCTTGTCGCGGTGCACCGTGCCGCCGATCACCGTCACTTCGCGGTCGGTGTTGGAGTCGATCGCGGCGGCCATCGGGTAGAGGGCCTCCACGAGGTCGGTGTAGGAGCGCTTCTGCGTGCCGGCCTGGCCGATCATCTGCGCGGTCAGCGCGGCGAGGCCCTCCTTGCCGGCCGGATCGTCGATGGAGCCGACGTCGAACTGCAGGTGCACGGCGACGAGCGGCGAGGCGGCGTTGGGCAGGGCGACGACTTCCATGGCGGAGTTGCCGCCCGGCTGCGCGCCGGCCACGGCCGCGAAGCTCGACAAGGAGAAGACGAGGAGACCGGCGATTCGCTTGCGGTCGGTTTTTCTGCGTTCAATCATGGGTTCGCACCTCCCGCGGTCCCCTTCGCCGCGTCCGCCTTGTGCGACAGGGTCACGATGGTTTCGTTCTGGCTGCGGAAGACGTCGCGGGCGGCTTTCTGGATGTCCGCCGGCGTCACCTTCTGGTACTGCGCGAAGCGCTGGTTGATGGCGTCGATGTCGCCCGTCGCGGAGATGGTCTCCGCGGCCTGCGCGGCGATGTCGCCGGGCGTGTCGAGGCCGAGGGCGAAGCTGTAGCGCAGGTGTTCCTTGATGCGCTCCAGCCGCTTGGCGTCCACCGGCGCGGATTGGAGCTGCTGCACGTAGCGGTCGATCGTCTCCTTGACCTTGGGGACGAGGTCGTCCGACTTCACCCGCGTCAGCACGATGAACAGCGAGGGGTCGCGGTTGAGGCTCGGGCCGCCCTGGATGAAATCCACCCACTGGTTCTTCACCACCAGATCCTGGTAGAGGGGGGCCGATTCGCTGTAGAGGAGCTGCGCGATGAGGTCGAGCGCCGCCGAATCGGTGGAGGTGGTGGAGACGGCCGGCATGTGGTAGCCGAGCATCAGGTAGGGGCTCGTCGGGTTGGGCCAGTCGAGGTGCGCCTTCTTCTGCTCCTTCTGCGGCGGCTCCACCGGCACGTCCGGCGCCTGATAGCCCTTCTTCCAGTCGCCGAAGTACTTCCTGGCGAGGTCGAAAACCGTCTGCGGCTTGACGTCGCCCACCACCAGCAGCGTGGCGTTCTCCGGCCGGTAGAAGCGCTGGAAGAACTTCAGGCTGTAGTCGTAATAGTTCGGCATCGCCTTGATGTCCTGGACGAAGCCGATCGTCGTGTGCTTGTAGGTGTGCTTCTCGAAGGCGAGGTCGCGCAGCTTCTCGAACATCGGCTGCACGGGGTTGGAGACGCCCTTGTTGTACTCGCCGAGCACGGCGAGGGACTCGGTGCGGAAGGCGTCCTCGCCGTACTTGAGGTTCTTGAAGCGGTCGGACTCGATGTCCATCATCGTCTCGAGCGCGCTGGCCGGTCCCACGATGTGGTAGACCGTGCGGTCGTCGTCGGTGTTGGCGTTGGAGTCGGCGCCCATGCGCTTGAGGACCTCGTTGTACGCCTCCTGGGAGTATTTCTCCGTGCCGCGGAACATCATGTGCTCGAAGAAGTGGGCGAAGCCGCTGTGGCCCGGCTCGACCTCGTCGCGGGAGCCGGTGCGGATGACGATGTAATAGGCCACCGTCCCCGGGCTGTCATAGGGGACGGCCAGCACCCGCATGCCGTTGTCGAGAGTGGTCTTGGAGACCGGGAAGGGGAAGACGTCTGCGGATGCCGCCGGTTTGGCGTCGGCGGCGCCGGCGAGCGCCGCCATGGCGAGCAAGCCGCAGAGCAACAGGCTGACGCGGACAGTCACGATCAGGAACCTCCTTTCGATTTCGGAACCCTGCGCCTGCCAGGGCGTTTCTTCGGAGTGTGGACCCGCCGCGGACTGCAAACCGCGGGGTGGACCCAAGGGAAGCAACCGCGATTCCCCCGGCGGGGATTCCCATATTACCCTACGCGCATGATGCGACGGATGACGCTTCTCTGCCGAGGCCCTGGGCCGCGAGCTCCTGCGCGGCCTCGACCGCGGCGGCGTCCTGCTGTCCGTGCAGCGGGGGCGGTTCGTGTATGCGTTGGGTTTCGCGTTGTAGGGGTGAGCAGAAGTTGCGTCGCGGAGGGGGTTCGGATAAAATCCGCTCATGGCTAGCTCTTCGGCAAGGCTGACGGACTCCAAGGCTGTCGCGGATTTCCTTCATGAGGCATCCATTCGTCTGGGGATTTCGCGGGACCGGCTGACGACGGCGGTACGCGCCTCGCAGGCTCTTTCCAAGGATGAGCTCGAAGTGGTGACCTCGTTGGTCGACTTTGCGCAAACCGGGGCTCCACTGAAGAAGCGCTCCGCCGTATCGCGCGGGCTTGTGAGGGCGATCAATACGTTGCAGCAGGCCGGGAACGACCCCTTCGCCGAAGTCGATGAGCCGATGGATGAAGCCGAGGCGGCGGCAGAGGTGGCGCGCGCGGAAGCGGAATCGCAGGCTCACCGCGAAGCCATTCTCAAGCAGTGCATCAGTGCCGCCAAAGCGGCTGAGGTCACCGGCCGATCCAGGCAGGCGCTCGAGCGGCTGCGTCGGGAGGGCCGCCTTCTCGCTCTACGCGGAGGGAATCAGTGGCGCTACCCCAGGTGGCAATTCGAGCCCGATGCTCCCGGAGGGATCCTTCCCGGTCTGGAGGAGGTTCTCCGGATTCTCGATTTTTCGCCAATGGGTACCGCGTTCTGGCTCCTCGAGCCCTACGAGCGGCTCGGAGGAGATCCTCCGATTGAGCTCCTCCGCAGGCATCGCCCCGAGCCGGTGATCCAACTGGCTCGGGAACACAGCTACATGCCTTGAGGCTTCCCCCTCCACCACCGGTTCTGCCGGTGACCTTCCCGCGGTTCACGCTTCAACCGGGGACTCGGCTCATTCGCTTTTACCGTCCCCAGCATGGTCCTTGGAATCAGCAGCGCCGCTATGGGCCTCTTTTCGATCTACGTTTCGACCATCATGCCGGACGTCCCGGCGAGAGAGACGACCGCTCGGTGTGGTATGCGTCTACCTCGTTGGTGGGAGCGGTCTCCGAAACATTTGGCAATCTCCATTTCCTCGACAGGAATCCGAATCGACGCATCTGTATAGTCCGTGTTCGAAGCTCTTTGATGCTCGTCGATCTCGTCGGGGTTGCGGCACGCACGCTGGGATTGGACCAGAGAATAGGAACCTCTACCGATTACGAATGCTGCCAGGAGTGGGCTCGCGCTCTCTATGACCAGTATCCCGATATGCAAGGAATTCGGTGGCGAGGGCGGCAGTCCGGCTCGATCTGCGTCGTGTTCAACGATCGTGCTGACATGGGATCGCTGGAGCTCCTGGCAGACTTCGAGATTACGCATCCCGACGTCTGGCCGCAGATCGAACGAGCGGCCTACCGCGCTCACTTGCGAATCGCCATTTCACATTAGGATCCGCTGATGCCCCACCGCCTCGCTCTCCTCGTCTCCGGCGCTTCGGGGATGCTGCTGCCGCGGCACGTGCTGGGGCGGCTGGCGGCGCATCCGGAGATCGAGCGCATCCACCTGGTGGTCTCGGCGGGGGCGAGCCAGGTGCTGCGCCACGAGCTGGGAGCGGAGAAGACGGGCGCCGAGGATCTGGTCGAGGCGGCGGTTTCCGATTCCGAGTCGCGAGCGAAGATCGCCGTCCATCGCGACAACGAGCAGGACGCGCCCATCGCCTCGGGCTCGTACCGGCTCACCGGCACCGCCGTGCTGCCATGCAGCGCCGGCACCCTGGGGGCCCTCGCCAGCGGCTCCGCGCGCACCCTGATCCACCGCGCCGGCGCCGTGGCTCTCAAGGAGCGCTGGCCGCTCGTCCTCGGTTTCCGCGAGACGCCATACAGCCTCGTCCACGTCGAGAACATGCGGCGCCTCCTCTACGCCGGCGCGGTCCTCCTGCCGCCGGTGCCCGCCTTCTACATCGGCGGCGAGGACCTCGGCCGCTTCCTCGATCACTACACGCTGCGGCTGCTGGACCGCTTCGGCATCGCCGAGCCCGGCGAGCCGGGGTTGCGCTGGGGGGACTGAAAGGCTGTATCCTACCCTTTGAGGCGGCCTGAGGGCCGCCCGGCGAGAACTGGCCGCCAGCCCACGGAAACGGCGCGGCTCTCGCGAACGATTCGTAGAGTTCATAGCCGTGAAGCCCGCCATACGCACCCGGTTCGTCGCCCTCCTCATCCTGGTCGTCCTGGCCTTCTCTCCGGGGGTGCTGTACGCCGGGTGCGCCTCCGCCTGCCCCTTCGGCAAGACCGCGGCCGGGCACCGCTGCTGCCTCTCCGGCGGCTCCGTGCCGGCCATGCGGACGGCTTCCTGCTGCGAGACGCTGCGGGCCGCGGCGCCGGTGGAGACTTCGAGCGCCGTCGCGCCCTCCCCGGCGATGGCCTTCGCTCCGGCCCCTCCGGTTGAGCTGCCCGGCGCGGCGGTTGCGGCCGTGCCGATCGCAGAGCTGCCCCTCAGCTCCCCACCTCTTCACGAAGGGATCGGCCTCTACACCCTTCACGCGGCTTTCCTGATTTAGCGCTCTCCAGGACAGGTGTGCCTTGCCGCGGCCTTCGGGCCTCGGTCGCAAACCCTTGTTTCCTGGAGAAGCCCGATGTTGCGAAACCTTTTCCTACCGATGCTCGCCGTTCTGATCGCGGCGCCGGCGGCGGCCCAAGTCCCTGATGCCGGCGCTCCGGCGCCCCCGGTCGACGCGCTGGTGGCCGAGGCCCTGGCGAAGTCGCCGGCCCTCGCGGCCGTGCGCTCGCGGACGGCCGCGGCCCGCGAGATGGAATCTCCCGCCGCGACGCTGCCCGACCCCATGGTCGAGGCCATGGTGCAGAACGCCGACTTTCCGAGCTACACGATCGGCAGCGAGGACATGTCGATGGCGGGCTTCGAGGTCCGCCAGCCGCTGCCCTATCCCGGCAAGCTGCGCAGCCGCGCTGCGGCGGCCCGCGCCGAGACGGCGCTGCGCGAGGCCGGAATCGCCGATCTCGAGCGCCGGATCGCCGCCGAGGTGCGCTCCCTCTATGCGCGCCTCTACGCTCTCGACCGCGAGCGGGCGTCGCTCACGGCGGCCCGCGAGCTGGTGGAGCTGATGAGCGCCACGGCTTCGGCCCGTTACGCCTCGGGGCAGAGCGAGCAGGAGGCCCTGATCAAGGCGCAGCTCCAGGTGACCCGGCTCGAAGAGCGGCTCGACGATCTCGCGGCCGAGCGCCAGGCTCGTGTCGCGGAGCTCAATCGCTGGCTCGACCGGCCGGGAGGCAAGCCGCTGGGCGAAGTGACTGCGCTGCCGGCGGCCGCCGCGCCGCCGGCGGCCCTGGACGCCCAGGCCGTCGAGGGCTCCAGCCGGGTGCGCGTGGCGCACGCCGCCGTTGAGGCCGCGGAACGACGGGTCGAGACGTCGCGATTGGATCTCAAACCCGACCTCACGCCGGCGGCGGGGCTCGCCTACCGCGGTGCTCTGGGGCCGGTCCTCACGCTCCGACTCGGAGTGGAGCTGCCGTTCCGCAAGAGCCGGAGGCAGGAGCCGATGATCCGCGCCGCCGAGGCCGAGCTGGAGACGGCCCGCCAGGAGCTGCGGGACGCCGAGGCCATGGTCCGCTCCGAGGCGGCGCGCATGGCCGCGGACTGGGAGAAAGCCGACCGTCAGATCCTCCGTTACCGCGAAGGCATCCTGCCGCAGACCAGCACCGCGCTCGACGCCGCCCGCTCCTCCTACCTGACCGGCCGCGGCGATTTCTCCACCGTCGTCGAAGACTTCAACCTCTGGCTGGAGGCCCGGGTGCAGCTCGCCCGCCGCGAGGCGGACCGCTTCGCCGCCTGGGCCGCGCTGGAGTCGCTGACCGGAGGTCCGTCATGAGATTCAGCATCGCTCGCACGATCCCCTTCATCCTCGTTCCCATCCTGGGCCTGCTGCTGCTCGGGCTGCCTCTGGCCTGCCGCCAGAGCGTCAAGGAGGGCCAGCAGTATTACTGCCCCATGCACCCGGACTACCACGCCGACAAGCCGGGCGACTGCCCGATCTGCGGCATGCGGCTGGTGAAGGTGGAGAAGAAGGAGGGCAAGCAGGCCGGCGCCGTCTCTGTGAAGAGCGAATCGGCGAGAGACAGGATTCTCTTCTACCGCCATCCCATGAACCCGTCCGTCACCTCGCCGGTTCCCGCCAAGGACGAGATGGGCATGGACTACGTGCCGGTCTACGCCGAGGAGGCGAAGGGGGCGGCCGGCGGTATCGACGGCCTGGCGCCGGTCGAGGCCGCGCAGCAGGGGCTCCGTCTGGCCGGAGTGCAGACGGCGGTGGCGGAGCGCCGGGAGCTCACCCGCACGACGCGGGCGGTGGGGCTCGTGGTGCCGGACGAGACCCGCGTCCGTCACGTGCATACCCGGACCTCGGGCTGGATCGAGAAGCTGTACGTCAACTACACGGGCCAGCAGGTGCGCGCCGGCCAGCCGCTGCTCGCCATCTACTCGCCCGAGCTGCTGGCCACGCAGGAGGAGTACCTGCGGGCGCGCGAGGCGGCGGCGCGTTTCTCCGGCTCCTCCCTGCCGGAGGTGCAGCGGGGGGGCGCGGAGCTGCTCGAAGCGGCGCGCCGGCGCCTGGAGCTGCTCGACGTGCCGCGCGGCTTCGTCAGCCGGCTGGAGCGCACGGGCAAGGCCCAGCGCGCTGTGACCCTCACTGCGCCGGCCTCCGGTTACGTCACCGGCAAGGAGATCTTCGAAGGGCAGGAAGTCCAGCCGGGCATGGACCTGCTCACCTTGACCGATCTGTCGCGGGTCTGGATCGAGGCGGATTTCTACGAATACGAAGCGGGCGGCCTGCGGCTCGGTCAGAAGGTGGCGGTGGCGCTCCCCTCCGATCAGGCCGTCCGGTTCACCGGCCGCGTCCATTTCATCTATCCCACCCTCGATCCCCAGAGCCGCACGCTGAAGGTGCGGCTGGAGTTCCCCAACCCCGGTCTCGTCCTCAAGCCGGGCATGTACGTGGACGTCTCGCCCGACCTGGAGACGCGGGAGGGCATCGTCATCCCCGATTCGGCGGTCATCGACACCGGCATGCGGCAGGTGGTGTTCGTCGAGAAGGGCGGCGCCTTCCAGCCGCGCGAGGTGCGGGTGGGGAGCCGCGGCGACGGCCTGGCGCTGATCCTCGCCGGCGTCGCGGCCGGCGAACGCGTCGCCGTGCGCGCCAACTTCCTGCTCGACTCGGAGTCGAGGCTGCGCGCCGCCATCACCGCCCTGCCGCAGAGCCCGCCGCCGGCGGACCGCCGGCCGGGGGAGGGAGGTGTCCCGTGATCCGCCGCGTCATCGCCTTCTCGGCCCGCAACCGCGTTCTCGTCCTGCTCGGCGTGGCGGCGGTGGTGGTGCTGGCTGTCTGGGCGCTCTACCAGATCCGTCTCGACGCCCTGCCCGACCTCTCGGACGCCCAGGTGATCGTCTACTCGAAATGGGACCGCTCGCCGGACATCGTCGAGGACCAGGTCACCTATCCCATCGTCACCGCGCTGCTCGGCGCTCCCCACGTCAAGGCGGTGCGCGGCTACTCGGACTTCGGCTTCTCCTACGTCTACGTGGTGTTCCAGGACGGCACCGACATCTACTGGGCGCGCTCGCGGGTGCTCGAGTACCTGTCGAAGATCCAGTCGCGGCTGCCCGAAGGCGTGCAGACGGAGCTGGGACCGGACGCCACCGGCGTCGGCTGGGTGTTCCAGTACGCGCTGGTGGACCGGTCAGACAGGCACTCGCTCGACGAGCTGCGCTCCTACCAGGACTGGACGCTGCGCTACGCCCTGCAGTCCGTCTCCGGCGTCGCCGAGGTGGCCGCCGTCGGCGGCTTCGTCAAGCAGTACCAGATCACCGTCGATCCCAACCGCCTGGCCGCTTACGGCCTGCCGCTCGACGACGTGGTGGAAGCCGTCCGCAGCTCGAACGACGAGGTGGGGGGCCGGCTGCTGGAGGCGAGCGGCACGGAGTACATGGTGCGCGGCCGCGGCTACGCCAAGCGGCCCGAGGACTTCGAGCAGATCGTGCTCAAGGTGGGACCGGGCGGCGTGCCCGTGCTGCTGCGCGACGTGGCGCGGGTGGAGCTCGGGCCCGAGATCCGCCGCGGCGTCGCCGATCTCGACGGTCTCGGCGACACCGTGGGCGGCATCGTCGTCATGCGCCACGGCGAGAACGCCCTGAACGTCATCCAGCGGGTGAAGGCCAAGCTCGCGGAGCTCGCGCCCGGCATGCCCGAGGGGGTCGAGGTGGTGACCACCTACGACCGCTCGGACCTCATCACCCGCGCCCTCGGCACCCTCAAGCACGAGCTGGTGATCGAGATGATCATCGTCTCCCTGATCATCCTGCTCTTCCTCTGGCACATCCCGTCGGCCATCGTGCCGATCATCACCATCCCCGTCTCCGTGCTCGTCGCGTTCATCCCGCTCTATTACTTCGGCGTCACGGTCAACATCATGTCGCTCGCCGGCATCGCCATCTCGATCGGCATCCTGGTGGACGGCGCCATCGTCGAGGTGGAGAACGCCTACAACAAGCTGCAGCGCTGGCAGGCCGGGGGCAGGAAGGGGGACTTCCACCAGGTGCGCCTGGAGGCGCTGCAGGAGGTGGGGCCCTCGGTCTTCTTCTCGCTGCTGGTGATCGCCGCCGCCTTCCTGCCGGTCTTCGCCCTGGTCGACCAGGAGGGGCGGCTGTTCAAGCCTCTCGCCTACTCGAAGAACTTGGCGATGGCCATCGCCGCGCTGCTCGCCATCACTCTCGACCCGGCCCTGCGCATGCTGTTCACCCGCATGGACCCGTTCACCTTCCGGCCGCGCTGGCTCGCCCGGCTGGCCAGCAAGGTGGCCGTAGGCACCTACCACCCGGAGGAGAAGCACCCGGTGAGCCGCTCCATCTTCCGCGTCTATGAGCCGGCCTGCCGCTTCGTGCTGCGGCGCCCGGGGCTGGTGATCGCGGCCGCCCTGACGCTGGTGGCGGTGAGCCTCCCCCTGTACTTCCGGCTGGGCTCGGAGTTCATGCCGCCGTTGAACGAGGGGACCATCCTCTACATGCCCATCACCCTGCCCGGCATCTCGGTGAGCCAGGCGGCCGAGCTGCTGCAATCCCAGGACCGCGTCCTCAAGAGCTTCCCCGAGGTCGAGCGCGTCTTCGGCAAGGCCGGCCGCGCCGACACCTCGACCGATCCGGCGCCGCTGTCGATGGTCGAGACCACGGTCGTCTTGAAGCCCGAGAGCCAGTGGCGGCCGAAGCCGCGCTGGTACTCCTCCTGGAGTCCCGACTGGATGAAGCCGGCCTTCGGGCCGTTCTGGCCCGACCACATGTCTTACGAGGAGCTGATCGACGAAATGGACCGGGCGCTGCGCATCCCCGGCGTCACCAACGCCTGGACGATGCCGATCAAGAACCGCATCGACATGCTGTCGACCGGTGTGCGCACGCCCATCGGCGTCAAGGTCTTCGGCAGCGATCTGGCGGCGATCGAGCGCACCGGCGAGCGCCTGGAGGCCCTGCTGCGCGGCATCCCCGGCACGCGCAGCGTCTACGCCGAGCGGGTGGCGGGCGGCTATTTCGTGGACATCGTGCCGCGGCGCGACCAGCTCGCGCGCTACGGCCTGACGATTGAGCAGATGCAGCGGGTCATCGGCACCGCCGTGGGGGGCGAGAACGTCACCACGACGATCGAGGGGCGCGAGCGCTATCCGGTCAACGTGCGCTATCCGCGCGAGCTGCGCGACGAGCCGCAGAGCCTCGCCCGCGTCCTCGTCGCGACCCCCACCGGCGTCCAGGTGCCGCTGGCCCAGATCGCCGACATCCAGGTCGTGCAGGGACCGGCCATGCTGCGCGACGAGAACGGCTTCCTCGCCGGCTACGTCTACGTCGACGTCGCCGGCCGCGACATCGGCGGCTACGTCGCGGAGGCGAAGGAGGTGGTGCGCCGCAAGCTCACCCTGCCGGCGGGCTACTCGCTGCAGTGGAGCGGCCAGTACGAGAACATGGTGCGCGTGCGCCAGCGCCTCAAGGTGGTGGTGCCGATCACCCTGGCGCTCATTTTCGTCCTGCTCTACGCCAACACCCGCTCGCCCTTCAAGGCCGCCGTGGTGATGCTGGCGGTGCCCTTCTCCGCCGTGGGCGCCGTCTGGCTGTTCTACATCCTCGGCTACAACGTCTCGATCGCCGCCTGGGTGGGGATGATCGCGCTGCTGGGTCTCGACGCCGAGACCGGCGTCTTCATGCTCCTCTTCCTCGACCTCGCCTACGACGAGGCGAAGCGCGAGGGCCGGCTGAGGACTCTGGCCGACCTCGACGAGGCGATCGTCCACGGCGCCGTCAAGCGCGCGCGGCCGAAGATGATGACCGTCGCCGCCGCCTTCATGGGCCTGCTGCCCATCCTGTGGTCCACCTCGGCCGGGGCCGACGTGATGAAGCGCATCGCGGCGCCGATGATCGGCGGCCTGGTGACCTCGTTCCTGCTCGAGCTGCTGGTCTACCCGGCGGTCTACAAGATCTGGAAACGGCGCACGGAGATGCGCGGCGCGGCCGCGACGCCAGAGGTCAGGTTGGGTGAGGCGGCTTGAAGATGAGGCGAGGCGTCCTCTCCGGAGGACGCTTCGCGGTGGCCGATCTTCCGTAACTCCTTTGTTTTCAGCGGACCCACCTCTGGCATCGGCCTTGCCCTTGAAGGTCCGCGTCACAACAAGGAGAGACACCCATGAAACGCCTCACCGTGCTCGCCGCTCTTCTCGTCCTGTCGCTCGCTCCCGCCCTGCAGGCGCAGGGCCGCGGGTACCCGTCGCAGGACCGCTACCGCTATCCCAACTCCGGCCAGCGGGACCGCGTCGCCGCGCTGGCCCGCGAGCTGGAGGACACCGCCACCTACATCCACCGCCAGTTCGAGCGCAACAACCGGCGGCCGAACCGCGCCGAGGCCCGCGTCGCGGCCGACCTGCACGAGCTCAACGAGCAGGCCGCCCGTCTCCAGCGCCAGCTCGAAGGTCGCGGCTATCAGGACGGCTATGATGATCGGAACGACGACCGTTACCGGCGGAACGACGACCGCTACAGGCAGGACGGCCAGTATCGCGGCGGCCGGAATCGCGACGACAGCTTCGCGCAACTGGAGGAGGCTTTCTTCAGCCTGTCCGATTCCCTGCGCTACATCCAGCCCCGGCCCTACGTCGACCGCGGCATGGACCAGATCTATAGCCTGATGAACGAGCTCGGCCGCTATTACGGCCGCTCCGGCTACGGCAAGGGCTACCAGGGACGGGACCGTTACGGCCGCGACCGCTACGACGATGGCCGCGACCGGTATGACGGCGACCGCGACCGCTACGACGGCCACGACTACAGACCGCCGCAGCAGTGACCGAAGCAACGTAGGGCGGGGCTTGTCCCCGCCCTACGTGCTCGCCGCTTCGCCCCCCGCCGCCGCTTCCTCGGGCGATTCCTCGTTGAGGATCTCCAGACCCTGCTCGATCGCGTTGCCGAAGCCCATGGGCGAGAGGACGGTCTTCTCCGGCTCCCCCGGCGAGATCTCGAAGACGCCGTCGGTGGTCATGCCGACCGCCAGGAAGAGCCGGCGGAGCTCGTCGAGTGTCAATCTGGCGCTCTCGGAGAACATCTGGGCCGCCGCGGCGGCGCTCACCCCCAATTGGCGCGCCACGTCCTCGTCCGCGACGTTGCGGACGGCTTTCACCATCTGCACCAGGTGCGCGAGGATCACGAGCTCGTGATCGATGCCTCTCGTCTGGGTCCCGTAAGAGGGCGTCGATGCCCCGGAAAGGCTCACCCCGCGCCCGCCCTACCGTCGATGGCGTTGAGCCTGCGCCGCGACGACTTCATGTTGAGGAGTGTATAACGAAAGGACATCTCGTTCTGCGATATCACAGCCTCCATCTTTATTGGTGCGCGCTTTGCTTGGAAAGAGGTCGTGTCGTGAAGGGAGTGTTCCCATGAACGAGAAAAGCAGTCCCAAACCGAAGATCGCATGGCTCGCCTGCGCCCTGGCGCTCGTGATCTCGGCGGCCGGCCTTCCGGCGGCCAGAGCCGAGCGGTTCACGGCGACTCTGGTCAACCCGGAGCGGGGCGGAACCACCCCGGTCGTGATCGGCATCGAACAATACTCGACCCCGGCCGAGATCAAGAAGCTCTCCGGCATCCTCGCCAACAAGGGACCCGACGCCCTGCGCGAGGCCTTGTGGGACCTCGAGAAGGGGTACATCCGGGTCGGCAGCAGCCTCGGCTATCCGATCGCGGTGGCGACTTCGACGCCGACGGCCAACGGGCGGGTCATTCACCTCATGATGGATCGCCAGATCTCCTTCCGGGAATTCGCCTCCGGCGCGCGCAGCCTGGACTACCCGTTCAGCTACATCGAGATCAAGCTCGGCAAGGACGGCAAGGGCGAAGGCCAGATGTTCGCGGCGGCCAAGATCAGCCTGACGGCCGGCACCGTCGACGTCGAGAACTACAACTTCGTGCCGCTGAAGCTGCTGAACGTGCGGGCGCGGTAGGGAACGGCGATCTAGACCGGAGCGGCATGGATACAATATCCCCTCCCATGCGCCCCCTCCGCACCCTCTCGACCGTGCTCGAGATGATCAAGATCGAGCACACGCTGTTCGCCCTGCCCTTCGCTTTCCTCGGCATGCTGCTCGCGGCGGAGGGGTGGCCTTCCTGGCGCACGGTCGGCTGGATCGTGGTGGCGATGGTGGGCGCGCGCAGCGCCGCCATGGGGTTCAACCGGCTGGTGGATCGTCGGATCGACGCCGCCAATCCGCGCACGGCCGGGCGGGCCTTACCGGTGGGGCTGGTCACGCCACAGGCCGTGATCCTGTTCGTCGTGGCGAGCGCGGCGTTGCTCGTCCTCGCCGCCTGGCGGCTCAACCCGCTGGCCCTGGCCCTCTCGCCCCTGGCGCTCGCCATCCTGTTCCTCTACTCGTATACCAAGCGCTTCACCTGGGGCTCCCACCTGATCCTGGGGCTGTCGCTCGCCGGCGCGCCGCTGGGGGCTTGGATCGCGGTGCGGGGCGACGTGCAAGCCACGCCGCTCGTCCTCGCCGGCGCGGTGCTCTGCTGGGTGGCCGGCTTCGACGTGCTCTACGCCCTCCAGGATCTCGACTTCGACCGCCGGAGCGGCCTCTTCTCGGTGCCCGCCCGCTTCGGCGTCGTGGGAGCGCTGTGGATCTCCGCCGTCCTCCACGCCGGAACGCTCGCCTTGCTGGCCCTGCTGCCGCGGATTTATCCGCCCGGTCTCGGCCCCGGATATTGGGTAGGCTGGGTCGGCTGCTTCCTCCTCATCGCCTACCAGCACTGGGTGGTAAGGCCGGGGGACCTCTCGCGTCTCAACGCGGCTTTCTTCACTGCGAACGGGGCGCTGTCGGTGTGGTTGTTCGCAGCGACGGCGCTCGACATACTGGTGCGGGGTTGATGTGTATGCGCACTACCCTCGACATAGCGGATGATGTTCTCCTGGCAGTCAAAGAAACGGCCCGAAGAGAGAAGCGTAGCGTCGGAGAACTCTTGTCGGACCTAGCGCGCGAAGCTTTGATGCACCGGTCTCGGATTACCAGGGAGGATCAACCGGAGAGCTTCTATGGCTTCAAGCCGTTCCCTTCCCGGGGAGGCGCGGTTACCAACGAGCTGATCGACAAGCTTCGAGAAGAAGACCCCGAGTAATGCCGGTCATCTCGCGTCGCGCCGGTAGACGACTCCGCCCTTCATCACGAAGCGAACCCGCTGGAGGGCGGTGAGGTCCTGGAGCGGATCGCCGTCGACGGCGATGAGGTCGACGAGCAGACCGGGGCGGACGGCGCCGATCCGGTCGTCCCAGCCCAGGAGCTTCGCCGCGTTGACGGTGGCGCTGCGCAGCGCTTCGGCCGGTGACAGGCCGATCGCCTTCAGAGCCTCGAATTCCTTGGCGTTCGTGCCGTGCGGGATGACGGTGGCGTCGGTGCCGAACGCGATGGGAACGCCCAGCGCCGCCGCCGACCGCAGGCGTTGTTGGACGGCCTCCCGTCCCTCGGCTCTCCTCTTGAGCTGCTCGGATGGGGCGCCGGCGGCGCGCGCCTGCTCGTAGACGTAGTCCAGCCGGTAGAGGGTCGGCACCAGGAAAACGCCGCGTTCCTTCATCAGCCGTGCTCCCGCCTCGTCGACGAGAGAGCCGTGCTCGATCGAGTCGACTCCGGCGCGGACGGCGTTCGCGACGGCCCGCGGCCCCTGCGCGTGCGCCGCCACCTTGCGTCCCTGCCGGTGGGCTTCCGCGACGATGGCCCTCATCTGCTCTTCGGTGAATTCGACCGCCTCGGCGTCCGCGGCCGAGGGGATCACGCCGCCGCCGGCGCAGAGCTTGATCACGTCGACGCCGCGGCCGATCAGCTCCCGCACCTTGGCGACCGCCTGCTCCGCGGAGGTGACCGCCCCCTCTCCCTGGAACACCGCGTCGCAGACGCCTCCCTTCAGCCCGGCGGGGCCGGCGATCAGCATGCGAGGGCCGGGGACCTGGCCGCGCTCGATGGCGTCGCGGAGAGCGAGGTCGGCCCAGCCGGTGGAGCCGAGGTTGTGGACCGTGGTGAAGCCGGCCTCCAGCGTGGCCCGCGCCTCGTCCTTGCCGGCAAGTACCCCTGCAGCTCCGGCCCAGGCGAGGTGGACGTGCGCGTCGACCATTCCTGGCAGCACGGTCAGCCCCGGCAGCTCGATCACCTCGGCGCCTTCGGGCAGGGGATTCGCCGGGTCGAGGATCGCCTCGATACGGCCGCCGCGCACCACGACCCGCTTGCCCGGCAGCCGGCGGCCGGCCTCGACGTCGAGGATCGCCTCCGGCCGCAGGACGATGACGCGCTCACCCGCTGCGGGCGCCTGGGAGCTCGGAAACATCGACAGGGAGAAGGCCGTCCAGCCGGCAAAGAAGATCGTCCGCGACGCTCGCATTCCGTTCCTCCGATTCCTCGCTGGAGAGTACCATCGAGGCCGGCCTTGACCCGAGGGGCGCCAACCTTCTATCGTCGCTTGAAAGCTGGTCCAATCAGGCGGGAAGGATCGCGGGGTGTTCTGTCTCGAGCTCACCAACCACTGCAACCTGCGTTGCCCGATGTGCACGCTGGGCACCATGGAGCGCCCGGCCGGCTTCATCGAGCCCGACCTGTTTCGCGAGGTCGTCGATCAGTCGCGGCGGTTCGGCATCGAGGTGGACTGGTTCCATATCTACGGAGAGCCGCTCCTGCACCCCAGGATCGAAGAACTCATGGCGTATTTCCGGGAGCATGGCCTGGGGCTGGGCGGCATCTCCACCAACGGCCTGATCCTCAACCGGCATCGCATTCACGTCCTGAGGACCTACTGCACGGAGGTCCTGGTCGCCGTCGACAGCGTGCGCGAAGACGTCTACCGCGTGCTGCGCGCCAACAACCGGTTCCACGAGCTCTGCGACAAGGTGAAGCTGCTGATCGACCAGGCGGCGGGCACGGGGCTGCGGATCACCATCCAGTACCTGCAGACGAGGCTCAATCCCGACGAGACGCAGGCCGATTTCGAGGCGGTCTTCGGCCGGCATCCGCACGTGACCTACTTCACCAAGATCACCGAGCAGTTCGCGGGCGGCGAGGACTTCACGCTGCGCGAGCTGCCGCGGCTGCCGAAGCAGAACTGCCCCAAGCTCCACCACTTCCTGGGCATCCTGGCCAACGGCGAGTGCGTCACCTGCTGCTACGACGTGGACGGCGAGCAGTCCGTCGGCAACGTCCGGGAGAGCAGCATCCTGGAGCTGTGGAACGGCGAGCGCCGGCGCCGCCAGCTCCGCGATTCGGCCGCCGGCGACTTCAGCGCTCTGCCGCTGTGCGACAAGTGCGCGGGGGCCACGGTCGGCTGACCCCCCCGCCGCGCCACCGCGGTCACTGCGGCGGCGGCTGCGGCGCGAGCCGCTTCTTGAGCCCCTCGAACGCCGCCACGTAGAAGCCCTCGACCAGCCCCCGCGCCTCGTCGTCGGAGATCCCGGCGGGCTCGAAGGTGCTGGACCATTCGAATTCGGAGAGGTTCGGCCCGAGCTCGCGCACGGTCATCGTGCTGACGTAGTCGTTGACGGCGAGCGGCGTGCGCAGGGCGCGGTAGGTGAGGGTGCGGGCCTGCGGGTCGAAGCTCTCCAGCCGCTCCTCGACCTCCCTCCCGTCCTGCAGGATCATCAGGCGGACCGCGCCGACGCCGGTGCCCGTGAGTGTGCTCTTGGCGACCGCGTCGAGCATCTTGCCGAGCCCGTTGAAGTCGCCGACGATCTCCCAGACCGCGTCCGCGGGAGCCTCGACGGTCGTCTTCTTCGAGACGCGGACCTGGTGTCTCTCCGCGGCGCCGGCCGCCGGCGGCGGCGAATCCTGACTCCGGAGGGGGCCGGCCGCGAGCCCCAGCAGGGCGGCGGCGAGGAGAGCGGCGGAAGCGCCGTTCCGGGTTCGTGCGTCAGCCATGGACTGGACCTCCAGAGGTTGTGGGCTCCGGCAGCGGCCAGCGCGGCTCGGTCCTCGCCGCGCCGCGCGTTTCGCGCAGCCGGCGCGCGTAGTCCCGCAGGGCGGGGGTGTCGCGCAGGATCCCCGCAGCGGTGAGCTGCTCGGGCCCGGTAAAGAGCTGCGAATGCGGAGAGTAGAAGGAGCTCACCTCGCCGCCGGCCAGGCCGCGCGCCATGATCCGGTACTCGTGGGCGTCGTTCCAGTGCTGGCTCCGCTCGGCTTCGTAGAAGACCCGGCCGACGAAATCCTGGAAGTACTTGAAGTGCAGGACCGCGCCTTCGACGGGCGAGAAGACGACGTTGTCCGCCGCGTGCATGCCCTGGATCAGGTACGTGTCGCGGCCCCAGCGCACGAGCGGGACCTTGGTCAGCGCCGGGGAGGCCCCGAACACGCGGTAGCGCACGCCGCCGAGGTAGGCCTCGCAGTGGAACTCCTTTCCCGTCTTCGGATTGGGCACGCGGAACTCGACCTTCCGGTGCGAATCCGGGTCGTAGAACCAGCGCATCTCCAGCGGGTCGTCCCCGGGACGATAGCGGAGCTGATCGAAAGGCTCGGCGGAATAGAGGTCGAGCAGCAGGCCGCCCAGCGCCGTGGCCCCCTGCCGGTCGAGGAACCGGCACAGGTCGCGGATCGACAGCTCCTCCCAGCAGGGGTAGATCAGCAGCTCGTCGGCGTCGACGACCAGGCACCAGTGGCCGCGTCCGTGGACCTCCAGCAGGTACTCCATCCAGCGCCAGTGGCCGGAGTAGTCGTCGGAGGTCTGGAAGACGTGCGTCCGCTCCTGAGCGAGCAGGATCGAGAGGGTGTCGTCGGTCGAGTCGTTCTCGACCGCGAAGACCCGGTCCACCCCCATGCGGCGGTAATAGTCGAGGAGGAACGGCAGCCGCAGCGACTCGTTGCGCGCGATGATGAACATCCGGATCTCGTCGCGCGTGCCGCCGATGGGGGCGCGGTCGAGCCGGCGCAGGCGCGAGCGAGCCTTGACCACGGCGTTGAGGTAGCTCAGGTGGAGCACGCGAGCTTCCTACTGGGTGACGGGCAGCGAGCAGGACGCCGGCTGCTGGCATCCGTCGCCGAAGTGGAGCACGAACCGGAACCGCGCGTCGGGGGGGCCGCCGAAGGGGACGATCGCAGGCTGCGACGGGTTCACCGGCTGCGGGGTATCGGTCCACGGGTACCACTGCGCGAAGTTGTTGCCCCACAAGTTGTTGAACAGGTTGACATGGATCCCCTGCTCGGGCTGCGGGGGATTGTCGTTGAAGTCGAGGATCTCGTGCTGGCCCGGCGAGACCAGGGCGGCGTCGAGGGTCTCCAGGAAGAAGGAGGCGCCGTCCTCCGCGCCGCAGTAGGAGACCCCCTCCCAGACGCCGTGCAGATGGCGGTTGCCGTTGACCACGACCTTGAGGGGGTCGATCGCCTGCCCCAGCTTGCAGAGGCGCCACCCCTCGCGCTTCGCCGGCTTGGGCTGGAACTGGAGCCAGATCGACTCGGGGAGCCGCGTCGTGGTCTTGTTGAACCACTGCAGATCGAGCGTCAGGGCGGAGCCTGACTTGGGCACCTCCAGCTTGGTCCAGAGGGTCTGGGGAGCGCCGTAATCGGTTTGGGCGACCGGATCGAGGCCCGTCTGCAACACGAACTGGCAGGACGCCTTGCCCTCGGTCTTCCACATCCCGCCGAGAATGGGTGTCCAGCTCCTGCGGGCCGCCGGGGGAGCGGTGAGGCCCGGCTTGCCCCAGGCGTCGCTGAAACCGTCGTCCGGCGGCCATTCATAGGAATAGCGGTTGGCGAAAAAGGTGAAGGCGTCGGGCCCGAAAGTCTCGTAACGCAGGAGGGCGAGGGGATGATCGGACGACGCCCATTCGCGCTGCGACGTCGTGTCGACCAGCGACACGATGGCCCCGCGTCCGTCGAAGCGCAGCGTCCACTTGCCGCATTCGAAAGGCTGATTCCACTGCTCGCTCGGCACCAGGGCCGAGTCCGGAGTCTTGGGTGGAGTCGGCACCATGTTCTCGAGGCGGCGGAGGATTTCTTTCGCCAGGGGGTGCTCGTCGCCGAGAAGGTCGAAAGCCCATTGCAGGAACATGCGCTGCTCGTCCCAGGAATACTGGACCCACTGAAACTGACAGTTGCTGGCTACGGACTGGAATCCCGGGTTCGACCAGTTGGACTCACCGTTCAGGCCAGGAGGGAAGGGATAGTTGGTGGCGTTGACGCCGGCGGTGTGCTCCGGGATCTTGATGAGGAAGCGGCTGAACCTTTTCACCGCCTCGTCTTCCTTGCCGCCTCGAGCAAGGTACTCGGCGCGCGCGCGCGTCATCTCCCGATATACGGCGAGCTTCCAGGGATCGGCGGCCGCGCCGTAGATCCAGGTGTCCCCGATCTCCTGTTCGATGACCGGCAGGGCCGCCAGAGCCTTCTCATCCTTCAGCAGCTCGGCGGTGAACGCGTCGAAACTGGAAGGCATGATCTTCTTGGCGTTGGGGAACTCCGCGCGCAGGATGGAAAGAATCTGGAGCACGTATTGAGCCGTGATGTTACCGGCGTTGTCGCCACTGAAAAAGGTGACGAGCGCCTGCCTGAATCCCGGGATCACCACCGCGTCCCCCGGACGAATTCCGCCGTAGCCGCCGGGATGCCAGAACACCAGCAGCTTTTCCGGCTGGTTGGGGATTTTCCACCAGAACACAGGAGGGGTGGCGGGCGCCACGACCTCGCCGTTGGAGCCGATCGAGAGGGCCTGGATCCCGGCTTGGCGCAGCAGCGGAATGACCCCCTGGGTCATGCCGGGCACGTCCCGGTTGCTGGCCGTGATCGTCGCGGTTTCGGGGAGGTACTTTGCGAGGTCCTGCGACAGGCTGAGACCGAATCTGTACAGGGAAGGGTCCATCAGCTCGGGAAGGATCTCGAACGGATGCCCCTGCAAGGCTATGGTCCCATCGGCCAGGGCATGGATGAGCTGCTGCCGCTCGCTCGCCTTGGGGCATGCCAGGGTGCAGAGCCCCACGGGGCAGGTCCCGGTGGAAGGGCAGGTGATGTTCTGGTCTGCCGGGCAGTCCAGGTACAGCGAGATGAGCCACGGATAGGAGGTGAAGGAGTAGTTGTACCCTCGTGGCTTGAGCTCCGCGGCCGTCTTGAGCGCCTGTGGAAAGTAGGATTGGAAGTACTCATTGATGACCTGGATCGCATAGCTCGAGGTCGTATCGCCGGGTGTCGTCGTCGAGGGTAGCGCCCAGCCGACGTCGAGATGGCTGGCGAAGACGACGTGCACGACATCGATGTCCTCGTAGGGAGCCGTGTCATGATAGCCCGCCCTTCCCGACGACCCGCCGCCGTGATGGCTGAAGAGGGGCCTGGCCGCGAGCACGGCCAGAAGGATGGAGATTGTGGCTGTCAGCGGCCGGCGGCAGCTTCGAGGATCAGCCATACAGGACCTCCTCAGCAGCTCGCTCCCTTCCTGGAGCCACAGCTCCGGAGAGCGACGTTTAGGGATTAAGGGTGCGCAGGGCGGCTATTCTACCTGAAACGACCGTGGAGAGAGGCATGGAGCGGAGCGCCCCCATCGCCGTCTTCGCCTACGACCGTCCCCGCCATCTCGAAATCGCGCTGGCCGCGCTCGCGCGCTGCCCCGGATTCGACCCGGACCGGCTGCACGTCTTCTGCGACGCCGCCGCCCGCGAGGAGGACGTCCCTGGCTGCGTGGCCGCGCGCGCGGTCGCCCGGCGATGGGTGGGACGGTGCGGCGGCCGGCTGGTGGAGCGCCCGCGCAACTACCGCTTCCGCAACCTCACCGAGGCCATCGGCGAGCTCTGCGCCGCCTGCGGGCGCGTCGTGGTGGTGGAAGACGACGTGGTGGTCTCGCCGGACTTCCTGGCCTACGTCGACGGCGCCCTCGACCGCTACGCGGCGGACCCGCGGGTCTTCATGGTGGGCGGCTACATGTACGCCGCGGAGCACCCGCCGGAGCCGGCGCTGTTCTTCGCCCCCATCGCGCTCGCCTGGGGCTGGGCGACCTGGAAGCGGGCGTGGGACCTCTACGAGTACCATCCGCGCGGCTGGCAGGCGGTGCTCGCCGATCCGGCGGCGCGCTGGCGGTTCGACGCCGGCGGCTCCTTCGCCTATGCCGAAACCCTCGAGCGGACGATGGACGGCGGGTTCGACTCCTGGGACACGCAGTGGTACTTCACGCTGTTCCGGCACGGCGGCCTGGGGCTCTACCCCGCGCGGTCGCTGGTCTGGAACTCGGGGCTGGGCGGCGGTTTCCACCATCCTGACGATCCGCAGGCGCTCGACCGGCGGGACGCGGTGATCCATGGCGCGGCGGCGCGGCAGGACTTCGCCGCGCCCCGCCTGCCGCCGGGCTGGGCCTGGCCGGAGCGGGTCGCCGCCGACGCGGCGGCGTTCGCCCGCATCGGCCGCGCCCTGGCCCGCTACGCGCGCGGCGGCCGGCTCGAGGTCAGGGATCCAGGAAGCGGCGGGCGAGCCGGTTGAAGTTGGTG
>JBKPTH010000142.1:0-5723 GCA_046765915.1 Acidobacteriota bacterium | reverse complement strand
GCGCGAGTGGCTCCGCCGGCCGCTGGTCGATCCCGCGGCGATCGCGGAGCGCCAGCGGGCCGTGGGCGTTCTGGCGGCGGACAATCTCCGGCGGGAGCGCATCCGCGAGCGGCTGGCCCGCACGGCGGATCCCGAGCGTCTGGTGGCCCGCGCGGTGCTCGGCACGCTGACGCCGCGCGAGGCGGCGGCGCTGCGCGACGCGCTCGGCGAGGCGCCGGCGATCCTCGCCGAGCTGGCGGCGCTCGCTCCCGGCGAGGCGCCGCTCCTCGCCCGGCTCTCCGAGACCGATCCCCTGCCCGAGCTGCACGCCGAGCTGGCGCGCATGCTGGAGCCGTCCCCCGCTCCCAACCTGCAGGAGGGAGGCGTCATCGCCGCCGGCGTGGACGCGGACCTGGACCATTACCGCTCGCTCACCCGCGACAGCAAGCGCCACATCCTGGCGCTGGAGGTGCGCGAGCGCGAGCGCACCGGCATCAGCTCGCTCAAGATCCGCTACAACAAGGTCTTCGGCTATTACCTGGAGGTGACGCGGGCCAACCAGGAGCGCGTGCCGGCGGACTACATCCGCAAGCAGACCCTGGTCAACGCCGAGCGCTACGTGACGCCGGAGATCAAGGAGCTGGAGGAGCAGATCCTCGCCGCCGAGGAGCGGCAGATCGAGCTGGAGCAGCGGTTCTTCCGCGAGCTCAACCGAAGCATCGCCGCCGCGGCGCCGGGGCTCACGGCGCTCGCCGCGGCGCTCGGCACCCTCGACGCCCTGGCCTCCTTCGCCGAGGTGGCGGCGCGGCAGCGCTACGTCCGCCCGCGGATGGCGCCGGCGGGTGCGCCGATCGTCATCCGCGAAGGCCGCCATCCGGTGGTCGAGCAGGCGAGCCGCGACGCGTTCGTGCCGAACGACGCCGAGCTCGACGCCGAGCGCTCGCAGATCGTTCTGCTGACCGGTCCCAACATGGGCGGCAAGTCGACCTACCTGCGGCAGGTGGCGCTGATCGTCCTCATGGCGCAGGCGGGGAGCTTCGTGCCGGCGGACGAGGCGACGATCGGCGTCGCCGACCGCATCTTCACCCGCGTCGGCGCCTCGGACGATCTCGCGCGCGGCGAGTCCACCTTCATGGTGGAGATGATCGAGACGGCGAACATCCTCCGCCACGCGACGGCGAACAGCCTGGTGATCCTCGACGAGGTGGGGCGGGGCACGGCCACCTTCGACGGCCTCTCGCTCGCCTGGGCGATCGTCGAGCACCTGCACGAGCACCGCCGGCCGAAGACCCTCTTCGCCACGCATTACCACGAGCTGACGGAGCTCGCTTCGCTGCTGCCGCGGGTGGTGAACCGCACGATGGCGGTCAAGGAATGGGAGGAGCGGATCGTCTTCCTCCGCCGCGTGGTGCCGGGCAGCGCCGACAAGTCCTATGGCCTGCACGTGGCGCGGCTGGCGGGGCTTCCTGCCGCGGTGATCGATCGCGCCGGCGAGATCCTGGCCAACCTGGAAGCGCAGGAGTACGACCCCTACGGCAAGCCCCGCCTCGCCCGCGGCAACGCGCCCGAGACCGGCGCGCCGGCCCAGCTCACCCTCTTCGTGCCGCCCGAGCAGGTGGTGGCCACCCTGCTGCGCGAGGTCGACGTGGAGCAGTTGACGCCGGTGGCGGCGCTGAATCTGTTGCACAGTTTGAAGAGCCGCCTCCTGTAAGATCCCCCACCTATGCGGCCCGCCGAGCAGGTCTTCGTGGGCATCCCCGGGCCCGAGCTGGACGCCGAGTCCGCCGGCTTGCTCGAAGCGCACAAGCCGGGCGGCGTCGTCCTCTTCAAGCGCAATATCAAGGACGAGGAGCAGCTCAACGACTTGATGACGGCCCTCCGCCGGCTGTTGCCGGAGGCGGTGTTCGCCATCGACGCCGAAGGCGGCCGCGTGGACCGGCTGCAGGAGGTGGTGGGGCCGGCGCCGGGCGCCTCGCTGCTCGCCAGGCACCCGCCGAGCTATGCGCTGCAGGCGGGCCACTGGGTGGCGCAGGCCCTGCGGCTGTTCGACATCGACGTCGATTACGCGCCGGTGGTGGACCTCGACCACGGCGCCAGCGACAACGCCCTCGACGAGCGCTACTTCGGCGCCACCCCGGCGGAGGTCATCCCGCGCGCCCAGGCGTTCCTGCGCGGCCTGTACACCGGCGGCGCGGGCGGCTGCCTGAAGCACTTTCCGGGCCTCGGCGCCGCCGGCGAGGACACGCACTTCCGCATGTCCGCCGTCTATCTGCCGGCCGAGGAGCTGCGCACGGATCTCGAGCCCTTCCGCGCCCTCAAGCGCCTGGCGGGGGCCATGATGGTGGGCCACGCCCTCTACCCGGCCTACGACGCTTCGATGCGGCCGGCCACCCTGTCGCCGGCGATCATCGGCGGCATCCTGCGCGGCCGGCTCGGCTTCGACGGGCTCGTCTTCAGCGACGACATGGAGATGAAGGCGCTGGACGAATGGGGGGATCTCCCCGAGCGCTGCGAGGCCAGCTTCGCCGCCGGGTGCGATGTCGTCAACGTCTGTCACACCCTGGCGGCTCTGCCGGAGATCGTCGCCCGCCTGGAGCACCCGGCGCTGCGCGAGCGGGTGGCGGAGGCCAACCGCCGGCTGGAGACCTATCGCCAGCGCCTGCTGACTTTGCGCACGGCGCAGGACTACGTCAAGTTCATGAGCGAGACCAGCCACGGCGAGCGGCTGGACCGCATCCGCCAGGCGCTGGAGCAACTGCACGAGAGCGCGTAACCCCTCGTCAGAAGGGGATGTCGTCCTCCTCGGGCTCGCCGAAGCCGCCGCCGCCTTCGTCATAGGAGGGGCCGGCCGAGGGAGCGGCGCCGGCGCCCGGCGCCTCGAAGTCGCCGCCGCGCGGGCTGCCGAGCATCTGGAAATGGTCGCAGACGATCTCGGTCTTGTACTTCTTCTCGCCCGTCTGGCGGTCGTCCCAGGAGCGGGTCTGCAGCCGTCCTTCGAGATAGATCTGCTTGCCCTTGGTCAGGTACTGGCCCGCGATCTCCGCCTGCTTGCCCCAGACGACGATGCTGTGCCACTCCGTCTGCTCCTGGCGCTGGCCGTTCTTGTCCTTCCAGCGGCGGTTGGTCGCCAGGGTGAAGCTCGCGACCGGCTGTCCCGAGGGCGTCGACCGCACCTCCGGGTCACGGCCGAGATTGCCGATCAGGATCACTTTGTTGACCATCGTCCCATTCTCCTCTGGTCTTGAATCGGTTACGGTATCACAGCCGTCGCGGCGCCTCCGGGTCGGAAGAGCCGCCGGCCGTGGGCGAAATTTCCTCCAGCCCTATATAGACGCAAAAAATGCGTTTCATCTGTCAACGAGTTTCCTCGGCGTCGGTGAGAGTGGCGGGCGAGGTGGTCGGCGAGATCGGCGCCGGCCTGCTCGTCTTCGTCGGCGTCGAGCGCGGGGACGGCCCCGGGAAGGCGCGCGCGGCGGCCGAGAAGCTGGCCGGCCTGCGCGTCTTCGCCGACGCGGCCGGCAAGATGAACCTCGACCTCGCCGCGGTGGGGGGAGCCTTCCTGGTGGTCTCGCAGTTCACCCTCGCGGGCTCGCTCGCCAGGGGGCGCCGCCCGTCGTTCGACCGCGCCGCGCCCCCCGAGGAGGCGCGGCCGCTGGTCGAGGCGCTGGTGGAGGACCTCCGCGGCCGCGGCTTCCGCGTCGAGACCGGGCGCTTCCGCGAGCACATGGAGGTGGCCCTGGTCAACGACGGGCCGGTGACGCTGTGGGCGGAGCTCTAGCGCAGCAGCACGGGCTGCATCGGCACCGGCATGAAGGAGAGGACGAACATCGCGAGGGCGAGCCAGGCGAGGAGCCGTCGCTTCGCATCCAGCGGCTCGCTCTCGTCGTAGACCGGCGGATGGTAGAGGCCGATCAGCAGCACGATGACGCACCAGAGGAACCAGCCCGCCCAATAGAAGCCCATCACGCCGAGCACCAGCCATAGCGGAAAAGCCAGCCTGCGCTGCATCCGGCCGGTGGCGGCATAGAGGATGTGGCCGCCGTCGAGCTGCCCCAGCGGCAACAGGTTGATCGCCGTGGCCAGCAGGCCGAGCCAGGCCCCGAGAGCGACCGGATGGAGGTTGAGGATCATGCCCTCCGCCAGCCGGCCGTGGAACAGCCACGTCGCCAGCTCGATGGCCAGGCAGTGGCCTGGGGCGAGGATCTCGCCCCTGCCGGTCAACGGCGCGGGCTGGGACTTCGCGATGCCGTAGAGGAGGAACGGGATCAGGGTGACGAAACCCGCGATGGGCCCGGCGATGCCGACGTCGAAGAGCTGGCGCTTGTCGCGGATGGGCGCCTTGATCTTGATGAAAGCGCCGAAGGTGCCGAAATTCAACGGCACGGGCAGGAAGTAGGGGAGCGTGCACGGCAGGCGGTAGATGCGGCAGGCGATGTAATGGCCCAGCTCGTGAGCGAGCAGGATGGTCAGCGCGGTGAGCGAGAAGCTGAGCCCGATCGCCAGCAGGTGGGGATCGTGCCAGGTCCACGCCGCGACGCGCGGGGTCAGGAGAGGGAAATCCTGCCACAGCAGCGCCGGGGGCAGCATGACGTCGGTGCGCGAGAAGATGTACATCACCGGCCCCATGGCGCTGGCGAACAGGAAGGTCAGGCCGAAGAGCAGCAGCGCCAGGCCGTAGCGCGGCCGCTCGCGCGGCGGCGCGGCGGCGAAGACGTCGCCGGGCGCCGGCAGCAGCTCGATGAGCGGCGGCGGGAACGGCGGCTGCCGCCAATCGCGGGTGCCGTCGTTCATCGGGAGGGGCGGGAGAGTCGGAGAAGGAAGGTCCGGCTCAGAGATTCTTGAGGTCCTTGCCGGGCTTGAAGCGCACCGTCTTGCCGGGGGAGATCGCCACTTCCACGCCGGTCTTGGGATTGCGGCCGACGCCCTTCTTGCGGTCGCGCACCTGGAACACGCCGAAGCCGCGCAGCTCGATGCGCTTGCCGTCGCAGAGCGCGTTCTTCATCGCCTCGATGATGATATCGACGGCCTGCGCCGCCTTCACCCGGGGCACGTCCGTGATTTCCGCCACGCGGTCGACGATGTCCGACTTGATCATTGCAGCTCCGAAACGGCGGGCAGTCTAGCAACGCTTTTCAAGGGGTGTCAACCGAGCGGTGTCAACAAGTGAAGAGCCTACTGGGACTTAGCCTCTCCGTGCTTGCGCCGCAGGATGCAGCGCTCGACGGCGGCGGTGGCCAGCGAGGCGAGGCGCTGGAGCTGCGGCAGCTCGACCGGACCGCGCGCCGCGCCGTCGGCATAGATCACCATCACCAGCCGGTCCTTGATGCGCACCGGCAGCATCATGCAGTCGCGCGGCAGCTCGCCTCCCCAGGTGCGGGCGAGCTGGCGGTGCGCGGGCATGGGCGGCAGCGGTCCGAGATGGAGGCCGCTGCCCTGGCGCAGGTTGAGGAACACCGACGGCTGGTCGAAGCCGATGGAGAAGGCCGCGAAGGCTTGCCCGTCGACCCCCGTGCCGAGCACCTTCCAGCCGCTGATCCGGTCGCGGGACACCTGGAACAGCGCCGCCCGCCGGTGGTCGCGCCCGAGGAAGGCGAGCAGGATCTCGCCGACCGCATCGAGATCCCTGGCTGCCGCCAGCGCCGCCGCCACCTCGTCGAGATCGGCGGGCGGCGGGGAGGGCCGGTCCGCCGCGGCCTCCCCCGCCCAGGCGGAGCCCAGCTCGGCCCGCTCCTCCGGCGTCAGGG
>JBKPTH010000141.1:0-6430 GCA_046765915.1 Acidobacteriota bacterium | reverse complement strand
CTAGAGTCCTTGGTCCCGCGAATTCGATGTAATTGAGTCAAGTTTCATGCGGCCAGCCTCGCTTGCTCGCAGAGATGGATGATGGCGCTTTCGACTTTGGCAAACGCAGGGTGCAGAGGTGAGGTGCTGCAGGGCGCTCGGCTGTGGAGTAGCGAAAAGCCGGGTCGCAAGAGGCGGGCATAGACCCGGGAAAAGAAGATCGCTGTGCGAAGACCTCTGTCCGTGAGTCGATAGCGATGACTTCGGGGAATGCGCTCGATGAAGCCGTGCAGGCGCAGGCGTCGGAGATCGTAGGTCATGCGTCCCCGGGTGAGTTTAGCTGGGGCGATACCCAGCAGGTGAGCCAAAGGCTCGCGCAGGTCTTTGTTGGCAAAACCCTGGGGCAGCAAGGCGAACAACACGATGACGCTGAGCAGTGCCTGGACGCGCGGGTCATCGAAGTGCAGGGCCGAAGCCCGCTGGCCAGCGATGGTGACAGGTTGCACCACTTGCTGGAAGGCGTCCTCGCCGATCGCGCAGTCATGGCTGATGCGTTGGACGTCGAGAAGACGTCGGTTGGCTTGAAAGCCGACCTCCCGCAGGGCTGGGAGGTTATGCAGCCGCTTGCCGATGGCGAAATCGCGGGTGTTGTTGATGGTGGTCTCAACGCGCAGCGCGCGCCCTTCCTTGAAGTACTGCTTGATCCTGGAGCGCTTGTAGTTGACGTGCAGAGAGGGGATCACGCCGTCAGTGATGACACGCGTCCGAAAGGTACCCGGAGTCTTGCGGCTGACGCGCCGGGCAAAGATGAGCTGCACTTGATCGGGACGACCGAGATCGAGATTCTCGCGAATGACCTCTTCGAAGAAGACTCGACCCTGGACGGGGCGGTCGAGAACCTGGGTCAGAGAAAACTCGGCCTGGAGGATCGACAGATCGTAGCGATAGCCGGCTTGGCGGTCGCGGCTGGTGAAGGGATGGGGCAAGAGGCGGAACCACTTCCGGGCCAGCCGATCGATCTTCTCCGCCGACAAACCGTCGCAGATCCGCTGCAGACGCCTCGGCTCTGCGCACGAGAGCACCCCGTTGTCGAGAGGCTCGAAGTCGATGCCTTGACGGCGCAGCTGCTGTTTGGCGTACTCGTGCCCGTTCAGGCAGAGCTTGGCGTTGTAGGGGAAGTAGGAGCAGAACTTCAGGAAGAAAGGGCCAAAGTCGCAGTCGAGACAGTAGAAGTAGTACTGATTGACCATCGCCGTCGAGGACACGATCCACGGATAGCTCTGCCCCGTCTTCGGGTCGCGCCGCTTTTGGGTACGAAACACCCGCGCCTTCTCCTGCGCTTTGCCGATCAAGAACACCCCTTCCTCCCTCACAAAGGTAGATCGATACTCCGCCGCCACATCCTCCTTGCGCACTCCCTTCTCGAACGGGATCAACGGAATGCCACCGGCTTCGGCGAACTCCTCGATCCCACCTGCGAAGGCCCGGCTGATCGGCTCCATCAGGACCGACGACGCAAAAGTATGGCCCCGGTGAAAACGAAAGAACGAAGCAATCCCTACGTCCGTCTGCAAACGGGGAACGTAGACGTTGAGGTACATCCGGTCGATTCCCTCGACGCTCAAGGTGACGTGCTCCCTCAGGACCTCCGCGACGCTGTGTGCTACGCTCATCGTTGGCTCCGGTTGACGAGGTCCCTCGGGACCACCTGCCGCTTGGCGGCCAAAGCGGACCGGGCTCCTCGGAACCTGATCCTACGCTCAGCCGGAGCCACTTGCTCCCATCCAACCCGAACCCACCCGACTACTACAACTCGTCGGTCTGAGGCGAAGCCTCGTTAGAGGTCTATTCAGTGCTCCGATTCTGCCAAGACGATTCGCCGAACCACCGAACCGCGAGATAGGCGACGTTGCGCTTCCAGTAAGCAATTCGGTTGCGGGTCATCAATTCCAGGAAAAGGTCGTCAGCCTCCTCGCGGGCAAAGACCTTATCGGCGGGGGAGACCTCGCCGTCCGGCAGCACGACTCGGCCACCCGAGCGGTAGATCAGGTCGTGGTAGATCGGGCCGGCCAACGACAGCTCAAAAGATGCGATGAAGCCCCAAAATAGGCGCGGGACGCTCGCCAGGTCGGTCTTGAACCCGCGCTTTGCGGTGATGGCAAACCCGCCATTGGCCGCGTACTTGAAATCGTCGACGACAAGCCATTCGCTACCTATAAAACTAACCGCCGGAGTGGGCACGCCCGGATCCAAGCGCGTTTGATGCTCAGCGCTGGCGTCTGCTTTTTTCGCGGCTTTAGAGGTCTGCGCTCGAAGGTGGGCTGGCTCGATTTGGCGGTTCGCTTCGCCGAGGTCAAAGGTAAAAGTGTTGGTCGCAAGCGCGGTGAGACGGTTATTGTCCGCCAGCGAAGGAGCCTTCCGGGACGCGGTCAACTCAATCGGCGCAGCCGCTTCGACCACTTTGTCGCGACTGACTCTCAACGAGATAGCGCGATCATTGTCGGTCAAGTTGAGAGTAACGGTCTTTCCGCTTTCTATTTCCTTTTCAATTCGCCCGAATTGCTCTTGCAGTTGCGCCAGGTACATGCTCGATTGCATAAATTGGACATGGGCGATGGGTAGTGGGAAATGGAAGAACTCTGGCATATTCCCTCCTTGGCCGTTCTTCGCGAGAGTCCAATATGTGCATGCGCTGCTCGCTCTTAAGCTTCCCGCAGAATACTACCGCGAAGTCTGTGGCAGGGGAAAGTCCCAGAGGGCACCGCGAACGAAATCTTCCAACGCCTCCGCGGCGTTAAACTCCCTGAATGGCCGATCCGGCGTGGGAGGAGCTCTCCCGGACGCTGCGCAGCAGTGCGCCTTACAAGGCCCTTCTCCAGGGGCTCGGGGACGTGGTGCGCCTGCCGGTGCCGGCGGCGGCTTGGGTGGGCGAGCTGCTGGCGCGGGATCTCGGCCGGCCGCTGCTGGTGCTGGTGCCGCGCGAGGCGGATGCCTTGATGTGGATGGAGGCGGCGCGGCTCTTCGGGCGCGAGGAGGGCGTCGTCTACTTTCCCTCGCCCTCCTTGACCCCTTATCAGGAAGCCGAGACCTCGCTGCTGGTGCGGGCTCAGGAGTCGGCGGCGCTCGACGCCGTGGCGTCCGGCCGCATGACGGCCGTGGTGGCCACGCCCCGGGCGCTCTTCCGGCGGCTGCCGACGCGGGAAGCCTTCCAGGAAGCCGGGCTCACCATCCGTCCCGGCGAGGACCATCCGATCGAGCGGCTGGCGGCCCACCTCGTCCGCCACGGCTTCCAGCGCACGGACCTGGTTTACGAGGTGGGCGACTTCGCGGTGCGCGGCGGCATCGTCGACGTCTTCCCTCCCGGCGAGGATTCCCCCGTGCGCCTGGACCTCTTCGGCGATACGGTCGAGTCCATCCGCTGGTTCGATCCGCAGTCGCAGCGCTCGGAGGACACGCTGGACGCCGTCCGTATCCTGCCGCTGTCGCTGTTCCCCGCCGGCGCGGAGGAGGCGCGGCGGCTGGCGGACCTGCTGACCGGCGGCGAGACGGCCGATCCGGACTGGGGTCCCGAGGCCGCCGAGCTGCTGGAGTCGCTGCGCACGCGCGGCGAGTTCCCGGGCTGGGAGAACTACCTGCCGCTGCTCGCCGAGCGGACCTCCTCGCTGCCGGAGGTGATGACGGAGCCGCTCGTGCTCGCCGTCGACCCACCCGCCCTGGAGGCCGAGGTGGCGCATCACGCCGAGCGTCTGATGGCGGACTTCGCCGCGCGCCGCGATCACGCACGGCTGGCGGTGCCGCCCGAGATCCTCGAGCAGCCGGCTGGTGAGGTGCAGGAGACGTTGGCCGCGGCGACGCTGCGCCTGCGGGACCTGGCGATCGGCGGCGCGGGCGACGGTCAAGGAGCCGTCGACTTCCGGGGCACCCTGACGGATCTCTTCCATGGCCAACTGCCGCGCTTCCCGCAGGAGGTGGACACCGCTCGCGCCCGCGGCGAGCGCTGCATCGTGGTGGTCTCCGCCACCCATCGGCGGCGCATCGAGGAGCTGCTCGAGGGCCGCGAGGTGCGGCTCGGGCGGGGAGGCGTCGAGCTGGTCGCCGGCGAGCTGGGGCGCGGCTTCCGCCTGCCGCCGGCCGGCGTGGTGGTCTACGGCGAGCAGCAGCTCCTGCCGCAGGCGAAGCTGCAGCGGCGGCCGGGCCGGGCCCGCTTCGGCCCCTTCCTCTCCGGCCTGCGCGATCTCAAGGTGGGCGATTACGTGGTGCACGTGGATCACGGCATCGGCCAGTTCGTGGCGCTCCGCTCGGTGGGCGGGGACGGCGACGGCGCGGGGGGATTGCCGCCGGTCTTGCGCGACCTGGCGAGCGCCGGGGCGGCGGCCGAGACCGAGGTGATGGAGATCTCCTACGCCGCCGGCAAGCGCCTGCTGCTCCCCCTCTCGCGCATCGACCAGGTGCAGAAGTACAGCGGCATCGAGGGCGTCGCGCCGCGGCTCGACCAGCTCGGCGGCACCTCGTGGAACCGCACCAAGGCGCGGGTCAAGAAGGGCATGCTCGACATGGCCGACGAGCTGCTCAAGCTCTACGCCGAGCGCCAGGTCGCCCGCGCGCCGGCGATGCCGCAGGACACCGACCTGCTGCACCAGTTCGAGGCCGCCTTCGTCTACGAGGAGAGCCCCGATCAGCTCGAGGCGATCGCTACCATCAGGGAGGACCTGCAGCGCGAGCGTCCCATGGACCGCCTGCTCTGCGGCGACGTCGGCTACGGCAAGACCGAGGTGGCGATGCGGGCCGCCTTCAAGGCCGTGGACGGCGGCTACCAGGTGGCGGTGCTGGCGCCGACGACCATCCTGGCGGACCAGCACCTGGAGACCTTCCGCAAGCGCTTCGCCGGCTTTCCGATCAACGTCGAGATGGTGTCGCGATTCCGCTCGCCGCAGGAGATGCGGGAGCTCAAGAAACGCTTGGCCGAGGGCAAGGTGGACATCCTCATCGGCACTCACCGGCTGCTGTCGAAGGACATCCAGTTGCCGCGTCTGGGCCTGTTGATCGTCGACGAGGAGCAGCGCTTCGGCGTCGCCCAGAAGGAGCGGCTGAAGCAGCTCAAGAAGAACGTCCACGTGCTCGCCATGTCGGCGACGCCGGTGCCGCGCACGTTGCAGCTCTCGCTCGCCGGGGTGCGGGACCTCTCGGTCATCGAGACGCCGCCCAAGGACCGCATGGCGGTGGAGACGGCGATCCTGCCTTACGACGACCGGCTGGTGCGCGAGGCGATCGAGCTGGAGATCGAGCGCGGCGGACAGGTGTATTACGTTTATAACAGGGTGGAATCGATCGAGGAGCGGCTGATCAAGCTGCGCGAGATCGTCCCCGGCGTGCGGGTCACGGTGGGCCACGGCCAGCTCAACGAAGAGGAGCTGGCGCGGCGCATGCACGCCTTCACCCGCGGCGACTTCGACGTGCTGCTCGCCTCGACGATCATCGAGAACGGCATTGACATCCCCAACGTCAACACCATGATCGTGCACCGCGCGGACCGCTTCGGCCTGGCGCAGCTCTATCAGCTCCGCGGCCGCGTGGGGCGGAGCAACCAGCTCGCCTACTGCTATTTCCTGGTGCCGGAGGACCGGGTGCTCTCCGAGGCGGCGCGCAAGCGGCTCGCCGCCCTGCGTGAGTTCTCGGACCTCGGCGCCGGCTTCCGCATCGCGGCGCGCGACCTGGAGATCCGCGGCGCCGGCAACCTGCTGGGCGGCGAGCAGAGCGGCCACATCGGCGCGGTCGGCATCGAGACCTACCTCAAGCTGCTGGAGGAGACCGTGCGCGAGTTGCGCGGCGAGAGCGTGGAGGAGGCGCCTTCTGTGGCCCTCGACCTGCCGGTCCAGATGTCGATCCCGCAGGATTACGTGGACGACGCGAACCTGCGCATGGAGCTCTACCGCAAGATCGCCGAGGAGCCGGAGCGGGAGATGCTGGCCGAGCTCGCCGATCGCTTCGGTCCGCCGCCGCCGGCGGTGGAGACGCTGGTGGAGGTGGCGGCGCTGAAGCGGCTCGCCGAGTCGCTGCGCGTGCAATCGATCGCGGCGAAGAACGGCGAGCTGGTCATCCGCCTGCGCCGCGACGCGCGGATCGACGTCGAGCGGCTGATCGAGATGGTCTCCTCTCTCCAGGGCGCGAGCTTCAGCCCCACCGGCGTGCTGACGCTGCCGGGCGGCGGCGGCCGGCAGCTCGTGACGGCGGCGCGGGAGACCTTGGAGGGGTTGGCGCAGTGAGGAAGGGACGATGCCCTCCCAATGTAGAGACGCCCCGGGGGGCGTCTCCGAGGCGGCGACCTCCTTGCCAGAACCGCAACGTTTCCCGGGAACCCTTCATCGAGTCGCGCCGCTTTCCCCGCCTCGGAGATGCCCCCCGGGGCGTCTCTACAAAGGGTCTGCTGCTGCTCGTGATGCCGGCGGCCTGT
>JBKPTH010000140.1:0-1689 GCA_046765915.1 Acidobacteriota bacterium | reverse complement strand
CTACGGAGCAGCCGCCTCAGCGCGAGCCCGAGCCGGCCCCGGCGCAGGCTGCGCCTGCCGAGCCCCCGGCGCCGGCCCCGGAGGCCCCGCGTGCCAAGCAGGGCGACCTGGTGACGCCAGGCGTCGGCGTGACGCTGCCGAAACTTGTCAGCTCTCCGAAACCGGAGTATCCTCCCATGGCCCGGAAACTTGGGGTCCAAGGGGTGGTGACCGTCTCTGTCCTGGTCGACGAGAACGGTCAGATCGAGGACGTGAAGATGTTGGAGCCGATCCCGCAGAAGGTGGGCATCAACGAGGCCGCCATGGCGGCGGCGCGTGCCGTCCGATACCAGCCCGCGACCAAGGATGGAGTCCGCGTCAAGATGTGGACCCGCCTGAGGATTCCTTTCAAGCAATGAGGCGGAGCTGCGAAGGAGAGAGGAGACGATGAGCCTCACCGACCAACAGCGAAAGTTCTACGAGAATACGCTCGCCATGACCAAGCAGGAAATGGAAGAGCTCGATCGGATGATCGAAGAGGAGCTGGCGAAGGTGAAGGACCGCCTCGCCGAGCTGCAGAACGCCAAGAAGGCTTCCCGTCAGATGTACGATGCCGCCTGTATGCGGCTCGGCATCCCCAACGATCTCGACGCTGAAGAAGGGCGCGCCGACGCCTGAGCCCTAGGGGCGACCGGCGGCGCCGGCCCTCGGTGGGCCGGCTTTCGTTTTTTGTCGCGTAGCGCGCCGCCGCTACTCAATTCCTCATGGCCTGGTTCCGCAAGACCAAGAAGCCCAAGGCGGTCCGCATGGACCGGCCGCGCAGCACCGTGCCCGAAGGGCTGTGGGTCAAGTGCGAGGGCTGCAAGGAGATCATCTACTCGCGGGACCTCGACCGCAATCTGAAGGTCTGTCCCAAGTGCGGCTATCACTTCCGCATCGACGCCCGCACGCGCCTCTCGCTGCTGCTCGACGAGCCCCAGCCGCGCGAGCTGTTCGCCGGCGTCAGCCCGACGGACCCGCTCAACTTCCGCGATTCGAAGCGCTACCGTGACCGCCTGAAGTCGTACCAACAGGCCGTCGGCGAGCGCGACGCGGTGATCGTCGTGCAGGGGACGATGGAGGAGATCCCCGTGGTGCTCGCGGTCATGGAATACCGTTTCATGGGCGGTTCCATGGGCTCGGTCGTCGGCGAGAAGATAACCCGCGCCGCCGAGCGCGCCTGCGAGCGCAAGTGGCCGCTCGTCGTCGTCTCCGCCTCGGGCGGCGCCCGCATGCAGGAAGGCGTGCTGTCGCTGATGCAGATGGCGAAGATCTCGGCCGCGCTCTCCCGCCTGCGTTCGGCGCGCGTGCCCT
This sequence comes from Acidobacteriota bacterium, assembly GCA_046765915.1. Lineage (GTDB taxonomy): Bacteria > Acidobacteriota > Thermoanaerobaculia > Multivoradales > UBA5704 > DATARR01. The sequence continues at coordinate 357 of JBKPTH010000140.1, read as the reverse complement.
ACCTCTCCGTGCTCACCGATCCGACCACCGGCGGCGTCACCGCCTCCTTCGCCATGCTGGGAGATCTCAACGTCGCCGAGCCGGGGGCGCTGATCGGCTTCGCCGGTCCGCGGGTGATCGAGCAGACCATCCGCCAGAGCCTGCCCGAAGGCTTCCAGCGCAGCGAGTTCCTCCTCGAGCACGGCTTCCTCGACATGGTGGTCCCGCGCGCGGAGATGAAGGAGACGCTCGCCCGGTGCCTGCGGCACCTGACGTAACGCCCAACGATTCGCCGGAGGGTCGTAGCGGCGGGCCTACGTGCCCGCCGTCTGGCAGTGCATAGGAAAACCGGATTCGATTCCACGGCCAGACGGCGGG
>JBKPTH010000139.1:0-8114 GCA_046765915.1 Acidobacteriota bacterium | reverse complement strand
TTCCGGTGGGTGGCCAGCCCTTGCCGGGTAGGATTCGGACCTACTGGGTCCACGACGAAGGGTTTCAGGTTCTGTCTATTGCATTTTCCTTCCTCCCTTCCCAGGCTTGGCCTGGCGCGAGGGGCGTCTCTACGGACCGGTATTGCGATGGCGAACGGGAGAGGTTCCGTGAGAGGGGCTAAGATGGCGGGGACTTATTATGACCGCACCTGTCCCCAGACCCCGCCGGCGGCGCCTGCGCCGGATCCTCTGGACCGCTCTCCTGGTCCTGGTGGTCTTGCCGGCGCTGATTGTTCTCGCCGTGGTCGCCGCCCTGCGGACGGAGAGGGCGCGCCAGGCTGTCCTGAGCCGGATCTCTTCGGTTCTCGCGCAGGACTACGGGCTCGCCATCACGGCGCGGGATTTCTCTCCTCTCTGGCGGCGCAGCGGCATCGAGCTCCACGACGTCCGCCTTGGCGCGCCCGGTGAAATCCCCGTCGCCACCGCGCGGCGACTGTTGGCGACGGTCGAGCTTGGCTCCCTGCGGGAACGGCCTCTGGTGGTGCGCGCTCTGGAGGCCGACGGTTGGCGGATCGATCTCACGGCGCCCATTCCCAAGCTTCCCGAGTCCACTCCGGAGGAAGCCGGCACCGGGCCTCCCGTCGAGATCCGGCGGCTCGTCCTGCGGCATGGCGAGGTGCGAGGCGCCGCCTTGGCGAAGCCTGCCGCGGAGTGGCTGCGGAGCTGGAACGCTCGCGACATCGCCGCCAGCGGCTCCTATCGCGGCGGACGGTTGGACCTCGACGTCGAACAAGGGAAGGCGATCCTCGACCGGCCCGGGTTCGGCCTTCAGGAGCTGCGTCTCGCGGGCCGCATCGGCTATGAGGAGAAGAAGCCGCTCCGTATCGACGGCCTGAAGGTGACTGGGGACGGTCTCCGCCTATCCGCGTCCGGAATCGTAGGGCTGGAGGAAGGTTCCCCTACGACCGCCCGGTTCGATCTCAACGCCGAGCCCCGCGCGCTCGCATCTGGCCTGCCTGCTCGCGGACGGATCAGGGCGATCGGACGGATGGCGCTGCCAGAGATTTCGGGCCGGCTGAGGGTCGTAGCGTCGGAGATTCCGGCCGAAGCGTTGCGGCCCTATCTCGATCCCAAGCTCTACGCTGATCTCGCCTTGGCCGGAACGGCAGCGGACGTGAAGGCCGAGACGGACTTGGGGCCGGGGAGCTGGGATCGTATCGACGGCAGAGCCGAGGTGGCTTGGCGGCGCGGCGGCCGGCGTCTGGCGCGCGCCGAGGCGCGCCTTTCTCCGGGAGATCCTGGCAGGAGCGTCGTTGTCGCGGCGTCGGCGGAGCTGCTTCCCGGCTCGCCGGGCCGCCGGTTCATCCAGGGCACGATCCGTGCCGCGAGCCTGCAGGAGCTGGCACGGGCTACGGCTGAAGGCGTGCTCGCGGAGATCCGGATTCCGGACGTGCGGGCCGCTCTGGCGGAGATCCGCTCGCTCTGGCCGCGCCTGGTGCCGACCCCGCCGCCGGGAACGCCGCTTCAAGGCTCGCTGAGCGCAGACGCTCGCCTGTCGGGTCCCCTGACCGCTCCCGACGCGGTTGTCGATGCGACGTGGCTTCCCCAGCCGAATTCCTTGGTGCGGATTCAGGCCAAGGGCCGCCCCGTCACCTGGAGCGGCTCGGCGAAGGTACGGACGGAGAATCTACCTCTCGAGATGCTCGCCACGCTGGCGCCCGGCCTCGCCGGGACCGTCACCGGCACGGCGGATCTCTCCGGCTCGCCCCGAGGGTATCGAGCTCGCATCGAGGCGGTCACGACCGCTGTCTCCTACCCGCCCCAGCTCCAGCGACTGGAGAACGGGACGATAGCGGCCGATGGGACTCTGGTCCTCCATCCGCTGTCCTATCGCGGGACGCTGTCGCTCGACGGCACCGGCCTGGCCGCTCTCCCCAATGCCTCGTCCCCGGCGAGGATCGCGACATTCCAGCTCGCCGCGGACGGCCTTCTCCGTGCCGCTCCGCTCGCCTGGAAAGGCAAAGTGACGCTGGACGGTGAAGGCGCCGAGATGGAGAGCGCGGGCCGCATGGACCGTTTCGCGGTCGTGGCGGATGGCAGCCTGGATGGTCAGCCGCCCCTGTACGACGGCTCCATCTCGCTGGACGCCTCGGGCGTCGAGAGACCCGAGACGGCGCGGGTGGATCGGCTGCAACTGAGCGCGACGGGGAGAGGCTCCGCGGATCTCCGCTCCCTTGCCGCGAACGCCCGCATCGACGCGGACCACGTCGCTCTGATCGGGCAGGGCACCGAGATCCGCGATCTCCATCTCGAAGCCGAAGCGGACAGCCGCGAGGTTCGCCTCTCCGCCCTCTCCGGCGAGTTGCCCGAAGGACGGACCTTCAATGCCTCCGGCCGGGTCGTCACCGAGCCTTTCCTCGCCGAGGCCGATCTCGATCTCCGCCTCGTCAGGCCGGTGGACGCCGTCACAGCCGCCGACCTCACCGCCCGGCTACGCGACGGCCTTCTCGAGGTAGACGCGCCGCGCCTCGACACCGCCTCCGGTCCGGGAAGCCTCCACGCACGGATTCCCCTGGAGGCGCTGCGCGCGGTGCCTCAGCTCGCCTCGATCCTCGAATCCTTGCCGGGCGAGAAGGCGCGAGGACCTCTCTCCCTTTCCGTCGCTTTTCCTGAGCTCGATTCGCAGCCGCTCCTCGCGGCGCTCGGCATGGAGCCCCGGCCCGAGCGAATCCGGTCGGGGCTCAGCGCCGATCTCTCCCTCGACCTCGCCGCTCCCGCGAACGGCGAAGGCGAGGTGCGCCTCTCCGGGCTGACCGTCGAAAATCCGGACGGCCGGGTGACCGCCGAGACTCCCGCCGTGCTCCGCCTGGCCAGCGGCCGGCTGGAGCTCGCGCCCGTCCACCTGCGGATCGACGGCGGCTCGATCCAGGGAGCGGGCGTGGACATCCAGGGGAGCGCGGATCTGGCCCGTTCGTGGAAACCGTTCGCCGATCCCATCGCGGCAGCCGTGACGCGGCTCTCGGGCGAGGGCAGCGGCGCTTTCGACGCCGCGATCCTCAATCCCTACCTTCAGGGCGGCGTGGCCGAAGGCTCGTTGAGCTTCGCGGCCAAAGCCTCCGGTGCTCCGGACCGTCTCGGCGCGGAGGTGCGGGCGAACGGCGCCGGCGCTTCCTTCACCTGGCCCGCGGCGGCCGTCCGCGTCAGCGATCCGCGGCTGGCCCTGGACCTGCGCGAGGGCCGCTGGACGATCCGCGAGGGTCAGATGGGAGTCAACGGCGGCAAGGTGTCGCTCGCGGGCGGAGTGTCGCCGGAGGGAGGCGTGGACGTGGAAGCGCAGCTCGCCGGCGTCCGCTACCGTCTCGATTATGGAATCGAGACCCTGCTCTCCGGCCGCCTCGACTTGCAGCGGCCCGCCGGCGAAGAGCGCAGCCGCCTCTCCGGCCGGGTCGTGGTCGAGCGCGGCGTGCTCGACCGCGACCTCAATCTGGACCGCGAGGTCTTCACCCTGCTTTTCAAGCCCGCGGAGACCCTCGGCACGGAAGAGAGCGCGCTGAGCGGCGTGGATCTCGGCCTCGACGTGGAGACCGACGCGGGCGTGCGCATCAAGAACAACGTCGGCGACCTCCATGCTTCCTGGCGCAAGCTCACGGTCGGCGGCACCCTGGAGAGGCCGGTGATCCGCGGCCGCATCGACATCGATCCCGGCGGCCTCTTCTGCGCCTATGGTCAAACCGTGCGCATCGACCATGGCTCGCTGCTGTTCACCGGCGATCCGCTCACCGATCCGCAGATCGACATGGCCACCACCAGCTCGCTCCAGGATCCGACGATCACGCAGCTCTGCGGCGACAGCTCTCTCGACCTGCTGGCCCGGCTGCCGGAGGAAGAGAGCGGCGAGGGACCCGGCACCGAAGCGGTGCTCGCCGCCGGCCTGACGGGTTACTACGGCGCGCGTTTCGTCCAGCGGCTCGGCGAATCCGTCGGGCTGCGCGGCTTCTCCGTGCGGCCGGAGCTGGTTCTCGAAGACGATCCGAGCGCCCGCCTGACGATCGGGCGCGACCTTTCGAACAGCGTTTCCGTGGCGCTCTCGGCGGACCTGCGCAACGCCGAACGGCGGTCGTACCTCCTCGACGTCCACGAGGTGCGCGGCCTGCCGGGGCTGCGGCTCGCGGGCTTCACCAACGACGCCGGCGACGAAGGCGCGAGCCTGCAGCAGGCCTTCGCCTTCGGCGGCGACGAGGTCCGGCCCGCGGAGACGCAGGGACGGCGGCTGCGCCGGCTCGTCATCACGACGCCGAAGAAGGGCGTCTCGAAACTGCAGCTCCGCCGCGCCATCGGACTGCGGAAGCGGCAGCCGGTGACGGAGGGCACCGCCTTCTCGGTCGAGGTGGACGCGGCCGGCTTCCTCCGCCGCAAGGGATATCCGAACCCCAGAATCGCCGTCGCCGTGAAGCCCGTCGAGTCGCGGCACGGCTGGGCGGACGTGAGCGTCACCCTCGAGCCCGGCCCGAAGGTCTCCTTCGTCTTCGCGGGAGACCGGCCGCCTCGCGGCTTGCGGCCGGAGATCACCAGCCTGTACCGCACGGACTTCTACGAGGCGAGCTCGGTCGCGGAGATGCGGCAGGCCACGGCGCGCGCCTTCCGCGCCGCCGGCTATCTCAACCCCGAGGTGGCGATCGAGGTCCGGCGCGAGCATGAGGAGGATCCGGACGGCCCGCGCACGGTCACCATCCGGACCGCGGCCGGCGAGCGGCAGGCCCTGGGGGAGCTACGCTTCACCGGATTGCCTCCTGAGGAGGAGCGGCTCGTGGCCGCCGCCTTCCCGAGCCTTCTGGCCCGCGCCGAGCTGGCCGCCGGCGTTGCCGGCGCCGATGCCCGGCTCCTGACTACCCTGCGCGGTCTCGGTTATGACCAGGCGAAGATCATCGGACGCACCGTCGAGACGGAGGGCTCCGCGCTGATCGTCGACGTCGAGCCGGGTCCGCTGCGCACCGTGTCGGCGGTGGAGATCGCCGGGGTGGAGGGAGAGGAGAGGGAGAGGCTCCGCGGCCTCCTGCCCCTGCGTGCCGGCGATCCCTTGCGGGTGGATCGCGTGGCCGGTGGAGAACGCCTCCTGGAGCGCGACCTCCAGGACCGGGGCTACGCCGACGCCGACGTGCGCTCGAGCGTCGTTCCGGCACCGGACCGCCGGGGCGAAGCCGCGGTGGTCTATCACGTGGTGCCCGGCCCGCTCTACCGGCTGGCCGGCGTCGAGCTCACGGGCGCGCGATGGTCCCGGCAGGCGCCGCTGCGGCGGGAGGCGGGCCTCGCCGCGGGAGAGCCGTTCACCGAAGCCGGCGTCGAGGAGGCGCGCGATCGTCTGTTCGCGACCGGCGTCTTCTCGCGCGTGGACGCGGCGGTCGACAAGGGAACCCCCGGCGAGACCCGGGTCTCCTTCTCCCTCGCCGAGCGGCCGCGTTTCCGCCTGGGCTATGGCGTGCGCTGGGAGAGCGAGGCCGGCACCGCGGCGGTGCTCGACTTCGTGGACGAGAACTTCCTCGGCCGCGCCGTCACCCTCGGCCTGCGGGGCCTCTATCAGTCCGACGACCGCAGCGGCCGTCTCTACCTCGACACCGGCCGCGTGCTCGGCACCCGGGTCTCGATCGAGAGCTATGCCGAGGAGCGGCGCCGCCTCTTTCCGGACGACAATCTGGTGGAGGACCGGCGCGAGGCGGCCCTGCAGGCGAGCCGGCCTCTCGGCGAGTCGGGCACCGCGCGGCTGTACGCCCGCTACCGCACCACGCACCTCTACGAGATGGAGCCCGATCCGTTCTTCCCCTTCGATCTGGAGATCCGGCTTCCCTACGCCGGCTTGCAGCTCCTCCACGATACCCGGGACGACCGCATCGATCCGCGGTCGGGCCTCTTCACCAGTCTCGACCTCTCGGGGAGCGGCACCTTCCTCGGCAGCGACTTCAAATACGCCCGCCTGTTCGTCCAGGCCGCGGCTTTTCGGCACGTCTCTCTCGCCGGCAGGCCGTGGCTCTGGGCGCAGGCGCTGCGGCTGGGCCTCGCCCACCCCTTCGCCGGCCAGGAGCTGATCCGGGACGAGCGGTTCTTCGCCGGCGGTCCTTTCTCGGTGCGTGGCTATGCGGTGGAGAGCCTGGGCCCGCGGGAGATCCTCGGCGACTTCGACCGCGCGCTGGGCGGCGAGGCGCTGCTGGTGATCAACGAGGAGATGCGGTTCGCTCTGCCCTGGGACCTCACCGGCCTCGCCTTCTTCGACGCCGGCCAGGTGTGGGCGCGGCCGGGCGACGCGGATTTCGATCTGGCGAAGTCCCTGGGGCTCGGCCTGCGCGCCCGCTCGCCGGTGGGCCTGCTGCGGTTCGACGCAGCCTATGCGCTCGACCGCCGGCCGGGAGAGGCGAGCTACAAGCTCTATCTCGGCCTCGGCAATACCTTCTAGTGCTTGACCGCCCGCAGGATCGCCTTCGCGCGCTCGGCTTCGGGCGCGTCGGGCGCCAGGGTCAGGAAGCGCTCCATGTCGTTGACCAGGAGGTCCTTGCGCCCCAGCTTGTCCTGCGCCAGGCCGCGATAGTAGTAGGCGTACGCCAGCCCAGAGTCCATCTCGATGGCGCGGCCGAGCTGCTCGACGGCGGCCGGCCAGTTCTCCTGGAAGGCGCGGGTGACGCCGATCTGGTAGGGGATGAGGGCCGGCGCCGGCGCGCGGGCTCCCTGCAGCGTCGAGACCGCCTCGTCGTACTGCTTGAGCCGCTGCTGGGCAACCCCCAGGTAGTAGGAAGCCTCCGCGCCGCCCTTGGCGCGCGCCACGTCCGCCGCTTTCCGGAAGGCGTTGTCGGCATCGCCGTCCCGGCGCTGGCGGAGGTAGACCTCGCCGAGAGAGACGAACGCCGCGGGATCGTTGGGCGCCAGCTCCGTCGCCTTGCGCAGCCGGCCTTCCGCGTCGCCGTACTTCTTCTCCTGCTCGAGGACGCGGCCGTAGGCCGCGGCGACGTAGCCGTTGGCGTCCGCCTGGTCCATGAACCGGCCGAGGGCATCGCGGGCCGGGCCGGTCTGGTAATGCCAGAGCCGCTCGTCGACGGCTTCGATGCCGGCGGGCGGCTGCTGCTGCGCCTGCGCCGGCTGTTCCTGCGCCGGCTGCTGCTGGCTCTGCGGCTGATTTCCCGGCTTCGGTTTCTTCGGCGGCTTGGCCTGAAGGGCGCCGCCGGACAGGAGGAGCGCAATCAGGCCTGTGGCGAGCGTGAAGGTGGATTTCATGAAGGAGGCCTCCGACAGGTTTGGGTTAATCGACTGGGACGTCTTCACGGGCCTCTCGCCAGCTACCGAGGAACCCGCGAAAGAAGGCGGCGATGGCAGCGGGCAGCTCGCGCGGGCGCCGGCGGATGGTCCGAGCCATATCCTTCAGACGGAGACCTTGGATCCGCAAAGCCTCCAGAGTCCGCTCGCCGGAGGCCCAGCTCTGCACGGTGGCCACCGCGGCCAGACCGAGCGCCGCGCCGCCGGCGAGATCGATCAGGTGGTGCTCGTGCATCAACAGCGTCGAGAAGGTGACGGTGATCGCCCACAGGCCGAACAGGGTCTTCCCCAGCCAGCCGCACCGCCGCCCGTAGACCAGCGCCGCGGTGACGGCGAACGCCACGTGGAGCGACGGGAACTCGTTGTAGTCGAGGTTCAGCCGGTCCGCGAGCCGGAAGACCGCGCCGCCGAGCCCGTAGGCCTCCCGCTGCGGGTAACCCTGGGCCATCGGCAGCAGCAGGAAGAACAGCCCGCCCACCAGGGTCTCCGCCGTCAGCGTGAGGAAGAAAGGCGTGAAGCTGCGCCAGGTGCGCAGGATGAACGGCGCGAGCAGGAGCAGCAGCGGTACCGAGAGGTAGACGATGGCGACCGACGGCACGAACGGCAGACGCATCTCCCAGTCGAAATGGAAGGCCTCGCGCGCGCCGCGCAATCTGGCGAGGAGGCTGGCGCCGCCATAGATCGAGAAGAAGATCTTCGAGAAGAGATACGCGAGCGGCAGCGAGAACCGCAGGCTCGCGAGTCCGGGCCAGGCGAGGAGGGGCTCGGCGGTCTGCGTGCCACGTCCTGCTGTCGGGTTGACCATCGAAACGTTCAAC
>JBKPTH010000138.1:0-4124 GCA_046765915.1 Acidobacteriota bacterium | reverse complement strand
CTCGGCCAAATACGCGCCGCCAGAGCGCCGAACGAAGCCAGCCGAGGCCTCGTAAGCCCGCGACCAAACCCTTCGAACGGCTGACGGGACCGGACTATCGAGAGAGTGGCCGCGTTCGCATCTTGATCAGACCTTCCCTAGGCCAGCTCGAACCAGGGCTCGCGGCGTCCGAACTTGGTGGAGAGGGCCGCGCCGACGCCGATGAGGGTGGCGGTGGTCCAGGCGAGGACGCCGAACCAGGGAAGGAACTTGATCGCGCCGAGGACCAGCAGACCGATCGTGGCGGCGTTGAGCGGCCGGAAGCGGCGCCTTAGGAGGTGGCGGGAGATCCAATCGCCGAGGGCGTAAAAGACGGCCACCATGCCCCACAGCTTCAGCACCATGGCGAGCAGCACCACCAGCACCAGCAGCGGCACGCCGACGATGCCGCGGGCGAAGGCGCTGAAGAAGAGGCCGGTCAGGACGAGGGAGATGATCCCCGTCAGGCCGACGAAGAAGCTGCGGAAAGGCTCGCGCTGAACGCCGCCGGCCGTCTCCAGCACCTGCCGGCCGCTCGCCGCGAAGAAGAGGAGGAGCAGCGCCGCCCAGGCCGCCAGCAGGGCGAGCTTCGCGCCCATCACCAGTCGGGAGGCGAAACCGAGGCCGATCGTGGGCCCCTCCAGCAGCGTCAGCCAGGCGTTGGAGGCGTTGGGATAAGAGACCATGCGGCCGCCGATCTGGGCTCCATGAGCGGCGCGGATGGTACCTCCCACGACGAAGACGTCGCCGCCGACGCGCGCCGTCGAGGCGAGGCGCGCATCCCCCCGCAGCACGACGACGTCGCCGGTGACGCTGCCGGAGACCTGGACCGAGCCGTCCAGGGCGGCCACGTCCTCCAGCGCCTCTCCCTCGACGATGACGTCGCGCCCCACGCCGACGAGCTGATGCGCGACGCTGCCCTGCTCGATGCGCAGCGCCGCCTCGCGCCGGCCGGAGTCGGCCGCCTGCGCGGCGGCCGGAGCGGCCAGGAGAAACAGCATCGGCAGCAGGAGCTTCACGGACGGGAATTTAGCGCAGATCGGGGGTTCTCAGCGCCCTTGGAAAAAAGGACCCAAAGGACTCCAAGGACTGAAAGGACAGGCGTCGGTTGGGGAAAGCCTTGTCCTTGGTGTCCTTGCTGTCCCTGTCGTCCTTTTGCTGGAGGATTCGGCGCCTCGCCTCAGCGCCCGCCGCCCTTCCGCGCCGCCGCCCCGGCCGGACGCCGGCGGCGGATCAGCGAGAACAGCAGCAGGTTGAGGCAGAGCACGAGGAAACCGAAGACCCCGAGGCTCACCGGCGAGGAGATCACCTCGTCGACCACCAGACCGATGCCCTTCCAGGAGGCGGCGAGCAGCCCGGCGCCGGCCAGGGCGGCGGCGCGGAACATGCCGCCCACGGCGAGCAGGGCGGTGAAGCCGGCGGGAGCGGAGGCGGAACCGGCGACCATCAGGGCGGCCGCGAGGCTGCCCAGCAGCACCAGCACCGCCGCCGGGAACCCCCAGGCGCGCGGCGCCCGGGCTTCCCAACCGGTGGCGGGGAGCGAAGACATCACCGAGGCGCGGAAATCGGAGCGCACCGGGATCGCCGAGCGCACCAACAGGTCATTCAGGGCCAGCAGATCCTGCCGCTCCCGCCGGCACTCGCCGCAGGAGACCAGGTGCTCGTCCAGGCGGCGCTGCTCGACGCCGGACAGCATCCCGTCGGCTTCCAGGTTCAACCACTCACGGTAGGTGCTGTGATCCGGCTGGTTCATGACCCTGTTCCTCGCATCCACGGGTTCAATCGCTGAGAAAGTCCTGGAGCTTCTCCTTGAGCATCTGCCGCCCGCGGAAGAGCTTGTTCTTGACCGTACCCAGAGGCATCCCCTTGAGCCTGGCGATCTCCTCGTAGGGGAGCTCGCCGAAGTGGCGCAGCAGGATCAGCTCCCGGTACTCCCAGGGCAGGCCCTCGATCGCCTCCTGGATCGCGCCTCCCCGCTCCCGGTTGCGCAGCTCGCCGTAAGGTCCGCGCTCGGCGGAGGGCAGGTCCCAGTCGCGGCCTTCGCCCTCCTCGTCCTCCTGCCGCAGCGACACCACCTTGAGGCGCCGCCGCCGGATCTGGTCGATCGCCGCGTTCTGGGCCACCCGGAACAGCCAGGTGGAGAACTTGTACTGCGGGTCGTACCGATCCAGAACCTGGTACACCTTGACGAGGACCTCCTGCGCCAGGTCGTGCGCGTCGTCCGCGTTGCGCAGCAAGCGGAAGAGATAGTTGACGAGACGACCCTGGTAACGGTCGATCAGGTCGCCGAAGCGTTCCCGATCTCCCGCGAGGATCGCCGCAACCAGCTCCTCGTCGGTCGGCTGCTCCGTTCCCCGCGTCATGGGTGGATACGCAAGCTCCCGGCCAAGGTTTCAGTGCTGCCGCAAGGGGAAGGAGGGACGGGGATCACCGGCCCTCGCGGCTCCGCAGCCATCTCCCCGCCAGGAAAAGAACGGCGCCGGCCGCGGCGACGGCCAGCTCGAGACGGATCTGATCGTAGAACAGGCCGAACACCAGCGCGCTGCCGACGGTGACGAGGGCGAGGACCTGGAGCAGCCAGCCGAGACCGGGGAGCATCGGCGGGGAGCTAGCGCGGAGGCTTGGCGGCGGCGGTGGGGGTCGCGTCCTCGCGAGTGGCGAGGACCCCCCGAGCCTTGCCGGTGAGCAGGTCCAGCAGGTCCCGCTCGATGCCGTGAGGGGAGGTCTCCACGATCCGCCCCGTCTCCCGGCCGTCGCGGCGCACGATGAAAGTGGGCAGATAGTGGACGTCGTTGGCCGCCAGCTCGCCCGCCGGCTCCTTCTTGCCGTGGTCCACGCCGACGTAATGGACCTCGAACGGCACCTCGAAGCCGGCCTCGGCGAGAGCCTTCCACAGGCGCGGCACCTCGCGCCGGCTATCGCTGCACCAAGTGCCCAGGAACACGGTCACCTCGGCGCCGGGAGCGACCGCCGCCAGGGCCCGCGCCGTCTCGGCGTCGGGCTGCGCTTCGACCTCGGCCTGCACCCACTCGGGAACGGCGGATTCGATCTGCTCGCGGGTGGTGGGGCCGATCACGGCGGTCTCCGGCTGTGCCGGCTCCTCCCCCGCTTTGGTTTGCTGCAAGGCGTTGGCGGTGGCGCAGAAAAGGACGAAAAGGATAGCAAGGATCACAAGGACGAACGGCAAGGACGGGCGGGCACGCGATTTCATGGCGGGTGGAGTTTACCGCACCTCCACCACCTTCTCGATCCTATCGCCGAGGCGGATCTGATCCGCGACCTCCATTCCCGCGACCACCTCGCCGAAGATGGTGTAGCCGCCGTCGAGGTGCGGCTGCGGCGAGAGGGTGATGAAGAACTGGCTGCCGCCGGTGTCGGGGCCGGCGAGGGCCATGCCGACGGCGCCGCGGTCGTAGCGCAGGCGGTTGATCTCGTCGCGGATCGTGTAGCCCGGACCGCCCGCGCCGTCTCCCCGCGGATCGCCGCCCTGGACGACGAAGTCGGGAACGACGCGGTGGAAGGTCAGGCCGTCGAAATAGCCCTGGCCGGCGAGCTGCAGGAAATTGAGGCAGGTGAGGGGGGCCTGCGGACAGGCCAGGCGCACGGTGACGGTGCCCCGCGCGGTATGGATCTCCACCGTGCGCGGCCGGCGGGTGCGCTGCACGATCTCGCGGTAGATCTCCGGACCCTTGCTCCGCTCCGCCGGCTCCAGGCGAGGCACCGGCCGGCCCAGCTTGCCCAGGCTCTCGCCGGCCTCGCGGCGCAACACGTAGGGACCGTTCGCCGCGGCCCTCTCCAGCAGGGTCACGGCGGCGCCGCGCTCCAGCGGCTCCTTCTCGGCCCGTGCGGCCACGGCGCGCACGGCGGCGAGCCCGGCCTCCTCCATGCCGGGACGGTAGACGGCGGCGAGCGCGGGCTCGAGATCGGCCAGCGGCGCCACCGGATGCTCCGCGAGCCAGTCGAGCGCGGTGCCCCGCACGCCGGGGTCCGGATCCCGGAGGGCCTTGCGCGCCACCTCGCCCGCCTGTGGATCCGCCGCGAGCCAGGCGGCGAGGGCGGCGGCGCGCACCCGCGGGCTGGCGTCGCCGGCCAGGCGCTCCAGCGTG
>JBKPTH010000137.1:0-29142 GCA_046765915.1 Acidobacteriota bacterium | reverse complement strand
GCGCGTTGGCGGGCCGCGGAGGTGCCGCGCCGGCTGGCCCTGGCGGCGCTCCTCGCGGCCTTGCTGGCAGGGCTGGGCTTCCTCCTGCCGTGGCCGCCCATCCCGGCCGCCGAGCGCTGGATCGGCGATCTGCGCCTCCGCACCTCTCCACCAAGGGAGCCGGACCCGCGCATCCTGCTGATCACTCTCGACGAGGCGAGCCTCGAGAGCAGCCCGCGCCCCCTGGCGGACCGCGCGGATGAGATCGGCCGCGGCCTCTCCGGCATCTTCGAAGCCGGAGCGCGCGGCGTGGCGATCAACCTCCTGTTGCCGGCGCAGTGGAGCCGGTCGCGGAGCTTTGCGGATCTCATCCTGCACCATCCCGACGACTTGACGCTCGCCGCCTTCTCCGCTCCCGACGGCACCGTCGACGGCACGGATTGCATGGACGGGCTGACGGTCGCGGCGCTCGGCCGGCGTCGAGCCGCCGCTATCTTCGGCTTCGTCAACCTCGACGAGGACCGCGACGGCGTCGTCCGCCAGGGCCGGCTCTGGTTCAGCGACGTCGCCGGTCTCCCGCACCCCTCCTGGGCGGCGCGGGCGGCGTGGGGCCTCGGCGACGTTTCATCCTCGGGAGAGGAAACGCCGCGGAGATTCCGCATCGACGGCCGCATCGACTGGCAGCGCTACGACCGCATCTCCTGGCGTCAGGTCCCCGCCGTCCTCAGCCGGAACCCCGGGCTGTTCCGGGACCGCCTGGTGCTCGTCGGCGGAGATCTCCGCGGCTCCGGAGACGACTATTATCGTGTCCCGCAAACCGCCGGACGGAGCACCGCCGTATCGGGGCTCGCGCTGCAGGCCTTGGTGGTGGATACGATCGGGGCCGGGCTGCCGATCCGGGAGCCGGCAAGGATGCCGGTCCTCCTCGCGGCGGCGCTGGGGAGCGCTCTCGCCATGACTGGAATCTTCCTGACGCATCGCGCCGGCTTCGCGGCGGCCTGCTTGGCCGCGGCGGCCGGCGCCTGCCTGGCGCTCTCGTTTCCGGCCTTCTGGTGGAGCGGTCTCATGATCCCCATCACGGCTCCCTGGCTCCTCGTCCTGCTCGGGTTTTTCGCCGCGCTCGTATTGCGGCGGAACCTTTCTTCACCTCCGGAGGTCTCAGCATCATGAGCATTCCGCGCTCCCTGGGCCTCGGCGCCGTCGCCCTGCTGCCGCTCGGCTTCGCCGCCGGCGTGGCCGGCGCTCCCGAGCCCATCGCCATCGTCTATTCGCTGACCGGCAAGGCTTCCTTCGCCGCTCCCCATGCGGGCCCCCGGTCGGTGCGCCTGTTCGACCGCCTCCCCGCCGGCACCGCCCTGGAGGCCGGCCCGCGTTCCCGCCTGGAGCTGGCCTTCGAGAACGGCCTGCGCTACGAGCTGGGAGCGCGTTCGTGGGCGAGGCTCGGACCACGGGATCTCGCCTCCCGTAGCGGGCTCGTGCGCCCTCTCAAGACGACTCCGCCCCTGCCGGGCCTCTCCTCGATCGCGGCGAGAGACCGCCCGGGACGGCGCTCCGGAGCGGTGCGCATCCGCTCGGAAAGCATTGCCGGCCTCTATCCCCACCGCGGCGCGATGGCGCTCGCGAACGAGGCCATCCTCCGCTTCCAGCCGGTCGCGGCCGCCCCGCGGTATCGGATCGAGGTGCAGGACGATCAGGGCCGCGCCGTGTTCGCCACCGAGACCGCCGAGGCGGCGGTATCCCTGCCCGCGGGGATCCTCCAGCCCGGCCTGCGCTACCGCTGGCGCGTCTCCACCGTGGAGCGGGCAGGGCCCGTGGCGCGCGGCGAGGCGGAGCTCGTGACCCTGCCGCGGAGCACCGCGGAAGCGCGCGAGGCGCTGCGTCAGGCGGCCGAGACGGCGGACGGCGGTGCTCTCCTGGCCCTGCTGGCCGAGGTGGACCGGGGTCTCGGGCTGCTGGCCGAAGCGCGGGAGGAGCTGCGGGCCGCGCTGCGGGAATCCCCGGCGGACGCCGCGCTGGCCGCGGCCTTCGCCGAGCTCGACCGGCGCCTCCGAGAGGAGCCGTGAGCAAGCTCCATCCCGCGCTCTGGCTCGGCCTCGGGCTCGCCGTGGCCTGCACGGCCGGCGTCCGGCAGCCCGGCGACGAGACCGCCGCGCCGGCGGCCGGCGTTCTCGTCGAGGAGGTGACCGCGGAATCGCTGGGGGCCCGCGCCGGCCTGCGGGCCGACGATCTCCTGGTTTCCTGGTGCCGGACGGCGGCCTCGCCGGACGGGCCCTGCCTCGCCGCGGGGAAATTCCAGACCCCCTTCGATTTCGAGACCATGGAGATCGAGGAAGCGCCGCGGGGAGGCGTCAGGATCCTGGGCAAGCGCGCCGCGGTCAGCACCACCTGGGTCCTTCTTCCGGGCTCGCAGTCGGTCAAGGTCCGTCCCGTCCTTCCGGCGGACCTCCTCGCGCTCTACCAGGAAGGCCGCGGCCTCGCCGGAACGGAACCGTTGGACGCCGCGGTGGAGCGCTGGCGCTCGGCGGTGCTGGCGGCGAAGCAGGCCGGTGACGGCCGGCTCGCCGTCTGGCTCCTGTCGCGGGCTGCCGGCGCTCTGGCGGAAGCGCGGAAATGGCCGCCGGCCGACGCGCTCTACAGGACGGCGGCCGAGCAGGCGCGCCTTCCCGGCGCGGCGAAGCTGGAGGCCTGCATCGCGAAGGCCTGGGGCAAGACCTTCCAGCGGCGCGGCTCCTGGCGAGAGGCGGAAGACCTCTTCCGGCGGTCGCTGGAGCTCGACCAGAATGCCGAGCCGCAAGGACTGGCCGTGGCCTGGGACCTCCACACCCTCGGCACCATGTCGGCCCAGCACAGCGCGCTCGCAACGGCCGAAGATCATCTCCGGCGGGCGCTGGCCATCCGGGAAAGATTGGCGCCGCGCAGCTCCTCTCTCGCCGGGACCCTGATGAACCTGGGCAACGTGCTGCAGCTCCGGGGAGACCTGATCGGCGCGGAGGACACGCTGCGCCGGGCCCTGTCGATCCAGGAGGAGCTGGCTCCCGGCAGCGCGGAGGTCGCGGACATTCTGCTCAACCTGGGCGCCGTCGTCGGCAATCGTGGAAACATCGCCGGCGCCGAGGAGCTCTATCGCCGCGCCAAGGCCATCTACGAGAGGATCAAGCCCGAGGGCCTGGAGATCGCGAAGATCCTGAAGAACCTGAGCGACCTTGCCGTCAACAGCTATGACGAGGGAGCCTCGGAGTACTTCCTGCAGCAGGCCCTGGCGATCGAAGAGAAGCGCGATCCCAGCGGCGCGGGCCTGGCGATCACCCTGGAAAACCTGGGGCTCCAGGCGCTCGATCGCGGGAATCTGGAGAAGGCCGAGGAGTATCTCCGGCGTGCCCTGAGCCTGGAAGAGAGATTGGAGCCGGAAGGCCTCGCCTTCGCGCGCGGCCTGAAGAATCTCGGCGTCGTCGCTCTGCAACGGCAGGATTGCGCCATGGCCGAAGCCGACCTTCAACGGGCCCTCGCCATCCAGCAGCGGCTGAGCCCCGAAAGCATAGCCAGCTCTCATACCCTGCAAGCCCTCGGCGAGAGGGGCCTGCAGTGCGGCGACCTGGCGGCGGCGGAAACCCATTACCGGCACGCCCTGGCGATCCGGGAAAAGATCGCCCCGGACACCTCGGCCACCTTGTTGCACGGCCTGGGCTTGACTCTGCGGCGGCGGAGCGGCACGCCTGCCGCCGTGGAGGCTCTCTGCGCCGCCGTCGACGCCGCCGAGAAGATCTCGTGGGAACGCAACGCCAGGGTGGCAACGCAGGAGGCGAGCTTCTTTGCCGATTGTCTCGCGGCGCGGGTCGAGCTCGGCCAGGCGGCGGAGGCTTTCCACGTCCTCGAGCGCGGACGTGCCCGCGCCTTCCTCAGGCAGCTCGCCGAGCGCGACCTGCTGCTCGCCGCCAATCTCCCCGCGGAGCTGGCGCGCAGGAAGACGCAGCTCAACCAGGAGCTCGAGTCCGTCCAGGGGGCTCTCGCCCGCCTCACCCCGGCCCAGGATGCGGCCGAGGTCGAACACCTCCTCAACCGCATGCGGGAGACCCAGGACCGGCAGCGGGAGCTGACCGTGCAGATCCGCAGGAGCTCTCCCCGCCTGGCTTCGCTGCAATATCCCGAGCCGCTCGATCTCGCCGGCGCGCGCCGCATCCTGGATGCGGGGACGGTGCTGCTCTCCTACGCGGTCGGCGAGGAGGAGAGCTATCTGTTCGTGGTCCAGCCGTCCGGGCTCGCGGGCGCCGGCCTCGCGGTCTTCCGCCTGCCGATCGGCGCCAAGCCGCTGCGGGAAGCGATCGCCTCGCTCAACAACCTCTTGCAGGACGCCTACTCCGATCCCGCGGCGCTGGCCGCCCAGGCCAGGAGGCTCTATGCCTTGTTGATCGGGCCCGCCGAGCCTCAGATCGCCGCCGCGAAGCGTCTCCTCGTCTTGCCGGACGGTCCCCTCCATACGCTGCCTTTCGCCGCGCTGATCCGCAAGGACCGCTACCTCGTCGAGTGGAAGCCGGTCCATTTCGTGCTCTCGGCGACCGTGTACGCGGAGCTGAAGAAAGCGCGGCGCCCGCCCGCCGACCCTGCGCCGGGCCAGGTCGTCGCCTTCGGCGATCCGGTCTATCCGCCGCTTTCCAAGGACAGGGACGCGGCTCCGGCGGCGACGCTCGAGATCCTCACGGCGGTCCGCCGCGGCCTCTCTCTCAAGCCCATCCCCGCCACCCGGCGGGAGGTGGAAGCCATCGCCAGCCTCTATCCGCAGGCGGAGACCTATCTCGGCGGCGAGGCCACGGAGGAGAGGGTGAAATCCCTCGGCTCCGAGGCGCGCCTCGTCCATTTCGCCTGCCACGGGCTCCTCGACGAGCGTGTCCCGCTCAACTCCGCCCTGGCGCTGGCCATTCCGGAGCATCCGGCGCCGGGGCAGGACAACGGCCTGCTCCAGGCCTGGGAGATCCTGGAGAGCGTGCGCCTCGACGCCGACCTGGTGACCCTCTCCGCCTGTGACACGGCGCTGGGAAAGGAGATGGGCGGCGAAGGGCTCGTCGGGCTCACCCGCGCCTTCCAGTTCGCCGGCGCCCGCTCGGTCCTCGCCTCGCTGTGGAGCATCTCCGACGTCTCCACCGCCAACTTCATGAAGCGCTTCTACGGTTACCTGCACGGCGGCAAGACGAAGGACGAGGCGTTGCGCGCGGCGCAGATCGATCAGATCCGCGGCAGGTCCGGTTCTCGCCACCCCTTCCACTGGGCGGCGTTCGAGCTGTTCGGCGACTGGCGGTGATGGCGTTTCCGCTTGCCCTGGCGCTGCTCCTCGCGGCTCAAGAACCCGCGGCAGCGCCCGCTCGCTGCCCGTTCTCCACCCCGGGGGTGGTCATCGAGACCGTGACCCCTGAAGCCGCGGGCTTTCGCGCCGGATTGCGAACAGGCGATCGGCTTTTTTCTTGGTGCCGGACCGCCGGCGGAGAGACAGAGTGCGTCGCGCGAGGAGATCTTCGCGCCCCGTTCGACTGGTGGGACGTCGAGATCGAGGAAGCGCAGCGCGGTGGGGTGGTCGTCGAAGGGGTCCGCGGGGAGGAGAAGCGCCGCTGGAGCTTGTTGCCGGTGGTCCAAGGGATCACGGTGGCGCCGCTCCTTCAGGGCGCGCTCGCCGAAGCCTACCGGGCCTCCCGCGATCACGAGCGGGCCGGCGATCCCGCGTCCGCCGCGCAGGAGCTCGAGCGCGCGGCGGAGTTGGCCGCTGAACATCCCTGCGACGACGCGGAGTTATGGCTCCGCGACCAGGCTGCCCGGCTGCGTGCCCGAGCCCAGCAATGGTCCGCAGTGGACGCAGGATATCGAGCCGCCCTGGCAAAAGCCCGAGCGCTCAAAGCGGACCGCATGGAAGCGCATCTCCACGTGGACCGGGGGGAGGCGCTCTGGCAGCGGGGTGAGATTCCGCAGGCCAGAGAGGAGATCGAGGAAGCCCTGCGCCTGGAAGAGCAGAATCGTCCAGAGAGTCTGTTCGTCGTCTGGCTGCTCCGCAAGCTGGGCGCTACGGCCGACATGCAGGACGACCTGGAGGAGGCGGGGCGATTGACTCGCCGTGCCTACGACCTGGTTCTCCGCATCGCTCCCGGCAGCGGCACCGAAGCGGCCACGGCGAACAATCTCGGGGCAACGGCAGGAATGCGCGGCGATCTGGCGCAAGCCGAATTGTACATGGCCCGCTCTCTGGCGATCCTGGAGAAGCTCGATCCTTCGGACTCGGGAATGGAAATGAACCTCTGGAACTACGGCGAGCTGCTCCTCAGCCGTGGCGATCTCGCGGGCGCCGAGGCCGCCTTCCTTCGCGCCAAGCGAATGCTCGAGAGGGAAAAGCCCGAGAGCATGGAATTGGCGATCACGCTGGGTTGGCTTGGCTTGACCGCGCATCAGCGCGGCGATCACGCCGCAGCCGAGAGCTTCCTCCAGCGCCAGATGACACTGTTTGAAAAGCTCGATCCAAACGGCATTGCGATGCGGGATCGCCTCATGGAATTCGCCAGATCCGCGCTACTGCAAAATCAGGGCAGGAAGGCGGAGGAATTGTGGCAGCGTGCCCTTGACATCAGCGAGAAGCTCAATCCTGCGGCGCCGAGAAGCGCTTCCTGCCTCGTCGGCCTTGCGGAGGCGGTGAGGCTTCAGGGCCGCAAGCCGGAAGCCGAGCGGCTCTTACAGCGGGCCTTGACGATCTGGCAGGAGATCAATCCCGAGTCCGTCGATGCCGGTTCCACTCATCTGAAACTCGGCATTCTCCTGCTCGAGCAGAACGACCTCGAGGCCGCCGAGGCTCACCTGCGCGCAGCGATCCGGATTTGCGAAAAGCATCAGTACCGCGGGCTACTGCCCGAAATCTATCAGGCCCTGGCCCGGCTGCAGGCGCGGAGAGGCCAGGCCGGAGAGGCTGCAGCGAGCTACCTGGCGGCGGTCGAAGCACTGGAAGCTCAACGGACGCGACTCGGGGGGGCGCAGGAGTCTCGATGGCTCTACGGCTCTTCTTTGGGAGATCTCTACTTCGAAGCCGCGGAGCACCAGGTGGCGCTTGGACGGCCGCAGGAAGCCTGGAAATTCATCGAAAGAGGACGCGCCCGCGGCTTCCAGGAGATGCTGGCACAGAAGGACCTGCGCTTCGCGTCGGAGCTTCCGGCGGGGCTCTATGCCGAACGCCACCGGTTGGACACCGAGTATGACCGGGCCCTGGCGGCCCTCGCCGACTGGGCGCCGGCACAGGGCGCGGAAAAACGTGAGGCCCTGGAAGGCCGCCTGCGTGACCTGCGGCTCGAGCAGGCGGAGATCCAGAGACAGATCCAGCATTCATCACCGCGTATCGGAGCTCTCGAGAGTCCCCCTCCCCTCGATCTGGCGGCGGCGCGCTCGGCTCTCGATCCGGGAACCATGCTCCTCACCTATGCCGTCGGCGAATCGCGCAGTTATCTCTTCGTCATCGCGGCGGCGGGAGCCTCCGCACCGGAGCTCTCCTTCTATCCACTCGCGGTCGGAAGAGAAAAGCTGAGAGGAGAGGTTGAGGCATTCCGCGGCCTGTTGGACCGGCCGTACGGCGACCTCGCGGCATTGAAACGGCGCGGCGGGCGCCTCTATGACCTCCTGGTCCGTCCGGCCGAGCCGGCGCTGTCGAAGGCCGACCGCTGGCTCATCGTGCCGGATGGGCCGTTGCACTCTCTACCTTTCGCGGCGCTCGTCTCCCATGGCCGCTACCTGGCGGAATCCAAGCCGATTCATATCGCGGCCTCCGCCGCGGTCTACATGGAGATCAGGGCGGCCCATTCGAAGCAGCCTGCGGCGACGGAGTTGCTCGCCGTAGGCGATCCGGTCTACCCGGCGGGAACCGAGACCCATCCCGGGACGGCCGCGGACCCGCAAGTCCAGGCCGCCCTTCGCCGAGGCTTACAACTGAAGCCCCTGCCGGCGACACGCGGCGAGGTGGAGACGCTTTCCCATCTCTTCCCCGGTGCGCGCACGCTCCTCGGCCGCGACGCCACGGAGGAGGCCGCCAAATCCCTGGCACCGCAAGCCCGGCGGCTCCACTTCGCGTGCCACGGCCTGCTCGACGAACGGTTCCCGCTCAATTCCGCATTGGCTCTCTCGATCCCCGAGCACCCCGAAGAGGGCCATGACAACGGCTTGCTCCAGGCCTGGGAGATTTTCGACAGCGTGCGTCTCGACGCGGACCTCGTCACCCTCTCGGCCTGCGATTCAGGGCTCGGCAAGGAGATGGGAGGAGAGGGCCTGGTCGGCCTGGTCCGCGCCTTCCAGTTCGCCGGCGCCCGCTCGGTCGTCGCTTCGCTATGGAGCGTCTCCGACGTCTCCACCTCCCGCTTCATGGAACGCTTCTACGAATATCTCCGTAGCGGCAAGTCGAAAGATGAGGCGTTGCGGGCGGCGCAGATCGATCAGATCCGCGGCAAGCCCGGTTCTCGCCACCCCTTCCACTGGGCGGCGTTCGAGCTGTTCGGCGACTGGCGGTAGCTGTCGGCTCTCCCGTTTCATTTCTGAGACGGGCATGGGCTCTGAGCGTTCCGAAAATGAGACCTACGCCTTGGTCGGCCTCCAAGCGACCCTGTGCTTTCAATGGTTTAGAGCCCCTCCTGCGGGCGGCTCCAAAGTTGCTGCACCTGCGACCCGCCGGTGGACGGCAGCATTCCCCATTCGAGAAAGGAGGTGATCCGATGCGCGTCACGACGCACGTCAAGGCAGGAGCCAGGGCCGTGATCATCGAAACCGGGTAACTCTCCGCTTTACGACCCCGACGCCCGCGATCCGGGCGTCGGGGTTTCAGGCGCGCCGTCTCATTCTTGAAACAAGCACCCCTTCCAGCGGTTTCAGAAATGCGACCTCCGTCCCCGACCGGCTGCAATCGGTTCTGTCGTTTCAGTGATTTAAAGCCTGTCTACAAACGGCTCCAAACTTGCTCAACCTGCGAGGCCGGCAAGCCACTGAATGGCTCTGCCCCAGGAGCACGAAGGAGGTTATCTCGATGCGTGTGTCACGACCTGTATTAAAGCTCGTCCTAGCCATCGTCCTTTCGCTCTTCGCTGCCAGCGCTTTTGCTGGCGACGGAACCATCCTACGCACCAAAGGTAGACCGATCCCCGAACAATACATCGTCCAGTTTACGTCTGGGCAGGATGTGCGCAGCACGGTTAACGAGCTCGCCCTCGGCTATGCCGCACGCGTTCTGTACGTCTACGAGCACGCCTTGCAGGGGGCGGCCTTTCAGATGAATGAGCACCAGGCGAGAGCGATGGCACGCAACCCGAAGGTGAAGCTGGTCGAAGAGGACGCGATGGCGACGATCGTCGGCACGCAGCCGAACCCGCCTTCCTGGGGTCTCGATCGAGTTGACCAGCGAAACCTGCCCCTCAACGCCAGCTATACATGGGACTTCGACGGCACCGGCGTCAACGCCTACGTCATCGACACAGGTATCCGCCTTACGCACCAGGACTTCGGAGGCCGCGTCTTCCATGGCACTGACACCGTCGGCGACGGCCAGAACGGCAACGATTGCCATGGACACGGTACACACGTCGCCGGGACCCTCGGGGGATCGAGCTACGGCGTCGCGAAGAATGTGCGCCTCTTCCGCGTGCGCGTGCTCAACTGCGCAGGCAACGGCAGTGAATCCGGCATCATCGCCGGCGTCGACTGGGTGACAGCGAACCGCATCCTGCCGGCGGTGGCCAACATGAGCCTTACGATCTTCGGCATCTCTACGTCGTTGGACACCGCGGTCAATAACTCGGTCAACTCTGGGGTTTTTTACTCCATCGCGGCGGCCAACTTCAATGCTGATGCCTGCAACTACTCGCCGGCGCGCGCGGCCAACGCCTACACGGTCGCGGCTTCGACGCAGACCGACGCGCGTGCCTCGTTCTCGAACTTCGGCACTTGCGTGGAGATCTTCGCGCCCGGCGAGGGCATCACCTCGGACTGGTATACCAGCGACACCGCCACCAACACGATCAGCGGCACCTCGATGGCAGCGCCGCACGTCGCCGGCGCGGCAGCGATCCTGCTCAGCAGCAATTCGAGCCTGACGCCAGCCCAGGTGGCGAGCACGCTCACCAACAACGCTACCGTGGGCGTCCTCACCAACATTGGCGCCGGATCACCCAACCGCCTGCTTTATACCCGTCTGTCTCCGCAATCCTGCGTCGCCAACTCCACCACCCTCTGCTTCCAGGGCAACCGCTTCAAGGCGCAGGTGACCTGGCGCAACGGGGGCCCCAGCAACCCGGGATTCGCCATCCCCTACTCGAACGAAGGCGGATTCTTCTGGTTCAGCGGCTCGACCAATCCCGAGGTAGGGGTCAAGGTGATGGACGGCCGCCCGGTCAACGGCAAGTGGTGGATCTTCCACGGCGCTCTCACCACCCTGGAATACACCCTCACCGTGACCGACATGACCACCGGAGTGGTGAAAACCTATTTCAAGGCCGCGGGCAGCGTGTGCGGAGGCGCCGACACCGGTGCCTTCTCTCTGGCGTCCCAAGCCTCATCGAAGGGATTCGCCATGCCTTTGGACGTTGGGTCCGTGGACGTCGAACCGGCGGCGGTCACCAAGGCGCTCTGCACGCCCACTTCCACCAGCGTCTGCCTGCTGGGCAGCCGCTTCCGGGTCGAGGTCAAGCGGAGCGGCGTGGCCCAGCCGGCGGTGCTGCTCACCAGCCAGTCCGGCGTCTTCTGGTTCTTCTCCTCGACGAACCCGGAGGTGGCGGTCAAAGTGCTCGACGGTACGCCGGTCAACGGCCGCTATTGGGTCTTCTTCGCCCCGCTGACCGATCAGGTCTATCAGGTGGTCGTCACCGATACCAACACCGGAGCGGTCAAGACCTATAACAGCCCGCCGCCCTACTGCGGCATCGCCGACACCAGCGCCTTCTAACTAACTGACTGCTCTCGTATCCGGCCGGGTCCTCTCGACCCGGCCGGATCAGTCGTCCGTCCCGCCTCCGACCGAGATCCCCAGGCTCTTCATGTAGCGGTGAAAGGTCGCCTTGGTGAGGCCGAGGCTCTCGCGCGCGGCTTTCACCTTGCCGCCGTGGAGCTCCAGACGCGAAACGATCAGCTCGCGTTGGAAGGTGCGCATGGCGTCGCGCATCGATCCGTCGCCGAGCAGGGGAGCGGCTTTGGGATTGGGTTCCCCGCGCAAGACCTCGGGCAGGCAGCCTTCGATCAGCGGTAGATCGATCCAGGCGCCGGGCCGCGCGTGGATGACGAACAGCGAACAGGCGCGCGCCACCTCCCGCACGTTGCCCGGCCATCCGTAGGAAACCAGCGCCCGCAGCGCCTCGCGGCTGAAGCCGAGGGTCCGCTTGCGATGCTTGCTCTCGTGATGCCGGCGGAAGTGCTCGAGCAGCAGCGGGGTGTCCCACGGTCGCTCGCGCAGCGGCAGGAGCCGGATGGCGAGCGAACGGAAACGGTCATAGAAATCAGCCCGCAGGGTTCCCTTGCGGATGGCTTCGTCGAGATCGCGATTGGTGGCCAGCACCACCGCCGCGTCGACCGGGATCTCCCGCGTCTGACCCACGGGGACGACGCGATGGTTCTCCAGCACCCGCAGCAGGTGGGCCTGCGCCCGCGGCGAGAGATCGGCCACTTCGTCGAGGAAGAGAATGCCGCCGTCGGCCGCGCGGAAGAAGCCGGGCTCGTCGGTGAGAGCGCCGGTGAACGCTCCCTTCTTGTGGCCGAAGAAGCGGGAGGCCGCGAGCTCGTCGGTGATCTCGGCGCAGTTGACGACGACGAGCGGCTTGCGGCGCCGCGAGCTGTAGGCGTGCAGGTAGCGGGCGACGAGGTCCTTGCCCGTGCCGCGCTCGCCCAGGAGGAGGATCGGCTCCGGATTCTCCGCCTCCAGGGCGGGGATGTACGTCTCGTGCAGGGCGCGCCGCAGCGCCTGGGTGGGCGCCGAGTCGCCCAGGATCTCCGGTGCGTCGGTGCTCTCGTCGGCGGCGGCGAGGAGATCGCGCAGCTCGCGCGCCTGCCGCTCCTGCCGGAAGTAGAAGCCGAAGGTGCGTCCCACCGCCGCCGCGTACTTCGCCAGCCAGGCGCGGTCCTCCTCGCCGTAAGCCTCGGTCAAGCCGCGGTTCTGGAAATAGACCACGGCGAGCACCGCCTCGCGGATGGGATCGCGGATCGGCGCGCAGAGCACGCTGAACGGGCCGTCCTCCAGCGACGGCGTGCGGGAAACGTCGGCGCGCAGCCGCGGATCCTCGATCAGCTCCGGCTCGCCGGTGGCGACGACCCGCTGAATGAGCGAAGGGCTCACCCCGGGGACCGACTCGCCCCTCTCGCACGCCGCGATCTGTTCCGAGGAGAGCCTGCCGAGGGTCTCGATGCTGCGCAGGCGCAGGGGCTCGCGCTGCTCCACCAGCACCAGCAGGGCCTTGCGGGCGCCGAAGCCGCGCGCCGCGGCGGTGAACGAGGCACGCAGCGCCGCCTCCTCGCCGGCCTCGCTCGCCAGCACCGCCAGCAGCTCGTTCATCGCCTCCAGGAGCTGGGCGTAGTCGCGGCCTTCGGGGGAGGTCGTCATGACCGGCCAAACTATCGCTAGAAGCACGCGCCAGCAAGCTGCTCGAGGATTGGGTGAAACGTTTCCTCGGTGGCGCACACAAGCAAATGAAGGATTCATCTAATTGTATGGCTCTATCTCATACATTCTTGGGAGTACACGGCAAGGACTTCCGCCGGTCAACCTCGCGCTCCCATGGAGGCTCAACCTCAGATGGCTTCTTCGAGCCCGCTAGCCCAAAAGCGAGAACGCGCTCCGGAGATCCTCGGCGACTCCACGCACACTCAAGCGCTGCGGCGCGCCCTGCACGAGACGTACATTCCCACGCTCGATGCAGAGAGCCCCGAGCCGATCCTGATCCTCGGCGAACGGGGAACCGGCAAGGACCTCGTCGCCCGCTACTTGCACGCCTACAGCTCGCGCCACCGCAAACCCCTCGTGGTCGTCAACTGCGCCGAGATCACCGACGAGCTCGCGGCCTCCCGCTTCTTCGGTCACAAGAAGGGGTCCTTCACCGGTGCGCTCCTCGACGAGCCCGGTTTCTTCCGCGCGGCCGACGGCGGAGTCCTGTTCCTCGACGAGGTGGCCGAGCTATCGCTGCGGGCGCAGGCCCATTTGCTACGGGTCCTCGAAACTCATCGCGTGGTACCTGTGGGGCAGGCGCACGAGAGCCCGGTCGACGTGGCAGTCGTCCTGGCGACCAACCGCGATCTCGACGAGGCCCTCCGCAAGGGGAACCTGCGGGCTGACTTTTACGACCGCTTCAGCGCCCTGACTCTACAACTCCTCCCCTTGCGTGAGCGTCCCTGGGACATCCCGCTACTCCTCGAACACTTCCGGCAGCACCACGAAGGCCGGCACCGCAAGCGGACGCTCGGTTTCACCCGCGAGGCACTGCACACCTTGACCGCCTATAGGTGGCCCGGCAACGTTCGGGAGCTGGCGCGGGCCTGCTCGCTGTTCGTGATCCACGCGCGGCCCGGCCGCCGGATCGACTCCGCCTTGATCAAGAGTTGCCTCCCTGGGACCCTGCGAACGGATCCAAACCCAAAAGCGAGCTCCCTCCTCGAGACCGGAGGGTCGATGCACGACGCGGTGCGCATCTTTCAGCGCGAACTCATCCTGTCGCGCCTGGAGCGCCACGGTGGCTGTAGAAAGGCCACGCGGGAGAGCCTCGGGCTCACCAAGGCGACCTTCCACCGCTACATGAAGATCCTCGGGATTTCAGACGGGAGCCGAGCCGACTGATCGCGGCTCCTCCTCACAAGCATTCACTCCGGAGCGGCGCGGCGTCGCCCCTCGCCTTGTTCGAGGTCCTAAATTCGAGACAACAGCTACGCCCCGGAAGGGCTCAAAAATGAGACTGGGCTTTCGACCTTAAAAGTTTATCTTTTAAATTGAAGCACTTACGTCAACTTTCTAGCTTGGCCTATCGCCTGCATTCTCAAACTCACGCCAGTTGGCAATCGGCCAGATGGACTGGCCAATAGCGAGAAAGGACAACCTATGAGCTCCAGAACCAGACTTCATTGTGTCCTCCAGATCGTCGCCATCGCCGCGCTGCTGGCGGGGGCACCCACCGCTCAAGCTGCCTGCAACTACAACGTTCCATCCTGCACCAGCTACATCTATGGCTCATCAGGCAACGACTCTCTCTGTGGTGGCCCCAACAGCGACTGCATTTACGGTTTTGGCGGTAATGACTACTTGTGCGGCGCAGGTAGTGACGACTACCTCAACGGTGGTGACGGCGACGACGAAATGTGGGGCGGCGCCGCCAGCGGCAACGACCTCCTCGATGGAGGGTATGGTAACGATCACCTTTACGGAGAGAACTACAACGATGATCTTTGGGGCTCCTCCGGCGACGACGTGCTCTTCGGCCAATCCGGTAGTGACAATCTCTGCGGAGGGGACGGTAACGATAGCCTCTATGGCGGCAACAACCCCGTTGGTGCGTTTGACACACTGGACGGAGGCCCGGGCACAGACACCTGCCAAGAAGGAGAAAGCTACACGGACTGTCCATAATTCTGACCCAGAATCCTGGGTGTCTCAAATCAGCGAGGTCCTGCTAGCATGAAACTTCCCGTGATTCGATCCGTAGCCGCTGGGCTGCTTTTTACGTCCGCAGCCCTCCACGCACAACCCACCGTGCGTGGACAGGTTCTCGACCGGCTCGGCAGCCCGCTTGCGGGCAGCCGTGTCGAGCTCGTACCGATCCCTACAGGGTATCAGCAGGGCCTCGGGCGGCTCGCAGGGCGAGATCCGCTTGCGGTCGCGACGGCAAAGACCGACACGTTCGGGCGGTTCCTTCTCGCGGCAGGCGGCCCTGGCGTCTTCGCAGTGCGCGTCTCGGCGGCCGGTAGAATCCCGCTCACCTTTGAGCCGTTGCCGCTCGTCGAGGAGACAGAGCTTCCGCCCGCAGCGCTGCCCGAAGACGCAGGCGCGGCCCTCGTGGTCCGAGACGCCGTGGGTCATCCGGCGGCGGGGGTCTGGGTGCTCGCCGAAGGCGAGGAAGAGACATCGTTACTTGGGGGCTGGCGGATCGCACCGCGCGTCGGCCGCACCGCAGGAGATGGATCGCTCACCCTGCCGCGCCTCGCAAATGAAAAGCTCCGGGTCCGCGCGTTTTTTGGAGCAGGGATCGAGGAGGTGTGGGAGGCATTCCCGGGCGACCTGCGCCTCAGCATCTCCCAATTCCTCGAGCGTCGGCTCCGTGTCGTCGATTCCAAGGGGCAGGGGGTGGCGGACGTCCTCGTCCGACTCGGCGACGCGGCCTGGCCTGTAGGCCTGACAGATGGCGAAGGCAGGCTTGCGATCCGCACCCGTGCCGACCGCAGCGTGCGCGTGCGTCTTGCGACCGTAGACGGTCGGCGGCTCGCGACGAATCTGGGGCTGGCGCGAGCTGGTGACGGCCCCACTGAAGAGGAGAGCCTCGTCCTCGAAGACGCTCTGTTTCAGGTGGGGCGCGTACGCCAGGAGGAAGACGCCCGCCCTCTCGCCGGAGCCCTGGTCTGGTCCGGCACCGATCCTGGCGCTTTTTCGCTCACCGACCCGGAAGGCCACTATCGCATTCCATCACCCAAGGGGAGCGCCCTCTGGCTCGAGGCGAATGCGCCAGGCCGCCTGCCGAAACGAGCTCTCGTTGAACCGCGTCGATCGGGTGCTGGCCCTGCTCCTACTCTCGCGCTAATGCGGGCAGGGGAGATCGTCGGAAGAGTCGTCGATGCCAAAGGTGCCGCGATCTCTACCGCTTGGGTGAGCGCCCTGTCAGCTACCGAGCCAGCCGCCAAAAAGGAAAAAACGGTGCCTCGCCAGCAACAGACACGACCGGCTGGCGCGGCGACCGCTGCCAATGGCGGTTTCCGCCTCGGCCGGCTAAGGCCCGGCGAGCTTTATTCCATCCGGGCGGCGAAGCCCGGGTTTCTACCCTCGACCACCACAGCTATGGTACCCGTCTCCTCCGGTCGTCCCACCTCGGTTACTCTCGTCCTAGCGCCCACCCGCGCGGCGATCGGTCGCGTTCTCGACGTGAACGGCTGGCCGGTTGCACGTGCCGAGATCCGCCTTGCGCAAACTGAAACGAGCGCTTCGGCTCTTCCTTCATCTCGCCGGCGAGAGCCGCCCGATGGGGTATCGGATGCGCGCGGCCGCTTCACCGCGGCAGCCATTCCGGCTCTCGCACTTGATATCGAAGTTCTGCGTTCCGGGTACGCGCGATCGGTGATACGGAACTTCAAGGTGCCGCCGGGGCCCGGGCCGGTCGATTTCGGCGCCATCACTCTACGGCCGGGGGTCGCCGTGACCGGGATCGTGATGGATGGCCGCGACCAGCCTATCTCCGGCGCTCGCGTGTATCGGGTCGAAGAGCTGGATGCGCCATCGGAGTTGGCGGAGCGCCTCCGCGATGTGAGCCCCGAAACGACCACCGGCGCGGATGGCCGCTTTTCCCTCTCCGATCAGGCCCGGGATCTGCCGATACACCTGCTGGTCTCGGCGCGCGGTTTTCTTCCCTCCACCGCGCGCGGCGTCCGGCCGCCGGCATCATCGCTCCGGATCCGGCTCGAAGCCGGCACCCGCTTCGTAGGCCGTGTGCTCGATACCGACCGATTACCCGTGGCGCGTGCCAACGTCGCGCTTAGCTGGCAGGCGACGGCCCTAGGGCATGAGTTTCCGATCGGACCGCCGGTGGTGAAGACAGCTATAACAGGCCGCGAAGGTCGCTTCGAGGTCGCCGATATGCCATCGGGACGCGCTGAGCTCTCCGTCTCCGCCACCGGATTCGTAGCTGTAGAGGAGATTCAGGTCTCTCTGCCGCAAGCGTCGGGTAAGGAGGAGACGGTCGTGCTCGCGCACGGCTCGACTCTGGAGGGGCGGGTCTCGACGACGGCAGGCGATCCTGTCCCAGGTGTTCGGATCTCTGCGGGCCTGGCGACGTGCTTCTCGGACGACGATGGAGCTTTCCGCACGGACGGCGTACCTTCCGAACCTCTCCTGGTCGTGGCCTTCCACCCGCACTATCCAATATACCGGCAAAAAACGAAGATCGAGGAAGGTGTAAATCACCTCGAAGTGACGTTCGAGGCGGGCAGCGCGGTTCGCGGCCGGGTGGTGGACGAGGTGGGAACTCCGGTGGCCGGTGCGACGGCGATCCTCCAGCCCGACGGGCGCGGCGCCGCCTCCAATACCGCGAGCACCGACTTCGAAGGCGTTTTCACGCTCGAACCCGTCCCCGCTGGTCGCTATCGCCTGAGCGCGACCGCCCCTGGCTACATGGTGATCGAGCTCGAGCAGCCGGTGACCGTCGGTCGGGAGTCGGTCGAGGGTCTCGAAATCAAGCTCGAAAAGGGAGGAGCCGTCACCGGTCAGATTCTAGGGCTCACGGCTGACGAGCTGTCGCGGGTTGCAGTACGCGCGGAGCACGAATCCGGCGAATCTAGATACGCCGAAGTCGACGCCACGGGGAAGTATGCTCTGCGCCACCTTCGGGCCGGCGGTTGGCTGATCCAGGCCTTCCTTATCGAGGGAAGACGACAAGCACGGGCTCGGGTCCTCCTCGCACCGGGCGGAGAGGAGACTCAAGATCTGCGATTCGGTGGAGGACTGACTCTTTCCGGAAAGGTCCTCTATCACGACCAGGCGCTGGCGGATGCCCGCGTTTCGATACGCGGTCAGCGGCTTGCCGTCGAGCGCTCTCTGATCACCGATTACGAGGGCTCGTTCCGTTTTGAGGATCTCGACGCCGACACCTACTTGCTTGGCCTGAACCAAACGAGCGAGCTGGTGGTGCACAACGAGACCATCGAGCTCGCCTCCGATCGCGATATCCTCATCCAGATCGAACGCCAGACGGTCGCCGGCACAGTGAAGGATAAAAACAACGAGGATCCAATCGCCGATGCCATGGTCACTCTTCAGCACCTGGCTGACGATGACGGACCCGAATTCCTGATCGGCGACGCGAGCGACACCTCCGGCACTTTCCGGCTGGAACGCGTGCCTCCAGGCCGCTATCGGCTGAGGGTGAGCCATGAAGGTTATTCGCCTGCAGAGGACCCGGTCGAGGTGGCGCATGGAAGCGATCTGTTGGGCCTTCAAGTGGCGCTCCAGTCGACTCAGGGAGCCGAGCTCGTGGTGCGGCGTGCGTCCGGTAGCATCCCGGCCCTGCTCCATCTGAAATTGCTCTCCCCCTCGGGGACGCCGGTGCTTGCTGAAAGCCGGCAGGTTGGAGAGGGCGGAAGAGTGCGGCTCTCTTCAGTACCTTACGGTTCCTGGGTGCTGCTGGCCGCAAGCGCGGGTGGTGCTTTGACCTCAGTGCAGCTAAGTGTGCCCGGCAAGCCGGTGGAGCTGACGCTTCCCGACGCGGCCCACCTCGACGTCCGTGTCTCCTCTCTGACAACCTCGGATGCCATCGGTACTGTCTCCATCATCAGCACCAACGGTCAAGCCCTTCAAATGCTGGATCTGGGAGGAATCCTGAAACAGAGCTGGCCGCTGATAGCCGGACGAGGTACCGTCGAGGCGGTCCCCGCAGGCAACTGGGTTGTGTCCGCAACAGCTTCCGACGGCCGCTCCTGGTCACTGCCGGTGAAGACCGATGGGCGCACTCCTCTTCAGATCGACCTGAGTGAGAGGCAAGTGGTAGCAATCAATCCTCTTTTGCGCCACCTCTGACCGAAATCCCCCAGACCCTTCATATAGCGGTGGAAGGTCGACTTGGTTAGCCCGAGGCTCTCCCGGGCGGCCTTCACGCTGCCGCCATGGAGCTCCAGACGCGAAACGATCAGCTCGCGCTGGAAGTCGCGCATGGCGTCGCGCATCGATCCATCGCCGAGCAAGGGAGCGGCTCACCTCGGGAAATCTTCCTATTGACATTCGATACGAGCCAGTATTATCCTCCTATTGACGTTCGATAGGAGGAAGCGTGAACGAAGAGAGAACGGAGCTGCTGCAAGGGACGCTCGACCTGCTGATCCTGAAGGCGGTGACGCTGGGGATGAATCACGGCCTGGGGATCGCCAAGCGCATCGAGCAGATCACCCAGGGGACGTTCCAGGTGAAGCCCGGCTCGCTGTTCCCGGCCCTCCACCGCCTCGAGGAGCAGGGCTTCCTGAAGGCGGAGTGGGGCGAGTCGGAGAACAACCGCCGCGCCAAGTTCTACCGGCTGACGCCCGCCGGGCGGCGGCGGCTGGAGATCGAGAAACAGAGTTGGGAGCGGGTCGTCGTCGCCATCGCGCACGCGCTCGCGGCCACCTAGCGACGAGGAGGACGTATGCCGCTCATGGCGCGTGGCTCGAGCGTGATGCGCAACCTGTTCCGGCACGAACGGGTCGACAAGGATCTCGACGAGGAGATCCGCTCCTATTTCGACGCCCTCGTCGAGGAGAAAATCGCCGCCGGCATGCCGCCGGACGAGGCCCGGCGCGCCGCGGCGATCGAGCTCGGCGGCGTCGAGCAGGTCAAGGAGCGGGTGCGCGAGACGCGCGGCGGAGCGCTGCTGGAGTCGCTGCTGCAGGACCTGCGCTACGGCCTGCGCACGCTGGCGAAGAACCCCGGCTTCGCCGCCGTCGCCGCCGTCACGCTCGCCCTCGGCATCGGCGCCAACACGGCGATCTTCTCCGTCGTCAACGGCGTGCTCCTGAGCCCGGTCGCGGGCCGCGATCCGGACCGTCTCGTGATGCTGTATGAGACGACCAAGGACATACCGCGAGTGCCGGTGTCCTATCCCAATTACGTCGATTGGCGGCAGCGCGCGCGCAGCTTCGAGAACATCGCGATCTACAACGGTTTCGATCAGTTCACGATGACCGGGCAGGGAGATCCCGAGCGGGTCCGCGGCGGGCTGGCGTCGGGGAACCTCTTCCCGCTGCTCGGCATCGAGCCGGCGGTCGGCCGTCTCATCGATCCGCGCGACGACCGTCCCGACGCCGAGCCGGTGGCGGTGATCACCGACGGTTTCTGGCGCCGCCGTTTCGCGGCGGATCCCGCGGTCGTCGGCAAGCCGATCGTCCTCGACGGCGTCGCCTACACGATCGTCGGCGTGCTGCCGCGGTTCCGGCTCACCGCCGCCTCGGAGGTGTGGGTGCCGCTCGGGCGCTTCACGCACCTGCCGCGGTTCGCCCGCATCAATCACTCGGGGCTCATCGGCATCGGCCGGCTCAAGCCCGGGGTGACGCTGAACCGGATGCAAGCCGATCTCGCCACGGTGGCCCGGCAGCTCCAGCGCGACTATCCGGCCGAAAACGCGGGCCTCGGCATCTCCGGGGCGCCGCTCGAGGACCTGATGGTCGGCAGCATCCGCCAGCCGCTGCGCGTGCTGTCCATGGCGGTGGGGCTGGTGCTGCTCGTCGCCTGCGCCAACGTGGCGAACCTGCTCCTGAGCCGCGCCGCCGCGCGCCAGCACGAGCTCGCGCTGCGCGTGGCGATCGGCGCCGGCAGGAGGCGGGTCGTGCGGCAATTGATCACCGAGAGCCTGATCCTCGCCGGCGCCGGCGGCGCGCTCGGTCTCGGTCTCGCCTGGGCCGGGGTGAAGCTCCTCCTCGCGCTCCGTCCCGCCAACATCCCCCGCCTGACGGACGTCCAGGTGGACGGCACCGTGCTGGCCTTCGCGCTCGGGCTCTCCGTGCTCACCGGCCTTCTCTTCGGCCTCGCGCCGGCGCTGCACCTGGCGCGCAGCGAGCCGAGCCTCGCGCTGCAGGAAGGCGGGCAGCGCGCGAGCGGCGGCCGCGCGCGCCGCCGCCTGGCCACCGGGCTGACCGTCGCCGAGGTCGCCATGGCGCTCGTGCTCCTGGTAGGCGCGGGGCTCCTCCTGCGCAGCTTCGCCAGGCTCACGCGGGTCGATCCCGGATTCGATCCGCGCCACGTCACCGCGGCGCTGGTCTCGCTCCCCAGTCGAGACTATCCCGACGAGGCCCGCCGCCGGCTCGCCTTCGGCGAGCTGCTGCGGCGCGTGCGCGCGCTGCCGCAGGTGCAGGACGCCGCCCTCTCGACGGATCTGCCGTTGTCCTCGGGCTGGCAGACGTACGTCAACTTCGAGGGGCTGCCGCCGTTGGCGCCGGGGAGCGAGCCATTCCTCAACGCCGTGAGCGTGAGTCCCGAGTACTTCCGCACCGTGCGCATCAGGCTGCTCGCCGGGCGCGGCATCGAGCCTACGGATACGAAGGACCGGCCGCTGGCGGTGGTGGTGAGCGAAGCGGTGGCCAGGCGCTTCTTCGGCGGTCCGAGCGCGGTCGGACGGCGCATGAAGCAGACCGGCGCCGACAGCCCCTGGCTCACCGTCGTGGGCATCGTGTCCGACGTCAGGAACGAGGGGCTCCGCACGGCCTCGCACGGCACCATGTACTTCCCGAGCGAACAGTCGGAGCCGTCGTCGGCGTGGCTCCTGGTGCGCAGCGGGACGCCGCTCGAGCAGCTCCTGCCGCTGCTGCGCCGCGAGACCGCGGCCGTCGACCCCAACCTGCCGCTCGCCGAGGTCACCACACTCGACGACGCGCTGGGCCAGTCCGTGGCGCAGGAAAGGTTCTCGATGCTGATGCTCGGGATCTTCGCGGCGGTCGCGCTGCTGCTCGCCGCGATCGGCATCTACGGCGTGATCGCCTACAGCGTCGTGCAGCGCGCGCGGGAGATCGGCGTCCGCATCGCACTGGGTGCGCGGCGTGGCGACGTGCTCGGCATGGTGGTAGGTCAGGCGATGCGGCTCACGGTGATCGGCATCGCCATCGGCGCGGCGGCGGCGTTGGGCGCCGGGCGTTTCCTCGCCTCGCTGCTCTTCCAGGTCGAGGCCAGCGATCCGTTGGTGTTCATCGGCGCCGCGCTCCTGGTGGCCTCGGCGGCCCTTCTCTCCGCCGCGCTGCCGGCCCGGCGCGCGGCGCAGACCGATCCGACGACGGCGATCCACGAAGGATGATCACGCTCCCGTCGCCTTCGACAGCCAGCGCGCCAGCAGACCGAGGAGCACCAGCAATCCCAGGCCGAGGAACAGCAGGAGCCCCAGCAGCAGCACTCGGCCCCAGCGCTCCTTGCCCGCCGCGAAGAGGATGAAGCTGGCGACGAGCTCGGCCAGATAGGCCCCCGCGAGCAGCACCACGCCGGAGCAGGCGACCTTGCCCGCGCCGTAGCGCGAGAACGTCTCGAAGCCCAGGAAGGCGAAGCCGAGGTCGGCGAGCGCCACCAGCAGCGACGGGACCCAGATGGCGGGCTCGCGGCGCGGCGCCTTGCCTTCGAAGACCGCGATGGCGCGGTCCGCATCGGCCGCGGAATGACCGGCCCGCACGATCTGCGCGCGCAGGGCCGCCAGGGAGTGGAGGCCCGCGTTCTGCCTCAGGTACGCGAGGAGGGCTTCGAGGTCCTTGCGCGACATGGAGAACCGCGGGATCGGCGTCAGGCCCCCGCCAGTCCCGCCCTCTCGAGCAGCTCCGGCCAGCGCGGATGTTCCCGCAGGGGATCGTAGATCGGCCAGGTGGCGAGGAAGGCGACGAAGCGGGAGCGCTCGTCGCAGGCCTGCTCGAGACGGTCGAGGGCGCGGTCCGGCTCGCCGAGGGCGGTCCACAGGAAAGCGAAGTCGCTCGGCTCCACGTACTCGCGGGCGGCGCGCTCCTCCAGCTCGGCGAGGATGCGCCGTGCCTCCTCGGGACGGCCGGCCCAGGCCAGGGCCTGGCCCAGAGCGGCTTGCAGAGCCGGGCTGCCCGGCGCGAGCTCCACGGCGCGGCGCTGCTCCTCCACCGCCTCGTCCAGCCGGCCCTGCTGCTGCCAGGCATGGCCGAGGCCGAAGTGCGCGTAGGCGAAGGAGGGATCGAGCTCCAGGGTCTTGCGGAACTGCTCGACCGCCGCCGGATACTGCCGCGCGAAGTAGAGCACCATGCCGAAGTCGGCGTTGATGACGAGCGACAGGCGATCGAGGTCCCGCGCCTGCCGCGCCTGGCCGATCGCCTCCTCGTGACGCCCGAGGGCCGCGAGGAGAAAGGCCATCCACTGGTGGGCCGTCGGATAGCCGGGATTGAGATCGAGGGCCCGGCGGAAGCCCCGCTCGGCCGCTTCCCACCGCCGCTCGTAGAGGAAGCGGGCGTAGGAGAGCGAGGTGTGCGCCTCGGCGAGCGAGTCGTCGAGCGTCAGCGCCCGTTCGGCCGAGGCGATGGCTTCGGGGAAGACGTTGCGGGGCGCGAAGGCGCCGTAGAGAGGGAGCAGGACGTAGCAATCCGCCAGCCCCGCGTGGGCGAGGGCGAAGTCCGAGTCGAGAGCGATCGCCTGGCGGAAGGAGGCGATCGCCTTCTCCAGGCCGTCGAGCGTGCGGCGATTCCAGAAGAACCGGCCGCGCAGATAGGCGTCGTAGGCTTGCGGGTCCGGCGTCGGGCTGCGGCTCAGCCGGTCCCGCTCCTGCCGGGAAAGGCGCAGACGCAGCTCCTCCGCCAGCTCCTGAGAGATCGAATCCTCCAGCGCGAAGAGGTCCGCCGCCCGGGCGTCGAACTTGGCGGCCCAGAGGGGAGCCGACTCTCGCGCGCCCACGAGTTGGACGGTGATCCGCAAGCCGTCGCCCGAGCGCTGCAGGGTGCCGTCGAGCACCGCCTCCACTTGCAGCGTGCGGGCGATGACGGCGGGATCGCGGGCCGCGCCGAGATAGCGGCGCACGGCGCTCGTCGGCCGCACGGTGAGGCGGCGCAGGTTCGAGAGGCGGGTGATGAGGGCGTCGGCGAGGCCGAGCCCGAGATAGGCGTCGTCGGGGTTCCCCGTCAGCGGCTCGAAGGGGAGGACGGCGAGCGAGCGCACCGAGGCCGCTTCCCGCGACGTCTCCTCCGCGGCCGCGCGCTCGGCGACCGGGCCCACGAAGCGGTATCCCCGGCGCGGCACGGTCTCGATGTAATCCCGCAGGCCGCCGGCCTCCTGGAGGGCCTTGCGCAGGGTGTAGATGTTCTGCGTGAGGATGCCTTCCTCGACGAAGGTGTCGGGCCAGACCCGCTCCAGGAGCTGCTCCTTGGGCAGCACCTCCCCGGGACGCTCGAGCAGCACCGCCAGGGTCTCGAACGCCTTCGGCGTCAGCGCCACCTGACGGTCTCCCCGCAGGAGCACGCGGCTGCCGAGGTCCACCGTGAAGCCGTCGAAATCGAGTACCCGTCCGCCGTGCATGAACCGCTTTGAGACTTCTTTGATCGTCCTTTGATGCCGCTTGTGAGGACGGCGCTCCGCTCCAGGCCCTACAGTGATCTCCATCGAACGAGAGACTGGTTTTGGGTTGTCCAGTCTAACACCGGAGCCCTAGACATGCCCGAAGAGAACGGATCCACGGCTCTCCTCACCTTCGTCCCGCGTGCCGTCCCCGAGGCGGCCGAGCCGCCAGCCGAGGCGGACCTGGACCTCCTGCGCCGCATCGCCGGCGGCTCCGAAGATGCCCTGGGCGCCTTTTACGACCGCTACTCCGGTCTCGTCTGGGGGCTGCTGCGGCGCATGCTCGGCGAGCGCGGCGAGGCCGAAGAGGTGCTGCAGGAAGCCTTCCTCCAGGTCTGGCGCGACGCCAGGCGGTACGACTCCAATCGCGCCACGCCGCGCGGCTGGCTGCTCCTGATCGCCCGCTCGCGGGCCCTCGATCGGCTGCGCAAGCGGGCGGCGGTGCAGCGCCGCGAGGAGGCGATCACGCGCGAAGAGGCCGGTCGCGCCGCCGCGCCCCTGGGCAGCCGGCGCCTGGAGCACCGCGAGAGCCGCGAGCGCATCCATTCGGCGCTCGAGCGCCTGCCGCGCGAGCAGCGGTGCGTCATCGAGCTCGCCTTCTTCCACGGTCTCAGCCAGACGGAGATCGCCGCGCACCTCGGCGCACCTCTCGGCACCGTCAAGTCGCGGGCCCTGCTGGGGATGAAACGGCTGCGCCAGATCTTCGCGGCGGAGGGGGAGATGGGCCTGCCTCTGGCGTCCCGGGCGTAACGCGTTTTCGGCCGTCTCTGCCCGCTCGACCTCACCCCAACCCCTCTCCTGAAGGAGAGGGGCTACATCTTGGGGACCAGCGCGACGATCCTCACCGGCCCGCCGGAGCCGCCGGCGATCTTCATCGGCAGGGCGATGACCCAGGCACCGGCCTCGGGCAGCTCCTCCAGATTCGCCACGTTCTCCAGGCCCGGCACGTTGGCGCCGTTGGCGATCTGGTGGACGATGAAGTCCTTCGACGGACCGTGATCGATGCTCGCCGTGTCCACCCCGAGCGCGCCGACCTTCCGCTTCTCGACCAGGTAGCGGGCGGACTCCTCGCCATACGACGGGAAGTGGAGGTTCGAGGCGTCGCCGGGCTTGTCGTCGCCGAGATAGCGTTTGCGGTCGGGCCAGCGCTCTCCCCAGCCAGTGCGCAGGAGGACGATGGCGCCCTGCGGGATGAGCCCGTGCTTCGCTTCCCACGCCTGCACGTCGGCGAGGGCGAGACGATAGTCGGGATCGGCCGCCGTCCTGGCGCGGACGTCGATCACCACCGCCGGCGCGATCAACTGCTCGGCCGGGATCTGGTCCACGGCGCGGCCGCCCTCGGAGAAGTGGATCGGCGCGTCCAGATGCGTGCCGCCATGCTCGGGCGTGCAGAACGAGTTGGCGGAGTAGAAATAGCCGGCCGCCGTCTTGCCGAACGAGAGGCGGTTCAACTGGAAGTTGGAAGGCGCCGTCGGCCAGTAGATGGTCTTCTCGTCGAAGGGATAGGTGAGGTCCACCACGCGGGCGCCGCGCAGATCGACCGGCGGACGATCGGCCGCGCCACCGCGCGCGGCAAGGCCCAGAACGGCGGCGAAAACGAGAGCGGGAAGCAGGCGCGTCGCGGTTCGCATTGGGAGTCTCCTTGAGGTAGCGAGGCAAGTCTAGGACAGAAAGGACTCCAAGGACCCAAAGGACAGCAAGGACCCTCCCTGTCCTTGATGTCCTTGCCAGCCTTTTCGTCCTTGACAGCCCGACCCCGCAGTGCTACTTTCATAGCACAATGCTACTTTCCCAGCACAAAACCGAAACTCCGCGGCCCGCCGGCCGTACTGCTTCCTGAGGAAACGATCCCGATGAGAGCCAAAGCCCATCTCGACCTGAGCCGCCGCGAGCGGCAGATCATGGACGCGGTCTACCGCCTGGGGAGCGCCACCGTGTCGGAGGTGATGGCCGAGATGCCGGAGCCGCCGAGCTATTCGGCCGTGCGGGCCATGCTCGGCAAGCTGGAGGCGAAGGGCTATCTCAAGCACCGGCAGGAGGGTCCGCGCTACCTCTACCTCGCCACCGTGCCGCGCCATGAAGCGCGCGAGTCGGCGCTGCAGCGGCTGGTGCGGACGTTCTTCGACGGCTCGCCGGGGAAGGCGGTCACCGCCCTCCTCGACATGTCGGCCACGGAGATGACCGACGAGGAGCTGGACCGCCTCTCCAGCCTGATCCAGGATGCCAAGAAAGGGGAAAAGTGATGCTCGACCAATGGCTCGCGGCACTTCTCGACGCTTCGCTCAAAGGCCTCGCGCTCTGCCTCGTCGCGGCATTGGCGGCCCTGGCGCTGCGGCGCGCCTCCGCCGCCGCCCGGCATCTCGTCTGGCGGCTGGCCTTCGCCGGATGGCTGGCGCTCCCGCTGCTCGCCGCCGTGCTGCCGGCGTGGCGGGTGACGGTGCCGGGGCTGGATCAGGCAACGCCGATCGCAGCGGCGAGCCCGCGAAGCCCTCACCTCCCCGGCCCTCCTCCCCCAGAGGGAGAGGAGGGAGAACGGCGGGCACGTAGGCCCGCCGCTACGACCGCTTCGGCCTCTGTTTCCCCCTCTCCCGTCCGGGAGAGGGGGCCAGGGGGTGAGGCTTCGGAGGGCATGCCGGCGCCGCCCGCTACAAAATCCGACGCGCGCCTCCCCTCCTGGCAGACCATCCTCTTCGCCACCTGGCTCCTTGGCGTCCTTGCCGTCCTTGCGGTCCTTGCCGTCGCCCATCTCGGAGTACGCCGGCAGTACCGCCTCGCGCGGCCCATCGAAGACGCCGCGTGGGCCGCTCTCCTCGCTCGCCTCTGCGCGGAGCTGGATGTCCGCCGCCCGGTCGAGCTGGTGATGGGCGGCGAGCAGGCGATGCCGATGACCTGGGGCCGGCGCCGGCCGGTGGTGCTGCTGCCCGTCGCGGCCGAGACCTGGCCGGAGGCGCGGCGCCGGGCCGTGCTGCTCCACGAGCTCGCCCACGTGGTGCGGGGCGACTATGCGACGCAGCTCGCCGCCGAGCTCGTCTGCGCCCTCTACTGGTTCAATCCGCTGGTCTGGATGGCGGCCCGCCGCTTGCGGCTGGAGAGCGAGCACGCGTGCGACGACCGGGTGCTGGCGGCCGGCGCGCGGGCCGCCGATTACGCCGGCGACCTGCTGGAGATCGCCCGCTCGCTGCGCGCCGCGCGCATCACGGCGCCGGCCGGGCTCGCCATGGCCCGTCCCTCGCAGCTCGCGGGACGGCTCCTCGCCGTGCTCGACGGCGGACGCAGCCGCCGGGGCATCTCCCGCCGGCTCGCGCTCCCCGCCTGGCTGGCGGCCGCGTGCCTGGTGCTGCCGCTGGCCGCGCTGGCTCCCGGCGCGGAGAAGGCGGAGAGCTCGCCCCTCGGCGGTTCGGCGACCGTGGCCTCGCCTGTGACGGCGGACGAGACATCGGCGAGCTCCGGCTGGGGATCGGCCCAGGAAGAAGATTCGTCGTGGGACACGCCTCCCACGCCGCCGGCTCCTCCCGAGCCACCGGAGCCTCCTTCGCCGCCGGATCCGCCTGCACCGCCGGCTACTCCCGCGCCACCGGCTCCTCCGGCGCCGCCCGCTGTTGCCGCGCTCGCTCCTGCACCGCCGGCACCGGCACCAGCGGCGCCACCCTCCCCCCCGGCGCCCCCAGCGCCGCCTGCTCCCCCAGCGCCTCCCGCTCCTCCGGCACCTCCAGCGGCACGCGGGTCGAGCCACTACTCCATCCATGCGGACTCGGATGGCGAGATGTCAACCTACGAGTGGTCGAGAAACGGCCACCACGTCAAGATCCGGACGGAGGGCAAGTTCAAGCTCACCGACGATTGGACCGGCATCGCCAGCCTCGCGCACGGCGCCGAGATGCGCTTCGAGGAGGACGACGGCCGCGTCGAGAGGCGCCTCGACGTGGAGCCCGGAAGCGGCGGCAGTCCCGTCTACACCTGGAAGGTCAATGGTGAGAAGCGCGCCTTCGACGCCGAAGGCCGGAAGTGGCTCCAAGGCATGCTGCTCGATTTCGTGCGCGGCACCGGCTACGAGGCGGAGCGGCGGGTCGCCTGGTTCCTGCAGCGGCAGGGACCGGAAGGAGCCCTCGCCGAGATCTCGCAGATCCCCGGTGATTACGGGAAACGCATCTATTTCCAGCATCTCTTCGCTCATCGCGAGCTCGGCGCGGCCGTCGTCGGCAAGGCTCTCGCCCAGGCAGGCCGGGAGATCCGGTCAGACTACGATCTGAGGGAAGCTCTCCTCGCCGCTGCCGGCGCACAGGAGCTGAGTGGAGCCGCCGCGTCGGCCTACGTCGAGGCGACGCGCGCCATCGAATCCGACTACGATCACCGGGTTGCCCTGACCGGGCTGCTGGAGAAGGGGCGGCTCGATCCCGCGAGCCTCGCGGCGCTGTTGCGCTCGGCCCGCCAGATCGGTTCGGACTACGACCTCGCCACGCTCCTCGAAGAGGTGGCCAAGAAGAGCGAGCTCAAGGACGGCGGAGTTCAGAGCGCTTACACCGAAGCCGTGAAGGAGATCGGCTCCGACTACGACTGCCGCAGAGCCCTCTCCGCCATGACGCAGCGCGGGGACCTCTCCCAGGATGCTCTCCTCACGGTGCTCCGCTCGGCCCAGGACATCGGGTCCAGCTACGACCGCGCGACGCTGCTGGTCGATATCGCCGGCAAGTACAGCCTCTCGGGAGCGGCGCGCGAAGCCTACCTCGCGGCCGCCGGCTCGATCAGCTCCAGATACGACCGCGAGCGGGCGGAAGCGGCGCTGGGGAGCGGCAAATAGGGCTGTTAAGAATCCAGACCATGTAGGGGCGGCCCTATTTGGCCACCCAGTTCTGCCTCGGCCCCACCAGGGCGGCCCCAAAGGGGCGCCCCGACAACAGATCTCCATCATGAAGCTCACATCACCAGCAGGCGCGTGCCAGCCA
>JBKPTH010000136.1:0-1389 GCA_046765915.1 Acidobacteriota bacterium | reverse complement strand
GGCGCGGGGGGGTTGGCGGCGGGCTGCACGGCGGCCGGGGCGCCGGTGGAGGCCTCGGCGGGCGGCGCGGCGGCGCGGCGGCGATTGAGGATGAAGAAGGTCACCACGGCGACGACGATAAGGGCCGCGATGGCGGCATAGAGCAGGGTGCGGCTCCGGCGGCCTCCCTCGTCCTCGACCTTGACTGGAAGGAGGGGAGCCACGGCCTCGACCGGCTGCTCCTCGGCGGCGGCCACCGCCACGGCGGGCATGACGGCCGCCGGCTCCTCCACCCAGGAGGCGGAGACCGGCGCCGGCGCCGCCTCGGCGGCGAGAGGTTCGACCACCGGCTCGACGGGCGCGGCCTCCAGGACGCGGTGGAGGTAG
This sequence comes from Acidobacteriota bacterium, assembly GCA_046765915.1. GTDB lineage: Bacteria > Acidobacteriota > Thermoanaerobaculia > Multivoradales > UBA5704 > DATARR01. Next base: position 1,023 of record JBKPTH010000136.1, on the reverse strand, counting down.
GCGGCGAGGTCCGTGGGACCCACGGAGGGCGCCAGCGCGGAGATCGCCATCCCCAGCCGGCGCTTCATCTCGTCGGCGCTCTGGAAGCGCTCCTGGGGATCGACGGCGAGCGCCCGCGTCACGATCTCGTCCACCTCGTGCGGGATGGCGGGGTTCACCTGCCGCGGCGCGCGGATCTTGCCCTGGCGCACGGCCTCCAGCACGGACATCTCGCTGTCGCCCGGGAACAGGCGCTCGCCGGTGACCATCTCGAAGAGCACGGCGCCGAGCGAGAAGATGTCGGAGCGCGCGTCCACGTGCCGGCCCCAGGCCTGCTCGGGGGACATGTACTGGAGCTTCCCCTTGAGGGCGCCCATCTGCGTCTGGCTGGCCTTCGCGGCGGCCTTGGCGATGCCGAAGTCGCACAGCTTGACGTCGCCTTCGTAGGTCAGCAGGACATTCTGCGGCGAGACGTCGCGGTGCACCAGGCCCAGCTCGCGGTCCTCGAAATCCCGCTTGCGATGGGCGTAGTCGAGAGCGCTCGCCACCCGGGCCGCGATCAGCAGGCCGAGCTCGAGCGGCAGGGGCATTCCCTTGCGGCTGCCGGCGTTGAGCAGCGACCGCAGGTCCTTGCCGTCGACGTACTCCATGGCGATGTAGTAGTCGCGCCCGATCTTCCCCAGATCGTAGATATGGACGATGTTGGGGTGGGTGAGCTGCGCGGCGAGCTTCGCCTCGTCGATGAACATCCCCACGAACTCGGCGTTGTCCGTCATGTGGGGGAGGATGCGCTTGATGGCGACCGTCTTCTGGAAGCCTTCCACGCCGCGCATGCGGGCCTTCCACAGCTCCGCCATGCCGCCGACGGCGATGCGCTCGAGCAGGGTGTACTGGCCGAAGCGCTCGCCGGGCTGATCGCCGGCCTCCTCCACGAAGAGCGGGATGCGCTGCGTGGCGGCGGCGTCGAAGTCCGCGGGCACGGCCGCGGGCGGGGGCGCGGCGGCCGGCGCGGGTTTGGCGGCCGGCGGGGGTTGCGGGCGGGAC
>JBKPTH010000135.1:0-14694 GCA_046765915.1 Acidobacteriota bacterium | reverse complement strand
GGGCCCTACCGCCAAACAGAGCCCCCGGTGGGGCTTTGCGTTGGGGCGGGGCTTTTCCCCGCCCTGAAACGTTGGGGGCGGGGACACGCCCCGCCCCTACGATGACGTCTAGTGGATTCCGGATCACCCCCCGACGCGTAGATTGCGCTGTTGCGCACCATAATGATTAAAGCTGCAAGTGGGCACCCAGGGACCTGGCCCTCGAAAGGACAGCAGGGCCACAGCGCTCCTGTGGATTTTGTCGTAGCAATATGCTAAAAACTTGCAGCTTTCCGCTGTCGAGGGACGGTACGGCGAAGACACCGAGGCGGCGTGCGGCGTTCGCGCGCCCCTGGAATTGGAGTGCCCATGGAGCAAGAGCTGCCCATCATCCAGATCCGCAACTGCCTGCTGGTGAGCATCCAGACGGAGCTGCATGACCGGCTCGCCCTCGACCTCCAGGCCTCGCTGATGGAGCGGGTGCGCGTGGTCAACGCCCGCGGCGTCATCCTCGACGTCTCCGGGGTGGAGGTGATCGACAGCTATATCACCCGCATTCTCAATGACATCGGCAAGTCCGTGCGCTTCATGGGCGCCGAGTGCTACATCGTCGGCATCCGGCCGGCGGTGGCGATGACGCTGATCGAGATGGGAGTCGAGCTGGATTCGGTGAGCACCGCCCTGAACCTCGACCTCGCGCTGGAGAGGCTCGAGCTGTTGCAATGAAGACGGTCGAGAAGGAGATCGGCGCGATCCTCGCGGGGACGATCTCGTCCATCACCCAGCGCAGCATCTTCAGCCGCATGGGGATCCTCGCGGCGACGCCGGTGCACCAGCTCAGCGCCAGCGACCGGGCGGTCGTGCTGCAGGAGCTCGAGAGCTCGCTGCGCCTCTTCGCGCGCAACAACAGCGGCCAGCTCATCGCCTCCTGCGCCCGCGTGCTGAGCCCCGGCGGCAACGCCGGCGCGAGCCCGGGCGCCGTCGCCGCCGGCGTGGTGCTGGCCCCGAAGCAGCTCGCCATCGAGCAGGAGAAGGACATCGCCACGGCGCGGCTCGAGGCGTGGTCCGAGGCCGTGCGCATCGGCCTGTCGAAGTTCGCCTCGGTGAAAGTCGCCACGGCCGTCTCCGAGCTGGCCCGCAACATCGTCTTCTACGCCGGCAAGGGGACCGTCGAGCTGCGCTCGCTGCAGGACGAGCGCGGCGTCGCCGGCCTGCAGATCATCGCCTCGGACCAGGGGCCGGGCATCCCGGCGGACAAGCTCGACGAGATCTGGTCCGGCACCTACAAATCGCAGCGCGGCATGGGCAAGGGCCTGATCGCGGTCAAGAAGCTGGTGGACGAATTCCAGATGGATACCCGTCCCGGCGCCGGCACCACCGTGACCTGCCTGTTCCGGGGGGAACGTTGAAGACCGGCGGCTTCAGCCGTCCCTACAAGGGGCTCTCGATCTGCGGCGACAGCTTCGTCATCGAGCACCGCAACGGCACCGTCCTGGCCGCCGTGGTGGACGGGCTCGGCCACGGCTACGAGTCCTCGGTCGCCGCCGGCCGCGCCGCCGAGGTGATCCGCGAGCACGCCCACCTCTCCGTCGAGGCCATCCTCCGGCATTGCCACCGGGAGCTGCGCGTCACCCGCGGCGCCGCCCTGGGCCTGCTCAAGGTGGACGAGGCGGGAGCGGGCGAGTTCTGCGGCATCGGCAACATCGAGGTGCAGGCGCTCCACGGCCGCTCGCCGAGCATCTTCTGCCTGGCCGGCATCGTCGGCCACAACGTGCGGGTCTCCAAGGTGATGTCGGTGGCGATGAGCCCGGGAGACATCTACTGCCTGACGAGCGACGGCGTCTCCAGCCGCGGCAATCTCAAGTCCTGCCTGCCGGGCCCGCCGGAGACCGTGGCGCGGCGCATCGTGGAGAACTGGGGAAAGGATCACGACGACGCCACCGCCCTGGTGCTCGGCTTCGGCGACGCGGCCCTGCTGGCCGACGGCGCCGCGGCCGGCCGCTGAGCGCGGCGGGCGGCAACGGCAAGCGCCTACAAGGAAGGGAAATGGCGAGGGAGAAAAGCATGGACCAAACCGATTCACCACACGTCAAGGTCACGTCCCAGCGGCTGCAGTCGGTCATCGAGGCGCTCTCCTACGCGAGCGTCGACGAGTTCGACTCCTGCCTCGAGCTGCTGCAGCGCTCGACCGAAAAGGACGAGTTCTCCGAGCTGGAGACCGCCTTCGTCATCTTCGTCCGCGAGCTCGGCGAAGCCAAGGCCGAGCTCAACCGCGCGCTCGCCCAGCAGGAGGCGATCAACCGCGAGCTGGAGGCCAAGCTGGAGACCATCGAGATGCAGCAGGCCGCCATCCGCGAGCTGTCGACGCCGATCATCGAGGTCTGGGCCGGCGTCCTCTGTCTGCCGGTGGTGGGGATCGTCGACAGCCAGCGCAGCGCCGAGATGACCGAGACGCTGCTCGAGACCATCGTCGCGAAACAGGCGCGGATGGCCATCGTGGACATCACCGGCATCGACGTCATGGACACCAAGACGGCCGACCACTTCATCAAGATGGCGCGCGCCGTCCGCCTGCTCGGCGCCGAGTGCATCGTCAGCGGCATCAATCCGGGCATCGCCCAGACGCTCACCCACATCGGCGTCGACCTCACGGGAGTGCGCACGCTGCGCAGCCTGCGCGACGCCCTGCAGCTCTACCTGCGGGAGACCGAGCAGCTCGTCGTGCAGCAGCACGCGACGATCGCCCGCAGCAAGCTGCCGGAGGTCTAGATGTTGCCGGAGCCGCTCGAGCCGCCGCCGCTGCGCCGCGAGGAGTTCCCCATCCGCCAGCGCGCCGACGTGGTGGTGGCCAGCAGCCAGGCCGGCCGGCTGGCGCGCGACTACGGCCTCGACCGCAAGCGCGCCGCGGAGCTGTCGATCGTCGTCTCCGAGCTGGCCTCCAACATCGTCAAGCACGGCGTCCAGGGGGAGATCGTCGTCACCCTGCAGTCGTCGCAGGGAGAGATCACCGTCGAAGCGCGCGACGTCGGTCCTCCCATCCGCGATCTCGAGGTCGCGATGCTCGACGGCCACGACGACCGGGGGCCCATCGATCCCGCTCTCATCCTGGGCCGCGGCGGCCTCGGCACCGGCCTCGGCGCCGTCGCCCGCTTCGCCGACCGCGTCGAGTACCGCGAGGAGAGCGGCGGCAAGACGATCACCGCCTGGTTCTCCCGGAGGACCGGCGGGCTACGGTGATCTTCGAGATTCGAAGCTGGCGGCGGCGAACGGAACTTCAGGCCGCAGGGGAGTTCCCGTAGGCGTCGGCACTGGGCTCCCATTCGCGGAGGAACGCCACCGTCTGGGCGATGAGCTCGACGGAGGCCTTCTGGATGCGGAAAGCCTCCTTCAGGAGTTGCACCGCGGCCACGGCTTCACGGTGGATGTCGAGCGCGGTGAAAACTCCCGCCGCCTCGATCACCACCTTCTCGGCCTCGGTCACCCGTCCCTGACGCATCCAGACGAGCGCGAGGTCGAGCGCCGCCACGGCTTCGCCAAACCCGAGCCCGAGCCTCTCGAACTCCTGCTTGACTTCCAGGAACACGGCCTCGGCGTCCGCAAGCCTTCCCAGCCCGGAATGGATCTGCCCTTCCACCCAGTGCAGCGTGGTGGCCATCACCTGGCCGGCGGGCCGGGAGAGATCCCGGTTCCTGGAGAGGAGCTCTCTCGCCTCCAGGAATTTGCCGCAGGCCACCAGGAACGACAAGTGGTTGTGCACGGCGACCGCGGGCAACGCCGGATCTCTCGTCTCGTCGATGAGGTTGAGCCCCCGTTCGTTGAAGACGAGAGCTTCTTCCGGCCGGCCGGAGCTATGCAGATACTTGGCCTTCGTGATGAGAGACCGCCCGGCCAGGTGAACGTCGCCGACCTCCAGGTACAAGGCATAGACGACGTCGAGCGCTTCGAGGGCGAGGGCAAACTTCCTCTGCGTTCCCAGCAGAGAGGCGTGGAGATTGAAGAGCCGTGCCTTGAGCAGCCGGTCCCCCGTGCCCCGCTCCAGCAGTTGAAAGGCGTTGGCGAAGGCGCGTTGCGCCTCCCAGAGATCCTCCGCCACCCGGTAGGCATTGGCGAGCTCGCCCCAGGCCCGCGCCTGCTGATCCGCTACCCGGCGAGCCCCGAAGACGGCAGGATCGAGCGCCAGCGCCTGCTCGACGGCCCGGCAGGTGAGGCGCACCATCTCCCGCGGGTCGTCGTACCGCAACGCGTAGCTGCGCTTGAGAAGCGAATCGAGAACGCCGAGCGCTTTGGCCGGCTCCTGGACCTCATCGGCAGCCGCAGCCAAACCTCGATCCTGAGCCGGGAGGCCGCCCATGGCCCCGGCGTGGCGATCCCCAGGATACGCCCACCGCAGCGCGCTCTCCAAAGAGGCCTCCAGCACCCGGTCGTACATCGACTCTTGTCCGGGAGACAGCGGACGGAGCTCCTCCCCCAGAACGGCGCAGCATTCGGCGCACCCCCGGAGCAGGTGGCGAACGGCCTCCCGCCAGCGCTCGCGGGGGAGCTCCTTCCGCAAGACCGCTTGCGACTCCGCCGGGGTGAGGTGCTCGCTCAACGTGTCTCCTTCTGGGAAGATCCGTATTCTCTCACAGATCGCCCCGTTCCGCTGTATCCACATTTCTAACCGCCGCCTCCGGAGCTGCTCGATCCTCCGCCACCGGACCTGCAAGTACCATCCGGATCGAGGGCGGTACAATTCTTTACCCGGGGGTCCGGGCTCGCGCTGCGCCTGGCGGGCGGCGCCGGCTCCGCCCGCACCAGGAGTACGAGTCTTTCCGGCAGGAAGTTTTCCAGCCACCGCCAGAGATCGGCGGCATCGGTGCGCGGCGCCGCATCGGCCCGGCCGGGGACGGCGAACGCCAGGGACAGAACGAGGGCCACCAGGACGCAGAGACGCCGAATCGTCCGCTGAGACATACATCCCTCCTCCATTAAAACGCCCGGGACCGGCAGGGACCCGGAGCAGAAACCCGCAGCTTTAGAATACCGTGTCTCGCAGAACTGACATGAATTCTCGCATAGAGACGTGCAGATGGGAAGCCCCTATTTAATATTTACTCTTCGCGATATGCAACCGAAAAGATGGCTTCCCCGCCAGCTACGCCGTCACTTCCCGCGCTGGATCGCCTTCCGGGCCATGCGGTCCACCAGCGAGGGCGCCAGCAGCTTGAGCCACTGGCCGAGCTTGCCGCGGCGGGTCATCACCAGCTCGCGCCGGCGGCCGGCGGCGGCCCGCAGGATGAGGCGGGCGCAGGTCGCGGCGGTCATCACCTCGCCCTCGCGCACCGGGCTGGCGCCGAGGGGCTGGCCGTCGGCGCCGAAGGCCCGCTCGCGGATCTCCGTCGCCACGAAGTCGGGATAGACCATGGTCACCGTGACGCCGGAGCCGGCCAGCTCGATGCGCAGGGTGTCGAAGAAGCCGGCCATGGCGTGCTTGCTGGCGGCGTAGGCGCTGCGCGTGGGCACGCCGGTCTTGCCGGTGAGGCTGGAGACGCCGACGAGGCGGCCGCGCGACGCCTTGAGGTGGGGCAGCGCGTGCCAGGTGCAGTAGACGCTGCCGAGGTAGTTCACGCGCATGATCCGCTCGACCACCGAAAGGTCGCGCAGCTCGTCGAAACGCACCCACATGCTGATGCCGGCGTTGTTGATCAGGGTGTCGATGCGCCCGAGCTCCGCCGCCGCCCGGGCGACGAGGGCCGCGCACTGCGCCTCCTCCCCGACGTCGGCCGGGATGGCGACGGCGCGCGCGCCGCGGCGCCGGCACTCCTCCGCCACCGCCTCCAGGGCCGCCGCGTCCCGCGCGCCGAGGGCGAGCCAGGCCCCCTGATCCGCGAGCTGCAGAGCCATCTCCCGGCCGATGCCGCGCGAGGCGCCGGTCAGCACGACGGCGTTGTCGCGGAACGGCGGCGCGCTCACGCCGCTCCCCACGCCATCCGCTGGCGCAGGGCCGTGACGTGCGCCGTGTGGTGCCGCCCGTGCCAGGCATAGATGCCCAGGAGCTGGTTGAGATTGATGACGCCGTGGTCGGGGTGGAGCAGGGTGCGGTCGAAATCCCCGGCGGCGAGCGAGCGCAGCAGGGCCACCCAGCGGCGGTGCAGGGTCTCCAGCAGGACGAGCGACACCTCCACCGGCACCGCGCGCGTGTCCGCCAGCTCCGCCCACAGCGCCTCCTTGTAGGTCTTGATGGCGGGTTCCTCCTCCGTCAGCGCCAGCTTGAAGCGGACGTAGGCGTTGAGGTGGCTGTCCGGCACGTGATGGACGACCTGCCGCACGGTCCAGCCGCCGGGCCGGTACGGGGTGTCCAACTGCTCCGGGCTCAGGCCCGCCACGGCGGCGCGCAGGCGGGCCGGCGTCTCCTCGATCTGGTCGATCATCTCGCGGCGCCGGCCGTCGTCCAGCCGCGCCGCCAATTGAGCCTTGCCGATCGGATACCGCAGGTCGTCCATCGCCGTCTCTCCTTTGAGCTGGGGAAGGAGCATAGCAGCGCCCGGCCGCCGAATCCCAGCCGACTGGCGCGAGCCTTGCAGCATGGTGAGAACCAGGGGAATCCCATGAAAAACGAGACCGCCGAGACCGTGGACCAGCAGGAGAAACCGGAGGACGCCAAGGACAAGGCCTTCCGCGGCAAGTGGCCCCTGCCCGAAGGGGCGCGGCCGGTGAAGCCGGGCGAGCGCGATCCCGTCGACGAGGCCTCCAAGGAATCCTTCCCCGCCAGCGATCCGCCCGCCTTCACGCCGACGAAGGCCGGGTGAGAGTTGCTTGCGCAATCGCGCACTCCTTCCTATAATCCCGGTTAACTTTCGTAGTTACCCGTCTGTACGCAGCGCCGGGTGTGGCGCTGGGGGGCTATCTTTCGGGAAGGAGGAGTCGAGATGTCGAGCGCAGGAATGTTCAAGGGGCACCAATGCGGCCGCCAGTTCACCGGTCTGGAGCTTCCCGACATCGTCCACCTGAGGATCCAGGGCCGATGCACGCTCGAGGAGTGCAAGTTGATCAACCGTGCCCATCTCGAGTATGCCGAGGACGTTCCCTATTTCTTCTTTCTCATCGACCTTTCCGAGCTGGAGGATCTGCCCGCCGCCGTGCGCAAGGAGGCGTCGGAGACCGTCAAGCTCCTCCCCCTGCGGGGCACCGTGGTCTGCAACGCGCCGCTGCGGGCGCGGGTGCTCGCCAAGCTGCTGCTCACCGCCGCCAACCTCGCCTCCAGCCTCTTCGGCAAGAGCCCCACCAGCAACCCGGTGGTCTTCGCGGAGACCGAGGCAGAGGCCCGCACCTGGATCGAGGCGCGGCGGCAGCAGGTCGGCGAAGCGGCGGCGTAGCGGACGCCCGGGCATCAAGGCCCGGGCTACTCCCTTTTCAAGCGGCCGCGGCGCGGCCTGTCTCGCTTTACCCCCGCATCCCGCACCTCTTTCATAGAAGCTTTCCCCGCCATCCACTTGAAGGCTCGGCGCGCTCTCATTCATCAGTTCATTTTTTCCGGCAAGGTCCGGGAAAGGAGGAAAAAGACGTGCGAGTCAAGATTTTGATTCTGTGCTTGGTGCTCCTCGGAGGGGCCGTCGTCGTCTCGGCCCAGGAATGGCCGCAGTGGGGCCATGACCCGCAGCACACCGGCCGGGTCGGCTTCCCGGGCCAGGTGGCCGCCAACATCCTCGACGAGGTCGTCTACGATCCCTTCGTGGCCGCTGAGAAGGCTGACAATGACAACGACCTGCTGGTCCACTACCAGGTACCGCTGATCGACGGCAACAACGTCTACATGGAGTTCAAGAGCGGCACGTACACCGACATCACGCACTGGGAGACGCAGATCTGGAACGAGAAGCGGCTGCGGTACCAGGGCGGCCATCTGGTGGAGCAGTGGAGCTTCCAGAGCGACTGGGATCCGCCGCCCTTCGGCACCATCAAGAGCGGTCCCGTCTGGGAGCCGGTCTTCCACGCCGCGCTGGCCGGCAGCTTCATCTACGTGCCGGGAGCGGGCGGCACGGTCTTCAAGCTCAACAAGACGACCGGCGCGCAGTTGGCGCGCATCAATCCGTTCGGACCCGCCGTCGACGTGGACACCTTCGTCGCCGGACCGCTCTCGGTCGACGCCGCCGGCAACATCTATTACAACGCCATCAAGCTCCAGCACGGCAACTCCTGGAACCAGGACGTGGTGAACTCCTGGCTGGTGAAGATCGCGCCCAACAACTCGTTCCAGACGGCGACTTTCGCCTCGCTGAACCCGGGCGCGCCGGGCGGCAACGACAAGTGCGTGGGCATCTTCAACGTCAACCAGCTCCCCTGGCCGCCGACCCCCGACGCCGTGCCGCCGGACATCACCTGCGGCTCGCAACGGCCGGGCATCAACGTGGCGCCCGCCATCGCGCCGGACGGCACGATCTACACCGTCAGCGTGGCGCAGTTCTCCACCCGCACCGCCTATCTGCTGGCGGTCAATTCCAACCTGACGCCGAAGTGGGCCGCCTCGATGCGCGACCGCTTCACCGACGGCTGCGACGACGAGATTCCGCCGAGCGGCACGCCGGGCGGCTGCCGGGCCGGGGCCACCCCGGGCGTCGATCCGGCGCAGAACCGGCCGGGCGCCGGCCGCGTCCTGGACGACGGCACCTCCTCGCCGGTCGTGGCGCCGGACGGCAGCATCTTCTACGGCTCCTACACGCGCTACAACTACGCCCAGGGCCACATGATGCACTTCAGCTCCACCGGCGCCTACCTGAACAGCTACCACTTCGGCTGGGACGTCACGCCGGGCATCCGGCCGCACGACGGCACCTACTCGGTGATCACCAAGGACAATCAGTACGGCGAGGAGATCGGCTCCTACTGCAACGACCCGGTGCTCTGCCCCGACGACCGCAACATCAATGACCCTTCCTATCCGGAGGCCTACTACGTCACCAGCCTCTCCCCCAGCCTGACGCCGGAGTGGAAGTGGCAGAACAGCAACCCTCTGAGCTGCAGCCGTGACGCCAACGGCAACGTGACCTGCGTCAGCGACCATCCGCACGGCTTCGAATGGTGCGTCAACGCGCCGGCCATCGACAGCGGCGGCAACACCTACGCCAACAGCGAGGACGGCAACATCTACGTCATCCGTCCGGACGGCACGCTGCGCGAGAACCTCTTCCTCGACACCGCCCTCGGCGCCGCCTACACGCCGATCTCGATCATGGCGGACGGCAAGGTCCTGGCCCAGAACGACGGGATTCTGTTCGTGGTCGGGAACTGAGAAGAGGGGATTTCTTCTGTAAGTTTTCGTAGGGGCGGGGCTTGTCCCCGCCCTTACCTTTACCTCCCTTGCCTTACGCCCCCGTTACGCCTAATCTTCCGCCATGGGCAGGAAGATCTCACCGCCCCCCTACGTCGAGCTGCACGCCGCCTCGGCCTTCTCCTTCCTCGACGGCGCCTCGCTTCCCGAGGACCTCGCCGAGCGGGCGGCGGCCCTGGAGCTGCCGGCGGTGGCGCTGGTGGATACCAACGGCGTCTACGCCGCGCCACGCTTCTACCAGGCGGCGCGACAGGCCGGCGTCAGGGCGCTGGTGGGAGCCGAGGTGGCCCTGGAGGACGAGCCCAGCCTGCACGAGAGGCGGGCGCGGTTCGGTCCCCTGGGGCTGGTGCCGGAGGAGAGCGCCCGGACCGCGGACGTCGATTCACCGGCGCGGGTCACCCTGCTCGTCGCCAGCCGCGCCGGCTATCGCAACCTCTGCCGGCTGCTCACCGCCGGCGCCCGCGGCCGGGCCAAGGGCGCGGCGCGGGTCTCCTGGGACCTGCTGGCCGAGCACGCCGCGGGCCTGCACTGTCTGACCGGCGGCGAGGAGGGCCCCCTCGCCCGCGAATTGGCCGAGGGCGGGATCGATCCCGCCCGCCGCCTGATGGAGCGCCTGGCGGGCCTCTTCCGCGGCCGCCTCCACGTCGAGCTGCAGCGCCACCGGCTGCGCGACGAGGAGCATCGCAACCAGGCCCTCGCCGACCTCGCCCGCGCGCTCCGCCTCCCCCTGCTCGCCACCAACGGCGTGCGCTACGCGAAGGCGGAGGACAAGCCGCTGCACGACGTCCTCACCTCCATCCGCCACCACACCACCCTCGACGCCGCCGGCCGGCTGCTCGCCGCCCAGCGGGAGCGGCACCTGAAGAGCGCCGGCGAGATGGCGCGGCTCTTCCCCGATCTCCCGCAGGCGCTGGCGGCGAGCGCCGAGCTGGCCGCGGCGCTCGATTTCACCCTCGCCGACCTCGGCTACCGCTTCCCCGAATATCCGCTGCCGCCCGACGAGACGCCGGCCTCCTTCCTGCGCCACATCACCTGGAACGGCGCCCGCGCCCGCTTCCGGCCCCTGACCGCCCGCCACCAGGCGCAGATCCAGAAGGAGCTGGACCTCATCGAGAAGCTCGATCTCGCCGGCTACTTCCTCATCGTCTGGGACATCGTGCAGTTCTGCCTGCGCGAGAACATCCTCGCCCAGGGCCGCGGCTCGGCCGCCAACAGCGCCGTCTGCTACGCGCTGTCGATCACCGCCGTGGATCCGGTGAAGATGGACCTGCTCTTCGAGCGCTTCCTCTCCGAGGAGCGCGGCGAGTGGCCGGACATCGACCTCGACCTGCCCTCCGGCGACCAGCGCGAGCGGGTGATCCAGTACGTCTACCAGCGCTACGGGCCGCACGGCGCGGCGATGACCGCCACCGTCATCACCTACCGCGACCGCTCGGCCACGCGCGAGGTGGCCAAGGTCTTCGGCTACTCCGAGGAGCAGATCGACAAGCTCGCCCGCCAGCTCGGCAACTGGAGCTACGACGTCGCCAGCGGCGACAAGCGGCCGCTCGCCGCCGAGCTCACCGCCGCCGGCCTCGATCCCGAGGAGCGGCGGGCGCGCATCTTCGCGGACCTGTGGACGCGCATCCACAACCTCCCCCGCCACCTCGGCCAGCACACCGGCGGCATGGTGATGGCCGCCGGCCGCCTGGACGAGATCGTGCCGCTCGAGCCCGCCGCCATGCCGGGCCGCGTCGTCATCCAGTGGGACAAGGACGATTGCGCCGATCTGGGGATCATCAAGGTGGACCTGCTGGGGCTCGGCATGCTCGCCGCCCTGGAGGAGATGGTGCCCACCATCCGCGCCCGCGAAGGGGTCCACGTGGACCTCGCCCACCTGCCGCCGGACGATCCCGCGGTGTACCGCATGCTGCAGACGGCGGACACGGTGGGCGTCTTCCAGGTGGAGAGCCGGGCGCAGATGGCCTCGCTGCCGCGCAACCATCCGGAGAAGTTCTACGACCTCGTCATCCAGGTGGGCATCATCCGTCCCGGCCCCATCCTCGGCAACCTGGCGAACCCCTACTTCGAGCGGCGCAACGGCCGCCAGCCGGTCACCTATGCGCACCCGAGCCTCGAGCCCTTCCTGCAGCGCACCCTCGGCGTGCCGATCTTCCAGGAGCAGCTCCTGCGCATCGCCATGGTGGCGGCGGGCTTCTCCGGCGGCGAGGCCGAGGAGCTGCGGCGCGCCATGGGTGCCAAGCGCTCCGTCGAGCGCATGCAGGCCCTCGTCGAGCGGCTGCGCGGCGGCATGACCGCGCGGGGGATCACCGGCAAGCCGCAGGAGGAGATCGTGCAGGCCGTCACCGCCTTCGCCCTCTACGGCTTCCCGGAGTCGCACGCCGCGAGCTTCGCCCTCATCGCCTACGCCAGCGCCTGGCTCAAGGCCCACCACCCCACCGCCTTCTATCTCGGCATCCTCAACGCCTGGCCCATGGGCTTCTACCATCCGGCGACCCTGGTCAAGGACGCGCAGCGCCACGGCATCGAGATCCGGCCGGTGGACGTCCAGCGCTCGGGCGTGCCGTGCCGCTGGGAGGACCGCGAAGGGGAGCCGGCCGGAGCCATCCGGCTCGGCTTCAAGTTCGTCCGCGGGCTGCGCGCGAAAGCCGCCCTCTCCATCGCAACCGAGCAGGCGAAAGCCGCTTTCGCGGACGCCGAGGACCTCTCCCGCCGCTGCGATCTGCACGAGAACGAATTCCAGATCCTGGCCTCGGTGGGCGCCCTGGCCGCGTTCGGGCTCACCCGCCGCGCCGCCCTCTGGCAGGTGGCGCGGCTGAGCAAGCCCGCCGGTCCCCTGCTCGACCGCCTGACCGATCCGGAGCCCTCGCCGCTGGCGGAGATGACTCCCCTGGAGGAGACCCGGGCGGATTACACCGGCAGCCAGCTCACTCTCGGGCCGCATCCGCTGGCGTACATGCGCTCGCGGCTGGCGCAGAAGGGCGTCACTCCCGCCGCCGGCCTCGACGCCCTGCCCAACGGCGCCAGGGTCCGCGCCGCCGGCTCGGTGATCGTCCGCCAGCGTCCGGGCACCGCCAAGGGCCTCCTCTTCCTCACCCTGGAGGACGAGACCGGCATGTGCCAGGCCGTGGTATCGCCGGATCTCCTGCAGCAGCACCGTACGCTGATCGTCGGCTCACCCGGCCTGGTGGTCGAGGGCGTCCTCCAGAAGCGGGACGGGACGATCTCCATCAAGGGCGAGCGGTTCTGGTCGCTCAAAGAGATGGTGGCGGTGCCGAGCCACGATTTCCGGTAAAGCCGCCTCCCCCGCCGGGCGGCCCCGGCCCACCCCGCGGCGTGTTGCCGGTTTCTCTCCATAGGGCCATCCTCATCAGTGACGTCCCTGGCCCATCCAGGAGGTGGCCCATGCTCCAGATCCGCACCGTTCTCTGCCCCGTCGACTTCAGCGTCCTGAACGACCGCGAAATCGGCCTTGCCGTCGAGATCTGCCGTTCGTTCGACGCCCGGTTGATCCTCCATCACAACGTTGGCAACGCCCCGTCTCTCATCTCCGCCTCCTGGATGTGGCACCAGGAACACAAGAACGGCTACACCCCCGAAGAGCTGGCTTCCGCGCAACTCGGCGAGCTGCTCGCCGCGCTGCCGAGGGAAGTGCGGCCGGAGGCCCGGCTCAGCAACGGCTTGCCTGCCACATCGATCCTCCACGCGGAGGACCAGGTCCACGCCGATCTCGTGGTGCTGGCCACGCACGGCGCCAGCACCGACGATCACGCCTCGGTCTCCGAGCAAATCATCGAGCGCTCGCGGTGTCCGGTGCTGGTGATGCACGGCTTGTCCGAACCGGTCCTGCACCTCGCGGCCGCGGACACCCAGATCCTCGAGGTGCTGGTGCCGACGGATTTCTCGCCCGCGGCCGAGCGCGCGGTCTCCTATGCCTTCGAGCTGGCCCGCGTCTTGCCGCTCCGCCTCCACCTGCTGCACGTCATCCTGCCGCGTAAGAGCGCCTGGATCGAGACCGGAGTTTCCATGGGCTTGCCTTCGGTGCGCGAGGGCCGTCCCACCCAGGAGGCCCACGACCGCCTGGCCGCCCTGGTACCCGAAGACATGGCAAACCGCGTCAGCCTGCACGTGGAGATCGGCGAGCCGAGGGACGTGATCGCGGAGCTCTCGGCACGCCAGAGCGTCTCCTGTATCGTCATGGGTGCCCACGCGCGGAGCTTCCTGCGCCGCATCTTCACCGGCGACACCTCGCGAGAAGTCCTGCACCGGGCCGGCTGCCCGGTCTGGTTCGTACCCGAGACGCAGGCGGCCTAGCGGCCCATCTCCAGCGCGGCGATGCGCTCGGGTCCGTCAGGAGGGCCGGAATTCGCGCAGCGGACCCCGCGTCTTGCGCATCAGCAGCTCGGAGTGGCCGCGCATGATGTAGTCCTTGAGCTCGCCGATCAGCTCGTAGCCGAGGCGCAGGTAGAGGCGTTGCGCTCCGGCGTTGAACGACGAGACGCACAGGAAGACGTTCGGCGACTCGCGGAAGATCCGCTCCTCGGCGAAGGCGAGGAGCCGCCCGCCCAACCCGCGGTTGCGGTGCTCCGGCGCCATGCAGATCGTCTGCACGTAGCCGACGAACGCGCCCTGCATGAGCAGGATGACGAAGCCGGCGAGCTCCTCTCCGACCTTCGCCACGTAGATCTCGCGCGTGGGATCGCCGAGGAGCTCGTACGATGACTCGTACGTGCGGCCGAGCGTGAGCCAAGGTTCGGACGTGGACATCAGCCGCGCGCAGCGTTCGCGGTCGAGGGCCGAGTCGAGAGGGAGGATGCTGAGGGGAGGGTCCACTGCCAGCGCGATTCCCTAAAGCCCGGCCTCCGTCGCGACTGCGGCCAGGAAACGGCGAAGGTTGAAGATTCCCTCCTGGGATTCGCTCAATAGATTTGCGTGGTCCACGGTCCAGTACTCGCGATCGATCCGTTGCCACAGAGCAACAGCCCAGCCTAGCCCAGAGGCCAGATCCTGATCGATCGCCTGCTTGTCCGCCAGTAGGTCGAAGGCACCCCTGGCATCCCCCGGTGATGCCCAGCCAGCGCGGGCAATCCAGTGCACCGCGAGATCGATGCACTTCTGAATGGCAAGGAAAAGATAGAAGCTCGCCAAATCCCGGCTGTCGTCATCTGCCAGGAATTCCTCAGGCGGACGGGACAGGATCGCCTCGGCGTCATCGAGCCGGACGGCAGCGCTGCTCACCTCTTTCCTTATGACGTCCACATTAGCCATCCTAACCCGGCCGAGCCGGAACCAAACAGGGGTAAGCTGGCCTGAGGACCGTTGTAAGGGCAGTCGGCACGGGTCCAGGAGGTCAGGTGATGGTGGTGCCGCTGGTAGGGCGCTATGGAGAGCAGATTCTTGGTGTTCTT
>JBKPTH010000134.1:0-5704 GCA_046765915.1 Acidobacteriota bacterium | reverse complement strand
CCCAGAACTGACCCTGGTTCTGCCGTCCTTGCCGACCCATCGCCATTGGCGCGTCTCCTCCGGGAACGAAGCCAGCTTACAAGACGCTTGGACCCCATTCAACCACGGCTCAGACCGTGATTTTCACCACGGGCTGCTAGGAGTAAGCACCGTGGCGCCCGTTTCACTGAGGTGTCGACTCACGCCTCAATGGCGGCATTTACTAATCACATAACTTATACTAAAAGGAGAGCAAGATGGCCAAGCCGGAACAGTTACCCCGCGACTTTGAAAAACAGGCGAAGCAACGATTCAGCGACATCGCGCAACCAGAACTGACCTACGAGCAGTTCCTCAAATTCGAGAAGCGCAGGTTCCAGCTCCAACAACAGGTGGAAAGGAACGCGGCGGCCGCGTATCAGCCAGGCGTGCGACTCATGACGCCGTGTGGCAACGGCGATTTCGAGGCCGACATCGGTGCGACGGCCGAATGGGAAGGGGCTTACGGCACGCTTCCCACCAGCGGTCCCACGCTTCCTACTCTTCCGCATCCTTTTGTGGGCTTCGCGGCCGGGATTGTTCCCGGCACTGGCATCAACGACTTCAATTCCCACCAAACCTGGGTGGCTACTGGCACTGACCCGAATGTCGGCATATCGCTCACGGCACCGGGTTCGTCGCAGCACGCCGTGCGCATCGGCAACGCGGTCAACCTCTACGGTTGCGAGCTCCTATCCAAGACCTTCACGGTCACGGCGGCAAACAGCGTCATCAAATTCTGGTACGCCGTCGTGTTCGAAGATCCTGGCCATGATCTGCCACATCAGCCCTTCTTTTGGGTTCGCGTGACCGATACTGCATCCGACACCATCATTCCTGGCGCTGTCAATTTCGGCAGCGGCCAGGACATACTGGTGTCCGACGGCAGCAACCCGTTCTTCCAAAAAAAGACCTCGACCCTTCTTTACAAGGACTGGAGTTGCGCCCAGATCAACCTGTCATCACAAATCGGAAAAAGAGTGACGGTCGAGTTCGTGACCGGGGACTGCGGGTATGGTGGGCACTACGGCTACGCCTACGTGGACAATTTCTGTGGCACCTGCGCGGGCTCCCCGGAAGGGAACATAACGTTCGATCCCGCGGCGAGTTCCGCATGCGGGCCGGGAAGATTATGCTTCAATTACACGCTGCCGAAAAGCCCGACCGGGACCGGCAGCATCACGATCACACTCGACATCTACCAGAATGGCACCTTGCTGACCCAACTGGTGAGCCCGACTCTGACCAGCGGCACCAGCTACTGTTTCGCCATCACGCCGTCAACGTTGGGGCTCAATCCCAGCCTGGAGGGTTTCGATTACGTCGCTACTGGCATCTTCGCGATCGGCAGCACGACGCTGGCGCCGATGACGGTGGGGACGGCGCCAGACGGCAGAGTTCCCGGGCAAAACAATGACTACCAGGTCGCCTGTAAGTTCTTCAGCTATGCGGTAAAATTCGTTTGCGGCGTCGAACCCGAATGCGAGTGTGCATGTGCGCCGGTCCGGCCCGGCAGCTATGCGACTGAGATCAACATCTATAACCACGGCGACAAGAAGGCGGAGATCCGCAAGCATGTCGTGCCGATCGTGCTGGCAGGCGCACCTGCTGGGCGCGAACCGCGGGTCGTTGCGGCGCGTGCCGAGGACAAGATCGTGCTCCCTCCGCACTCAGCGACTATGGACGACTGCTGCCGGCTCACCGAGTTGCTGCTGGGAGCGCCCGTACAGGGTCCAATGCCGTTGACCATCGGCTTTTTGGAAATCGTCAGTCCGGTGGAACTCAGCGTCACCGCCGTCTATACGGTGACCGGCACGGACGGCAAGACCGTCAGCATCGATGTCGAGCAGATTGCGGGAAAGACCGTTAGCGTGTAGCGCGTCAGGCGGATTGGTCCTGGCCAATCCGCCATTTTCCCGTAGCGTGGCGGGTTACGCCTTCGGTTAATCCGCCTATGTGGGGAGTGGTGCCAGATCCTATGATGGCCATCCCGAGAAGCGACCTGGTCGGTAGATCGGTCAACCCCGGTCTATTGCTGCTACGAAGCCGGCCGGGATGGTTTCTGGATTCATAGGCGATGGGGATCAGCAACGTCATCGTTGATTCCTCCAGTATCGAGAGCTCCTAGCGCAAACGACGGGCGAAGACGAACTGGCTCGATGTTCATAAGCTGCTCAAACTTCTGATTCGCTATCGTCTCGGCGAGGAGAAGGCTTGGAGCGTCGTCAGAGTCCCAGTGTCGAAGACGAAGGCCGCCGCACTTGCATCGGGAGTTGATTCGATTGCCCGACACGAGCCCAGGCGCGGAACCGGGGGCCATCGTCAAAGTGATCGCAGTCGGACACGTGGTTCCCCCCGATCGACGAGCTGCCTCTGCTTAACCGCGCCAACGGCTTCCGACCTCGGTTTGGTGGCGAGTCCCGTCCCTTGAAGAGCGTATGCGTTTGTGACACGCACGATGGAGCTGGCCCGCGAGATATGATCCCGCCGATTCCAAGGAAGCGTCTGCAGGTTCAGGCCCGCTGAGCTACACCCCGAGCTGCCGCATCATGCCCGCCTGATCGAACACCGCGTGCAGCTCGGTGACCCTGCCGTCCGCGACTTGCAGGATGGCGATGGCCGGCACGGCGATCGTGCGGCCGGTGGCCGGCAGTCCCATGAAATCGCCTGTGTGCGTGCCGTGGAGCGTGAAGCGGACGGCGACCTTGTCTTCCTCGGCGACGGTGTCTTCGATCACGTGGTGGAGGCCGGAGAACGCGGCGTAGAACATCTGCGCGAACTGCTGGTGCCCCTCGAGCGGCATCGGCGGATTGGCGCCGATCTGCGCGGTGTACTCCGGCGCGCAGAGATCTTCGGCCGGACCTCCCTGCAGCCGGTCCTGCTCGGCGAAGAAGCGCGGACCGAGATCCTTCACGGTATCAGATGACATGGCGATCCCTCCTCGGCAAAGCGATTCGTCTGAGGTACGCCGTCCAGCGGTTTCCCGGATGAGCGCGATATGATCCCGCCGTTCCCCAAGGAGGTCTGCCATGCGCCGAGCGTCCCGCTTCGCCGTCCCGCTGCTGCTGCTGTTTCTCGCCGCCTGCACCGCCAGCCGGACCGCGCCCGTGACGACGGCGGCGGCCGCCCTGCCGGCCGCCCTGCCGGCCGCTGCCGCCAAAGAACGCACCGCCGTCCTCCTCGCCATCAACGACGTCTATCGGATCGAGGGTGTGGACGGGGGAACCATCGGCAGCATCTCGCGGGTGCGCACGCTGCGCCAGCAACTGGAGCGCGAGCATCCCGACCTGCTGATGCTCCACGCCGGCGACCTGCTCTTTCCCTCCTTCCTCAGCCGCACGTTCAACGGCGAGCAGATGATCGACGTGCTGAACGACCTCGACGGCGATCCCGACGGTTTCGACGAGCGGATGTTCGCCGTGTTCGGCAACCACGAGTTCGACAAGGACAAGATGAAGGACGCGGCGATGCTCAACGGCCGGATCGCGGAGTCGGACTTCCGCTGGGTCAACGGCAACGTGGCCTTCGCCGAAGGCCCGGACGGCAGGCCGCTGATCGCCGGGGAGAACCTGGCGCCCACCTGGCTCGTCGAGAGCGGCGGCATCAAGATCGGCCTCTTCGGCCTGACGGTGGACATCAAGCGGCCGGAGTACGCCTCCGGATTCCAGGATCCCATCGCGACGGCCCGCGAGCTCACGGCGGCGCTGCGCCAGAAGGGGGCCGAGGTGGTGGTGGCGCTCACCCATCTCAACGCCCGCGACGACCGTCGCCTCCTCGCCACCCTCGGCGCGGACGGACCCGATCTCGTCATCGGCGGCCACGACCACGAGCACATGGCCTGCGACGTCGGCGGCCGCAAGCTGTTCAAGGCCGACGCCGACGCGCGCACGGCGACCGTCGCCAGCCTGACCCTGGGCACGGACGGCAAGCTGAAGGTCGACTACCGCCTGGAGCCGCTCGACTCGAACGTGGCGAAGGACTGCGCCGTGGACGGCGCCGCCCAAAGCTGGCTGTCCCTCCACGAAGGGCTCTTCTGCGGCCAGGAGGCCGGCAAGAAGGGGACGCCGCTCGATCCGCGCTGCCTGGAGAAGGAGGAGGGCAGCAGCAAAGTGCGCCTGGAGGCCGAGGAGAACAAGATCCGCGGCTCGGAGACGAACTTCGGCGACTGGATCGCCGACCGCATGGTCGAGGCCTTCGCGAGCTGCGGCGCGCAGGCGGCGTTCGTCAACTCCGGCTCGCTGCGCCTGAACCAGGACGTGCCCGCCGGACCCCTCACCCGCCGCACCGTCGAGGAGCTGTTCGCCTATCCCAGCCCGCTCTCGCTGCTGCGCATCAAGGGCAGCACCCTCCAGCAGGTGGCCGCGCGCGCCATCGCCGGCTGGCCGGGCTCCGGCAACTGGCTGCAGATCTCCGGCTTCTCCTTCGTCCACGACACCGCGGGCGGCAAGGTCTCGGACGTGGCGCTGGTCACGCCCGGAGGCTCGCGTCCGGTGCAGCCGGACGAGGACATCCTGGTGGTGACCAACGACTACCTCTTCGATCCGAGCGGCGACCGCGACGGCTACACCATGCTCGATCCCTCGCAGGTCGTCAGTGGCTGTGCGGTGAACGGCAAGGATCTGAAGACCGACATCGTCATACCGGCTCTCCAGGCCGCCAGCGGCGGCATCGAGCCGCGCGCCGACGGCCGCATCAAGCAGGTGCCGGAGAAGACGGGCGTCGATCCCTGCGCCGGCACACCGACGCCGTGAAGGCTCAGCCGCCGCACCGCCAGACGCGCGCACCAAGGCGCTTGGCGGCTGGGGCGGCGTTGGCGGCCGGAGAGGGAGGCCGCACCGGCTTGCGGTCCTCCCACGTCGCCGGCTCCAGCTCGATCTCGTAGAACAGCTCGCCGGTCTTCGGGGCGGCCTTCAAGGCGGCGTCGATCTTCGAGGCGCTGGGCTGGAAGATGAACGGGCGCCGGGGATAGAGGCGGTCGTTGACCCAGTATCGATTCCACGCATCGGTCAACGCGATGAAATCCTGCGTGAAGCCCGCCGCGGTCGGGTACTTGCCCTCGACCTCCAGGCAGCCGTTGACGCAGATGTCCACGTAGGATTGGACCATCGGGAACTGGGGCGACGGCAGGTTGTCGTCGAGCTGGTCGGGCGGGATCAGGTTGATGTAGGCCCAGAACTCTCCTTCCGGAGGCGCGCTCCTGCCGTCGAGCATGGTGATGTCGCTCGGGTCGATCTTGCATCGCTTGTAGCCGGCGCTCTCCCGCTGGTCCGTCGCCGCGATCTCCTGGGCCGTGACCGGATAGATGACGCCGTTGCAGCAGGCGGCGGCATCGTCGAGAGCGCCGAGGTACGTGGTCGTGAGGCCGCTCGTGTCTCCCCTCGCCCACCAGCCGCGGCGGACGCCCTTGACCTTGACCGGCCAGGCGTAGCGCGCCGAGGGAGTCGTCCTCATGCGCGACTCGTCCTCGATGAGCGATCCATAGCCGAAGATGAAGTTCTGCGATCCGCTGGGTGCGCCGCCGCTGCAGTCCATGTTTGTGGTCCTTTCTAGGGAAGGTCTGATCAAGATGCGAACGCGGCCACTCTCTCGATAGTCCGGTCCCGTCAGCCGTTCGAAGGGTTTGGTCGCGGGCTTACGAGGCCTCGGCTGGCTTCGTTCGGCGCTCTGGCGGCGCGTATTTGGCCGA
>JBKPTH010000133.1:0-54587 GCA_046765915.1 Acidobacteriota bacterium | reverse complement strand
GCCGGCGAGCGCGCGAGCCGGGGGAGTCGCTTCGCCGCCGGCCTTGCCGATCTGGTGGTTCACGCCGCCGTCGCCGTGGCGGCGCTCCTCGGCGCGCGCTGGCTGGGAGTGCGGCCGGCGCTCACCGACTGGCCGCCGCTGGCCGTCTTCCTCCTCTCCTTCTCCTTCCTCTACACCGTCCTGCCGCTCGCCTTCTGGGGCTACACCCTGGGCATGGCCTGGGCGGGCATCACGGCGCGCAACCGCAACGGCGAGCCGCTCACCTTCGACCAGACGGCCCGCCGCTGGCTCGGCGGCCTGCTGACGGCGCTGACGCTTGGGCTGCCGCTGCTGGTAACCGGGAGCAGGCGGTCGGTGACGGATGTCCTTAGTGGTTCCGCGACGTATCCCGTAGAGGAGGGGTAGCGCCTGCCGCTCAGCACTTAGAGTCGTGCGGCGTAGATCGTGCGGATGAGGATTCCCGAAACGCGGTGGACGGGGCTACCGGGCTTCTCGCACGTGATCAGCTCGTCAGCCCCTACGGCGAGTGCCGCGGCGACATGGAGGGCGTCGAGGGCCGAAAGACCGGAGCGTGAGGCGATCTCCAAGGCCTCTTCAATAAGAGCTTCCCCGATCGGAGCCCAGTGACGAACGGCTCCAAAAAAGCCCTCATAGAAGGCTCGCTCCTCCTCCCGTCTATGGAACGAAGCCTTGGGAAGAACCTCAAGCCGGACAAAATCGCTCGAAGCAAAAGAGCTGTCCGTAGCCATCAAGACCTTCCTCGCCTCGGCGACTACCTCAGGGGTTCCGCGAACGGCGGCGATCAGTACTCCCGAATCGATGAACGAGATTTTCAATCCTCATCGCTAGCGCCACCGCGGCGTCCAGCGATCTCCCGTTCCACGCCTTCCCAGTCCAGCATGGGCTGACCCGAAGCCAGGAACTCCTGGCGAGCTCGCCCCAGGAGCTGTTCCAGACGAGTCTTTAGATGGAACTCTTCTTCTCCGGTGACTTCGGCTGATCGAGCGGCAGCCTGACTCTTGCCGTAACGAGCCATCGCAGCTTATTCTATCTACAGGCAACGCTCCTGTCACTCCTCACGCAGCACGATCAAGGCCGCTCCCTATTCAGCCGTGCCGCTCCCTCCACACCCCAACCCCCATCCACGCGTTCCCGGCCGCGGTCGCCAGCGCGAAGACGAGGAGCGGCGAGCCTCCCGGCCAGAGGGCGGCGAGGCCGCCGAGCTGGTAGAGGAGGCCGCAGGCGCGGAGGGGTGCGAAGGCGAGGCCGCCGAGCATGTAGAAGGAGTGGCCTAAGAGGAGCAGCCAGAGCCCGGGGATGGCCCACGCGGCGTCCAGCCAGACGAGCAGCGCCGAGAGCGCCAGCGCGATCAGCGACAGGTTTCCCTGCAGGCGGAGCACCCACGACGCCAAGGTGCCGGCTGAGGCCGGCCGGCCGCCGCGCCGGATGGCCACCAGCTCGACCGCGCCGCCGAGCAGGATCACCCCCGACCAGGTGAAAAGGACCGCGGCCGGGCCGCCGAGGCGGTAGGCGAGCGGCGTCGCGAACGCCGCGGCGGGGAGCAGCGCGGCCCAGGTGAACCAGGACCACGGCGAGCGCAGGAACGGCCGGCTGGCGGCGCGGAAGTGGTCGCGCACCGGCTCGAGGTCGTCGTCGCCGGACGCCTCGGGGGTGAAGAGCGGCTCGTATTCGGAGGGCACGTCAGGCGGCGCGCCGGCCCGTGCCGTACTTGGCCAGCAGGTGAAGCTGCGCCTCGGCGCTGCGCACGGCCCGCTGGCGCGCGGCGAACTCGGCCTCGGTGACCATGGGCATGGCGCGCGCCTCCTCCAAGGCCCGTTCGGCCGCCGCGGCGTCGAGCTCGTCGATCCGCCTGGCCTGCTCGGTGAGCAGCGTCAGGCGGTTCTCGACCATCTGCGCGAAGCCGCCGGCCACGAACAGCGCGTGGTTGCCTTCGGGGGATTCCACCCGCAGCTCGCCGATCCCCATGCGGTAGAGCAGCGGCGCGCGGTTGGGCAGGATGCCCACCTCGCCGTCGTGCGCCGGAAAGGCGACGAAGGTGGCGTCCGTCTCGAGCACCGCGCGCTCGGGAGTAATGACGGAGCAATGAAAGGTGTTGGCCACCTCTTTATCCTTCCGCCAGCTTCTTGGCCTTGGCCTCCGCCTCCTCGATGGCGCCGACGTACATGAACGCCTGGTCCGGGAGGTGGTCCCACTTGCCTTCGCACAGCTCGTCGAAGGAGCGGATGGTGTCCTCGCGCGAGGTGTAGTTGCCGGGGAAGCCGGTGAACTGCTCGGCGACGTAGAACGGCTGCGAGAGGAAGCGCTCGATCTTGCGCGCCCGGCGCACGATGACCTTGTCCTCTTCCGACAGCTCGTCGACGCCGAGGATGGCGATGATGTCCTGCAGGTCCTTGTAGCGCTGCAGGATCTGCTGCACCCGGCGGGCCACCCGGTAGTGGCGCTCGCCGATGTACTCGGGCGCGATGATGCGGCTGCTGGAGGCGAGCGGATCGACGGCGGGATAGATGCCCTTCTCCGAGATGCTGCGCTCCAGGTTCACCGTGCTGTCGAGGTGGGTGAACGCCGTGGCGGGCGCCGGATCGGTGTAGTCGTCGGCCGGCACGTAGATCGCCTGGATCGAGGTGACGGCGCCGCGGCTGGTCGAGGTGATGCGCTCCTGCAGCTCGCCCATCTCGGTGCCCAGGGTCGGCTGGTAGCCCACGGCGGACGGCATGCGGCCGAGCAGCGCCGACACCTCGGAGCCCGCCTGCGAGAAGCGGAAGATGTTGTCGATGAAGAGCAGCGTGTCGACGCCGGTCTGATCGCGGAAGTACTCGGCCATGGTGAGCGCCGAGAGCGCCACGCGCAGGCGGGCGCCGGGCGGCTCGTTCATCTGGCCGAAGACCATCACGGTCTGGTCGATGACGCGCTTGCCGGTGTCGCCGATCTTCGCCTCCTGCATCTCCAGCCACAGGTCGTTGCCCTCGCGGGTGCGCTCGCCGACGCCGGCGAAGCAGGAGTAGCCGCTGTGGAAGCGCGCCAGGCGGGCGATCAGCTCCTGGATGATGACCGTCTTGCCGACGCCGGCGCCGCCGAAGAGGCCGGCCTTGCCGCCGCGCACCAGCGGGCAGAGCAGGTCGATGACCTTGATGCCGGTCTCGAACAGCTCGGTTTTCGAGGAGAGCTCGTCGAGCTCCGGCGGCTCGTGATGGATCGGCCGGCGGTCGGTGGCCTGGATGGGGCCCAGGCCGTCGATCACCTCGCCGACCAGGTTGAAGACCCGTCCCAGGGTCTCCGTCCCCACCGGCACCGTGACCGGGGATCCGGTGTCGAGGATGTCCACGCCGCGCTGCAGGCCGTCCGTCGAGCCCAAGGCCACGGCGCGCACGCGGCCGCCTCCCAGGTGCTGGGCCACCTCGCACCACAGCGTGTCGTGGCTCGTCTCGCCGAGCACCGTCCGGGCCACCTCGACGCGCAGGGCGTTATAGATGCCGGGGAGCTGATTCTCCGAGAACTCGGCGTCCAGCGTCGAGCCGATCACCTGGGTCACTTTGCCGTAATTACCGTTTTCCATGGAAACTCCAATCAGATTTAGCTCAGCGCGTTCGCTCCGCCGACGATATCCAACAGCTCCATCGTGATCTGCGTCTGGCGGGCGCGGTTGTACTCGCGCGTCAGGGCCTTGATCATGTCGCCCGCGGCGTCCGTCGCCGCCTTCATGGCCACCATGCGGGCGACCTGCTCGGAGACCGCCGCGTCGTTGAAAGCCTGGAAGAGGCGCACCCGCACCACCGCCGGCAGCAGCTCGTCGAGGAGCTGCTTCGGCTCCGGCGAGAACTCATACTCCACGGGCGTCGCCTTGGCGGCGCCGTCCGCCCCGGCCTCGGGCTTCAGCGGCAGGAGCTGCACCACCACCGGGCGCTGCTGGCCGGCGGAGAGGAACTTCATGTAGGCCACGTGCGCCGAGGCGATCTCGCCGCGCACGAAGCGGTCCATCAGCGAGTTGGCGATCGTCTCCACCTGCTCGAAGCGGGGCTTGTCGCCGATCCCCGAAGTCTGCGCGCCCATGGCGCGGCGCAGGAAGCGGAAGTACGCGATGCCCTTTTTCCCCACCATGTGGATGTCGGCCGCGACGCCGCGCCCCGACTGTTCCTCGAGATGGGTCACGGCGGCGCGCAGCACGTTGGCGTTGTAGCCGCCGGCGAGGCCGCGGTCGCTGGTGAGCACGACGAGGGCCGAGCGCGGTACCTCGTCGTGCGTCTTGAGCAGCGGATGCTCGACGTCGCCGGCCGCGCGCGAGAGGTCCGCCACCAGCTCGGCGAGCTTCTCGGTGTACGGCCGCGTCGCCACGGCGCGGTTGAACGCCGCCTGAAAGCGGGCGGTGGCGATGAGCTGCATGGTGCGCGTGATCTTGCGGATGTTGCGCACCGATTTGCGCCGCTTGACGAGGACTCGCCGGTTCGCCATCGCTGAATCCTCTAGGCGGCAGCCTGGCGCGAAGCGTGCGTCTTGAAGTCGCGGATCACCTGGCCGATCTTTTCCGCCAGCGCGTCGGGCAGGTCGCGCTTGCTCTCCAGCTCCTCCAGGATTTCCGGATGCTCGTCGCGGAAGTGCTTGAGCAGCGCCGCCTCGAAGCGCGCCACCTCGCGCGCCGGCACGTCGTCGAGGAAGCCGCGCGTGCCGGCGAAGATCGACAGCACCTGCTCGTTGACGCCGTAGGGCTGGTACTGCGGCTGCTTCAGCAGCTCCACCATGCGCAGGCCGCGGTCGAGCTGATGCTGCGTCGCGGTGTCGAGCTCGGTGCCGAGCTGGGCGAACGCCTCCAGATCGCGGAAGGCCGCGAGGTCGAGGCGCAGCGAGCCGGCCACCTTCTTCATCGACTTGCGCTGGGCGTTGCCGCCGACGCGCGACACGCTGATGCCGACGTTGACCGCCGGCCGCACGCCGGCGAAGAAGAGGTCGGGCTCGAGGTAGATCTGGCCGTCGGTGATCGAGATGACGTTGGTCGGGATATAGGCCGAGACCTCGCCTTCCAGGGTTTCGATCACCGGCAGGGCGGTCATCGAGCCGCCGCTGTCCGGGAACTTGTGCACCCGGTACTGGTCGGCGTCCGGCAGGCTGGCCAGCCAGGCTTCCGCCTTCTTGCGGCCGTGCGGCCGGTGGTAGGTCCCATCGGCGTCGTCCGGCCGGTGCTCTTCGGGAGCGCCGAGCCCTTGCGGGTGAGTGCGCGCCAGCGCGCGGTCGCGGCTGTCGGCCGGTGCGTCCTTGGGAACCACGGCATATACGTCGCGCAGCTTGACGCTGCGCTCCAGCAGGCGCGAGTGGAGGTAGAAGACGTCGCCCGGGTAGGCCTCGCGGCCCGGCGGCCGGCGCAGCAGCAGCGAGAGCTGGCGGTACGACTGCGCTTGCTTCGACAGGTCGTCGTAGACGCACAGCGTCGCCCGGCCTTCCTGGTACATGAAGTACTCGGCCATCGCCGCGCCGGCGTAGGGCGCGATGTACTGCAGCGGCGCCGGATCGGAAGAGCCGGCCGAGATGACGATCGTGTAGTCCATGGCGCCGAGCTCGCGCAGCTTGTCGACGAGGCCGACGACGGTGGACTCTTTCTGGCCGATCGCCACGTAGACGCAGACGACGTCGCCGCCGCGCTGATTGACGATGGTGTCGATGGCGATGGCCGTCTTGCCGGTCTTGCGGTCGCCGATGATCAGCTCGCGCTGGCCGCGGCCGATGGGGATCATGCTGTCGATGGCCTTGATGCCGGTCTGCAGCGGCTCGTTGACGGGCTGGCGCTCGGCGATGCCGGGGGCCTTGAACTCCAACGGCCGGCGGTGGGGCGTATTGATGTCCCCCTTGCCGTCGAGCGGCCGGCCGAGGGGGTCGACGACGCGGCCGATCAGCGCCGGCCCGCAGGGCACCGAGAGCAGCTCGCCGGAGCGGCGCACCTCGTCACCCTCCTTGATGCCCAGGTAGTCGCCGAGGACGACGGCGCCCACCGAGGTCTCCTCCAGGTTGAAGACCTGCCCCTGGGCGCCGTTGGCGAACTCCAGCCGCTCGCCCGCCATGGCTCCGGTGAGGCCGTAGATGCGGGCGATGCCGTCGCCCACTTCCAGCACCTTGCCCACCTCGCTGAGGTCGACTTCGGTGCGGTATTTGCGGATCTCTTCTTCGATGACCGACGCGATCTCATCCACTTTGAATCTCATGAAAGCTCCTTGCCTCGATCAGGACTCGGCAACGTAGGCTCTGCCGCTATGCATCTCGCGCGTGGCGCGCGCCTGCAGCGCCTCGCTCAGGTCCCGCAGCCGGGACGCCACGCTGGCGTCGATCTTCTTGCCCTCGACCTCGACCACCATGCCGCCGATCAGCGACGGGTCTACCTTTTCGATCAGCGTCGGCTTCTTGCCGGAAAACGCGGCGATGGAGTCCGCGAGCCGGGTGCGCAGGGCCGCGGAGAGCGGCACCGCCGTGCGCACCTTGACGTCCACCCAGCCGCGCAGGTCGCGATGCGCCCGGCGGTAGGCCTCGGCGATGGCGCGGAGCTGGCCGAGCCGCCCCTTGCGGTTGATCACCTGCAGCGAGTCCACCAGCAGGTCGCTCGCCCGCCCCCGGAAGAGGTCCTCGATCACCCTCGTGCGGCCCTCCTCGTCCACCAGCGGGCTCGCCAGGAAATGCTCGAGCTTCGGGCTCTGGTCGAGGGAGCCGGTGAGATCCTGCAGCTCCTCCAGCAGCGCGTCGCTCTGCCCGCGCTCCTCGGCGAGGTCGAGCATCGCCTCGGCGTAGAGACGGCCGACGGCCAGATCGCGGTTGTCCACTTTCGCCATGGCTCAGTTCCGCCGGGCCTCGTCGAGGCCGTCGATCCCCTCGGCGATCAGACGCTCGTGATCCTGCGCCGTCAGCTCGCGGCCGAGAACGCGCGCCGCCATCTCCGTCGCCAGCTTTCCTGACAGCGTGAACAGGCTTTTGGTGGCGGTATCGGTGGCGATCTGGATCTCGCGCCTGGCGCGCTCGATCATCAGGTCGGCCTGGTGCTTGGCGTCCTCCTCGATGCGCCGCTTCACCGCCTCGGCGTCGCGCCGGCCCTCGTCGACGATGGCCGACGCCTCGGCCCGCGCGCCGGCCAGCCGCGCCTCGTATTCGCGCAGCCGCTCCTCGGCTTCCTCGCGGTCGCGCTTCGCCTTCTCCAGCGCCTCGCGGATGAAGTTCTCGCGCGTCTGCAGCGCGGTGAGGATGGGCCCCCAGGCGAACTTGCCGAGGACCACCAGCACGACGACGAAGATCAGCAGCGTCCAGAAGGAATTGCCGAGATCGCCGGCGAACAGGCTCGGCGCCTCGTGCTCCGCCTCGGCGGCCAGCGCCGGCACCGCCAGCGCCAGCCCGGCCAGTGCGATCAGCCCACGTTTGATCATGCGCGCCTCACAGCGAGGCCATCAGGCCGACGACGACGGCGAACAGCATGCCGCCTTCGATGAAGGCCGCGGTGAGGATCATGGCGGTGTTGATCTGGCCGGAAGCCTCCGGCTGGCGCGCCATCGACTCGACCGCGCTGCCGCCGATGCGGCCGATGCCGGCGGCGCCGCCGATGATGGCGAGCCCGGCGCCGATGGCGCCGCCCATCTTGCGGGCGCCGTCGGTGGTCAGGAAGTAGGACTGCTCGTGGGCTGCCGCCGCGCCGGCGCCGGGCTCCCCCTGCGCGTGGGCCGGCAGCGCGGCGAACATCAGCACGAAGCCGAGAGCGATCATCGTCAACGCAAACTTGGCTGTTCTCTTGCTCATCGAAAAAGATCCTTTCCTAGGGTCCTGAAGTTGGCGAGTGAAGCGCCGATCAATGCGCCTCTGCTCCTTCGGCATGGCCATGGTGGAACACCACGGCCTGGCCGATGAACAGGGTCGTCAAAAACGTGAAGACGAAAGCCTGCACCAGGGCGACGAACATCTCCAGCAGGGTGATCGCGACGCTGCCCAGCACCACCGGCACCGTCACTCCGAGCCCGGTCGCGATCCCCTTCGCCGCCGCCTGGAAGATGAAGCTCAGCAGCACCGCGAGCAGCACGTGGCCGGCGATCATGTTGGCGCAGAGACGCACGGTCAAGGCGAAGATGCGGGCGACGAGGCCGATCACCTCGATGGGGACCAGCATCCACGCCAGCCACCAGGGGCCGGGGCTGAAGTGCGCGAGGAACTGCTTTCCTCCCAGCCGCAGGCCGTTGATCACGATCATTCCCAGGGTGATGGCGGCCATGGTTCCGGTGATCCAGGGATTCGCCGTCGCCGTGCCGCCGAGATGCGCACCCAGAAACCGCAAGCCGCTGATCGGCAGCAGTCCCAGCAGGTTGACCGTAAAGATGAAGAAGAACACCGTCCAGATGAATTTGATGAAGCGGTCCGTATGGTGGTGCAGCGCCGGCTGGGCGACCTTGTTGCGCAGGAACTCGCAGATCGCCTCGACGGCGTTGCCCGGCCCCGTCGGCACGAGAGAGCCCACCGCGTCCGTGCCGCGCCGCCGCCGCACCCAGACCGGCAGCAGCAGCATGAGCAGCAGCCCCGCCAGCATCAGCATCACGATGTGGCTGTCCAGCAGGGTGTACCCGTCGCGCTGGATCATCGGATGACGCACGATGTGCTCCAGAGGGTTCTCTGCCATGAACGCGATGAACATCCAGCCGTCTCCCTGAGGAAATCAGAATCCTCGCACCACGTACCAAACGTCGAGGGCCAACTGCGCCACGTAGCTCA
Organism: Acidobacteriota bacterium; assembly: GCA_046765915.1. Taxonomy (GTDB): domain Bacteria; phylum Acidobacteriota; class Thermoanaerobaculia; order Multivoradales; family UBA5704; genus DATARR01. Next base: position 45,851 of record JBKPTH010000133.1, on the reverse strand, counting down.
GACCGATCCAGAAGAGCAGAGGGCGGGTCTCGAACCATCCGGCGAGCCCCACCGCCAGCCCCAGCACCACGACGGCCGCCAGGCGCGCCAACATCGAGATCAACATGCCCTGCCGGGGATCCGTCCGCGCGCCCGGCCGCCGGCCGAGCGCCACCGGCACCGCGCCCACCGCCGAGGCCAGGACGCCGATGACGCACCCGGCGATCATCGCCGGCAGCGCGTCCTCGCCTGCCAGCCGCCGGGTCGGCGCGTATCCCAGCAGGACGAGCGCGGCCCCCACTCCCACCGCCCAGGCCAGGAACCGCAGATACCCCGCGGCCGGCGATCGGTCGGCGGTCATCGCTCCTCGTCGCCGTGCGTTGACTTGGTCCGGGGATCGGCCTCCCTGACGGCTGCCAGCGACTGGCGGATCACGTTGTACATGCCGCCCACCAGTCCGAGGAGAGCCCCGATCAGAACGCCCCAGGGTCGGGTCCCGAAATGCCGGTCCCACCCGTAGCCGGCCAAGGTGAAGCCCGCGATCGCCGCAACGAGCTCGATGCCGATGCCAGACAGCCTGGCCCAACTGCTTCTGGACGTCGGTTCTTCAGGCATCGTGAGCGCACCGGAACCGCCCTCGACCGCTCTCCCTTCCCGGAACGCGGGCGGAGTCTAACACGCTTGTGCGATTTTTCACAAGCTACCTCACCCCCTGGCCCCCTCTCCTAAAGGAGAGGGGGAATGGTGTCCTTGAGCCCCTCTCCTTTAGGAGAGGGGGCCAGGGGGTGAGGTCGAGCGGGAAATCCGGCCTATTCGTGGATCACCGGCAGCAGCGCGGCGAGGGATGAGGGAAGGTCGAGCGGCACCAGGATGCGCCGCGCCAGGATCTCGCGCTGGCGGTTGACCAGGGTCTCGAGAGTGGTCGCGGAGAGGATGCGTTCGACCGCCTGCTTGATGTCGAGGAAGACCTCGCGGATGACGCAGTGCTCGGTGCCGACGTCGATGGTACAGGGAAGGGCCAGGATCTGGTCGATCCCGGTCGTCTGGCCCTCCAGCGTGATGAGGACGTCCCGCAGGGAGATGCGGGAGGCCGGCCGGCCGAGCGCGTGGCCGCCCGCGGGACCGCGGTTCGAGTGGATCAGGCGGTCCTTGGAGAGCAGGGCGAGGATCTGGCGCAGGTAGGGCTCCGGAATGCCCTGGTGCTGCGCGATCTCGTGACTGGTGACGGGCCCCTCGTCGCCGTGCATGGCGATGTAGAGCATGGCGCGGATGCCGTACTCGCCTTTGGTGGAGATCTTCATTGTAGGGTGCTCTTCAGAAGTCTAGCACACGGCCCGCCCACTGCCGGCCGGCGCGGCCTGCCCGCTCCGCCGCCAGCACGTCCGGCAGGCGCGTGAGGTCGGCCAGATCGCCGCCGCCCGAGTTGCGGGCGATGTGGAGGGCCCGCAGGCCGGCGGCCACGGCGCCTTCGACGTCCTCCAACCGGCCGTCGCCGACGTGCAGCATGGCGCCCGGCTCGGCGCCGAGCTCGGCGGCCGCCTGGTGGAAGATCCGATTGTCGGGCTTCTCCACCCCGGCCTTGCTGGAGTAGACCACGGCGTCGAAGAAGCGGGCGAGGCCCACCGCCTCGAGCACGCCGGGCAGGCGGTGGTCCCAGTTGCTGATCACCCCGAGCCGCAGGCCCTCCTGGCGCAGCCTGGCGAGCGAGCCGGGCACCTCCGGATAGACCTCATAAGGCTCGGCGGTGCCGAAGCGATGGAAGAGCTCCGCCGCGGCGAAGCGGGAGGGTGGCGGCGCGCCGCGCAGCTCGCACATCCGCTCCAGCAGCCGCCGCCACCATCCGCGCTCACCCTCCGGATGGGCGCTGAAGCGGTCGCGTCCCGGATCGGCGCTGCACGCGAGCTCCTGCCAGACCGTGGCGAACAGCCGCTCCGCCGCCTCCGCGTCGATCTCGACGCCGTGCCGGCGGAGCACCTCGGCATAGATCGCGCCCAGCCGCGGCACGTGGAGCAGGGTGTAGGTAACGTCGAAGGTGACGGCCGCGATCATGGACTGAGGATAAACCCGATCCGGCCCCTGTGATAGCTTGCCGGCGATGCGTTCCCCGACCGTGCGCACGATCGTCGCGCTGCTGCTCTTCAGCTCCTGGCTCGCCCTGCTCTTCGCGGGCTTCGCCTTCCGGGGAGGCGTGCACCTGCTGCTGCTCGGGGCGCTGGTGCTGTTTCCGTGGAAGGCGTTGGCCTGACGCCGGCTGCTCTGCCTCGAACGAACGCTGTCCGCCGCCGCGAGGCCCCTCACTCCCCCTGCCCCCTCTCTCCCGCCGCACACCCTTCCTCCGGGAGAGAGGGGGTTGGAAAAAACTAACTCTTGCTTTTGTAGTCTCCCTCCTCTCCCCGGGTGGGCGGGCGTGAGGTGGGAGAGGAGGGCCGGGGAGGTGAGGGGCCCTGCCGGCGCGATCACCGCTTCGCTTTGGGAGGATCGGCGGGATCGGTGTTCAGCCCCGCCACGCCTCCACCGGATTCGCCAGCACTCCGACGCCCGAGACCTCCACCTCCACCCGATCGCCGTCGAGGAGCGGCCCGACGCCCGCCGGCGTGCCGGTGAGCAGGAGGTCTCCCGGCTCGAGGGTCATCATGCGCGAGGCGTAGAGCAGCAGGTCGACGATGCCGAAGGCCATGTCGCGGGTGTGGCCGCGCTGGCGCTCGGCGCCGTTGACGCGGGTGACGACCTCGAGGTCTTCCAGATCCGCATCCACGCGGATCGCCGGTCCCACCGGGCAGAAGGTGTCGAACGACTTGGAGCGGGCGAAGACGGCGTCCTTCTTCTGCAGATCGCGGGCGGTGACGTCGTTGGCGCAGGTGACGCCGAGCACGGCGGCGCGCGCCTCCTCGGCCGTGGCACCCCGCGTCAGGCGGCTGCGCAGCACCACGGCGATCTCCCCCTCGTGCTCCACCCTCGCGCTCTCCGGCGGCAGCACGATCGGCGCGTTGGGACCGATCAGCGCCGACGGCGCCTTGAGGAACAGCAGCGGCTCCTCCGGCATCGGATGGTTGAGCTCCTTGGCGTGCTCGACGTAGTTGCGGCCCACGCAGACGATCTTGCTCGGGGTGACCGGCATCAGCAGCGGGGTTTCCTCGCGCGGGATCTCCTTGCCGTACTCCCAGCCGCCGGGGAGGGTCTCGTACGGATCGGAATAGAGGAGGCGCAGCGCGGAGTCCGACGGCGACTCCGCCACGGCCCAGAAGCCTTCGGGAGCGGTGCGGTAGAGGAGCATGGCGGAGGCTATTCTAGCCAAGGAACAGCCTGCCGTAACTGCCGAAGCCGCCCGTTGAGGTGGCGCGGGACTGGTGAAAAACCGCTCCCCGGGACGTGGTACCCGCTGCGTAAGAGGGCGTATTGGTAAGGGTAGGACGCCGCAACGTCTTCCCGCGGAAGCCGTCGCGGTGTCCGGTCGCTCCCCTAACACCTTGAAAGGAGGTGGGCAATGGGAATCAACATCCGGCGACCCGTCTTCATCCAGCGGGAGAGCATTCTCGACCGGCGGATCTGGGTCTATTACCTGATCATCGTCGATCAGGCGGCGCAGAAGTTCGGCGAGCTGCTGCAGGCCCGGCCCGATGAGCGCTTCTACGAGACCTTCTCCAAGCACGTGGAGGCCTACGTGAAGGAGGGCAAGGCGCCGCCGAAGGCCATCGAGGGAGCCGTCCTCAACGCCGCGGACGACTACCTGGCCGGCCGCGACGTCACGCTGCGGGCCGGCGATTACATCGCGGTGCAGAACTTCATCCGCGGCGGCAAGGCGTAGCCCATGGCCGAGGCCAGAAGCCGGTCTGGCCGGCGCGAACGTCGAACCCGCGCTGCGGCGCGTCCATTCTGTGTCTCGGCCTGGCCCGGCCCCCGCTGTTTCTGGGGCCGCGCCCTGCCGCGGCTTCCGGCTGACCGGGAGAAGGACAGCTCGCGGTCCAGGATGGATGCTCCGCAGCACACTTTACGGGAGCAACCGTCATGAGCTTCGAAGGGTTTCCCTGCGTCGTAGGTTGGGAGCTTACCCTGGCGTGCAACCTTCGCTGCCGGCACTGCGCCTCCGCCGCGGGGCTCCCGCGAGAGGATGAGCTGACGACCGAGGAGGCGCTCGCCCTCTGCGATCAATTTCCAGCTCTGGCCGTGCAGGAAGTCGACTTCACCGGCGGCGAGCCGCTGATGCGGCCCGACTGGTGGCGCATCGCGGCCCGCGTGGCGGAGCTGGGCATCACGACGAGGATCGTCACCAACGGCCTGCCCCTGGTCTCCAGCACGGTCACCCGCCTCCGCGAAGTCGGCATCAGCACCGTCGGCGTCAGCCTCGACGGGCTGGAGGCCACGCACGACGACATCCGTGCGCTGCCCGGTCTCTGGCGCCGCGTCCTCGCCGGCATCGAGAGGGCCGTGGATGGGGGCCTCCAGGTCGGCGTGATCACCGCCGTGAATGCCAGGAATCTGCGCGAGCTGCCGGAGATCCTCGACCTGCTGCAGTCGATCGGAGTCAGGCACTGGCAACTGCAGCCAAACCTGCCGCGCGGCCGCAGCGGCGAAGCGCCGGACCTCGCGCTATCAGACCGGGAATTCCTGGAGCTGGGGGCCTTCTTCCGGAGCGAGCGGCCCAAGGCGCAGGCCAAGGGCTTCGAGATCGTTCCCGCCGACAGCCTCGGCTACTTCACGGAGCTCGATCTGCTCGAGCCGCCGTGGCGGGGATGCCACGCCGGCCTCTTCACCGTCGGCATCATGAGCGACGGCAAGGTCAAAGGCTGCCTGACGATGCCGGACGAGATGATCGAAGGCGATCTGCGCCAGGACGACCTGTGGTCCATCTGGTTCCGCGACGGCGCCTTCGCCTACACGCGCCAGTTCTCGGTCGAAAAGATGGGACCCAACTGCCGGGACTGCACGCTGGCGGAGCAGTGCCGAGGCGGCTGCACTTCGATGTCGTACGTCTGCACGGACAGCTTGCACAACGATCCCTACTGCTTCCTGGGGATTCAGAAGAGAAACCCGGGGGCCTTCCACGCCGTGGCCGTCGAAGGAGTGGAAGAGCGGGAGTCCGTTCCGCTCGGTCCGCCAATGCCGCCGAGCCCCTGCTGGTCATGCGCGCTGCGAGTCTGATCAGCGTCCGCTGACGGCCGCCTTCGCCCGCCCCGCCTCGGGACGCTCGCACGCCGGTCCGCAGAGGGCGAGCAGCTCCTGGTAGAAGCCGCGGGCGCGGGCCGGCTCGCCGGCCAGCTCGGCGGCGCGGGCGGCGCCGGCGAGGCCGTTGAAGCGCTTTGGCGCGTTGGCGAGGGAGACCTCGTAGGCCGCGAGCGCCTCCCGCGGCTTGCCCAGCTCGAGCAGCAGATCGCCGAGCTGCTCGCGCGCCGGCAGCACCGCTCCCGGGGTGACCGGGTGCTTGCCGACCGCGTCCTCCTTGTCCGCCGCGGCGGTGAGGAGCTTCACCGCATCCTCCTTGCGGCCCTCGGCGAACGCCACCCAACCGCCGGCGGCGAGACGCATCGCCTCGACGTTCCCCGCCCAATCGTAGGGTCCCGCGGGCGGCTCCTTGAGCAGGGCGGCATGGAGCGCTTCCAGATCGGCCAAGCCCTTGCGCGCGCGGTCCAGCTCTCCGAGACGCGCGGCTCCGATGACGTTGGTGAGGGAGGTGATCCCGCGGGCATAGGAGAAGCGCTCCCAGGGAAGCTCGGCGGCCGGTGGCGCCAGCGCCGCGGCGGCTCGCCAATCCCGGCGCTCCAGCGCGTAGCGCGCCGGCACCGCCACCAGCGAATAGCCGGCGGCGAAGTTCGCCTCGTCGAAGCGGGAGGCCTTCGCCACCTCCTCGAGCACCTCGCGCGCCTTGCGGTCGTCGCCGAGCTGGAGGTAGGCGTACTCCAGATAGTCGAGCGCGTGGAGATCGTCGAAGGAGGTGGCGCCGGGGTGGCTGCGGGCCATCTGCGCCTTCGCCGCCGCGGCGGACGCGAGATTGGAAGCGATCGATTCCTGCCACAGGCCGAGGCGGGTGAAGATGTGCGACGGCATGTGGAGGGCGTGCGGCGAAGAGGGCGCGACTTTGGAGTACGCCCGCGCCGCCGGCAGGGCGAGGGACGCGAGCTCCGGATAGTCGAAGGAGTGGATGATGTAGTGGAGGATTCCCGGATGATCGGGATACTTCGGCAGCAGGCGGTTGGCGATCTCCGCCGCCTTCTTCTGGTTGGCGTACGTCGTGTCCGTGGGCGGCGCGGTGCCGAGGAGCGAGAGGGCGTAGAAGAGGGCCGCTTCGTCGTCGTCGGGGAAGGCGACGGTGACCTTCTCCATCCCCGCCTTGTAGGCCAGGGCCCGGGTGCGGTGGTCGAGCTTGTCGGAATCCCGGTAGAAGGCGCCGATGGCCGCGATAAAGCCCTGCTCGCGCTCGCTCTTCGCTCCCACCTTTGCCGCCTCCTCGGCGGCGGTCCGGCCGGCCGCGAGCTCCGCCGGCGTGGGCGGCGCCCAGATCGGGTGGTACCAAGTCATGGCCACGCCCCAGTGCGCCATGCCGCAAGCCGGGTCCTGCGCGGCCACGTCGGCGAACGCCTGGCGCGCCAGCTCGTAGCCGAAGGAATGGAGGAGAGCCACCGCCCGGTCGAAAGCGGGTTGGAGCTCGGGCTTGCAGGTCACCGGGAAATTGACGCGTCCCAGGACCTCCGCCTCGGCGTGATGGTGTTCATGGGACTCCTCCTGCGCGATGACGGGCACGGCGGCCAGCCAGCAGGTGACGGTGACGGCGATGAGCACGTGCGGTCTCATGGGGAACCTCCTACTCGATGCCACGATCATAATCCGCGGCGTGATCGCGGGCGAACCGCGCGAAGTCGCGCGGCGGCCGGCCGGTGAGCTCTTCGACGGTGGGGGTGATCTGCTCGGTGGCGCCGCCCGCGCGCTGATAGGAGGCGATGGCCAGCAGCGCGGCGATGCGCCACGGCGGCTCTCCCGCGCGCCGCTGACGGACCCAGGTCTCGTCCTCCGTCTCGGCCACATAGGTGAGCGGCCGGCCGAGGACCTCCGACAGGATCTCCGTGGCCCGCCGGTAGGACAGGGCTTCCGGCCCGGTGAGGACGTACATCTTCCCTTCGTGGCCGGAACCGGAGAGGACGGCGGCCGCCGCGGCGGCGATGTCGCGGGTGTCGATGAACGGGATCCTGCCTTCACCCGCGGCGGAGTAGACGACGCCCTGCCGCGCGATGTTCTCGCGCTGGTCCAGCAGGTTGTCCATGAAGTGGTGGGGCCGCAGGAGGGTCCAGGCGAGGCCGCTCGCCCGCAGGACCCGCTCGACGTTGTAGTGCCAGAGCCCGATGACGGACTGCGAGTGATCGGAAGCGCCCAGCGCGGAGAGCTTCACCACCTGCCGGACTCCGGCCTGGCGCGCCGCCTCGACGGCGTTCTTCTGCAGGCGCACCATGTCGTCGCTGTTGGCGGTGAGGAGGAAGAGCTTCTCGGCGCCGGCGAACGCCGAAGACAGGCCTTCCCGCCGCGCGAGATCCGCGGCCACCCACTCGACGCCCGGCATCTCCTCGCTCCGCCCGGCGTGCCGCGCCAGGGCTCGCACCGTCTCGCCCCGCTCGGCGAGAAGCCGCACCAGCTCGCGCCCGATCTTCCCTGTGGCTCCGGTGACGACGATCACGGCCTCGTTCCTCCTCCGGGTAGAGTACCAATTCTCAACTCGGCCTTGCCTCGTAGCCTGCCGCACGGTCTACACTCACCAGCCATGGAATCGCGCGCAGCCAACGACCCGCGGCCGCGTGGCGCGCTCGGCGCCGCGGCGGCCGGAGCGGGATCGGCGCTGGCCGCCGTCTTCGCGAGCTCGTGCTGCGTCCCCATCCTGGCGCCCCTGATCGTCGCGGTCCTCGGCGCGGGCGGTGCCGCCTGGGCCGCGGGTCTCAAACCTTACAGTCCTTACCTCCTGGCAGGCTCGCTCGCCCTCCTCCTCTTTGGCCTGTGGACGGTCTACAAGCCCCGTCCCGCGTGCTCGCTCGAGAGCCGCCCGACCGCTGCCGGCCGCGGCGTGAAAGCCGTGCTCTGGGTGGCCGTGGGACTCTGGGTGCTCGCGGCGCTGTTGAACCTTTTCCTCCCTCACTCGTAGCACGAAGGAGATCGCATGAATCGGTTCCTGCCTTGGATGTCCCTCCTGATGCTCGCCGGATGCGGGACGAACGGCCCGGCGCCCCGGCATACGGTTCTCGCGGAAAACCTCGCCCCGTTGCGCTCGCAGTTCAATGCCGACGCGGGAAAGGTCAGAGCGGTCTTCCTGGCTTCTCCGACGTGAGGGGGCTGTCTTCGGGGGGCCTCCGAACTGCAAGAGACGTGGTTGGAAAAGGACGGCAGCGGCGATGTCGCCGTCTATGTCATCTGGTCGAGCCAATCAGGGGGCAAAGAGCGAAATGTGGCCGACGCCGCGGCGCTGGTGGCCGACCTCCGGGCCCGGCATTACTGGGACGGCGGCCAGGCGGTCGGCAAGGCCTTCCAGCCGATCCTGGGAACCCCGGAAGCGGCCTGGGACGTCTGGCTGCTCTTCGATCGCGGAGCTCGCTGGGAAGGTGATGCCCCGCCCCGGCCGGCCTGGTGGGAGCACCAGCTTTACGGCATGACGGACGAGCTGCTCCTTGATCCGGATCGTTTCGCGAGGAAGGCGCGGGAGATCGAAGCGAGACGATGAGGATTGGCGAACTCGCCACCTCGACTTCGTAGTAATTCACCCAGGCGAGTCGCCAAGTCTCTAGCAAGTCCGGCCCGGCGCTACGACAATCCCGTTGCGGTGACAACGCCAGGTCTCGTTTTCGTCCCGAAGGGCCAGAATTTGAACAGCCCGGGGTTTCAACCCCGGGTAGGGCCAACCCACAGTATCCAGTCCCGAAGGGCCGACCGACAGGCAAAAAACGCACATCCCGTAAAAAGGTGAGCGATGACCCGCCGGTTTTCCGACTTTATAGGGATGACGGAGGAATCCACCGTCCGTCCCTACAAGGAGACCCCCGCATGTCCTCGCTCGTGAAGGTCCTGGTCCACATCGTCTTCAGCACCCAGAAGCGCGTCCCGATGATCGACCCCGCCTTGACCGCCGATCTCTACCCCTACATGGCTGGCATCGTCCGCAACAAGCGAGCCACCCTGCTGGCCCTGGGCGGAATGCCGGACCACGTCCACGCCCTGATTCGCCTCAAGGCGGATCTGAGCCTGTCGGACACCGTGCGCGCCCTCAAGGCGGTCTCATCGAAGTGGCTCCATGAGAAGCGGAACCCGATCCCGGATTTCGCCTGGCAGGAGGGATACGCCGCATTCTCGGTAAGCCCCTCGCGAGAGCCGGCGGTGAAGTCGTACATCCTGAACCAGGAAGCCCACCATCACCGAGCCAGTTTTGAGGAAGAGCTCCTGGATCTGCTGGAGAAGCACGGGGTCGAGTACGATCCCAAATATCTCTTCGACTGACGGTCAGGCCGGCCCTTCGGGGCTTGTGGGGGTGGGTGGACGACGTACCCGGGGTTGAAACCCCGGGCTGTTCAAATCCTGCTCCTTCGGAGCGGTTAGGGTGACGTGGTCATGGGCCTGTACCACGTCAAGCTCTCAGCTTGCACGGTTGGCGATTAGTCCCTTCGGCTTCCTTTTTCTGGAGGGCAAGGGCCTGAAGCCAAGCCTGGCGGCGCGAGTTCCGTCACGGCAACTCGAACACCGTCAGGACCTTCTTCGCTCCGAAGGAGCAGAATTTGAAGAGCCCGGGGTTTCAACCCCGGGTAGCGTTCCCCTCATCCCCACAAGCCCCGAAGGGCCGGCCTGTCGTCGGTAAGCCCAGCGGGCGGGTGGCCCATGATCATGCAAAACCGCGATTTTCATCATTGAGGCCGAAACCCAACCGACTGTTAGCAGAACGGAGCCTTCCGCCGTGCAGTCTGCCGTCTGGTCGTACCCCTTCACCTTCGCAACTCGGGCCGGCATCAGTCGCGTCGTCTCTTCGATGCTTCGATGAGAGCTCGTCCGGAGCGCTCTGTTGGGTCTGAATCGCCTATGTCATGTACTGAGATCGACACGGCTCGGAATGCCGAACGCGGAAAATAATAGGGTCTCAGGTCGAACGTTACCCGCCTGTTGAGCTTCGACGTAGGTATTAGTCAATCCGTGCCGCGCCATCGACTCACCAAGAACCCAAGCTGCAGCGTGTCTAAATTGGCGAACTTCTAGAAAAGTTTGTGCCGCCCAGCTTAGATAATCTCCCAAGACGTTGCCGAGCGTTCTTCTCAGGGCCGCATCTTTCGCCGACTTGCGAATTAGTGGGAGCAGCGGGTCATACAGCAAGGCTGTTGTAAGCTGTGTGGAAAATATTGCTTGATCTAAGCTTCTGTGCTGATCTGGTTGATTGGGATTGAATATGGCCGTCAGCAAGCGGCCAACAAAAATCGATGCGGTCAATGCATCGACAAGGGCAAGACTTGCAATTACGCAAACGGCGCCTCTGTATAGAAGTCTCCGCACAAAGCAGCCTCGCATGGCGCCCGTGACGGACGTATCACAGGCAGAGAGGACCCACACCGGAGGAACTTGGGTATCTGGCAGGAGTTGATCAACCGAAGCAGGGCCATCAGGTAAACTTATCCAGACCTCATCTTTTGATTGATCGTATCGGCCGTGTGAATCCAAGACTACGATTTCTGGTGTGAGCCGCTCTATTGTGTCTCTGAATTCCGCGGCATTGGCTGGTTTTGCATAGGTGTAGTTTTGCGATAACTCCTCCGACGCCGAAATAAAAGTGTCCGAATGAACGCGGATCTTGTCATCCTTTGCAATTAGATCCAGAACCAACACCTTGCTAGGCGTTCGAGCGTTGATGGTGATTTGAGCTTCGAGAACTGCATTTAGGGCGTCCCATTGGCTAAGCCCAGTTGGAATCCTAGATACAGGCCTCGTCAGGCATAGCGGCCAATCATCAACTAGCGCCCATTCAAATGGTAGATCGCTGAATAGGACGACAGTCGAGTCGCCCACGCAAAGCCAATCTCGAACTGCCGAAGGAAGCAGGTCGGCTAATCCTTGCTCAACCACACGAAAAAGTTGTGTGCACTTTCGACTGTTCGTCTTAATTGCTTGGTTAAGGTCCCGAATCCTGTTGTACATATCTCCAGATACTGACCGCAGCTGGAGAGGTATAGCGAGAGATCGCGAGGCCAAGCACGCTGTTTGACATGCCAGAAAACGCTGTTCCAGCAGGAGAGTGTCATGTACTCGACCGTAGGCCTGCTTCTCCTCCATAGAGCCGAAGTGATTCCGCTCGACGCCTTTGGTAAAGTCAGTTACCACTTGGATTCCGGACTTCGCCATCCGCTTATAGTCGGGATCCAGTTTCACACTCCCGGGGACTCGCCCGCGCATCAAGTCGGATCGCACAACAGGAACAGTAATGAACAGTCTCTCTAGCCTTGTAAGAGCTACCCGGCGACCCAAGTCAAGCATGGTAGCAAGCTTCTTATTGGAATCGGCCTGTGGTGACAGGAGTGTCGAATGCGCTTCCTCAATTTCCTGACGGATACCCTGCATCGCCGCGGGAAGCTTCTCCCCAAGCTCGAAAAATGCCAAAGCCGTGACGGCGCGGACGCTGTTCAGTAATAGCTTCGGAAATCCGATCTCGCCCCCTTCCACTTGGCCAGGTTGAAGGGTTGGATCGTCAACGTTATTTGACATCCTATTCAAAAGATACACAGCCGGTCGCCCATTCCAAGGCTGCGGCAGGGGGAATGCTGGAAAGAAATCTAAACGCGACCGGTGCTCAAACAGGTCTAAATCACTTAGTGCCATGATTTTTGCGCGTGTTTCGTCGTTGAGACGACGATCTTGTCCACTTACGCGGCACAGATCTCGAAAGACCCTATAGAACTCGCGGATGTCATCAAAGCCACGTAGAAGCCCCGCCGAAATGCCGCTAGACCGTAGCGCTGTTTCTACTGTCGCCTCGTTCGAACTCAGTAGAACTATCGGCCGCGCAGCCGCGAGATCGTCGAGCCAAATGGGAAGCTTGTTGCCTACCATCAGAACAAGTAGTGGTAACTCAAGAAGGTGATGCCACAGTAGTTCCGGCAAGGGTACGCTAGAATTCGCCTTCCTGAACCGGGGCACATCATGCAGTCGAATCAGAGCCTCATTAAACGGTCTCTTTTCAGGAATCATTCCGCTGATGCTGGCAGGGAGATACAGCATCGTCATGAAGCAGCGAAGGAGCGTTGTCTCCGATTGGGGTAATAAGTGGAATACTGTGTGCCGGGGGGCTCCAGGAATTTGGTCCTCAGCGAATAGATAGTAAATATGCATATCTAACACCTTACGGTCTTCCTGGCCCGCCGTTTCCTAAATGGCTATTGCCGCACGCTCCCCACCCATTCTACTCCTCTCTAGCACCCGCCCTCCCCGGGACGGTGAACCTCGGGCTCTTAGCCCAAAAGCGAGACTATGATTCCCGACCCTGGAGACGCCAGGAATGGATGCCGATTCGGAACTGCGGTGCTCTATGGTGGTCGAGAGACTGGCTTGGCTCGAACCCCTATCCCGAACTTCGGGCTGAAGACCTATGCCGGAATCGCAGGAGGCTGTTGGTAGAACTGGAGATCTGACCGGGTCCAAGCCGCAGGGGCCCCCGGCCCCCGCGTTGGAAAGAGACCGGTTTCTGTTGGAAAGAGAGGAAGAGCCCCGGTCAGGAGGTAAGAATATCCGAACGGCCTAACCTCCCCGTGGGGACTTACTCGAATCGATCCGAGATCGATCCAAGCAGGCACGACGTACTGTCTGGGCGGCGAGGGCTACGCGCCACGGCAAGCCGCGAGAGCGGATCGAGCTAAGTTCTTGCTCTTGTGGGAGTAGAAATGGTGCAGCCAGGAGGAGTCGAACCCCCAACCTACAGATCCGTAGTCTGTCGCTCTATCCAGTTGAGCTATGGCTGCACGTTCCCGAACGTGCGGAGGAGGGATTGTAGGGCACCCGACGCCGGGCCGCAACCCCCGGATCCGTTAACCTAAAGCCGGCGGGACTCATTCCCGCCGGGAGTCCAGCAGATTCCAAGCCGCGGCTCCGCGAGCGGCCGGCCTTCGTCTCTGCATCGGCGGGACAGCGAACCGTACGCTGGGGCTCCGCGGGATCGGCTCCTGGAACATCGCCGGGACGGCCATCCCAGCGTGCGGTATGCCACCGAAGCTTACAACGGCGCTCCGATGCTTCGGTGGCGCACCGATCCTTCGGTAGCGCACCGATCCTTACGACAGGAATCCGAAGCATCGGTGGCGCTCCGATCCTTCGGTGGGAATCCGACGCTTGCGGCGTTCCACCGAACGAACTGAGCTAAGTATTCCGTTTTGAATGGCTTAGGTGGTGCAGCCAGGAGGACTCGAACCCCCAACCCGCAGATCCGAAGTCTGCAGCTCTATCCATTGAGCTATGGCTGCACGGTCGTACCTTACTCGATGAGGCCCGTCGTGGGCGAGGAGGCGGAGGCGTAGAGCTTCCTCGGGATGCGCCCGGCGGTGGCGGCGAGCCAGCCGGCTTCTACCGCCAGCTTCATGGCCCTCGCCATGCGGATGGGGTCCTTGGCCTCGGCCACGGCGGTGTTCATCAGCACGCCGTGAGCGCCGAGCTCCATCGCCAGCGCGGCGTCGCTGGCCGTGCCCACGCCGGCGTCGACGATCACCGGCACTTTCGCCTGTTCCAGGATGATCCGCAGATTGGCCGGATTGCGGATGCCCATGCCGGAGCCGATGGGGGCGCCGAGCGGCATCACGGCCGCCGCGCCCAGCTCTTCCAGCTTGCGGCAGACCACCGGATCGTCGTTGGTGTAGGGCAGGACGATGAAGCCCTCGGCCACCAGCCGCTCGGTGGCTTTCAGCAGCTCGCCGTTGTCCGGGAAGAGGGTCTTCTTGTCGCCGATGACCTCGAGCTTCACCCAGTCCCAACCGCCGAGCTCGCGGGCGAGACGGGCGGTGCGGATCGCCTCGTCGGCGGTGTAGCAACCGGCGGTGTTCGGCAGCAGGAGGTAGCGGCCGGGATCGACGAAGTCGAGGAGCGAGCCCTGGCCGCGCTCGTCGAGGTTCACCCGGCGCAGCGCGACCGTCACCATCTCGGTTCCCGAAGCCTCCAGCGCGGCGGCCATGGTCTGGAAGTCGGGGTACTTCCCCGTGCCGAGGATGAGACGCGAATGGAAGGTGCGGCCGGCGATGGTGAGCGGCTCGACCTCGGCGGCGGTGACGGGCGGCGTGAGCGTGACGGTCATGAGGTCCTCCGGGGAGATTCTACCCTACGCTTGCAGGGCCCCTTCCCATTCGGAGCACGATCGGCCGGGGCAGGTCGAGACACCTCCAGAGGACTCCACCGTCTCTGTTGGTGGACGGCATCGAGGGCGGGGACAAGCTCCGCCCCTACGAAAAACCCGCCGCGCGATGACGCCTGACTTGGCATGGATCGTGGACGCTACCGGTCTTTCCAGGAGGTCTCTACCCATGCACAAGAGAGTCCTGATCGTACTCCTGTGCGGAGCGATGATGGTCGCTCCAGGTCTCGTCGCGCCGGCGGCGGCCAGCCATAGCTGGCTCTCGATCGGCACCACATTCCGCATCGGCCCCGCTTTCCTCTCGTTCGTCTTCGCACCGCCGGGCTATGGCTACAACCCGGCCTACTTCTATCGCTTCGACCGGCCGATTCGGTACGGCGGAGCCCATTGCAGCCGCTACTGTTTCCACGAGGGCGGCTACTACTATCATCACGCGTCCTGCCCGCTGGCGGCCGCGCACTTCTCCTACTACAACGTCGATCCCTACTGGGCCTACGACCGTTACGCCCCGCGCTACGACGGCGGCTATTACGGTTATGACGGCTACGGCCGCGGCGGCGGCTACGGGTACAACGACGGCCGGGGCTACGACGGGTACTATGACGGGCGCGGCTACGACGGGTATTACGACCGCCGCGGCTATGACGGTTACGACAGTCACCGTGGCTATCGGGACCGCGACGGCTATTACGATCGCTACGACCGCCGCTATGACGACCGCCGGGGCTACGACGGCCGGCACGATCGGCACGACAGCCACCGCGGAAATCGCCACAGGCACAACCACGGCCATTACTGATAGGACGTCTTCCGACAGGGGCGCCCCGGGCAAGGGCGCCCCTGTTGCGACGGAACCCCCTCAGCCGCCGACGCAATAGCCGATGCCGCCGCCGACCATGGAGCAGTAGCCGCTGCAGCAGATAAAGCCCGCCGTGCAGAGGCCGCCGGCGTGGATACAGGTCGGCGCCGATCTGGTCTTGACGCAGCCGCCGACCTCGTTGGACCACTCGTACTGGTAGGCGTAACCGTTGGTGCCGATGAACGGCGCCGGCGACCAGGCGCACTTGTCGTCCGCCTCGAAGCCGTTGCTGTTGTCCCACCAGCCGGCCCCCGTCGGATCGGTCACCGCCTCGCGGGTCTCGTGGCAGACGAAGTGCTCCTGGTTCTGCACGTCCGACCAGCCGGAGACCTTGCAGCCGCTGCAGCTCGGATACGGCTCGACGGAGTACTTGATGGCGCTGCTGCCGCTGCCGATCCAGCCGTGATAGGCGCAGTAGCCGAGACTCGGGCCGCCGCACGACGTGCTGGAGCCGCTCGAGGAGTACGAGCTGCTCGGGAGGACCACCTCGTACACCGTGCTCGCATTGTTGCCGCCATGGCTCGACAGGTACGCCTGAACCTTCGACCGGACGATGGAGTCGGTGACGTTGGTCGGCGGTGTCGAGGTGTCGAACCAATCGGCCTGGCTTCCGGCGAGATTCGACTGCTGGATTCCCGAGTACTGCGTGATGGTGTTGTACTCGGGGGTCGTGCCGAACTGGTTGCGATAGGCCTGCAGCGTCCGCGCGTACTGGTAGTCGGGGGAGGCGGCGTTGTTGAAGCTCGGTCCCCAGAAGATGAAGACCACTTTCGCCGCGATGATCACCGGGCCGCCGTGGTAGGAGAGGTTCGCCTTGAGCGGCGAGAGCCCGCCCCAGCCGCCGCTCGGCGAGGTGTAGATGACGTGGTCCGCGTCCGCGAACGGTTTCTTCGCCTTGTCGCGCGCCGCGGCGTTCGCGGTGACGGCCAGGGCCAGACAGCAGGACAGCGCCAGGACGTGCTTCAGCCCGCGGATGCTCATCGCTTGCTCCTCCAGAAAGGAAAGTGTCGTTCAAAGAATCAAGGTGCTGGAGACGGCGGCGAAAGCGCCGGCGGTGTTAGAGTCCGCCCCACCGAACGGAGGATCTCCGATGCTCGCCGTGCGCCGGCTGCTGGCCGTCTTCCTCATCCTGCTGGCCCTCGCCGCGCCGCTCGCGGCGCAGGCGCCGGCCTCGCTCGCCGAGCGCCTCGAGCGCATCCTCGGCCGCGCCGAGTTCCGGCACGCGCTGTGGGGCATCGAGTTTCTCGACCTCGAGACGAACCAGCCGGTCTACGCGCTCAACGCGGACAAGCTTTTCACGCCCGGCTCCACGACGAAGCTGCTCACCGAGGGCACGGCGCTGGCACTGCTGGGCGCCGACCATCGCTTCAGGACGCGCGTCTACCGCACGGGCGAGATCGGGCGCGGCGGCGTGCTCCAGGGCGATCTCGTGCTCGTCGCCAGCGGCGATCCCAACCTCTCCGCCCGCATCCGGCCGGACGGCACGCTCGCCTTCGAGAACGAGGACCACTCCTACGCCGGCGACCCGAGCACGCGCGCCGTGCCGGGAGATCCGCTGCTGGTCATCCGCGACCTCGCGGCGCAGGTGGCGGCGAAGGGGATCCGCCGCGTCGAGGGACGGGTGCTCGTCGACGCCAGCCTCTTCCCCGAGGGTGAGCGCGAGCTGGGAACGGGCGTCGTCATCTCGCCCATCGTCGTCAACGACAACCTCGTGGACGTGACCGTGGGTCCCGGCTCCGGATTAGGCGCAGCGGCCTCGCTCGTTCCCTCGCCGGCCACCTCCTACGTGCACTTCGTCAACCAGGTCGAAACCGGAGCGCCGGACTCGCGTCCGATGATCCGCATCGCGGAGGACGTCGCCAATCCCGACGGCTCGCGCCAGGTCAAGGTGGCCGGCTCATTCCCCGCCGGCAAGGCGCCGATCCTCTACAGCTACCCGGTTCCCGAGCCGAGCCGCTTCGCGCAAGTGACGCTGACCGAGGCCCTGGCGGAAAAGGGTGTCGCGTTCGGCGAGAGCAAGGACGCCGGTGCCGTCGATTTCGCCGCGCTCGCCAAGGGCTACACCGACGATCTCGCCGTCGCCGAGCACGTCTCGCCGCCGTTGCGCGAGGAAGTGAAGGTCACGCTCAAGGTGAGCCAGAACCTCCACGCCAGCCTGACGCCTTCGCTGCTCGCCGCGCTGCTGCGCAAGGACAAGGACCAGACCGGCTTCGATCTCGAGCGCGATTTCCTCACCACCCTCGGGCTCGATCTCTCGGGAGCGCAGCAGGCGGACGGCGCCGGCGGCGACGCTCACTACACGCCGGAATTCATGGTGGCCTATCTCGCGGCGATGGCGAAGCGGCCGGATTTCGCCGTCTTCCAGGCAGCCTTACCCATCCTCGGCCGTGACGGCACACTGTTCGACATCCAGCCGGACTCGCCGGCCGCCGGGCACGTCTTCGCCAAGACCGGCACCTACGGCGTGGACGATCCGCTCAACCGCCGAATCCTGGTGACCGGCAAGGGCCTGGCGGGGTACCTCACCACCGCGTCCGGCCGCCGCCTGGCCTTCGCCCTCTACGTGAACAACGTCGCGGTTTCCAAGGATCCGGGCGAGATCAAGCGGGTCGTCGGCCAGGCCTTGGGAGAGATCGCGGCGGCGGCGTACGAGGCGCTGTAGGGACGGATACATAGACCAAGGTACAATCCGCCTTACCTCAGAGAAAGGATCCAACGTGAAGCCGATCAAGATCCTCGTGGAGAAGCACCCAGACGGCTACGTGGCCTATCCGCTAGGCATCAGGGGCGTCGTCGGCCAAGGCGACACCTACGAAGAAGCTCTCGCCGACGTGAAGTCCGCCATCCAGTTTCACCTCGAGACCTTCGGCAGCGAAGCTCTGGAGATCGATCCTTCTTTTCTTGAGGAGAGAGCCAGACGAGACAGCCGAGAGAAGTTTCTGTCCGTGCTCGCGAAGGTCCCCGACGCCGCGCCAGATCCCGGAGACGAGGTGTAGAGTTCCTTAAGGATGTCGTCCGAGATCGGCTTCCTCTTCCCGGATCGCAAGGATCAGTGGACGGTTCAGATCGAGCGCGTTGATCGTGGCTCGCCCGGTGGCTGTCAGTCCGGCCAGTCGCACAGACTTCCATGCAAAATGTTCGGACCAGAGATCCCGTCGCGGATGGTAGAGTGGGGCTTCTAAACCCGTATCAGGATCGATGGCAGTCTGACGAGCGCTTTTACGCAGGGAGCAGGAGACACAAGCTAAGGCAAGATTCTCAGCCACTGTCTGACCACCAGCGGTGACCGGGATAATGTGATCGATGTGAAAGGTTGCTTCCTGGCCAGTTTGCGCCAAATGGCAATACTCGCAACGTCCGTTACTGCGCTGGATGACGAGCCGACGCAGCCGGGCCGTTAACCTTGGATCGGTTCCCCGACGGCGCCAAACTTCAAGCGTTCCCTTCCGGACGCCGAGTAGTGGAGCGGCAACGGCCGTATCGAAGGCAGGATCAGCGGTTGACTGGCCTTGCATTGTGGATATCTCCCTGTCGTGGGCTCTCGAGCCGAACCGCTCTCGAACCCTGCTAAAGGAGTATCAGGAGGTTAAGGCGTACAAAATAGACCCAAAATTAGAGCGTGTCTGAAACTTGTCTATTTCCGGCACCGTTGGCCCTTCGGAGCACCAGGAGGGGCGCTCCGGACTTGAGAGAGTCCAATGTGGGCTGCGGCCTCCGATAACCCGACGCGAACGGCCTCTCTCGTGAGGTCCAAGCTCTTTGCAAGCTGTGGATAACTGAGCCTGCCACTCGCCTGCTTTTCGGCCAGACATTTGAGGTTTCGGCGGAGCTTCTCGAGAGTAGGAGAATCCACGAATAGGCGGAGCTCGGTTTGATCGATCTCCGCGGACTTCCAGAATGTACCTTGATTCCTCAGCGCGGCGTTGAACTGTTGGTGAAGTCGCGTCCTCGCCGCGCCTAGTGTTTCGGTCTCGGGATTCCAGCCCTCCGCTACAAACACGAACGGGTATGGCGTGCTGGCGGTCATGGCCGGGCGCATAGGATCGGCGAGCGCGCCCTCCGGCCGTTCAAAGTGCCAGACGTTAGGGAGATCAGGGAACGCCTGCCACATGAGGAGGGTTTTCATGCATTCGTTGGCAACGGCGGCGGTCGGAGGAAGATGGTAGCGATCGGATAGGCGCCGTAGTGCCACGACTTGAAGAGAGCCGAGGAAAAGCGGCTCGGAGAGAATCTCTCGAAGCTCAGCTAGGAACCTCGGCTCTACCTCGCGGAAGCAGCGTAGAAAGTAGCGGAGAGCACCTCGCTTTAACCCTTCGTCGGCCATTACCTCGGGCTGTTCTCGAATCCTACGCGCAAGTTCCACCCGGTGCTCTTGCCGGTGCTGCTCCGGCGAGAGAAGCATCCTCTGCCTTACCCTCCGTGCTATTTCTTCCGCGCGCTTGGAGAAGCGGTCGTTGTCTTCCACGAACTTAGGCGCTGAATCGTAGGAGGCGCGCGTCTGGCGCCTGTTCACCTCGGAGCGCCGTCGCAAGCTCGCCAAGCGCATCACTCGGCGGAGCGTTGTTCCTGCCAGATCCTTTGCGCGCGCAGGCTCAGCAGCGACAG
Organism: Acidobacteriota bacterium; assembly: GCA_046765915.1. Taxonomy (GTDB): domain Bacteria; phylum Acidobacteriota; class Thermoanaerobaculia; order Multivoradales; family UBA5704; genus DATARR01. The sequence continues at coordinate 26,079 of JBKPTH010000133.1, read as the reverse complement.
CAGCTCAGCCAGGTCAACCAGACCTTCGGCTTCCCTGCGTTCAGTGGCCGTGAGCGTTTCGCCGCGGTCCTGGCGATCGAGTAACTCTTGCAAGCGATCGTTTACACCCGCAGGCAGCTTGAACTGGTCGAGCGTGGCGGGCATTTCGATCTCAAGAAGAATGTGCTGCGACATCGCTTTCACGAACTGGAGCATAGCCCGAAAGGGCAAGTAGAGCAACGAACCCGGCAGTCCTGAATCACACCCGCCCCGCGATCCAGCACCCGCCGAGCACGCGCGTCCCCTGATAGAACACGGCCGCCTGGCCGGGGGTGACGCCCCGCTGCGGCTCGGCGAAGTCGATCTCGACGCGGCCTCCGCTCTGCGGACGGATGCGCGAGAGCACGCCGGGATGACGGGAGCGGATCTTCACCACGGCCTCCACCTCTCCCTCGGGATCGGAGCCGATCCAGTGGAGGCGCTCGCCGGCGAGCCCCGGCGCCAGCAGATCCTCTTCGGGACCGACGACGACGCGGTTGCGCTCGGGCTCGATTTGCAGCACGTAGAGCGGGCTGGGCGCGGCGAGGCCGAGGCCTCGGCGCTGGCCCACGGTGTAGCGGTAGTAGGGCTGACCCGAGCCGAGCTCCTCGCCGCGGGCGTCCACCAGCACCGCCGGCTCGTCGAGAGTTGCTCCCGCGTAGCGCTCGGGATCGGCCGCCACCTGTGTCTCGACGAACTCGCGCACGCCGCCGGAGACGAAGCACACCTCCATGCTCTCGCCCTTCTCGGCCACCACCAGACCGGCCTCGCGCGCCATTTCCCGTACCTCAACCTTGGTCTTGTCGCCGAGAGGGAAGAGGGAAGCGGCGAGCTGCTCCTGCGTCAGCTCGAAGAGGTAATAGCTCTGGTCCTTGGTCACATCCACCGCCGTGTGCAGCTCGGGACCGTCCGCGCCCGGAAGGATGCGCGCGTAATGGCCGGTGGCCACCCGCTCGGCGCCGAACCGCCGCGCCCGCTCGAGCAGCAGGTCGAACTTGATCCAGGTGTTGCAGCGCACGCACGGACTGGGCGTGCGGCCGGCGAGGTAGTCGCCGACGAAGGGCTCAACCACCTGCTGGCGGAATTCCTCGTCCAGGCGCAACGTGTAATGCGGGATGCCCGCCTGCTGCGCCACGCGCCTGGCGTCGCCGAGGTCGAGGGCGCCGCAGCAGCGGCCGTGCGCCTCGACGCCGGAGTGGTCCCACAGCAGCATGGAGAGACCGACGACAGGCACGCCCTGCCGCGCCAGCAGCCAGGCGGTGACCGAGGAGTCGAGACCGCCGCTCATCGCCACGGCGGTGAGGCTGGAATCGGTCACGCCACCGCCTCCCGCCGCGCGGCCGGGGAAACGCGGAGCAATGCGGCGGTCTCGCGCTCCAGCGCATCCAGGAAGGCGTCCACCTCGTCCGGCGTGTTGGTGATGCCGAAGCTCACGCGCAGCGAGGAGAGCGCCTCCGCCGCCGGCACGCCCGCGGCGAGCAGCGTCTTGCTCGGCTCGACGGTGCCCGAGGAGCAGGCCGAGCCGGTGGAGACGGCGAAGCCGGCGAGATCGAGCCGGATGAGCAGCGCCTCTCCCTCGACGCCGGGAAAGGCCACGTGCGATGTGTTGGGCAGGCGCGGCGAGGCCTGGCAATGGAAGATCACGCCGGGCATGCGCCGCGCCAGCTCGGCCTCGAAGCGGTCGCGCAGCCCGGAGAGCATGGCGGTGCGGCTTGCCATCTCCTCCTTCGCCGCCGCCGCCGCTTCACCCAGGCCGACGAGGGCCGGCACATTCTCGGTGCCGGCCCGGCGACGCCGCTCCTGGCTGCCGCCGACGAGCAGCGGCGTGAGCTCGACGCCCTTGCGCACCCAGACGGCGGCGGCCCCGAGCGGACCATTGAACTTGTGGGCGCCGAGCACGAGGTAGTCGGCGCCGAGCGCCGGCGCGTCCACCGGCACCTTGCCCACCGCCTGCACGGCGTCGCACAGCACGGGCGCGCCGCGCTCGCGGCAGCCGGCCGCCACTTCGGCCACCGGCTGCAAGGTGCCGAGCTCGTTGTTGGCGAGCATGAGGGCGACGAGCCGCGTCTCCGGCCGGAGAGCGGCGAGGACCGCCGCCGCCGGCACGATGCCGTCCCCGCCCGGGGACACCCGCGTCACCTCGAAGCCCTCTTTCTCCAGCCGCGCCGCGCCCTCGCGGATCGAGGGATGCTCGATGGCCGAGATCACCAGATGGCCCCGCCCGCGCTGCGCCGCGTGCGCCAGGACGGCGTTGTTGGCCTCCGTCCCCGAAGCGGTGAACACCACCTCGGGCGGCCTGCCGCCGACCAGCGCCGCCACCTTCTCCCGCGCCTCCTCGACGGCGTTGCGCGCCGCCTGCCCGAAGCCGTGGATCGACGAGGGATTGCCGTGCCGCTCGCCCAGCCAGGGCAGCATGGCCTCGCGCGCCCGGGGATGGAGCGGCGTGGTGGCGTTGTGGTCGAGGTAGACGGGGTGCATGGTTCAAGGCCTCTTCAAGGGCGGTTATTGTAGCGCGGCGGGGCGCGGCGGCCTTCCCGGGGAGCCGGGTTCAAGCGGATCATGAACGGCGAGGTGTCCTGCCCTCCGAAGCCTCACCCCCTGTCCCCCTCTCCCTGACGGGCGAGGGGGGACGCGGGCAGAACCGGTGAAGCTTGTCGGGGTACCCACGGACAGCACGAACGTTGAAGGATCCCATAGCTGAACGTACGGCAAGATCCTTCATAGGCGTCCCCCTCGCCCGTCAGGGAGAGGGGGACAGGGGGTGAGGCTTCGAAGGGCAGGCGCCCCGATCCGCCGACGATCCATTTGGGGCTTCAAGGACGATCGGGCAAGGCCGCACCCCCTCGGCACGCGCTTTGAATCCGTTTATCCTACCCCCGGACCTTTTATGGGGCTTTCCCGGCAGTAAGGTGAACGCATGCGTCGATCTCTCCCCCTGATCTTCCTCCTCCTCGTCCCCCTCTTCCTTCTCTCCTCCTCCGCGTCGGGCGCGGCGGCCAAGCCGAGCCGGGCGGAGCGCAAGGCGCAGAAGGAGGCGATCGAGAAGCTTCCCGACAAGTACCGCCAATGGCTGCGGACGGTGGATCTGCTGATCACCAACGAGGAGCTCGAGACTTTCCTGGCGCTGGAGAAGGACTATCAGCGGGATGCCTTCATCGAGCATTTCTGGGAGGTGCGGGACACCTACCGGTCGACGGCGCGCAATGAGCTCCGCGACCGCTGGGAGGCCAACGTGCAGGTGGCGCTCGGCGAGTTCGGCACCCTGGAGGACGATCGCGCCCGTTTGCTGCTGCTCAACGGCGCGCCGGCCGTCCGCGTCATCTCCCAATGCTCGAACCTGATCTGGCCCGCCGAGGTCTGGTTCTACGCCGGCAGCGATCGCATGCGCTCCGAGTTCATCGTCGTCTTCTACCGCAAGTGGGGAGCCGGGCCGTTCCGGGTATGGACTCCGGTCGACGGCCTCGCCGCGCTGTTCAACGGCAGCGCGGCCAACTCCGGCGAGCCCAGCCTGCAGGCCATCGTGGCCGGCTGCCGGGACGGCGACAAGCTGGCCGGCGGCATCGGCTGGGTGTTGCGGCAGGGACTGGGGTACGACCTGCTGCAGCAGCGCGTCATGGAGAAGCCGCACGACCAGTCCGGCGAGTGGGTCTCCTCGTTCAAGTCGTACTCGACGGACATGCCCGCCGGCGCGACGCCGCTGCCGGCCAAGCTCGACCTCGAATTCCCCGGCCGCTATCAGAACCGCACCGTGGTGCAGGGCGTGCTCAGCGTGTCCTCCGACGCCGCCGGCAAGGCGGCGCTCGGCAGCGCCAACACTTTCAACCTGCAGCTCAACGGCGAGGTGCTGCAGAACGGCAAGCTGTTCGACATCTTCCGCTACAAGTTCGACTTCCCGTCCACGGCGGCCGGCTCCGGGGAGAACCTGCCGGTCATCTTCCAGCGCTACCTGCGGCCGGGCGAGTACTCGATGATCGTCAAGCTGGAGGACCTCAACTCCGGCAAGATCTTCCGCGACGAGCGCAAGATCTCGGTGCCGTCCTCGGACCGCGTGGCGCCGGCGCCGCCGAGCGAGACCAACGAGGAGAGCGCCCGCCTGCTGGCGGAGGCCAACGCCGCCATCGCCAACGGCGAGACGAGCCTCAAGCTGATCCGGCCCTTCGGCGAGCTGCAGACCGGCATGCAGCGCTTCGATACCCTGACCACCGGCTCCAACATCGAGCAGGTGACCTTCGCCCTCGACGGCAAGCCGGTGCTCACCAAGAAGCGGCCGCCGTTCAGCGTCGAGCTCGATCTCGGCAACATCCCCCGCCCGCGCAACCTCTCCGCCGTGGCGCGCGACGTCTCCGGCGCCGAGGTGGCCGCTGACGAGATGATCATCAACTCGGCCGCCAACCGCTTCCAGGTGCGGCTGCTGGATCCGCAGAAGGGGAAGCATTACGACCGCAGCCTGCTGGCCCGCGCCGAGGTGCAGGCGCCGGAGAACCAGACCGTCGAGCGGGTGGAGTTCTTCGTCAACGAGACGCGGGTGGCCACGATCTATCAGCCGCCCTTCCAGCAGCCGATCGTGCTGCCGAAAGGCGAGGAGATCGCCTACGTGCGCGCGGTGGCTTATCTGACGGACGGCAACTCCACCGAGCACCTGGTGTTCGTCAACGCGCCCGAGAACCTCTCCGAGGTGAACATCAACTTCGTCGAGCTCTTCACCACGGTGCTCGACAAGCAGCGGCGGCCGGTGGAAGGCCTCGAGGCGAAGGACTTCACCGTCAACGAGGACGGCACGCGCCAGGAGATCTCGCGCTTCGAGAAGGTCACCGACCTGCCCATCCATGCGGCGGTGGCCCTGGACGTCTCGGCCTCCATGGAGGCGAGCCTCGACAAGGCGAAGGAAGCGGCACTGGAGTTCTTCCAGCAGACCATCCGCCCCAAGGACCGCGCGGCGGTGATCACCTTCAACGACCATCCGAACCTGTCGGTGAAGTTCACCAACGACGTGCCGGCGCTCGCCGGCGGCCTCGCCGGCCTCAAGGCCGAGCGCGGCACGGCGCTCTACGACAGCGTGATCTTCACCCTCTTCTACTTCACCGGCGTCAAGGGCCAGCGGGCCCTGCTGCTGCTCTCCGACGGCAAGGACGAAGGCAGCCGCTTCACCTACGAGGATGCGCTGGACTACGCGCGGCGGGCGGGCGTGACGATCTACTCGATCGGCCTCGGCGAAGACGCGGACAAGCGCAAGCTCGCGCGCCTCGCCGAGGAGACCGGCGGCCGCTCCTTCTTCCTCAAGAGCGCCGACGAGCTGCCGGGCATCTACGCCGTCATCGAGCGGGAGCTGCGCTCGCAGTACCTCATCGCCTATCAGTCGAGCAACATCAGCGGCGGGAATGACTTCCGGAGCGTCGAGCTGAAGGTCGGACGTCCCGGCCTGGAAGCGAAGACGATCCGGGGGTATTACCCGTGAGCCCTCTAGAGGCAAGAAGCGGTCGTAGCGTCGGGCCTACGTGCCCGCCGCAGAGGGTGCACGAAGATGGACGGCGGCCACGTAGGGCCGCCGCTACGACCCTCCGACATATCGGCCTCTTTTTTCTCCTCCTCCCTCTCGCCGTCTCCGCCGCCACCTCTCCCACCTCCAGCTCGTTCCTCGACCGCCGGGTCTCCGCGGAGGAGAAGGCCGCGGTCGCCAGGCTGCCGGAGAAGTACCGGACCTGGCTCGAGGAGGTGGACGTGCTCATCACGGAAGAGGAGCGGGCCACGTTCCTCGCCCTGGAGAAGGACTACCAGCGCGACGCCTTCATCAAGCGGTTCTGGGAGACGCGGGACAAGCTCAAGCGGACGGCGCGCAACGAGCTCCGCGAGCGGTTCGAAGGCAATGTCCAGCAGGCCCGCTCCCTGTTCAACGATCTGAAGGACGGCCGTTCCCGGATGCTCCTCCTCAACGGCGCTCCCGACGAGCGGGTCGAGTCCGGCTGCCCGCTGCTGCTCTGGCCGCTCGAAGTCTGGTTCTACAGCCCGAACGACCTGGTCCCGGAGATGTTCGCCGTCGTCCTCTACCGCAAGTGGGGCGCCGGTCCGTTCAGGGTCTGGAATCCCGGCGAGGGGATCGACGCCCTGTTTGCCCAGAGCGTTCTCGAGCAGCGCACCGCCAACGCGGAGCAGGCCGCGGGCCACGGACAGGGCCGTGGGGGCGAGGGAGGAGGCAGAGGCAGCGCGGCGGCCGACGGGCACGGCCTCGCAGAGATCACGGATCTCGCCGGCGGCTGCGGCGACTGGGAACACGCCCGCAAGATCGCCGCCGGCATCGCCTGGGTGAAGAGCCAGGGCCTGCGCTGGGAGTTCCTCGAGGCGCGGATCTCGACCCGGCCCGAGGCGCCCGGCGGCGAGTGGGTCTCGGTGTTCAATTCCTATTCGACGGACGTGCCCGAGGGCGCCGCCCCCCTGCCCGCCAGCCTGGAGCTCTCGTTTCCCGGCCGCTTCCAGAACCGCACCGTGATGCAGGGCATCCTCACCGTGCCGGCGGGCGCCGCGGGACAGGCCGCCCTGGGCGAGGCGCGCTCGTACAACCTCCTGCTGACCGGCGAGGTGCTGCGCGACGGCGAGCTGTTCGACAGCTTCCGCTACAAGTTCGACATGCCCGCCGCGAGCGAGGCCGAGGCGCTCCCCCTGGCTTTCGAGCGCCCGCTGCGGCCCGGCGAGTACACGCTGGTGGTCAAGCTGCAGGACGTCAATGGCGGCAATGGCGGCCGGTTCTTCCGCGAGGAGCGCGCCCTCTCGGTGCCGGCGACGGCGAACGCCGCACTCGCGCCGCTGATGGCGCGGACGGCGGAGGAAGCCGAGAGCGCCCGCATCCTCGCCGAGGCCAACGCCGCCCTGCGCAGCGGCGAGACGACGATCAAGATCGTGCCGCCTTTCGGCCAGCTCCAGACCGGGATGCAGCGTTTCGACACGCTGACCACGGGACCGGACGTCGCCCGCGTCACCTTCGCCCTCGACGGCAAGCCGGTGCTGAGCAAGAAGGCTCCGCCCTACAGCGTCGAGCTGGATCTCGGCGCGGTGCCCCGCACCCGCACGCTCGGCGCCGCCGCCTACGATGCCGCCGGCGAGCTCCTCGCCTCCGACGAGATCCAGATCAACGCCGCCGGCAACCGCTTCCGCGTGCGCCTCGCCGAGCCGCAGAAGGGGAAGCGCTACGAGTCGAGCCTCCTCGCCCGCGCCGAGGTGGAGGCTCCCGAGGGTGAAGCCGTCGAGAGAGTGGAGCTCTACTTGAACGAGACGCGGGTGGCGACGCTCTACCAGCCGCCGTACGTCCATCCCATCGTCCTCGCCAAGGGCGAGCCGCTCGCCTACGTGCGCGCCGTGGCCTATCTCGCCGACGGCAACGCCACCGAGAGCGTGGTCTTCGTCAACGCTCCCGAATACCTGGAGCAGGTCAACGTCGATCTGGTGGAGCTCTACACCACGGTGCTCGACCGCCAGGGCCGGCCGGTGAATTCGGGGCTCACGGCCAGGGACTTCGCGGTGTCCGAGGACGGCGTCCGCCAGCAGGTCGTGCGCTTCGACCGGGTGACCGATCTGCCCATCCACGCCGCCGTGGCGCTTGACGTCTCGGCCTCGATGGAGGGGAGCCTGGAGAAGGCGCAGGCCGCGGCCCTGCGGTTCCTCCAGGGGACGGTGCGCCCCAAGGACCGCGCCGCCGTCATCACCTTCAACGATCATCCGATGCTGGCGGTGAAGTTCACGCGCGACCTCAAGGCGTTGGCCGGCGGCCTGGCCGGCCTGAAGGCGGAGCGCGGCACGGCGCTCTACGACAGCCTGATCTTCTCCTTCTACTGCTTCAACGGCCTCAAGGGGAGGCGGGCCATCCTGCTGCTCTCCGACGGCAAGGACGAGGGCAGCCGCTTCACCTACGAGGAGGCGCTGGAGTTCGCCCGCCGGGCCGGCGTCACCGTCTACTCCATCGGGCTGGGAGACGAGGTCGAGAAGCGGAAGCTGTCCCGCATCGCCGAGGAGACGGGCGGCCGCGCCTTCTTCCCGGCGAACGCCGAGGAGCTGCCCGCCATCTACGCCGCCATCGAGGAGGAGCTGCGCTCGCAGTACCTGCTCGCCTATCAATCCACGAGCACTCGCACCGATCCCGGCTTCCGCACCGTGGACCTGAAGGTGAACAAATCCGGCCTGGAGGGGAAGACGATCCGGGGGTATTACCCGTGAGCGCCCTCACTCCGGCCCTCTAAGGTAGGATCGTCCCGATGTCGTCTCCGTCCAGTCGTACGTTCCTCACCGTCCTCTCCGCCGCCATCCTGTCCATCGCTCCGCTCGCCGCGGCGGCGCCGGCCAAAGCGCCGCCGGTGCCGGCGGATCTCGCGCCGCGCTACGCCTCGTGGCTCGACGAGGTGGCGCTGCTGATGAACGCCAAGGAGCGCGAGGTGTTCCTGGGGCTCGCCAAGGACTACCAGCGCGACGCCTTCATCCGCCGCTTCTGGGAGGTGCGCGATCCCTTCCCGCAGACCGCCCGCAACGAGCTGCAGGAGCGCTGGGAGGAGCGGGCGAAAGTGGCGCGCGAGCGCTTCGGCAACCTGGCGGACGAGCGCGCCCGCATGGTGCTGCTCAACGGCGAGCCCGTCCACGTCCTGCAGGCCCGCTGCGAGGTCCTGGTGCCGCTGGAGATCTGGGACTATCCGGGCACGGAGAAGATCCGCGGCGACTTCAGCCTCGTCTTCGTCGCGCAGGGCTCGACGTATCGGCTGTGGAGCCCCAGCGACGGCCTGGAGTGGATCCTCGCCCAGGATCTGCGGGTGCAGTCGCCCGACGCGGCGCGCGGCCTGCAGGCGGTGGCCGAGATCTGCCCGCGCGGCGAGGACATCGCGGCGCGCCTGGCGGAGGCCGTGGATTGGCGCCGCGTCGAATCGTCCGTGCAGCTCCTCCCCAAGCCCGGCGAGGAGTGGCTCTCCACCTTCTCCTCCTCGTCGACCGAGGTGCCGGCCGACGCTCCGACCTTCCCGGCCCAGGTCGACATCTCGTTCCCCGGCCGCTTCGGCAGCCGCACGGTGATGCAGGCGCTGGTCTCGGTGCCGCGCCAGTCGGTGAGCCCCGAGCGGCTGGAGGGGAGCACGGCCGCCCATTACAGCTTCGTGGTGGACGGCGAGGTGCTCTACAAGGGCGAGCTGTTCGAGCACTTCCGCTACCGCTTCGCCCTGCCGGAGGGCGAGGTCACCTCGGACACCATCCCGGTCGTCGTCCAGCGTTACCTCCGGCCGGGGAGCTACTCGCTGGTGATGAAGCTCGAGGACACGGGCGGCAAGCGTTTCTTCCGCGACGAGCGGGAGCTGGAGGTGCCCACGGTGGAAGCGGCGCCGCCGGCGGCCGCCGCGGCGCCGGGAACCGCTCCGGCCGCGGCGGGCTCCACCCTGGCCGAGGCCAACGCCGCCATCGGCACCGGCGAGCAGTCGATCCGCCTGCTGCAGCCGCCCCCCGGCCTGATCACCGGCAAGCTGCGCGTCGAAGCCGCCACCACCGGCGACGTCTCGCGCGTCAGCTTCGAGCTCGACGGCCGGCCGGTGCTCGCCAAGAGCCGGCCGCCGTACAGCGTCGAGCTCAATCTCGGCGACCAGCCCCGCGCCCACACGCTGCGCGCGCTGGCGCTCGCCGAGGACGGCCGCAAGCTGGCCGAGGACGAGATCCAGTTGAACGTCGGGCCGCACCGCTTCGCGGTGCGCCTGGTCGAGCCGGAGGCCGGCAAGACCTATCAGTCGAGCGTGCGCGCCCTGGCGCAGGTCGAGGTGCCGGAGGGGGAGAGGCTGGACCGCGTCGAGTTCTTCCTCAACGACGAACGGGTGGCGACGCTCTATCAGCCGCCCTTCAGCCAGCCCCTCTTCCTCCCCAAGAGCCGCGAGATCACCTACGTGCGCGCCGTCGCCTTCCTGGACGGCGGCACCTCCACCGAGGACCTGGTGCTGATCAACGCGCCGGACTTCACCCAGCGGGTGAACGTCGATTTCGTCGAGCTCTACACGTCGGTGGTGGACAACCGCGGGCGGCCGGTGGAGGGGCTCGGCAAGGACGATTTCAAGGTGATCGAGGACGGCGTGCCGCAGCAGGTGCGCCGCTTCGAGCGGGTGCAGGACGTGCCCGTCTACGCCGGCATCCTGCTCGACACCTCGGCCTCGATGGGCGAAGGGGAGAAGCTCGAGCAGGCGGTGCGCGGCGCGCTGCGCTTCTTCCAGAAGGTCATCACGCCCAAGGACCGGGCCGCGGTCATCACCTTCGCCGACCAGCCGACCCTGGCGGTCCGCTTCACCAATCAGGAAGAAGTGCTGGCCGGAGGACTGGCGGGCCTCACCGCCACCGGCAATACCGCCCTGCACGACAGCCTGATCTACGCCCTCTACTACTTCGGCGGCGTCAAGGGGAAGCGGGCGCTGATCATCCTCTCCGACGGCAAGGACGAGGGGAGCCGCTACAGCTTCAACGAGGCCCTGGAGTACGCCCGGCGCTCCGGCGTGGCGCTCTACACCGTGGGCATCGGCCTCTCCACCCGCGAAGCCGACGTCCGCCTCAAGCTCTCGCGGCTGGCCGACGAGACCGGCGGGCGCTTCTTCTTCATCTCCCAGGCCAGCGAGCTCGAGGGGATCTACGACACCATCCAGAAGGAGCTGCGCTCGCAGTACCTCCTCGCGTACCAGTCCTCGCAGGAGGCCGATTCCGACAAGTTCCGCACCGTCGAGGTGAAGATGGCCAAGCCGGGGATGGAGGCGAAGACGGTGCGGGGGTACTACCCGTGACGGGGCTCCTGCCTGACAGAACCGCTCTGCGCTTCGAGACCTCACCCCCTGGCCCCCTCTCCAGACAAGCTGGAGAGGGGGAACGAGGCCGAATCTGCCTTGCTTTTTCCAATTCCCCCTCTCCACTTTTGTGGAGAGGGGGCCAGGGGGTGAGGTCTCGAAGCGCAGGCCGCTCCCTTGTCCAAGGACCCTATTGACCATCTCTCTCCCCCTCCTCATCCTCGCCTCCTCTTCCCCCCGCCGGCGCGAGCTGCTCGGCGCGCTCGGATTGCGCTTCACCGTGCGCGCGGCGGACCTCGATGAGACTCCCCTCCCGGGCGAGGATCCACGCGACACCGTGCTGCGGCTGGCGCAGGCCAAGGCGGCGGCGCGGGCTCATCCCGGCGAGCTGGTACTGGCGGCGGACACCGTGGTGGTGATCGACGGCGAGCTGCTGGGCAAACCCTCGGATCCCGCGGACGCCCGGCGCATGCTCGGCCGCATCGCCGGCCGCGAGCACACCGTGCTGACCGCCGTCGCGCTCGAAGAGTCCGGCCGCGACCGCCGCGCCGCGGACGTCGCCGCCTCGCGCGTGCGCATGGCCGCCATGTCCGCCGAGGAGATCGCCTGGTACGTGGAGACCGGCGAGCCGCTCGACAAGGCCGGCTCCTACGCCGTCCAGGGTCTCGGCGCCCTCTTCGTGGAGGAGGTCTTCGGCAACTACACCAACGTCGTTGGCCTGCCGATTCCCCTCACCTACCGGTTGTTCAGGGAGCTGGGGTACGACCTCAGGGAATTTCGCTCTTCCTCCCCCTCTCCCGAGGTGGAAGGAGAACCGTGAGGCGTTGCGCAGCCATCCATCCCCGGATCCACCCTTTTTGTACGCTTACAACTTTTCCTTGCGCCCCTATGGGTCGGCGCCGTACGCGTATCGGGTCACCTCATACGCGTATCGGGCCACCCTGTACGCCTGCCAAAAGATTTTTAGGCGTTCAGGTCCTCGCTGAACGCGTTCAGCTTCAGGCTGTACGCATACAACTTTTTTGGTAAGCCTGCCAAAACAACTTGTACCGATATCGCTCCTCGTCGTAGGCGTACAGGTCCAGGCGGAACGCGTGCAGAGCCGGTTGGTACGCGTACAGCCTCTTCTGGTAAGCGTGCCAAAAAAGTTTTACGCGTACCGCTTCGACCTTCACGCGTGCAACGGGGCTCTGCATCCCTACGACTCCAGTTGGCACGTCTAAAAGTTTTTCTGTATGCGTACAGCGCCGAGCTGAAGGCGTAGAGCGTCGACCTGAACGCTTACAGCGCCGAGCTGAACGCGTACAGCTTTTTTGGCAGGCGTAGCCCGCCGAGACAGATCCCTCCCGGGAGACCCTGCACGCCTATGGGGAGACCCTGAACGCGTACGGCGTCTTGCGGCAAGCCGGCGATTCTTCCTGTACGCATACCGGGCCGAGCTGAAGACGTAGCAGGTGGAGCCGAACGCGTAACAGGCGGAGTCGAACGCGTGCAACGCCGAGCTGAACGCGGAGAAGGCCGAGCCGTGCGCGACCCACGCCGCGCTCTACTCATACAAGATTGAGCTGAACGCGTAGCGGGCCGAGCTGAGCGCCTGGAGCTCTTTCGGCGGTAGATATCGTGATATCATCGCTACGCTATGGCTCAGCTCCTGGTCCGCCATCTGGACGACGACGTGAAGAACAAGCTGCAGCGTCGAGCACGCCGGCACGGTCGAAGCACAGAAGAGGAGATTCGCGAGATCCTCCGAAACGCCGTGCGGGACGAGGGCGGCGCCCGAGCGCCGCTGGGCTCGCGTCTTGCCGCCCGCTTCGCCCGTGTGGGTCTCGCAGAAGACATTCCCGAGCTACGTGATCAGCCGGCTCGCCCGGCTGACTTCGAATCGTGATCGTCCTCGACACCAACGTGGTCTCGGCCCTGATGCGGCGCGACGCCGACCCGACCGTGGTGGCGTGGCTCGATAGCCTGCCCGCCGAATCCGTTTGGACAACCGCAATCACGGTTTTCGAGGTCCGGCTGGGCCTTGAGATCCTCGTTGCAGGGCGGCGGCGCCGTCAACTGGAAGAGGCTTTCGCGAAGGCGCTCGAAGAGGACTTCGAGAACCGAGTGTTGTCCTTCGACCAGGCTGCAGCCGAGGCCGCAGGTCGCATCGCCGCGGAGCGACGCCGTGCCGGCCGTACGGTCGAGATTCGCGATGTCCAGATTGCCGGAATCGCCCGAGCTCGCAAAGCGACCCTTGCCACCGGCAACCTTCGTCACTTCGAAGGGTGTGGTCTCGTGCTCATCGATCCCTGGTCAGCGTGACCCGCCGCCAGTTCGGTCCTACCCTTCGAACTTGATCGGCTCGCCCAGCTTGTCGAGGGAGAAGTTGGCCATGATCTGGTGGCCGTTGAAGTCGAGCACCCGCAGGTCCTCCTCGGCGTCGAGGTCTCGCGCCACGTTGTCGAAGGATTGGGGATAGCGCTCGCGCACGGCGCCGAGGTCCACCTCGTAGGCGATGAACTTGTCGATCCCCTTGTAGCGCAGCTTGCCGACCAGGCGCTCGTCCGTGAGGCTCGGATAGGTGGCGAGCACCAGGATGGGGCCGCTGCCGGTGAACACCAGGTAGGCGCGGATGTCGTGCGCGTTCATCGCCGGTTTCCTGCTCAGGCCACGAAGTAGGCGCTGGCGCGGATCTGCAGGCGGGCGCGGGGCTCGAAGCCGCTGCCCACCACGGCGAAGGCGCTGGAGCTGCCGAGGATGGGAAGGACGATCCAGCCGTCGAAGCTCTCGCCGCCGGCGTAGGGCGGCACCACGGGCTCGATCTCGGCGATCTTCGTCCAGTGGTCCTCGTCGGGATCGAAGGAGGCGCGCAGCTCGACGTAGGCGCGGTCGAGGTCGATCGTGCGCTGGCCCGAAGGGTGCCAGATGGAGAAGACGAAGCGCACCTCGTCATAGGAGCTGGTGCCGAGGAACGACTTGCCCGCCACCAGCAGGGGAAAGGTGAAGGAGCCCTGGGTGTCGGTGGCGTAGATCTCGGGAGTCGGATCGAAGACCACCTGCCGCGGCGGGGTCGGCGTCGTCGAGTTCATTTCTCCTCCTCTCTCTCCCCCTCGAAAGCGTCGCCGCGGGCCAGGGCCAGGGCGCGGGAGATGCGCCGCCGGGTCGCCGCTTCGTCCGGGCCGACGCCGAGCAGCGGCGCGGCGATGCCGAAGGCGACCGCGCCCGCCATGGCGTAGGCGGGGATCTCCTCGACGCCGAAACCGCCGGCGGCCAGCATGGCGATGTCCGAGAGCGGCCCGCGGATGGTGGCGAGGTAGGCGGCCCCGCCGACCGGCGGCAACGGATAGACCTTGACGAGGTCGGCGCCCAGCTCGTTCGCCGCCACGATCTCGCTGGCCGTGAGCGCGCCCATGACGAGGAACAGGCCGGCCTGCCTCGCCTCCCGCGCCACCTCGGCGCTGACGTTGGGGGTGACCAGGAACTCCGCCCCGGCGGCGGCCGCCTCGCGGGCGCGCGCCGCCGTGGTCGCCGTGCCCATGCCGAACCAGGGGGGCCCCTCGGAGCCGCGGGCCGCCAGCAGCTCGCGGAGCAGGCCGGAGGCTCCCGGCACGCTGAACGTGATCTCGACCAGCTCGACGCCGGCCGCCGCCAGCGCCCGGGCCTGGGCGGCGGCTTCCTCGCGCGAGCCGGTGCGCACGACGCCGATGATCGGCGACCGGCGGAGGCTGAGGGCGACGCGATCGCGGATTTGCACCGTGGTAGCCATGGTTGGGGGTGGAGTCTATCATCGCGCTCTCTCGCGAAATCCAGCAGAATCCGGCAGAATCCAGGGTTGCGGGTGGGAAAGAGTCTCCTTCCGAGTTATCATTGCCGCTACGCCCAAGCGGGGACCGCTTCTCGGCAGGAAACGAACGGCAAATGGCAGTGTCCGATCAACCGGTAGGCAGGGAGTCGCTGGACCAGCTCCTGCGACGGCTCCGACCGAGGCTGAAGCAGGTCCTCGGACGGTACCGCGTGCCGGCGCACGACGCCGAGGACCTGGTGCAGGAAGCCCTCATCTCGACGATCCAGAAGTGGGACGTCATCCAGGACCCCGAGGCCTGGCTGCTCGTCACCCTGCGCAACCGCTGCGTCGTCTACTGGCGCAAGCGGCGGAACAACCTCTACAACTCCGTCGATACCGCCATCCTGGAGCTGCTCTCCGAGCCGGTGGCCGCGCCGCAGGAGCGGGCCGAGCTGCTGTGGGACCTCAACAACCTCCTGGAGGAGCTGCCGCCGCGCTGCCGCAAGCTCCTGCGCCTGCGCTACGGCCTCGGCTACGACTCCGGCGAGGTGGCCGAGCGCATGGGCTATCACCCCTCCAGCGTGCGCAAGGTGGCCCGGCGCTGCATGGCCGCGCTCACCTACCAGATGGTCACCCGCGGCTTCACCAAGCTGGGCCTGCCGCGCGAGGACGACGACGAGGACGTGAGCTAGCCCTCGCCCGTCGGGTCCTCTCTCCCGCCTCCCTTCCTCAGCGCCCCCTCCACCCGCCGGCAGATGCCGCGCAGGATGCGCACGTCGCGGCTGCTCGGCGCCGCGCGGGCGGCCAGCCGGCGCAGGTCACGCAGCACGCCGGGGAAGCTGTCGTCGCGGACGAAGCCGACCCGCGCCAGCACGCCGGCCGCGTGGTCGAGCAGGCCGTCGATCTCCTCGGCGGTGGCCGGGGGCTCCTCGCCGGCGGACGGGGCCGCCGTCCCGTTCCCGGCGACGAACAGCTCGTAGGCGAGGACGAGCACCGCCTGGGCGAGGTTCAGCGTCGGCTGGACGGGCGAGCACGGGATGGTGACGACGGCGCCGGCGAGCGCCAGCTCCTCGTTCGTCAGGCCGCCTACCTCGGGCCCGAACACCAGGGCGGTCGGAGTCTCCGGCGGATCCTGGGCCAGCCAGGCCGGCAGCTCGCGCGGCGCGAGCAGGGGAATGCCGAGGCTGCGGTCGCGCGTCGACGTGGTGCCCACCACGCGGCGGAAGGGGGCGAGGGCCTCGCGCAGGCTGGCAACGCGGACGGCGCCTTCCAGCACGGCGCGGGCGCCCACGGCGAAGGCCCGGGCCACGCCGCCGATCTCCGCCGCCGGCTCCACCAGGATCAGCCGCGACAGGCCCATGTTGGCCATGGCCCGCGCCGCCGCGCCGACGTTGCCCTCCTCGCGGGGACGGACGAGGACGACGGCGGGGAAGGGGCGGTCCATCCGTCAGAACCCCTGGTCAGACCGCCTGTGGCCGCTCGACCTCACCCCCTGGCCCCCTCTCCTAAAGGAGAGGGGGAACAAAGACGACGATCTTGAGCCCCTCTCCTTTAGGAGAGGGGTTGGGGTGAGGTCGCGTGGGCACTGAGGCCCCCTGTACGCGCTGTTTTTCAGCGGAACCCGCGGCGCAGCTCGCGCTTGAAGACGTTGAAGGCTTCCTCGCCGTGGAGACAGACCACCACGCGCTCGAGCTTGGTGCCGCCCTGGAGGAAGCGGTGGATCTCGGTGAGCATGATGCGGGCGGCGCGGTCGAGAGGAAAACCGAAGTTGCCGGTGGAGATGGCGGGCAGGGCGATCGACTTCATGCCCCGCCGGTCGGCGAGCGCGAGGGCGGCGCGCACCGCCGAGGCGAGCTTTTTGTCCTCGTCGCCTTCCCCCATCCGCGGACCCACGGCGTGGATCACCCAGCGGGCCTTGAGATGCCCGGCGGCCGTCATCACCGCCGTGCCGACCGGCGTGCCGCCGATGCGGTTGCACTCTTCCTGGATCGAGGGCCCGCCCTTCTGGCGGATGGCTCCGGCGACGCCCGTGCCGAGCTGGAGCTTCTCGTTGGCGGGGTTGACGATCGCGTCGACCTCGAGCTCGGTGATGTCTCCTTCGGCCAGCTCGAGCTGCGTCCGGTCCAGCGTCACGACCACCTTGTTCTCGGCCTTGTCCTCGGTCATCTCTGCCATCGAGCCCTCCCGAGAAATCATATCAGGGGCTGGCGGCTGGCGCCTCGCAGCCCTCTATATTCAATAGTGTAGACTCCACGCCGCCATGTGGACCAGGCTGAAAACGGAGCTGGCGGCGCAGCTCGCCGCGGCGATCCGCGAGCGCTTCGGCGTCGAGCACGCGCCGGTCCTCGAGGTGCCGCCGCGGCGGGACCTGGGGGATCTCTCGACGCCCGCCGCCATGCAGCTCGCCCGGGCGCTGCGGCGCAACCCCAAAGCCATCGCCGAGGAGCTCGCCGCCAGCCTGGCGCGGCCGGCGATGGTGCGCGACGTCCAGGTGCACGGGGCCGGCTTCCTCAACTTCTTCCTCGACCGACCGGCCTTCGCCGCCGCTCTGCTCGACGCTCCGCTGTTCGCCGGCGTCGACGGCGCCGCCGATGGCGGCAAGGTGGTCATCGAGCACACCAACATCAATCCGAACAAGGCGGCCCATATCGGCCACCTGCGCAACGCCGTGCTCGGCGACGTCCTCGGCCGCGCGCTCAGAGCCTTGAGCCAGACCGTCGAGATCCAGAACTACATCGACGACACCGGCGTGCAGCTCGCCGACGTGGTGGTGGGCTTCGTCGACCTGCGCGGCATGTCCGCGGAGGAGGTGGCGGCGGTCCCCGAGCCCTTCGATTATTACTGCTGGGACCTCTACAGCGAGGTCGGCCGCTGGTACGAAGGCGGCGCGGAGCGCCAGCGCCACCGGCGCGAGACGCTGCACGAGCTGGAGATCGGCCAGGGCGGGCGGGCCGACATGGGCCGGCTGGTGGCGCGGCGGGTCGTCGCGCGCCACCTGGCGACGATGCGCCGCATCGACGTCGCCTACGACCTGCTCACCCACGAGAGCGACATCCTGGGCCTCCACTTCTTCGAGGTGGCCTTCGGCCGGCTGAAGGAGAGCGGCGCCGTCCACCTCGAGAAGGAGGGCAAGAACGCCGGCTGCTGGGTGATGCCGCTCGCGCAGGCGGAGGAGTTCGCCGGCCTGGAGGACCCGGACAAGGTCATCGTCCGCTCGGACGGCACGGTGACCTACGTCGGCAAGGACATCGCCTACCAGCTCTGGAAGCTGGGCCTCCTGGGCTGCGACTTCGGCTACCGCTTCTGGCAGGAGGAGGGCGTCTGGGAGACGACGACGCGGGACGGCGTCGCGGACCACCCGCGCTTCGGCGGCGCCCGGCGGGTGTTCAACGTCATCGACGTGCGCCAGAGCTATCTGCAGAAGATCGTGCGCGCCGGCCTGCAGGCGCTCGGCCACGCCGACGAAGCCGAGCGCTCCGTCCATTTCTCCTATGAGATGGTGGCGCTCTCGCCGGCCACCGCCCGCCAGCTCGGCTTCCTGGACGAGGCCGAGGGCGAGGACCGCGTGCTGGAGATGTCCGGCCGCAAGGGGATCGGCGTCAAGGCGGACGATCTCCTCGATCAGCTCATCCTCAAGGCGCGCGAGGAGATCTCCCAACGCAACCGCGAGCTCGGCGGCGCCGAGCTCGACGGCCTGGCCCGCCAGATCGCCACCGCCGCCCTGCGCTTCTTCATGGTCAAGGCCACCAACAACCGGGTGATCGCCTTCGACTTCGACGAGGCGTTGAATTTCGAAGGCGAGTCCGGCCCCTACCTCCAATACTCGCTGGTGCGCGCCAAGAACATCCGCCGGCGCCTGGAGCAGGAGGGGATCGCCGCCGAGGTGACGGCCGGCGAGACGGCGGCGCTGCCCGCGGAGCTGTGGAGCGAGGACCTCTGGGACCTCGTCCTCACGGTGGCGCAGACCGCCGAGACCCTGGAGAAGGCCACCGAGACCCTGGAGCTGTCGCTCATCGCGCGCCACGCCCTGGAGATCGCCCAGCGCTTCAACGCCCTGTACCATCGCCATCCCATCCTGCAGGAGAAAGACCCGCAGGTGCGCGCCGCGCGCCTGGCGACGGTGCAGGTCTTCCGCCGCGGCCTGGAGACGGTGGGCGAGCTGCTGGGTATTCCCGTACCGGAGAGGATGTGACATGGAATCCGACGGCCGGCCGCAAAAGAAGCCATCCTCGCCCTGGGTGTACATCGGCTGCGGCTGCGGCCTCGCCGTGCTGCTCGCCCTCGCCGGCCTGACCGGGCTCACCTGGTGGGGCTACCAGAAGGGCCAGGAGTTCGAGAAGAACTTCAAGGATCCGAAGGCGCGGGCCGAGAAGACGCGCCAGGTCGTCCCCTATCGCGAGCTGCCCGCCGGCTACTACCCGGTGGGAGCGTTCTCGATCCCTCTCCTGATGGACGTCGCCATCTTCAGCGACGAGGAGCCGCGGCCGGGCGAGACGCCGGAGCGGCGGGGGGACGCGTCCTTCAACCAGCGCGGCTTCATCTTCATGAGCATGCTCCACGTGCGGGCGAACAAGGAGAAGATGGAGCGCTACCTGCGCGGCGAAGCGCCGGCGCCCGAGGATGCCCCCTGGATGCGATCGGGAGCGAATTTCAATACGCGGGAGGTCATCCGCCGCGGCACCCTGAGCGCCGGCGGCCGGCAGGTCCTCTATACGGCCGCACGGGGCGAGAGCTCGCGCCACGGGAGCGCGCGCAAAGAGGGGATCGTCACCATGGTGATGCCCTCCTGCGCCGACAACCGGCTGCGCTTCGGGCTGTGGTTCGGGCCCGATCCCGCGCCGGAAAAGCCCGTCGCCGAGGTCGACTACACCGGCACCGCCGCCGATCCGGCGGCGATCGCGGAGTTCCTCGGGCATTTTGAGATGTGCGGGAAGTAGGGGCAAGAGCTCACCAAGGAGGGCGGTGATAGCCTTTCGGGCATGACTCCGATCGATCTCGACAATCTTCTGCGGCGGGAGAGCGCCCGCGTCGAATGGAAAAGGCAGGCTGCCGAGATCGAGGATGTCGTGAAGACCCTGTCGGCCTTCGCCAACGACTTGGAGGGCTCCGAGCAGGGGGGCTGGGTGGTCTGCGGGATCGAAGAAGGGCGTGACGACCACGAATTCCCTATCGGCCGGCAGGTCGGGCTTGCGGCCAGCCGTTTCCAGGAAATTCAAGGGAGGGTCCTCAGTTGGTGCCGTGAGCGGGTATCGCCGCCGATGATCCCCACGGTGGACGAAGTCCTCGTTCCGGACGACCCGTCCCGCCGCATACTTGTTTTTCATATTTTGGCTTCTCCCCACGTCCATGCCTTTCGTGAGGAAAGCGGGAGCACCCGGTATTGGGTCCGGCACGGCAGCCAGACCGTCGAGGCCCGTGGGGAGCTTCTACGGCAGCTTCAGCAGAGGAAATTGGATATTCCGTCTTTCCTGCAGCGGCCCTGTCCGGGAGCGACCCCGGCAGACCTCGATCTCGCCGAGGAGCTTCTCACCCGCGCGGCTCTCCCCCATCCACCGTCCGAATACCTGAAGCCGGGAGCACGTCTGGAAGCGTCCTCCTATCCCCTGGTCCTCTCCCAGACGGGAGCTTCGGGAGAGTCTCTTCCGGTACCGTCCTACCTCGCCGTTCTGCTATTCAGCCGCGAACCGACCCGCTTCATCCCGGGCGCCTACATCGTATTCCTTACCTATGACGGACCGTCGCGGACCGAGGTCCACAGCATTCGCTTCCAGATGACCGGTGCGCTTCCCAACCTCATCCGGGACCTCCTGAACCGGCTACAGCTCTACACCGGAACCAGCATCGATAAATCTGCCAGCGCACTAGAAATCCGGCAGAACCGTCCCCGGTACTCACTGAAGGCCCTCCAAGAGGCGGTGGTGAACGCCTTCGCTCACCGGGACTACGAATCGCAGGAACCGGTCCGGATCACAGTGTTCTCTGATCGCATCGAGGTGGCGAGTCCTGGTGGTCTCGTCCACGGCGTGGACCCGGCACGGCTCGAACGGGGAGAGGCTCTGCCGGCGTGGCGGAACCCTGCCCTGGCCCACTTCCTGATCCGGTTCCAGCTCGCGCAGAACGTGGGGCAGGGGATCGGAACCATCATCCGGGAGACGCTGGCGACGGCAGGAAGAAGGCCGCAGATTATCCCGGGGCCGAACAGCTTCGAGATAGTGATCCCCGCCTTCCGGCCTGGTCCTCTGACTCCGCGGGCCGGCGAGACCGGAGCAGAAGGGTTGATCCTCATCTCCCTCGGCGGAAGGTCGATCCGGCCGGTGGTCGAGAGCTCGCTGGCGGAGCTCGGGTTGGATGGCGCCGATGTGCTGGTCGACTTCGCCCTTGCCGAGTACGTCAGCCCCGACGTACAGCATTGGGAAGCGGAGGCCGTCAGAATTCGCGATCAGGTTCGGGAATGGGTAGAGGATCCCCGCTACTCGCGGCTGCATCTCTTCTACAGGGGTCCGGTTGTTATCGCTCCTCTCCTCGGAGCGCTCATTACGCCGGCGAAACCCCTGGTGGTGTATCATTATGAAGATGGCCGGTATAGACCGGCTTATACACTTGACAGGAGGTTCCTGGTCAGTAGCGACTGAGCGGAACGATCAGCAACGGCTTGATTCTGAGGCCCTCCGGCGCGCGAGCGGCGGATGCAAATCGGGTGAATTGCCGGGAACTCCGGGGACGGACGACCGGCAGCCAAGGCCGGCATGGAGGATCTTCGATCCGAGGGGCCGGCAAGGTTCAGAGACTAGGATCCGAGCGAAAGCGGTAATGATCCCACGAGCGCCCGACATCTCTCCGAGATGATGAGATAGTCCGTTCTACCGCAATAATCCGATGGTCCGGGAAACGGTAGAAGTCAGGGATAAAGAGCCCCGGCGATAACAAAGCTTGGCTAAAGTGACCTTCTGATCGAACCGCAAGCAGTCCTTCCTCCGTGGTAGTGACTACCGCCTCCTCTCGTCCCACCGGCGGTGCATCCACAGCCACATCTCCGGATGGGCGCGGATGTCCTCCTCGGCGACTTCGAGATACCGTCGGGTGAGGGCAGCCACCATCTCGTCGTCGTCCTTGCTGTCCTTGCCGTCCCTTACGTCCTTTCCTTCGGGCGGCAGGATTGCCGGCCGCACGACGATCCGGTAACGCCCTCCCGGCTCCGGATACGCGGTGATGGGCACCACGGCGGCGCCGGTGCGCAACGAGACGCGCGCGAGCACCGGGCTGGTGAGGGCCGGGCGGCCGAAGAAGGGCACGGCGATGCCTTCCCGCTCCTGCACCCGCTGATCGATCAGGATGCCGACGCGGCCGCCGCCGCGCAGCACCTCGAGCATGCGGCGCGCGGCGCCCCGCTTGGGGATGACGGCGTTGCCGAAGCGCTCCCGCAAGGCGCGCAGCTCGCGATCGAGCCACGGGTTGTCGGCCGGGCGCACGACGATGTCCATACGTCCGCGGGTGAGGCCGATCAAGGGCGGCACGAGCTCCCAGAGACCCAGATGGGCCGAGAGGATGAAGATCCCCTTGCCCCGCCGCTCGGCCTCGTCGAGGTTCTCCCAGCCGCGCAGGCTCATGCGGTGGCACAGCTCGGTGGGCTCGAAACGGGTCGACGAGATGGCGTCGCAGAGGGCGGCGCCGAAGTGGCGAAAGCATTCCCGCACCAGGCGCCGGCGCTCGGTCTCGTCGATCCCGGGCAGGGCGAGGGACATGTTTCGCAGCGCCACGTCGCGGTGCCGGCGGTCGAGGGCGTGGGCGAGGCTGCCGAGTCCCCGGCCGAAGGCGCGGGCTCCGGCGTGGGGCAGCGCGCGCAGGAAGCCTTTGATGGCGAGGTAAAAGCCATACTCGACGCGGTGAGCGACGGGACGGTTCTTCACGACGCCCTTATCCTCTCCATCTCCCGATCCAGCCACTCCCAGAAGGCCGGCTCGGGCTCGGCGCGGATAGGCAGCTCGGCGAGCGGTACCTCCAGACGGCCATGCAGCTTCACCCGGTCCTTGGCCGTGGTGAGCACGGCCTCGGCGCCGCTCGCCCGCCAGGCGTCCGCGATGCGGGCGAGGCTGGCGGGGGAGTACGCATGGTGATCGGCAAAGCGCAGCTCGCCCGTGACCTCCAGGCCGAGGCGCCGCGCCATCTCCGCGAAGACTTCGGGACGGGCGACGGCGGAGACCAGAAAGACGCGCGTACCCGGAGGGAGATCCCCGCCGCCGATCCGCCGCGGCACACCGGGACGGGTGACGCTGCCGAAACCCGGACCCTTGAAGCCGTAGGGGCGGAGAGAGTCGGCGAGAGCGGCACCGGAACCGTCGTGCTCTCCCAGCCCCGTCAGGATCGCCGCGTGGGCGCGGGCCATCGCGGCGAGCGGCTCGCGCAGCCGTCCGGAGGGGAAGAGGCGCCCGCCGCCGAACGGGTCGGCCGAAGGGAAGGCCACGAGGTCGAGGTCGCGCCGCAGCGGCAGGTGCGAGAAGCCGTCGTCGAGCAGGAAGACGTCCGGCGGCGGCGACAGGCGGTGCAGAGCATGGACGCCGGCCCGGTGCCGGTCGGGGCCCACGACGACGGCGACCCCCGGCAGCTCGCCCGCCAGCAGCACCGGCTCGTCGCCCGCCAGCGAGGGACCGAGGAGCGGTCCCTCGCCCGTGCTCACCACCCGCACTCCCCGGCCGCGGCTGGCGTAGCCGCGCGAGAGCACGCAGACGGCGAGCCCGCGGTCCCGCAGGTGGGCCGCGACGGCGGCCACCAGCGGCGTCTTGCCGGAGCCTCCCCAGTGCAGGTTGCCTACGCTCACCACGGGCCGCGGCAGACGGCGGGCGCGGCCGCGGTACCAGCGCCGCCGCAGCCGGTGGGCGCCGCCGTAGAGGAGCTGCCAGGGGGAACGCGGCGGCGAGGGGGCCTTCAATCCTTCTTCTCCCTCTGGTGGCGCGGTGGAGGCGGCGGCGTCCTGCCCTTCGAGACCTCACCCCCTGGCCCCCTCTCCAGCGGAGCTGGAGAGGGGGGACGCGGCGAGAGGGCTGGTGCGCTACGAGCGTCAGCGGGGCGGAATCGTTCCCCCTCTCCAGCTCCGCTGGAGAGGGGGCCAGGGGGTGAGGTCTCGAAGGGCAGGACGCTCGATCCTCCCGCGTCCCCATGAAGACCCACGAGGGTGGGAAATACCGTCCCCATCACCCCCGCCAGCATTTCCAGCGTCCGCTCCAACGCTCCGCGATTCTCCTCCAGCAGCCGCCGCGCACGCTCGCTGACCTCCCTTGCGGCGGCCGGATCGGCGAGCCATTCCCGCCAGGCCGCGGCCAGCTCGTCCGCGCTCCCCACACGCCGCCAGGCCCCGGCGCGGTCGAACGCCGCCGCCATGTCGCGGAAGTTGTGCATCGAGGGACCGACGGCGAGCGGCACGCCGAAGCGGGCGGCCTCCAGGGGATTGTGACCGCCGGTCGGCACCAGCGTGCCGCCGAGAAAAGCCGCGGCGGCCAGGCGGTAGAGGGAGGCCAGCTCGCCCAGGCTGTCGAGGAGCACCACGGCCGGCCGGCCGGCCGGCGGCAAGGCGCTGCGGCGAACGGCGTCGATACCCCGCGACCGCAGCAGGGCCTCCACCTCGTTCCAGCGCTCCGGATGGCGCGGCGCCAGCACCAGCAAGGCCCGCTCGCCGCCGCCGGCCGCCAGGTATGCGTCGAGCACCGGCCCTTCCTCGCCGGGCATGGTGGAGCCGGCGAGCAGGACCGGCCGGCCGGCGGCGAGATCCCGCAGGGCTTCCTCCAGCTCGGGCTTCCGCGCCGGCTCGGGCGACTCGTACTTGAGGTTGCCGGTGACGGCGATTCGCCCGGAATCGATCCCCAGGGCCGCCAGGCGGTCGCGGTCCTGACCGGCCTGCACGCCGAAGCGCTCCACTCCGGAGAACAGGGGACCGAGCAGGCGGCGCAGGCGGCGCATCCGGCGGAAGCCGCGGTCGCCCACCCGGCCGTTCACCACGGCGATGGGCAGACCGCGCCGCCGGGCCTCGCGCAGCACCAGCGGCCAGTAATCCCCCTCCACCAGCACCAGGGCGCGCGGCTCGTGACGGCGGAAGAACCGCCGCACGGCGAAGCCCAGCTCGAAAGGGAGGTAGGCCACCTCAGCCCGGCCGGCAAAGGCGGCGCGTGCCCGCTCCTGGCCGGTCGGAGTAACGGTGGTCACCAGCAGCGGCATCTCCGGCGGCAGGGCCCTGGCCAGGGTGGCGGCGACGCCGACTTCGCCCACGGAGACGGCGTGGAGCCAGAGCGCGCCGCGCCGCGCCGCCGGTCCCGTGGCGCGGCCGAGCCGGCCCGGGAGGGTGGGCAGGTAGTGCCCGCCCCGCCGGACGAGCAGGAAGGGGCCCGCCACGACCAGCGCGGCCCCGGTCGCGAGCTGATAGAGCCCCCAGAGGATGGAGCGCATCTCGCGCGGCAGTATAATGAGTCGTTCTGGCCCCTGGGAGCGCCGGCGTCCCGCCGGCATTCCCCTGACCAGAGAAAGAAAGCCGGCGGGGACGCCGGCGCTCCCAGGATAGACGACCTATGCCCCCTCCTCCGTATACACGCTCTGAGATGCTAGAGCTCGTCTATTCCAGCCGCCAGTCTCCCCTGCCGCCGCGCGCGCCGTGGGCCGAGTCCTCCGACCGCGACCTCCTGGTGGCCGTGCGCGACGGGGACGAATCGGCGTTCAACGAGCTCATCGGCCGCAAGACCAAGCCGCTGCTCCAGCTCTGCCAGCGCATCCTGGGCGACGTCGAGGAGGCCCGGGACGTGGTGCAGGTCACCTTCTTCAAGGTGTGGGAGAACCGCCGCAAGTTCGACGACCGGTGGAGCCCCAACACCTGGATCTACCGCATCGCCAGCAACCTGGCCATCGACCATCTGCGGTCGCGCAAGAGCCGCGAGCGCAGCCACGAGCCCGTGCGCCAGCACCTGCGGCAGGTGGCGGACACCCGCGCCCAGCGCGACCTCACGCGGTTGCAGCAGAGCGAGGTGGCGGCGATCTTCCGCGATCTCTCGGCGGGGCTCTCCGAGAAGCAGCGCATGGCCTTCCTGCTGCGCGAGCTGCAGGGGCTCTCCTCCGCCGAGGTGGCGGAGATCCTGAGCTGCCGGGAGTCGACCGTCCGCAACCATCTGTTCAACGCCCGCCAGATCCTGCGCCGCGAGCTGCTCCGGCGCTACCCCGAGTACGCCGGCAGCTTCGGGCTGGCGGAGGAGCCGCGGTGAGCTGCCCGGACTGGAACGCGCTCGCCTCGCGCCGGGACGACGGCTGGTCGGCGGCGGTGGAGCACTTCGACGGCTGCACCCTCTGCCGGCGGGAGGCCCTGGCGGCCGATCCCCTGCTGATCTTCCGGCGGCTGCCGGTGGCGGAGCTCACGCCCGCCGAGGAACAGGCGGAGATCGACGGGGTGCGCCAGGCGGTGGCCGCCATGCGCAAGGCCGAGCGGCTCGAGGGGCGGCGGCGCTTCGCCGGCTGGCGGCGCTGGGCCGCCGCGGCGGTGCTCGCCATGGC
>JBKPTH010000132.1:0-7429 GCA_046765915.1 Acidobacteriota bacterium | reverse complement strand
CTCCTCAGCCGCTACCGCCTCCGGCACGCCCGACAATCCGGCGGTGGCGCCGGCGCCCGCCGGGGCCGCGGCCACGCGGCTGGACGGCGTCGAGGTGCTGGCGGCCGACGGCGGCGCGGTCATCCGCATCTCCGGCGACGGCCAATTCCCGTACTCGACCTTCACCCTCTCCGCGCCCGAGCGCTTCGTCATCGATCTCGACGGCGTGGTCAATCGTGCCGCGCGTTCGAACGTGGCGGTGGACAGCAGCGTCGTGGAGCGCGTGCGGGTGGCGCAGTTCAAGCCGCTGCCCAAGCCCGTCTCGCGCATCGTCTTCGATCTGCGCCGGCCGACGGTGCCGGCGATCGAACGCACGACGGACTCCCTGGTGGTCTCCTTCCCGATGTCGGCGTCGGCGGAGCCGCCGCCGGCGCCGCCTGCTCCGGAGCCTGCCGCTCCAGCGGCGGCTCCCACGCCGCCGCCCGCGGCGCCGTTGCCGGCCAGCCCGAGCCCGGCGGCTCCCCAGCCGTCGGACCTGACGATGGCGCAGGCTCGCCCGCCGGCGATCGAGACGGAGGAGGCGGAGCCGCTGCCGGCCCCGGCGCCTCCCGCGCCTCCCGCCAAGGTGCAGGTCACCCCCTCGCGGCCGCCGAGCGACGCGCCGGTGGACGTCACGCAGGCGGCGCCGAGCCCCGCCTCGCCGCTGCGCAGCTTCGAGAGCGCGGCGCCGGGCGAGAAGCCGCGCGTCTACGTCGGCGAGCCGATCGACCTCAAGGTGACCAACGCGGACGTGACGGACGTCATCCGCACCTTCGCGCAGATCAGCGGCCTCAACATCATCGTGCAGCCGGGGGTCACCGGCTCGGTGACGGCGGAGCTCGAGAACGTCCCCTGGGACCAGGCCCTGGAGCAGGTGCTCAAGATCAACAACCTCGACTACGAGCTGGACGGCAACGTGATGCGCATCGCGCCGACCTCCGTGCTGCGCCAGGAGGCGACGGAGCGGCAGCAGCTCGCGGCGGCGAAGGCGCTCGCCATCCCGTTGCGCACGGTCTACCAGCGCCTGAGCTACGCCGACGCCGACGAGGTGTCGCGGCTGCTGCGGGCCGGCGCGGCGGGCGGCATCCTCACCCAGCGCGGCAGCGTGGTGGTGGACCGCCGCACCAACGCCATCATCATCAAGGAGCTGCCGTCCAACATGGACGCGGTGCTCTCCGTCGTCGACCTGCTCGACAAGCCGGAGCCGCAGGTGATGATCGAGGCGCGCATCATCGAGTCGACGAAGCGTTTCAGCCGCGACCTCGGCATCGACTGGAGCTTCGACACGGTGGCCGACGCCGCCCACGGCAACACCACCGGGCTGGTGTTCCCCAACAACGTCATCGGCCAGGGCCGCATCCCGCTCGGCGGCAACGGCGGCAACTCCCTGCGGCTGCGCCTGGGCAACGTGCTCAACACCTTCTCGCTCGACGCGGTCCTGCGCGCGGCGGAGAACGAGGGTCTGATCTCGATCCTCTCGGCGCCCAAGGTGGCGACCCTCAACAACCGGCGGGCGTCGATCCAGAGCGGTCTGCAGATCCCGGTGCAGACGGTGCTCAACAACACGGTGACGGTGCAGTTCATCAACGTCACCCTGCGGCTCGACGTGGTGCCCCAGGTCACCGCCGAGGGAACGGTGCTGATGGAGATCGACATCTCGAAGAAGGAGCCGGCCGCCGCCTTCCTGATTCCCGGCGCTACCAACGCTCCGATCGCCACCAAGGACGCGCGCACGCAGTTGCTGGTGCGCGACGGCGGCACGGCGGTGATCGGCGGCATCTACCGGGTCACCGGCAACTACGGCGACAACCGGGTGCCGGGCCTGTCGAACATCCCGATCATCGGCCATCTGTTCAGGAACAAGACGCGGTCGGAAGAGAACGAAGAGCTGCTGATCTTCATCACGCCGCGCATTATCAAGATCTGACCCTGTGGAGTGAACCATTCCATGAAGACTCATCGCGCCATCCTGCTGCTGTTGATCGTGCCGGCCCTGGCCGTGGCAAGCTGCCGCGAGCGCACCGACCGCAGCGAGGGGACCGTCCTGCTGTCGGTCAGCGACTTCGACGGCCTGCCTTTCTCCGTTTCCGTCTCCAATCAGCCGCCGTTCACGATCGACCAGATCACCCTGCAGAGCACCTCCAAGGAACCGGGCGGCACCACCGGGCCCCTGCAGGACATCGAGCTGCGCTCCTACGAGGTCCGCTACCGTCGCCGCGATACCGGCACCCGGGTGCCGCCGGCGGCCGTGCAGGGGGTCTTCGGCCTCGTGCCCGTCAACGGCACGACGGTCCTGGGCAACGTTCCCTTCCTCTTCAGCGATCAGGTGCTGAGCCAGCCGCTGCGCGATCTGCGCGACTTCGGCATCGATCGGGAAACCGGAACCGCGGTGATCGTGCTCGATGTGTCGATGGTCTTTTTCGGCCGCACTCTCTCAGGCGACGAGATCGTTTCGACGCCGGCCACGTTCACGATTGAAGTCCACCCATGATGGGCCTTGCAGGAGCCTTTTTATGCAACACTTGAAGAACGCTCTCCATCTCTCCTCCGCGTTGCTGCTGGCGGCGGTGCTGGGCTGCACCTCCTCGCCGACCGAGCCTTCCGGGAGCGGCGGGAACATCAGCCCCAAGCCGCCGGATCCGGTCGTCACCTTCAACGTGACGGTGACGGCCAACCCGAGCCATCTCACCGCCGGCGGCACCGACTCGAGCGTCATCACCGTCGACGTGCACCGCGCGGATAACGGCCTGCCGCCGCCGGACCTCACCGTGGTGACGCTGACCACTACGCTCGGCGGCTTCGGCAGCGTGGGCGGCCAGCAGTCGGTGCAGCTCCAGCTCCTCAACGGGCGCGCGCAGGCGACGCTCTTCCCCGGCTCCGAGACCGGCAACGCGACGGTGCGCGCCGTGGTGCTCGGCAGCGCCGGCGGCACCAACGTCGGCATCGGCCAGGCGGCGACGTTCTTCGTTTCCTCGATCGAGCCGAGCATCGGCAGCCCGCAAGGGGGCGAGACCGCCACCATCCTCGGCGGCGGCTTCCAGCAGCCGGTGCGGGTGACCTTCAATGGCGCGGCGGCGACCGTGCGCTCGGTCAGCTCCAACCGCATCGTGGTGACCACGCCGTCGGCGGCGGCCGCCGGCGTCACCGTCGGCGTCGGCGAGACGGCGGCGGTGAGCGTCACGGTGACGATCAACGTCAACGAGACCAACCAGGACTCCGATACCCTGGACCGCGGCTTCACCTATACCTTGGGCGGCGGTACGGACCAGCCGCAGGTCTTCTCCGTCAGTCCCGCTTCGGGAACCAATGACGGCGGCACCCGGGTGACGATCACCGGCGCCGGCTTCCAGCAGCCGGTGCAGGTCTTCTTCGGCCTCGGCAACGACGCCGGCACCTTCAACGGCGTCGAGGCGAGCGTGGTCTCGGTGAGCTCCACCCAGATCGTCGCCATCACGCCGGCGGCCCGCGGCTTCGGGCAGAACCTGCAGAATCAGGTGGTGAACGTGCTGGTGAAGAACGTCAACACCGGCTTCAGCACCATCGGCCGCCAGCAGTTCAAGTACGGCACGGACGTGCTGATCACCTCCATGGACCAGGGCTCGGGTTCCTATCTCGGCGGCACCCTGGTGACCATCCATGGCCAGGGCTTCGACGATCCGGTCGCGGTGGCCTTCCACTTCCCGGCCACCAACCTCAGCGTCGCCCAGGCGGTGCTCTCGGTGACGGGCACCGAGATCGTCATCCGCACCTCGCCGGCGCCGCTGCCCGCGCAGTGCCCGGTCAACGGCATCATCTCCTCGGACCGGGTGACCGAGGTCAACATCGAGACCGGCGACGGCGACGACGCCGACATCGGCTTCAACTTCGTCGTCCCGCTGCCGCAGATCTTCGGCGTCAGCCCGACCAGCGGCAGCCCCGGATCGGCGGCGACGATCTCGGGCCAGAACTTCGCCGCCAACGTCCAGGTGCTCTTCGGCGATCCGACGAACGGCAGCTCGGCGCCGATCGGCGCTCATTCGTCGAGCTCGATCGCCGTCACGGTACCCAACGCGCCGCAGGGCTTCACCTTCATCACCGAGCCCTGCGACGGCAACGGCGACGGCATCCCGGGCGGCACGCGGCTGACGCCGACGCCGATCACCGTCACCGTGCGCAATCTCGACGGCACCGGCTGCGTCTCGACGCTGACCAACGCCTTCCTGCTCAATCCGCCGAACACCACCTGCACCGGCGACACCTCGACGCCGCCGCCGCCGCCGGTGGTGCAGTGCAACGACGGCTTCGACAACGACGGCGACGGCCTGATCGACGCGGCGGACCCGCAGTGCACCGGGCCCTCCGACAACAGCGAGTCGAGCTAGCGCCGGCGTCCCTCCATCCCTGAACCCTTCCGAGGCGGCCGTCTGGACGGACGGCCGCCTCGGTTCGTATACTGGGCGCTATGACTTACCGCGCTGCTGCACTGCTGCTCCTGGTTTCTCTGCTGCCGGCGCTGGGCTGCGACAAGGCCACGCCGGTCGCTCCCGACGGCTCGATCCTCGCCATCAGCGCCAATCCGCAAAAGATCGCTCTGCGGGGGCGCTCGACGATCACCATCATCGGCCGCAAGCCGGACGGCCAGCCGCTGAACCCCGGGACCGAGGTCCGGCTGACGGCGACCCTGGGCACGATCGACTCCATCGTGACGACGGACAACAGGGGTGAGGCGACGGCCACCTTCCAGAGCGACGGGCGGCAGGGAACCGCGACGATCACGGCCACCACCGGCTCCGCCTCCGGCGGCGGCACCGGGGGAACCGGAGGAACGGGCGGCACCGGTACGGGCGGCGGCTCGACGACGGGACCGCTGCGGGCGACGGTCGACGTGCAGATCGGCGAGGCCGCCAAGTCGATCGTCCTGCAGCCCACGCCGACGACGCTCCCGGAGACCGGCGGCACGATCCAGTTGCTCGCCACCGTGCGCGACGCCAGCGGCCAGCCGCTGCCGAACCAGGGCGTCAACTTCACCACCGACATCGGCCGGCTGAGCTCGCGCGGCGCCATCGTGCAGACCAACGCCAACGGCCAGGCCCGCGACACGCTCACCGTCACCGAGGCGGACCTCGCCGGCAACGTCTCGGCGATCAGCGTCAGCGCGCAGACCGCCGGCGGCGACGGCGCCCTGATCACCGCCACCTTCTCGATCCGGATCCAGGGGGGGCGGCCGGTCGCCAGCTTCGCCTACGACAAGGGTTCGACCGCCAATCAGGTGCTGTTTACCGACACCTCGACGGGCGGGGTCGGCGACCTCACCTACAGTTGGGATTTCGGCGACAACACGAGCTCGAACTCCCAGAACCCGACCCACACCTATGCCACGGGCGGTGACTTCACGGTGCGGCTCACCGTCACCGACGACAGCGGCCAGTCCGACACGGCGACGGCGCGGATCACGGTGCCGGTCACCACGCCCGGCACCGGGCAGTAGCGGCAGGAAGGCGGGCCTTTTCGAAGGCCCGCCGTACCGCTCCCGCGGCTGTATGTTGCTATAATGCAGCCACTTTGCCGGCATCCCCGACGCTCTCCGCCCGCTCCGGCCGCCTGAACCCCGTGCGAGGTGTGCCCGCATGAGCGATGGCGCGTTTCCCGACCGCGTCGCCCAGCTCCGCAACCGTTGGGAAGCCGACCCGTCGTCCCGCATCTTCCTCCAGCTCGCGGAGGAGTACCGCCACCAGGGACGGGTCAAGGAGGCGCTCGACGTGCTGGACCGCGGGCTCAGGGAGCACCCCGGCTATCTCTCGGCCCTGGTGGCGAAGGGCCGCTGCCACCTGGAGCTCGGCGAGCCCGAGCCGGCGAAGGCGGTGCTGGAGCGCGTGGTCAAGCAGGACGCCACCCAGATGGTGGCCAACAAGCTGCTGGTGCGGGCCCATCTCGAGACCGGCGAGCCGGAGCGGGCTCGCGAGCGGCTCGATCTCTACAGTCTGTTGAACGACAGCGACCCTGAAATCGAGGAGTTGCGCCGGAGGCTCCGCGCGATGGAACAACCCCCGCAGGCCCCTCCCCCGAGCCGCGAGGCCGCAGCCGCGGGCGGCGACATCTTCGACCTCGGCTACCCTTCGACCCGGCCGGTGGCCGTGAGCCCGGAGGAGCCCTTCGCCGATCTCCTGGCGGCGGCTCCCACCGCGGCGGCGGCCGTTGCTCCTTCTCCAGCCGCGGTCGCCGTTGAAGCCGCGCCCGAGCCCGAAGAGGAGCCGGAGCCCGAGGACGTCCTCTTCCCGGGGCTGGCCGGCCGGGAGAGCCGGCAGCGGTACCTGGACCGCCTGGGCGCCGAGGGCATCTTCCTCCTCGACCTCACCGGGATGCCGTCCTTGGCGCCGCCGCCGGTCGCGCCGCGGATGCAGGAGCCCTTCGTCGAGCCGATCCTGACGCGCGCCACGGCGCCGGAGCCGCTCGGGGAGCCGGCCCCGGCACCGTACGAGCCGGCGGTCGCCGAGGAGGAGGAAGCCCCCGTCTTCGATCTCACCGAGCGGATGCCCTGGGCTGAGGAGCCGGCGCCGCTGGAGGCCGAGCCGGCTGTCCCGGCGGCGGCCGCCCCGGCGGCGGCCGAGCCGATGGCCACGGCCACGCTCGGGGAGATCTATCTGAAGCAGGGGCACCACGGCGAAGCGGAGCGGATCTTCCGCGAGGTGCTGCGGCGCGAGCCGGAGAACGCCGCCGCGCAGGAAGGCCTGGCGCGGGCCGCCGGCCGGCGGAGCGAGCGGCGGCCGCTCGAGGTGCGCGACCTCCTGGCAGGCTATGAGCCCGCGGCGGCGGGCGGCGAAGCGGAGGCGCGGGCGCGCAAGTCCTGGGTCCTCAAGGGCTATCTGCAGCGCCTGCGACAGGGGAGCCAGCGCGATGTTTCTTGATCAGTTGAGCCGCATCAGCAACCGCATCGAGGGCGCGCTCGCCCTCTCGCTGGTGGCGCGCGACGGCCTCCCCGTCGAGTCGTTCAGCTCCGCTCCCGAGCTCGACCTGGAGGCGCTCGCCGCCGAGCTGATCGCCCAGGTGCGCTCGATCACCGAGAACCACCGCGAGCTGGACGTCGGCGAGGTCCAGCAGTTCTCGGTGATGACGGACCGCTTGACGCTGATGGTAAGCTCCGTCGCCGCAGACTATTATCTGCTCCTCGTGCTGGGTCCCGAGGGCAATTACGGCAGGGCCCGGTTCGAGCTCCGGCGAGCGCGTCTGCTCCTGGAGGAGGAACTTTCCTGAGGGTTGCCCTCACTTCCCTGGTCCTTGCGGAGGGCGCGTCGACGTGCTGACCTTTGAACAGATCAAAGAGCTGATCGAGCTGGTGGCGCAGAACCGGCTGCAGGGCATCGAGCTGGAGCGCTCGGGCTTCCGTCTCAAGATCGACGGCCAGCAGGCGGCGGTCCCGGCGGCGGCTCACCCC
>JBKPTH010000131.1:0-45040 GCA_046765915.1 Acidobacteriota bacterium | reverse complement strand
GAACCTGGCTCTCCTCGCCCGTCTGGACGAGCTCGCCCCCCTCGGCCGGCCGCTGCTGGTGGGCGCGAGCCGCAAGAGCTTCATCTCCCGTGCCGCGGCCCGACCCCAAGCAGCCGACCGCCGGCTGGGCGGCAGCCTGGCGGCCGTGGCCTGGGCGGCGGCCCTGCCGGCCGCCATCGTGCGCGTGCACGACGTGGCGGAGACGGTGCAGTTCCTCGACGTCTGGTACGCCGTGGCGGGGGAAGCGTGACGATCCTGCGCTTCCTCGAGATCCTCACCTGGCGCGACGCCGTCGACGTGCTGGCGGTGGCGATCATCATCTACAACCTGCTGCTGCTCATCCGCGGCACGCGCGCCGTGCAGATGCTGCTCGGCCTCTTCTTCCTCGGCGTGGTCTATTACGCCGCCGTGCTCGCCGAGCTGCCGACCCTGCAGCGGATCCTCGAGAACCTGCTGATCGTGCTGCCCTTCGCCATCATCGTGCTGTTCCAGGGCGAGATCCGCCGCGCCCTCGCCGACTTCGGGCGCAATCCCCTGTGGGGCCTCACCAAGCAGCAGAAGGTGGTGGCTTCGTTCAGCGAGATCGTGCTCGCCGCCACCACCCTCTCCACCCGCCGGGTGGGCGCGCTCATCGTCATTGAGCGCCTGCACGGGCTGCGCAACTACATCGAGAACGGCATCGCTCTCGACGCCCTCGCCTCCTACGATCTGCTGATCAACATCTTCATGCCGGACACGCCCCTGCACGACGGCGCGGCGATCATCCAGGACGATCGGCTCGCCGCCGCCGCCTGTTTCCTGCCGCTGACGCCCAATCCCGAGCTCTCCAAGGAGTTCGGCACCCGCCACCGGGCCGCCCTCGGCATCACCGAGGAGACCGACGCCGTGGCCGTCGTCGTGTCGGAGGAGACCGGCGTGATCTCGCTCGCCTTCAACGGCGAGCTGACCCAGGACCTCGACAGCAACAGCCTGCGCAACTCTCTCTATCGCTACCTGGTCACCGACCTCTATCCGCGGGGGACGGCATGAGCGAGTCGGCGCGCACCTGGGCGCTGCGGCTGCTGGCCCTTGGCATCGCCATCGGCATCTGGTTCAACGCCTCGGTCGAGGACCGCCTGGCCTCCAGCGAAAAGGTGGTCGAGGCGAACGTCAGCTACATCCGGCGCCCCGAGCTCATGATCATCAATCAGGTACGGAACGTAAACGTGCGGCTGATCGGCAGCAAGAGGGCCATCCGCCAGCTCAACCCCGTCATGGTGGACGTGCAGGTCGATCTCTCCAACCAGGGGCCCGGCGCCACCACGTTCACCCTGGGGCCGGAAAACGTGCTCGCGCCGGAAGGGCTGGAGGTCGTCTCCATCGAGCCCAGCGCCATCCGCGTGGATCTCGAGCGGGAAGTCAGCCTACGGCTGCCGGTCCAGCCGATGCTGGTCGGCAAGCCGGCGGCGGGCGTCATCGTCGAGGAGCCGGAGGTCTTCCCCAACCAGGTCCTGGTGACCGGTCCCGAATCCATGCTATCCCGCATCGGCTCGCTGGCGACGCGGCCGATCCGTCTCGACGGCCACTCCACCACTTTCGAAGAGACCGTGCCGGTGGTGGCGCCCGATCCGCTGATTCAAATCGCTCAGCCGTCCCAGGTCACCGTCCGCGTGCCGCTGCGGCAGCCCGCCGAGCCCAAGACGGGAAAGGAAAAGACGTGAGCGCCGCCCCCCGCCTCTTCGGCACCGACGGCATCCGCGGCCGCTTCGGCGAGCCGCCTCTCGACCGCGCCACGGTGACGGCGCTCGCCGTCCATCTCGCCGCCACCCTGCGCGAGCGCGGCGACGGCGCGGCGCCCCGCGTGGTGCTCGGCGGCGACACCCGCGAGAGCACGCCCGAGATCTGCCGCTGGCTGGCGGCCGGGCTCGAGCGGGGCGGCGTCGACGTCCGCTACGCGGGAGTCATCCCCACGCCCGGCGTGGCCTACCTCACGCGCCACACCGGAGCCGCCGCCGGCGTCGTCGTCTCGGCGAGCCACAATCCCTATCCGGACAACGGCATCAAGCTCATCGATCCGCAGGGGACCAAGTGGAGCGACGAGGACGAGCTGGCCCTGGAGCGCCGGCTGCTGGCGGATCGGCAGATGAGCATTCCGGACCTGCCGCCGGACCGGCCCGCGATCGACGCGGACCTGCGCCAGAGCTACCTGCGCCACCTCGCCGCGACCGTTCCCGGCGAGCGCCCGCTCGACGGCCTGCGCGCCGTGCTCGACGCCGGCAACGGCGCCGCCTCCTTCTACGCGCGGGAACTCTTCGAGCGGCTCGGGGCGGGCGTCACCCTGCTGCACGCCGAGCCCGACGGCCGCAACGTCAACGAGAGCTGCGGCTCGACGGCGCCGGGGGAGATGGCGGCGCGCGTCGTCAGCGAGGGAGCGGACCTCGGCGCCGCCTTCGACGGCGACGCCGACCGCTGCATCCTCGCCGACGAACGGGGAGAGGTGCGCGACGGCGACGCCATCCTCTATCTCTGGGCCACCTGCCTGCAGCGCAGCGGCCGGCTCGTTCCCCCCAGGATCGTGGCCACGTCCATGAGCAACCTCGGGCTGGAGAAGGCGCTCGCGGCCGAGGGCATCGGCGTCGTGCGCTGCAACGTCGGCGACCGCTACGTCGTCGAGACGATGCGGCAGGAGGGCATCCTCCTCGGCGGCGAGCAGTCCGGCCACATCGTGGAGAGCGAGCTCGCGAGCACCGGAGACGGCCTGCTGACCGCCGTCCACATGGCGGCCCTCCGGCACCAGGCGGGCCGGCCTCTCTCGGAGATGCTGGCGCCCTTCCGGCGCTACCCCCAGATCCTGCTCAACGTGAAGGTGGCGAAGAAGGTGGATTTCAAGAACCTGCCCGCCGTCTCCGCCAAGGCCCGCGCCGTCGAGGACCGCCTGGGAGAGGACGGCCGGCTCGTCCTCCGCTACAGCGGCACCGAGCCCCTCGCCCGCATCATGATCGAAGGCCCCGAGCAGGAGATGATCGACGCCCTGGCCGAAGAGCTGGCGGTGGCGATCCGCGGGGAATTGGGATCGTGAGGTCCGAGGAGCCGCTGATCCCGAAGCACGGCGGATACCGAAAGTTGAAGAGCTTTCAGTTGGCGCAACTGGTCTACGACGTCACGGTGCGTTTCTGTGAGCGCTACGTCGACCGCGGCAGCCGCACCCGGGACCAGATGGTGCAGGCGGCGCGCAGCGGCGTGCAGAACATCGCCGAGGGCAGCCAGGCCTCGGGAACTTCGAAGAAAACCGAGCTCAAGCTGACCAACGTGGCGCGGGCCAGCCTGGAGGAGCTGCGGCTCGATTACGAAGATTTCCTGCGGCAGCGAGGGCTGCCGCTGCTGCCGCCGGATCACGCGTGCCTGGTGCGCTTCAAGAAGAGGCGCTGCGTGTCGGTGGAGGAGATACGAGCGTGGGTTGAGGACGAACACGGACGGACACGGACTGACAAGGACGGAAAAGCAGCAGCTTCGTCCGTGGCCGTCCGTGAAAGTCCGTGTCCGTCCCTGAGCTCCTCCGCCCTGGTGGCCAACGCGGCCCTCTCTCTGCTCAACCTCTGCTGCCACCTGCTCGACCGCCAGTTGACGGTCCAGGCCGAGGCTTTCGAGCACGAGGGCGGCTTCACGGAGCGCCTGTACCGGATCAGGAGTCAGAGAAGAAAGCGTTAACCCTCCATCGCCGCCAGCATCTCCCTGACCGCCGATTCCATGCCCACGATCACGGCGCGGCTGACGATGAAGTGGCCGATGTTCAACTCCTCCATGCCCGAGAGCGCGGCGATGGCGTGGACGTTGTCGGTGCGCAGCCCGTGGCCGGCGTAGGCGTGGAAACCCGCCGCTCTCCCCTGCTCCACCATCTCGACGATCTGGCGCAACTCGCCCTCGACCGCCTCCTGGGCGCGCGAATAGGCGTCGGTGTTGACCTCGAAGCCGGTCACCCCGTGGCCCGAAAGACGGACGAGCGCCTGAAGCTGTAGAGGGTCCGGATCGATGAACAGCGAGACCGCGATACCGTCCGCCGCCAGGCGCTCGGCCACCTCGGCGATCCGCCGGCCGTAGAGGAGCAGGTTGAGCCCCCCTTCCGTCGTCACCTCTTCGGGCCGCTCCGGCACCAGCGTCACCTGATGCGGTTTGACCCGTTGGGCGACCCGCACCATGTCCTCGGCGCTCGACATCTCCAGGTTGAGCTTGCCGCGGACGCTCTGGCGCAGCCTTTCGACGTCGGAGTTCTGGATGTGCCGGCGGTCCACCCGCAGATGGACGGTGATGCCGGCGGCGCCGGCGTCCTCGGCGAGGCGCGCCGCCTCGACCGGATCGGGATACCAGCTCTTGCGGGCCTGCCGCAGGGTGGCGACGTGATCGACGTTGACCGAGAGCCTCGCGGCCATCAGCGCTCAATCTCCAGATCGGGCCGCGTGGCCTCCTCCGGCTCGCGGCCGATCAGCACCGTGCCCTGGATCGGCAGCAGCGTGCGGTGAACCCGCTCGCCGAACTGGAGGTTCACCTCGTAGTAGCCGTCGCCGCTGATCTGGAGCAGCACTCCCTTGCCCCCCTTTACGCCCAGGATCTCGTTGTGGATCAGCACTTCGGTATGGAGCTCCATCGTCCCTCCTCAATCCTCCTCAATGAAACCTTCATCCTTGTACTCCTTGAGCTTGCGCTGCAGCGTGCGCAGGCCGATGCCGAGGATGTCCGCCGCCCGCGCGCGGTGGCCGGCGGTGCGCGCCAGGGTCTCGAGGATCGCCTGGCGCTCGATGTCCGCCATGGTGCGCGGCTCCCCCACCACCGACTGCACCGGCAGGCCGGTGGTGGAGACGGTGGAAGACTCCCGCACCTCGACCGGCAGATCGGCGGCGCCGATCTCCTCCCCCTGGGTGAAGACCACGGCCGACTCGATGACGTTGCGGAGCTGGCGTACGTTGCCCGGCCAGGCGTAGCGCGACAGCAGCTCCAGGGCTCCCTGGCTCAGCCGCATCGGCGGCTTGCCGTGCTCCTGCGCGAAGAGGTTGAGGAAGTGCTCGGCGAGCTGCGGGATGTCCCCCGGCCGCTCGCGCAGCGGCGGGATGCGCAGCGTCACCACCTTCAACCGGTAGTACAGGTCCTCGCGGAAGCGGCCGTCGGAGACCTCCTTCTCCAGGTCGCGGTTGGTGGCCGCGATGAGCCGGAAGTCGACCGGGATCAGCTCGCCGCCGCCGACGCGCATGATCTGCCGCTCCTCGAGCACCCGCAGCAGCTTGACCTGCAGCTCGGGATAGAGCTCGCTGATCTCGTCGAGGAACAGGCTGCCGCGGTGGGCCAGCTCGAACTTGCCGATCTTGCGCGCCACGGCGCCGGTGAAGGCGCCGCGCTCGTGACCGAACAGCTCGCTCTCCAGGATGTCGCTGGGGATGGCGCCGCAGTTGATGGCGAGAAAGCGCTCGTTGCGGCGGGGGCTCGCGCGGTGCACGGCGTTGGCCACCAGCTCCTTGCCGGTGCCGCTCTCGCCGATGATCAGCACGCTGGAGCGCGTCGGCGCCACCAGCCGCATCTGCTCGAAGAGGTGCTCCATGGGCGCCGAGCGCCCGATGATGCTCTCGAAGCCGTAGCGCTTGTCGAGCATCTCGCGCAGGTTCGAGACCTCCTCCTTGAGCTGCTGCTTCTCGATCAGGTTCATCACCCGCTGGCGCAGCTCGTAGAGATCCACGGGCTTGGTGAGATAGTCGTCGGCGCCCACCCGCATCGCCTCCACCGCGGATTCGATCGAGCCGTAGGCGGTCACCAGCATGACGCAGAGGTCGAGCTTGCGCTCCCGCACCTCCTGCAGGAATCCCAGGCCGTCCATGCCGGGCATGCGCAGATCGCAGACGGCGAGGCGGGCCTGATCGTTCTCGTCGAGGTATTCCAGCGCCTTCCGCGCGTCGTCGAACGTGCGCACGGCGAGCCCGGCCTTCTCGAGGGCGATGGCCATCGATTCGCGGGAGCCGGTCTCGTCGTCGATCACCAGGACCAGGGGCTTCTCGGGCATGGGAGGGTCATTTTGGCACAGACGGGAGTGTCATACACTGTTTCCGCTCCGGCAGCTATGACTCTCCCCTTCAATCCTCTCTCCGGCGACAACGCGACGACTCTCGAAGGCGTGTTGGACCGCATCGTCTTCACCAACGAGGAGAACGCCTGGAGCGTGGTGCGGCTCGCCGCGCCGGGGCACCGCGACCTGGTGACCGCGGTGGGCAATCTGCTGGGTGTGCAGCCGGGGGAGAACCTGCGGCTCCTCGGCGCCTGGATCAACGATCCGAAGTACGGCAAGCAGTTCCGGGTGACCTCCTACACGACGGTGGTGCCGGCGACGGTGACCGGCATCGAGAAGTACCTGGGCTCCGGGCTCATCCGCGGCATCGGCAAGGTGATGGCGTCGCGGCTGGTGAAGGCCTTCGGCCTGGAGACCCTGGACGTCATCGAGAACCGGCCGCACCGGCTGACCGAGGTGGGGGGGATCGGCCCGAAGCGCAGCCGCGACATCCTGCGCGCCTGGTCCGAGCAGCGGGAGATCAAGGAGGTGATGATCTTCCTGCAATCGCACGGCGTCTCCACCCACTACGCGATCAAGATCTACAAGGCCTACGGCCCCCAGGCCAACGCGCTGGTGCGGGAGAACCCCTACCGCCTCGCCGCGGACGTCTACGGCATCGGCTTCAAGACGGCGGACAAGATCGCCGCCGCCCTCGGCGTGCCGCCCGACGCGCCCCAGCGCATCGAGGCCGGCACCCTCTACCTGCTCGGCGAGGGCGCCGACCGCGGCCACCTCTATCTGCCGCGCAAGGCGTTGATCGAGGAGGCGGAGAAGCTCCTCGCGGCGCCCGCCGAGCGCGTCGACCGGGCGGTCGCGGCGCTGGCGGAGACGGAGCAGATCGTCGTCGAGACGCTCGTCGATCCGGCCGAGCAGGCCGTCTACCTCAAATCGCTGCACGCCGCCGAGTCGGGAGTCGCGGCGCGCCTCCGGGCACTGCTCGTCCAGCCGCCGCTGCCGCTGGAGATCGACCTCGACCGCGCCCTCGACTGGTTCGAGAAACGGGAGCGGCTCGCCCTCGCCCGCGAGCAGCGGCAGGCGATCCGCTCCGGGCTCACGCGCAAGGTGCTGGTGATCACCGGCGGCCCGGGCACCGGCAAGACGACGCTGGTGCGCGGCATCGTCCAGATCCTGGAGAAGAAGCATCAGAAGGTGCTGCTCGCCGCGCCCACCGGCCGCGCCGCCAAGCGCCTGGCCGAGGCCACCGGCGCCGAGGCGGCCACCCTGCACCGGCTGCTCGAGTTCAACGCCCAGACCCGGCAGTTCGACCGCAACCGCGAGCACCCGCTCTCCTGCGACCTGCTGATCGTCGACGAGGCGTCGATGCTCGACGCCATGCTCGCCTATCACCTGCTGCGGGCGGTGCCCGACCACGGCCGCCTGATCCTGGTGGGGGACGCCGACCAGCTCCCCTCGGTCGGCCCCGGCCGCGTGCTGGCGGACCTCATCCGCTCCGAGGCGGTCGAGGTCGTCAAGCTGACCGAGATCTTCCGCCAGGCCGAGCGCAGCCTGATCGTCGTCAACGCCCACCGCGTCAACCAGGGCACGATGCCGATCTACGAGTCGGTGGACAGCGACGGCGACTTCTTCTTCTTCGAGCGCAAGGATCCGGCGGAGATCGTCGACACCGTCTCGCAGCTCGTGACGCGGCGCATCCCGGCGAAGTTCGGCTTCGATCCCCGCGAGCAGATCCAGGTGCTGACGCCGATGAACCGCGGCCCCCTCGGCACCGAGAGCCTGAACGCGGCGCTGCGCGATCTGCTGAACCCCGAGGGACCGATGGTGACGCGCGGCGGCCGCAGCCTGCGCGTCGGCGACAAGGTGATGCAGATAAGGAACAACTACGATCTCGAGGTCTTCAACGGCGACATCGGGCAGG
Organism: Acidobacteriota bacterium; assembly: GCA_046765915.1. Lineage (GTDB taxonomy): Bacteria > Acidobacteriota > Thermoanaerobaculia > Multivoradales > UBA5704 > DATARR01. The sequence continues at coordinate 37,097 of JBKPTH010000131.1, read as the reverse complement.
TGCGGAAGATCGACGAGGTGGACCAGATCCTCACCGTCGCCATCGACGGCCGCGAGGTGACCTACGACTTCGGCTCCCTCGACGAGCTGGTGCTCGCCTACGCCTGCTCGATCCACAAGGCGCAGGGGAGCGAGTACCCGTGCGTGGTGATCCCGCTGCACACCACGCACTACGTGATGCTGCAGCGGAATCTCCTCTACACGGCGCTCACCCGCGCCAAGCGGCTGGCGATCCTGGTGGGAGAGGAGCGGGCCCTGCGCATCGCCGTCGGCAACCGCAGGGTGCGCGCCCGTTTTTCGCGGCTGGCGGAGAGGTTGACCTCACCCCCTACCGCGGCGGCTCGCTCCCCTCATACCCCTCCGGACCCGCCTCCGGCTCCTCCCACGGCGGCTCGCTGAGCGGCAACTGATCCGGCGGCGGTGGCGGCGGCGTTGCAGGGCCGGCCGGCGGCGTATGCGACGGCGGAGGCACCGGCGCGCCCCGCCCCGGCCAGTAGCCCGGCTCCAGCCCGAAGCGGGCGAGGATCACGGCGCCGAAGCCGGTGACCCAGGCGGCGGTCTGGACGAGGACCGCGAACAATCCCACCATGAAGGAGAAGAACCCGAAGGGACCCGGCAGCACGTCGAGCACGTCGGCGAGCACCGACCAGATCTGGATCAGGAAGACGCCCACCAGCGCCACCGCGTACGGCCCGCCGAAGCTCCGGTTGAAGCGGATCTCCATCCAGCGTCCCAGCCGGTAGGCCGCCGCCGCGTAGCCGAGCAGGAGCAGCAGGCCCAGATAGAGGAAGAGGAACGGGTAGAGCAGGAAAAACACGCAGCCGATGACGGTGATCGCCAGCAGCACCGTCATGACGAGGAACAGCGGCAGGAAGGAGATGCAGCCGGCGATGCCGGCGGCCGCCGAGGGCCAGGGCTGGGCCGTGAGCTGCCGGTCCACCCTCTCCAGAGGTCCCCGCGCCACCAGCAGGACGAGGCAGGTGAGCAGGCCCATCAGGATGAGCTTCATCAAGCTGCTGAGGACGTCCGACACGCCTCCCCAGAACGGGAATCTCCAATGGTCCCGATCCCAGTCCCAGTTCCACCAATCGCCGTCGTGGCGGACGAACGGCAACGCCACTTCGGAGGTGGGGCCGTTGACCACGGCGCCGGGCGAGCGGTGAATGCGGCCGCCGACGCTGGTGACGGCGCCGTCGACCACCGAGTGCGGGCCGAGAAAGACGCCGCTGCCGACCGAGACCACCTCGCCGCCGACCTTGCCGTCGATGCGCGCGGAGCCGCCGATGGCGGTGGCGCCGTCCATGACCTCGGCGCCTTCCTCCACCGTCACCCTGCCGCCCACGGCCACGGCCTCGCTCACCACCTCTCCCTTGGAGACCGTGACGCTGCCGCCGACGTTCACCCGGTCGCCGGTGCTGTGGCGGACGGGGCCCGCCGGCGCTTCCGGCTCCGCCGGTTGCGCGGGCTCCGCAGGTGCCGTGGCTTCCGACGTGTCGGTGACCTCGGTGACTTCCTGCTCACCCTCCGCCGCGGCGCTCGGCTCGGGACGGCTCGGCGCCGCCGTGGCGTCCAAGGCGAACACCTGGCGCTGCTCGGCGGCGGAGAGGAGCTGGAGACGGAGCACCGGCTCGGCGTCTGCGCCCAGCCAGTCGCGCAGCGTTCTCGGACTGACCCGCTCGCCGTTGACCGCCACCTGCTGGTCGGTCACCTCGATGGTGCGCACCCCCGCCCGGGCCTGGCGGGGCTTGAGCGCGATGCCACCGCTGATTGGCAGCACCTCGTAACGGCTTTCGATCGTCCGCCGCAGCTCCTCGCGTTCCGCGGCCGAGGCCGGCGGATTGGCGGTGGACTGCGGCGCGGGAGCGGCATAGGCCGCCGTGGCAACGACAACGAGAAGGATCGCCGCTGCACGCAGGGCGGCCTTCGCGAAAAATCTGCGGGTGTCTTCAGACGGGGTCGACATAGGTCCAATTCCTCTCACCTGTGATTTGGTCGCGGAGAAAACGAAACCCGAGGCTCGAAGCCAGCAGGCAGATCACCAGCACGGCGGTCACCTGCGGCAGCGTCAGCGGCTCGGTGAGCGCGCGGCCGACGGTGACCAGCAGCTCGCCGAGCCGCAGCACCGAGGCCAGCCATTGGGTGACGCCGTTCAGCGCCTCCACCCCGGCGCGCACGAAGCCGCTCAGGCTCCACAGGCCCGCGAGAACCCGCAGGGTCGGCGGCAGCCAGAGGGCTCCGACGCCGGTGGCGGCCAGGCAGGCCGCCAGCACCAGCCGCACGCCGCGCGAAGCGAAGAGGTCGCGCCGGGCCGCCGCGAGGCCGGCCCGCACGAGCACCCGGTCGGCGAAGCCGGCCGGCGGCGCGATCAGGGGCAGCGCCTCGAACAGCTCGTACAGCGCGGAGTCGGCCTCTTCCGGCCGGGCGTCCCGCTCGGCGGCGAGCCAGCGGTCGAGGGCGTGTCGATGGGAGGGGCGCATCCGTCGTTTTCTCCTCTGACCCGCCCTACGAGGCCGGCGCTCTTCCGGTTTCAGCGCTTGGGCCCTCGCCGGCGGGCCCCCAGCCGAGAGCGGTCATCGTCTCGGCGAGCTCCTTCCTCGCCCGGTGGAGGTTCGTCTTCACCGTGCCCAGCGGCAGGCCGGTGACCTCGCAGATGTCCTGGTACGAGGCCCCGTGAGCGTAGAACATCAGCACGGCCTGCCGGTACTCGGGCCGCAGGCGGGAGATGGCGCGCTCCAGCGACCGCGCCAGGTCGCGCCGCTCCGCCGACGACCGGGGGTCCTCCGCCGACGCATCGGCGAGCACGGCGCCGAGTCCCCCCTTGTCGTCCTCCTCCGCCTCCAGGGGCACCGTCTCCGGCGCTCCCCGCCGGAGGTGGTCGATGGTGGTGTTGTGCGCGATCTTGAACAGCCAGCTCGAGAACTTCCATTGCGGATCGAAGCTGTCGAGGCGGCGGAAGACCTTGACGAAGACCTCCTGCGCCAGGTCCTCGGCGGTCGACGGGTCCTGCACCATGCGCACCACGAGGCTGTAGACGGGCCGCTCGAACCGCTTCACCAGCTCGCGGCAGGCGTCCTGGGAGCCCCGCAGGGCGCCCGCGACCAGCTCGGCATCGGTTTTCATCTCGGGGCTGAGATACGGCGGCTTCGCCGCCCGAGTTGCGACGGCGGGCCGTGAATCGGCTAAACTTGCCGCCGGAATCCCGGAAGCTCAACTTCGCTGGAGGAACCCGATGCGAATTCTATACGCCGCCGCCCTCTCCCTGCTGCTTGCCGTGCCCGCCGGCGCCGCCACGCTCTCCGGCGTCACCCTGCCCGACAAGGCCGAGGTCAAAGGCCACACCCTGGTCCTCAACGGCATAGGCCTGCGCAAGAAGTTCATCATCAAGGTCTACGTCGGCGGCCTCTATCTGCCGCAGAAGGAGAAGAGCGCCGCCAAGGTGCTGGGCGCGGACGAGCCGCGCCGGATGGTGATGCACTTCATCTACGACGTCAGCAAGGAACAGATGTGCGAGGCGTGGGAAGAGGGCCTGGAGCAGAACACCCCCAACGCCTCGGCGGAGGTCAAGAAGGCCTTCACCACCCTCTGCAGTTGGATGGGCGGGGTCGGCAAGGGCCAACAGCTCATCCTGACCTACCTGCCCGGCGAAGGGACCACCGTCGAGGTCGGCGGCAAGGCCAAGGGCACCCTGCCCGGCAAAGCCGTGTCGGACGCCATCCTCTCCACCTGGATCGGACCCGACCCGGCGCCCGGCGAGGACTTCAAGAAGGCGGTTCTGGGCGGGTAGGCCCTCATCGCGCGCCTACACAAAAAAGAAGGAGCGCCATGCGCTCCTTTTTGGGAGGGATGAGAGGAGGATTTGCCTCCCCGCACCCTGGAGACTAATATACCTATTCGCTTTTGTCAATATGAATTTTCCCTCTTCTTAGCGCAGGACCAGCACCGCCACGATCACGGCGGCGAGCAGCACGCGGTAGACCACGAAGACCGTCAGGCTCCGCCGGCGCAGCCAGGCGATGAGCCAGGCGATCACGGCATAGCCCACCACCGCGGACACCACGAGTCCGATCGCCATCGGCACGAGCTGGGCCGCGCCGACTCCGGCGTCCGCCAGGTCCTTGGCCGACTTCAGCGCCGCCAGGATGCTGATGGGGACGGTCAGCAGGAAGCTGAAGCGGGCCGCCGACGGCCGCGTGAACCCCAGCAGCAGGGCCGCGGTGATGGTGATCCCCGAGCGTGACGTGCCGGGGACGAGGGCCAGCGCCTGCGCGCAGCCGACGATCAGGCCGTCCACCAGCGTCACCCCTTCGATCGTGCGCTCCTTGTGTCCGAGCCGATCGGCGAGCAGAAGCAGGATGCCGTAGAAGAAGGTGGTCGCCGCGATCACCGCCGGGGTCCGCAGGTGCGTCTCGATCCAGTGCTTGGCGAGAAGCCCGGCGAGGCCGGCCGGAATGGTGCCGAGAACGATCGCCCACGCCATGGGCCGCGGCGCGAAATCGCCGTCGCGGGAGCGCGGCGCGCCGGTGAAGGCGCCGGCGATCAGGTCGCGCAGATCGCGGTGGAAGTACGCCAGGACGGCGAGCAGCGTCCCGGTGTTGGTGGCGATGTCGAAGTCCAGACCCTGGTCCGGCCAGTGCAGGAAGTAGGGGACGAGGATCAGGTGGCCGGACGAGCTGACGGGAAGGAACTCGGTGAGCCCCTGGACCACTCCGAGGACGGCGGCTTGGAAGGGGGTCATGGAGAGGTCCTGTTCATGGCTGATCCCGGCTGATCCCGCTGGGGCCGCGCGATTCTAGCCGAGCCCCGCACCGTTGCGGCTATACTTCCCCGGCCGTACCGTCCCCTCGGGGTCGATCCCATGGCACAGACCCTCCTCGTCACCGGCGGCGCCGGATTCATCGGCTGCAACTTCGTGAGGCTCGCCCTCGCGGAGACGGACGCGCGCGTCCTCGTGCTCGACAAGCTCACCTACGCCGGCAGCCTCGAGAACCTCGCCGGCGTGCTGGACGATCCGCGCCTCGCCTTCCTCACCGGCGACATCGCGGACCGCCGCGAGGTGCGGCGGATCTTCGCCGAGCACCGGCCCACGGCGATCGTCAACTTCGCCGCCGAGAGCCACGTCGACCGCTCGATCGACGACGCCAGCGCCTTCATCCAGACCAACATCGTGGGCGCCTTCGAGCTGCTGGAGGCGGTCCGGCATCACCTCGCGAACCTCGACGAGGACGCCCGACGCGAATTCCGCTTCCTCCACGTCTCCACCGACGAGGTCTACGGCAGCCTGGGACCGGCCGGCGCCTTCAATGAAACGACGGCGTACGCTCCGAACTCGCCCTACGCGGCGTCCAAGGCGGGCGCGGACCACCTGGTGCGGGCCTACCACGAGACGTACGGCCTGCCGACCCTGCTCACCAACTGCTCCAACAATTACGGTCCCTACCAGTTCCCCGAAAAGCTGATCCCGCTGATGGTGCTCAACGCCGCCGAGGGCCGGCCGCTGCCGATCTACGGCGACGGCGCCAACGTGCGGGACTGGATCTACGTCGAGGACCATTGCCGCGGCGTCTTAGAAGTCCTGCGGCGTGGCCGGCCCGGCGGCAAGTACAACCTCGGCGGGCGCAGCGAGCGCACCAACCTGGAGATCGTCGACGCCATCTGCGACGCGCTGGAGAGCGAGCGGCCGGCGGCCGGCAATCCCGCCCTCGCCGCGCGGGGGATCGCCTCCTATCGCGAGCTCAAGACCTTCGTCCCCGACCGGCCGGGGCACGACCGCCGCTACGCCATCGACGACGCGAAGGCGCGCGGCGAGCTCGGCTGGGCGCCGCGGCACGACTTCGCCGCCGGGCTGCGCGCCACCGTGCGCTGGTATCTCGACAACCGCGCTTGGTGCGAGACGGTGCAGACGGGCACGTACGGCCGCGAGCGCCTGGGGCTCGGGGCGCGGCAGGAGAGCGAGGTCTCCCGGCGGTGAGATTCCTGCCGCTGGAAATCCCGGAAGTCATCCTCGTCGAGCCCAAGGTTCACGGGGACGACCGCGGCTTCTTTCTCGAGACCTACCACCAGCGCAAGTTCGCGGACGGCGGTATCACCGCAGCCTTCGTGCAGGACAATCACTCCTATTCGGTCCGCGGCACCCTGCGCGGCCTGCACGCGCAGCTCCGCCGGCCGCAGGGCAAGCTCGTGCGCGTCATCCTGGGCGAGATCTTCGACGTCGCGGTCGACATCCGGCCGCACTCCCCCACCTTCGGACGTTGGGTCAGCGAGGTCCTCTCGGGCGAGAATCTCCATCAGCTCTACGTGCCGCCCGGCTTCGCCCACGGTTTCTGCGTCCTCTCCGAGACGGCGCACGTGCTCTACAAGTGCACCGAGCTCTACGATCCCGAGGACGAGATCGTCATCGCCTGGAACGACCCCCGGATCGGCATTCCCTGGCCGGTCGAGAGTCCCTTGCTTAGTCCCAGGGATTTGGCGGCCCCGCAACTGGAGAAGTTGGGCCTGCTACCCCTTTGATACCGCTCCACGAGTTAGAGGCGGTCATGGGGTACAGCAAAAATAATTACTGATCTGATTTGCGACCGCTGCGGCTCCACCGCGATCGACCGGTATGTCTTTTGCGACTTGACCTTCTCACAATATCTCTTCAGCTCTTCAATGAGCGGAGCATTCAGATGCCAGTCCGCCATATCTTCCGTGAAGCCGTCCGAACCACCCGGGCGATAATACCGAGCCGGCCTGGCGGTCGCCGGGACCTTTTCTCGGTCTGCCGCAAGCTCCTTCGAACACTTTTCCCGATCGACTTCGAATTTCGCCAGCGCATATACCGCTATCTCGTCCAGCAATCTTTTATTATCATAAGCGAATCCGGATCTTCCGCGAGTCTTGACCGCAGGGTTGACGATGTGAAAAGTGTCGAAACCTTCATCCAAAATGAGCGCGTCTTCACAGCCGAAGAAATCGTACATGATCGTAGTTATTCCGGTTAGCGTGTTTCCGATCCTGCCGGATAGTCCTCCCGAGGCCAATCCGACCAGCTCATCCGTTTTACCTCCCAGGACGCCGAAGGGATAAACATTGTAAGGGAAGAAGATCTCGGCAAAATGATCGGAATATTTCCTGTAATAACCTCGCTTCGTCGGAGTTTCGGAATCAGGCTTGAATAGCTCCTTCCGCATAGCCTCCTCCAACTCCCCCCACTTCACCGACACGCCGCTCCAGCGGAAGGGGACCAGGATTGGAGAATGAAGGGCCGCCCGGCGAGTGTTGACGTATTTATAGAGCTCGTGCTCACCAAAGTTGATCTTGCTGACCGGTAAGTCGCCGAATTGTCCGGACGCCGGCACTTCAGGAAGATTGAAAATGTGCCTGACATCCTGGAAGCGATCAATGACGGTAGCCAAAGGAATTTCAGATCCCTTCTGGATGATGGGCTTTCCAGAAAGAGCAAAATCAATCTGTGGCGCAATGTTGTTCAAGTTGATCCCGGCCTCTTCCAGCCAAGCTCTCTTTGTCCTACCCTTGTACTGCTTATCCAGGTAGTCATTGTCGGCAATTGCCGCATGAAAACCATCCTCAACCTCAGAGAACTGTAGGTCGATGAAGTCATGCTTCCAGGGTGGCGCTTGGCTCCTCCATTTTACCAAGCAACGATAAGTGCGTTCTGCGAACGGCTCGTCGGGCTCGCGTTGCTGCCTGGCTGGTGCCACGAGCCGGCACAGGATAGTTCGGTTTCTCTTATGGATAAGCGCTATATGCCACGGATTCATGGTGAGGTCGCCGCAGCTTTGGATTCCGATGACATGGTATTTCTCGCCGTAAATCTTCAGGAATCTGTCGAGATGATGAAAAAGCGTCCAGGTGCCGGCGCGCTGGACGTAGGCATTGGTCGTGGTCTCTGGGAGGTCTCGCCACGCTGCGGGCGGCCCACAACCCAGAGCGTGCGAATCGGTGTGAGGATCTCTCATCCTTGGAATAGTCACCCCATCGCGGATGATCCCGGGACCGTACTCGAAATTGTCCGTCACAGAGAGGAAGATCTCTTCTCCAAGATCGGCACTGGTCTTGAGATAGCCGATGTTGAATGTCTGGGCGAAAGCCATAGCGGACCTCCCATTGGGTATTGCTAAGGCAAAGCTTAACCATCGACCGTTAAGACTGCAAGACCCCAATTGCGATGAGGAGAGGGGCTTAGGCTCAGAGACATCCATCCAGCGGATGGTACGGGCTTTGCTCGATCAGCGATCCGCTTCGGCCGAGATTCTCACGGACCCATGGTACGATCCCCGGCCGCAGGCAGACGGATCTAGCGCATCGAAGAATGGTAAAAGGAGCCCTGCGTGCCCATCCAATTCGGCCCCTCCTTCTGGCAGCGCTGCTGGACCTACCAGCGGGGCGTCCAGAACGACCTCAAATGCGCCATCCTGGCCGCGGGGCTGGGGAAGCGCATGGACCCGCTGACGGCCCAGCATCTCCCCAAGCCGCTGTTCCCCCTCGGCGGCAAGGTCGCCATGGCGGAGGTCTGGGTGCGACGAATGGTCGACTCCGGGATCACGGACCTCTCGATGAACCTCTGCGTGCTCAAGGACACCATCAAGCGCTACTTCCGGGACGGCACCAAGTTCGGCGCGAGGATCCAGTACGTCGAGGAGGACACGCCGAGCGGCACCCTGGGCGGCGTCTGCAAGCAGGCCCTGGGGAACAAGGCCAAGCAGGTGTTCCCCGGCGAGACCCTGCCTGCCGCGGGGGAGTTCCGGGGCTCGACGATGATCGTGCCCAGCGGCGATATCGTCACCAACTTCGATTCCGCGCTCCTCGAGGAGACGTACGAGATCCACAAGCGGGTCGGCTCCGCCTTCACCGTGGTGCTGGTCCCCGTCCCCTGGGAGCGGCGAAAGGACTACGGCACCGTCCTCCTCGACCAGACTGAGGAACGATCCGGAATCCTCTCGCAGTCCGGACGCATCCAGGAGTTCCGCGAGAAGGACCCCGACTCGCCCAGCAATCTCAACAACGCCTCGATCTACATGATCGAGAGGGAGCTGATCGAGATCCTCGATCCCCTGCGCACCGAGGCCCGGGCCGACATCCCGGAGCCGTTCTATGACTTCGGCAAGCACGTCTTCCCGGCCATGCTCGGCGGCCTGCCCTACGTCACCCTGCCGAAGGATCTCCTGCTCTGGGGCCTGCAGTACGACGGCGCCTGGTTCGATGTCGGCCAGAAGCGGGACTATCTGCGGGTCAACGAGTACCTGCTGGATGGCGAGCTGAAGGTCGATCTTCCCTACGAGAAGCTGCCCTGGGGCTATCTCGGCAGCAACGTCAAGATCGACTTCTCGCGGGTGAACATCATCCCCCCCGTCGTCATCGGCAACAACTGCATCGTCGGGCGGAACGTCACGCTCGGTCCCTACGCCGTGATCGGCGACGGCTGGATCCTGGAGGACGGGGTCACCATCCGCCACGCCGTCCTCTGGGAGCGCTACTCCTTCTTCACCGAGGACGGCGCCGAGATCTCGGCCGAGGACCGCCAGCTCGTCGACCGCCACGAGGTGCGGCGGCGGGTCACCATCGAGGAGAGCATCGTCGCGGGAGGGGCCATCCAGCAGGACATCCACGAGCAGACCGTGGACGTCCTGGAGGATGGCGAGCTCGGAATTCTGCCGATCGACTACGTTCCCGCCGGCCCGCGAGCTTGAGGCCGCCTCAATACTCCGCCAGATACCGCTCCTGCTCCCAAGAGTGGACCCGAGCATCAATAGGCCCCTGGATCGCGGCGGGCCGTGCGCCGATCAGAATTGCGACCAGAGGAACTGGTTCGTGACTTCGTGGTGGTACTGCACCTCCGAGGCCTTGATCAAGGTGCCGAGGGCCTTGGGGCAGCGCTCCGCCTGGGTCAGCTTCAGCTCGGCGAACTTGGCATGCACCTCCTCGCCCAGGATCTCCTGCATGAACCGGCTCCCCTTGAAGAGGCGGATCGCATCGTGGATGTTGTCGGGCAGGAAGCGCGTGCGGGGCCGCTTGTCCCCGTCCTCCTCGCTCTGCGGCCCTTCCAGCCCCGCCTTGAGCAGCGTATAGATCGCCAAATACGGGTTGGAGTCGGGAGCGATGGAGCGCACCTCGACGCGCGCCGAGCGCTCGTTGCCGAGGGGGATGCGAACCATCGAGCCGCGGTCGATCGCCGAGGCCTTGATCTGGTTGGGCGCCTCGAAGTGCGGGTCGAGGCGGCGATAGGAGTTGACGCTCGAATTGAGCACCAGACAGACATCCGTAGCGCTGGCGAGGATCCGGCTGATGAAGTCCCAACCCACGGCCGAGAGCCCGTCCTTACCGTCCTTGTCGAAAAAGAGGTTCGTCGACTGCCGCGTCAGCGAGAGGTTGGTGTGCATGCCCGAGCCGTTGATCCCCGTCACCGGCTTGGGCAGGAAGCACGCCGTCATCCCCAGGCATGCCGCGACCTGCCGTGACAGCAACTTGTACAACTGTACCTGGTCGGCGGCCACCGTAGCTTCGGTATAGCCGTAGTTCATCTCGAACTGCGAGGGCGCCACCTCCGGGTGGTCCTTCTCGTTGGCGAAGCCCATGGCCCTCTGCACCTCGGCGGCGGTGTCGATGAACTGGCGCAACGCGTCACCCGGCAGCGAGTGGTAGTAGCCCCCAGTGGAAATGAACTCGAAGCGGCCCGTCTCGTGATAGACCCGCTCCGCGTCGCGACCACGGAAGAGGAAGCCCTCGATCTCGTTGGCGGCGTGTGCGACCGTCCCATCCTTGGCATAGAGCTGATCGGTGTAGCCCTTGAGCAGAGCCCGGACATCGGCGCGATACGGGCTGCCGTCGCGTTCGCGAACCTCGCCGAACGCCAGCACCTTGCCGGGACCGAAGATGTCTGAAGGCAGCCAGTAGAAGGCCGGCCAGTCGATCGCCAGCCGCAGGTCCGACTCCTGCTGCCGCGAGAAGCCGCGGATCGAGGAGCCGTCGAAAGTCAGGTTGTCTGCCGCCTTGAGCAGGAACTTCTTGTCGTAGTCCAGCATCTGCAGGCGGCCTTCGAGGTCGGTGAAGCAGACCGTGACCGCCTTGATCCGCTTCTCGTCGTGGAGATAGCGCATCCGCTGCTCGCGGACGACGTCGGCCGGCCGCCGGGCCAGCCGTTCCTCCTTGGCCTCGAGGTTCATCTCCTCCAGCTGGTCGTAGGGGATCTCCAGGAAATCGCGCAAGCCGGGCTGGGCAGGCGGGCGGGGTGCCGGCCGCGCCATCTCCTCGAGCTTCTCCGGAGTCATGGCAGCCAACGCCTCCTCTCTACTCGGTTCGGTCGGGTGCAAGATTGGCCTCCTTGGGATAGAGCACCGTTGTTGGGCTTAATCTTACGTCAATTAACTCTGCCGTCAAGATGTTTAGGCTAAAAACTGGAGAAATAACCCTGGCGGAAGCCGGATCTGCACAATTCGCGTTGCATGCGCAGAGGGCCGCGAGCGCTTTGCCGTGTGCTATCCTTGCCGCGCTTTTCGGACCTCCAGGAGACGACAGAGACATGGGAGAGGCGATGAAACTGTCTTCTTTGAAGCTGCCCAAGTTGGCGATGCCGCGCTTGAAGCTGTGGGATCTCTACGCGCTCGGACTGCTCCTCCTCGGTGTGGTGGTCATGGCGGTCAACCTGTTCAAAGGCATCACGAAGCCGGCGGGCGAGCCGTATCCCACCTGGCTGACCCTCCTGGTGGTCTTCACGCAGCTCGGGGTCGGCTGCGGCGGCCTCATGCTGCTCGGCAAGACGGCGAAGGAAGGCACGGGCTGGGGCAACGCCTTCTCTCTGCTCGCGACGTTCCTCGGCGTCGGCGGCGTGCTGCTGGCCGCGGCGATGTGGGCGGCGGCGTAACCCGGGGGGCCCGTACGTGACGTCGAGAGTCCTCGATGAGCGGGGCTTCTCTGCCGCCTCAGGCCCCTCACTCCCCCTTACCCCCTCTCTCCCGCCGCACTCCCTGCCCCCGGGAGAGAGGGGGCTGGAAAAAGCAAAACTAATTTCCTCTTCTGCAGTCTCCCTCCTCTCCCCGGGTGGGCGGACGTGAGGTGGGAGAGGAGGGCCGGGGAGGTGAGGGGCCCCGGCGGCAGGGACCACGATTCGGGTATCGATAACAGTAGGATCGGGGCGCCGCCGCGGCCCAGGTCCAAGGCCAGGATCGTTCTCTATGCCGTCCTCGGCGCCGCGGTGATCGCCGGCCTGATCCTGGGCGGCAGAGAGCTCGCGGCCTACATTCCCCGCTTCGCCCAGTGGGTCGAAGGGTTGGGCTTCTGGGGTCCGGTCGTCTTCATCCTCGGCTATGCCGTGGCCGCGGTCGCCTTCGTGCCGGGCTCGCTGCTCACCCTGGCGGCGGGAGCCATCTTCGGCTTGGTCAAGGGGACGATCTACACGCTGATCGGCGCCACCCTCGGCGCCTCCGCCGCCTTCCTTGTGGCGCGCTACGTGGCGCGCCGGCGGATCGAGCGCCGGATCGCCGGCAACGCGAAGTTCGCCGCCATCGACAAGGCCGTGGGGCGGGAGGGATTCAAGATCGTGGCGCTCCTGCGGCTGTCACCGGTTTTTCCCTTCAACCTGCTCAACTACGCCCTGGGGTTGACCAAGGTCACGTTTCTCCAGTACTTCGCGGCCTCGATCGCCATGCTGCCCGGCACGCTCCTCTACGTCTACTACGGCAAGGCGGCGGGCAGCCTGGCCGCTCTCGCGGGCGGCGCCAGGACCGAGAAAGGGCCCGGCTCGTGGATCGTTCTCGGCCTCGGTCTCATCGCCACCATCGCCGTCACCGCCTACGTCACCCGGCTGGCCGGCCGGGCGCTGCGGCGGGAAATCGACGCTCCCGCCACCGAGGACCGCCATGTCTGAGCCCGTCCTGAAGCCGGCGCCGTTTCCCCTCGAGCCGCAGGACGAGCACAACCTCAAGCTCGTCGAGAACGTCCATCCGCCGGCCTGGGTCAATCCGACGCCGAAGGAGCGCTACCACATGGTGGTGATCGGCGCCGGCACCGCCGGCCTGGTCTCGGCGGCGGGGGCCGCCGGGCTCGGCGCGAAAGTGGCTCTCGTCGAGCGTCACCTCATGGGCGGCGACTGCCTGAACGTCGGCTGCGTGCCGTCGAAGGCGATCATCCGCGCCTCGCGCGCCTGGCGGGAGGCGCGCGAGGCCGCCGCGCGTTTCGGCGGACCCGCCGTGCCGCGCGAGGCCGCCGGCGATTTCGGCGCCGCCATGGAGCGCATGCGCCGCCTGCGCGCCGGCATCAGCGTGCACGACGGCGCCCGCCGCTTCCAGGGCCTCGGCGTGGATGTCTTCCTGGGCGACGGCCGCTTCGTCGGGCCGGACACCGCCGAGGTCGCGGGCCGGCGCCTGCGCTTCCGCCGCGCCGTCATCGCCACCGGCGCCCGCGCCGCACAGCTGCCCATCCCGGGCCTCGCCGAGGCCGGTTACCGCACCAACGAGACGATCTTCAACCTGACCGAGCTGCCGCCGCGACTGGCGGTGATCGGCGCCGGACCCATCGGTTGCGAGATGTCCCAGGCCTTCGCCGGCTTCGGCAGCCGCGTCACGACCCTCGAGCTAGAGCCGCGCATCCTGCCGCGCGAGGACGCCGACGCCGCCGAGATCGTCCGGCAAGCCTTGAGCGCGGACGGCGTGCGCTTCGAGCTCAGCGTGAAGGTGGTCGAGGTCCGCCGCCAGGGCGCCGAGAAGATCGTCATCTTCGAGCGCGGGGGCGAGCGCCGCGAGGTGATCGCCGACGAGATCCTGGTGACCATCGGCCGCGCGCCCAACGTCGAAGGCCTGGGGCTGGAGGCCGCCGGCGTGCGCTACGGCAAGCGCGGCGTCGAGGTGGACGACAACCTGCGCACCAGCAACAAGCGGATCTTCGCCTGCGGCGACGTGGCTTCGCGGTACCAGTTCACCCACGTCGCGGACGCCCAGGCGCGCATCGTCATTCAGAACGCCCTCTTCTTCGGCCGCTCCAAGTCCTCGACGCTCACCGTGCCCTGGTGCACCTATACCTCACCCGAGGTGGCTCACGTGGGCCTCTACGAGAAGGAGGCGCGCGAGAAGGGGATCGAGATCGAGACGCTCACGATTCCGCTCGCGGGCGTGGACCGCGCCATCCTCGACGGCGCCGACGAGGGCTTCCTGCGCGTCCACGTCGAGAAGGGCTCGAAGGAGGGGCGCATCGTCGGCGCCACGCTGGTGGCCGAGCACGCGGGCGACATGATCGGCGAGCTCTGCCTCGCCGTCACTCACGGCATCGGCCTGGCGAAGATCGCCAGCGTCATCCATCCCTATCCCACGCAGGGTGAAGTGGTGAAGAAAGCCGCGGACACCTGGCGGCGCGGCAAGCTGACGCCAACGGTGAAGAAGATCTTCGACGCTTGGTTCCGGACGTTCAAGTGAGGCTGCGCGACGAATGACCGCCAACTTCAATCAGAGCCTCGGCCTGCGTCCGGGAGACGAGCCCGGCACCGTCCTCCTCGATCCCAAACCCGAGCATCAGGTGGCTCCGGACGTGATCCACTTCGCGGTCCTGACGACCCTGGCTGAGGTGTCGGCGGCGGGTGTTGTTGGAGCTCCGGTCGTTCCCGCGACGGTCACCGTACACCTTCTGGACCGCGCCCGCCTCGCGCCCCTGGTGGGCCGGGGCCGGCTGCTGCGCAAGGGAAAACGGCTCGCCGTGGCGGAGGGCGAGGTCACCCAGCATGGCAAACTCGTCGCCAAAGCCACGGTTCAGTTCGCGCTGCTGGAATAAGGAGCTTCAGACCGCCCGCCCGCGCTCTCGCGCGGGCGGGATTCGTAGGTGTCTTTCAGGCAGGCCTACAAGCAGTATTTCGGCACTCCGGGGTAGGGGGAGTAGCAGCTGGTACCACCGCAGCACCCCGCCGGGGAAACGTACCGTGTGTCGCACACGTAGCCATAAAACCGGCAGTTGTAAAGATCCTGGGCCGCAGCGTTGTCGTCGGATTCGGTGGTCGCCGGAGCGTTGCTGCAGGAGTTGACGAAGGGATACATCGTAGCGCCGGAAACGCTGGTGTGGTCGATCCCCAGACCATGGCCGGTCTCGTGCACCTGCACCCCTTCGATGTAGAACTCGCCGTTACAGCCGGCACCGTTGGGGTCCTCACCCTGGGACGTCCACGAAAAGCCCGTGGAGTTGGTCACAATGTCGGCGTCAGTGATCCTGCTGCCCGTGTAATAGTTGATGAAGGTGGCCGCCAGGCAATTCCCCGTGCACGCGTTCGGGGGATCCTGGAAGTTGAGCATCGGAGTGCCATCGCCCAGCGCCCAGCTCGACACCGACCCGGCGCCGGCGGCTACCAACGTGCCCGCGATGGCGCCGGCGCCGTTCCATGCCGAGCTCGAAGTGATGGCACTGACCGTGCGGCTGACGCCTCCGTCGCCGTCGGCGATGCTGGAGATGCCGCGGTTGTCCACGGTGTAATAGAGCGTGTTCCGCCAGGTCCGTCGCGGGCTGAACAGGACGTAAGCGAACGCGGCGCTGGCGAACAGAAGAACCAGGACGACAACGAGATTGAGGGTGATTGTGATTCGGCGTGGTAAGACGTTCATGGTTTACCTCCTCCGGTCGCGAGTTTCAGCTCCGCGGCCCAGTTGGTTGCCGATCTGACGGATCTCCTCCTCGAAAGACTCCAAGCGCCGCGCTCTTGGCAACTCGGCCGATCGCCCGTCCTTGCGCACAAACCTCACGCCGGGGTCGGCTGCCGGCACCGCGATCTCCCGTCCATTGCGGTCCTGGAAGATCCGGTACTGCCCGAGCTGGTAGCCGGCGACCCGGTATCCTTCATGATCGCCCTTGGTATGTACTCTTCCGAGCGGCTTGTCATCGTCCCGCTGGAGGAAGACCAGGGCGCGCTCTCCAGTGCGGAAGATAGGAAAACCGATGGCCTCGACGGTATCGTCGTCCACGGTGCCTCCGGCGGTGCGCAGAGTGATGAATCTCGGCGCAGCGCCCACGATGACGCTCTCCACCTCGAAGACCGCCTCACTGATGATCAGCGTGTGGTCATCGTTCCAAAAGGATTCGACGTTCACCACGTGGCCTCGTACCACTGAGTCCGAGGCGGCAACCAGGTCCTTCTCACTCATCGCCACGAAAGTCGACGCCGCAGCGGGGACAACGACTCCCACAGCGAAGAGAACCGCGAAGATTGCGAGCTTGCGCTGCATACGGTACCTCCTTTTCTGGTGGATCCCGTTGGGGACCATCAGCAGTTGGGGCCCATAGCTTAAATCTGAACAGTCCTATTTGCAAGTATGTTGAAAAGACAATCAGATGGGAGGGCCCGCTTCATTGGTGGAAGAAATTCTCTCGTTGAGGAATCCCGGACGAGAGACGCCCGGCTCGCGCCGGGCGTCTCGATCAGGTCGTTGTCCTGAAGCCTAGAAGACCACCCGCACTCCGAGCTGGATCTGGCGCGGGTCGCCGCCACCTGAGCGGATGGTGCCGTCGAAGCTCGTCGCGACGCCGTTGGTGACCTCCGGGTGCAGGAAGTTCGGCTCGTCGAAGACGTTGAAGACCTCGAGGATCGGCTCGACGCGCAGGCCGCCCACCGCGAATTCCTTCGACAGCCGCAGGTCGAGCGAGTTGAACTCGTTGTCCTTGCGCTCGGTGTTGCGCAGGATGATGGGGGTTCCGGGCCCGCCGGGCTGCCGATTGGCGACCGACCTGGGCTGCGCCGAGCGATAGGAGTAACGGGCGTTGAAGTTCAGGTCCCAGGGCAGCCGGAAGAGCGCCAGCGCGTTGAGCCGGTGCCGCTGGTCGCGGTCGGAGTAGTTGTACTCGCGGTCGAGCTGCGTCGGGTCGACGTAGCGGAAGCTGAAGGGATCGCGCTCGTTGTCGTCGTCCGACTTGTCCTTGGAGTAGGTGTAGTAGACCTGATAGCCGTAGCGGTCGGTCATCCGTTTGTTGGCGCCGATCGTCACTCCCCAGTAGCGGCTCTTGGCGGTCGATTCGACCGAGGTCAACGTGGTGATGCCGTTGATGCCGCCGGGCGGCAGACCGGATGACCACGGCGACCCGAACTGCGGGGCGTTGCGGTTGATGAAGCGGGTGATGTGGTCGGTCTTGGCGTAGTTGCCCTTGATCAGCAGGGCGAGGGCCGGCGCGACCTCCCGCTCCCACGAGATCGACGTCGCGGTGGTGCGCGGCGTCTGCCAGTCCTTGTCGTAGACGAAGACGTCGGGGAAGAAGACCGGCGCGCCGGAGGCGTCGATCAATTGCGTGTAGGGTGGCGGCGGCGGCAGCACGCCGATCGAGCCCAGGAAGCTGTTACGGAACAAGGTCTGGCCGACCGAACCGTTGGTCGAGCGCGTCGACGCCAAGTCGAGAGCCGGTAGGCGGGCGTGGAAGATGCCGGCCGTCAGACGAACCACCGACTTCGGCTCCGGCGACCATGAGATGCCGAGCCGCGGCTGCCACATGTTCATGTCGTCCGGAATGTTGCCGTCCGACGGGAACTCCTGGCCGTTGCGGGTCTGGCCGATGAAGGGGGCGAAGAAGACCTGGTCGGGCGGGGTGATGGGATCGGGATTGTCGAGACCCTCCCAGCGCAGGCCCATCTGCACGGTGAGGTTCGAGGTCGGATGCCACTCGTCTTGGACGTAGACCGCGGGCTCTTTCTGCTTAATGGTCTGGGTGCCCGCCTCCTCTACGGTGCGGCCGACTCCGGCTTGCTGCAGATAGAGCGCCACCGGGCCGCTGACCGAGGTGCCGGCCGGACAGACGCCGCTTTGCGAGCCGGTCACGAACTGCCCGGCGGCGTTCGAGCATTCGACGTAGTTCGGGTTGTTATAGTAGTTGATGAAGCCGTCGACGCTGGTGAAGAAGAATTTGCCGTTGGCGAAGCCGATGAAGGTCTGCGAGGACGCCACTTCGTTGTAGTCGAAGCCCATCTTGATGGTGTGGCTGCTGCGCAGCATCGTGAAGTTTTCGGTCAGTTGCTTGCGATCGTCGTTGTACTTGACCGGCAGGAAGAACGGCAGGCCGAAGCGGTTGTCGACCGAGAAGATGGCGGTGTCCGGAAACGGCCGGTTCTGCCCCGGGATGTCCGGTCCCTCGTACGGCCGCGGCCGCCACTCCTTGGCGTACTGGGCGCGCAGCTCGTTGAGATTCGACGACGACAGCGTCGAGATCCAGGTGATGGTGCCGGCGTGCGAATAGTCCTGCTCGACGCCGTTGGCGGAACGGCCGTAGGAATCGACGTCGAAGGTGCCGTTGACCTGCTCGGAGTTGGTGTAGGAGTAGCGAATGGTGAGGAGATTGCTCTCCGACGGCGTCCAGTCGAGCTTGGCGAGCGCCACCTCGGCGTCGTTGGTGCGCTCGATCGGGCCGTCGTCCTGCGGAATGCCGATCGAGTTGAGGAAGTTGACCAGCCGCGCGTCCATGCGGCCGGCCTGGGTCTGTTTGGTGCTGTCGCCGCGCTGGGCGTCGGCGGCGAGGAAGTAGAAGAGCTTGTCCCTCCGGAGCGGTCCGCCGAGGGTGAAACCGAACTGGGTCTGGCTGGAGTCGCCCTTGGGCGCCGTGCCGCCGCTCGGCAACTGCGGATCCGAGGACAGGCTGTCGTTCTTGTAGAAGGTGTGAGCGGTACCGGAGATCTCGTTGGTGCCGGACTTGGTCACCACGTTGACGAAACCGCCCGAGGAGCGTCCGAACTCGGCGGGCGCGCCGTCAGCCACCACCACGACCTCTTTCACGGCGTCGAGGTTGAAGGTGAACGGCGGCCGCTGGCCGCCGCGCTGCTCGCCGAAGAACGGGTTGTTGAAGTCGGCGCCATCGACCGAGATGTTGTTGGAGATGCCCTTCTGGCCGTTGATCGACAGCTCGTCGCCGTCGGGCCCCTGGACGATCGACACGCCGGGCGTCAGCTTGGTGTAGTCGAGGAAGTTGCGCCCGTTGTTGGGCAGGCCGGCCACCGCCGCGTCGCCGATGCGGGTCGCGCCCTCGGTGCGGCTGGTCTCGATCACCGGCGCCTCGGCGGTGACTGTGATCTCCTCTTCGACGGCGGAGATCTGCAGGGTCAGCTTCAGGTTGATCGTCTGGCCGACCGCGAGATCGACGCCCTCGCGCACCAGCCGGGCGAAGCCCTGGAGCTCGACGGTGATGCGGTAGGGTCCCAGCGGCAGCAGCACCCCGCGGAAGCGGCCGTCGGGGCCGGTGGTGACGACCTGCTCGTAGTTGGTCGCCGTATTGCGCAGCGTCACGGTGGCGCCGGGCAGCACGCCGCCATTCTCGTCCGCGACGGTTCCTTCGATGACGCCCGTCGTCGCCTGGGACTGGGCGAAGGCCGCCGGAACCCAGGAGACGAGCAGGATAAGGCACAGCAGACGCACGCCCAACTCTCGTGACATCCCGACCTCCTTTTTCTGTGACAACCAGGGAACAGACCTGTCATGGAACATAGCGCCGCCGCCCGGGGAGAGTCAAGGACGCGCGGGCAGTTTGTAACAGGCGGCGCTCGCGCAAACGCTCAGGCGCCGCCGAGCCGCGCCGCCTGGCCCGCCGTCATCGCGCCGGCGAGGAGCCCGGCGGCCAGCACGAAGGCGATGAAGCCGGGCGGCGCCGTCAGACCGCCGAAGACCAGGTCCGCGAGCAGCGAAGAGACGAAGAGGGAGACGGTGAAGGCAAGCGCGCTTCCCCAGAACCATGCCCTGGCGGTCCGCGGTTGCTGCCGGCGCAGGACCCACCACTGCATGGCTCCGAGAGCGAGACCGCTGACCAGGCCCACCACCGCCATGCTCCCGGCCCGCGCGGGCACGCTCAGCAGGCGCACGTTCACCTGACCTCCCGTCAGCGCCCGGCCGACCTGCTCGACCAGCACGATTCCGCCGGCGAGGCCGATGCCGAGCCCGGCGGCGCTCGCCGGGATCCACCAGCGGGCGTTCTCCAGGCGGCGCCGCAGCAGCACCCATTGCGACGTGCCGAACACGGCACCGACGATGCCGGTGAGGATCGGCGTCACCAGCATGGCGCCGACGACGGTCTCGATCGGCGCGCCGAGAGCCACTGCGGCGGCGAGCCCGACGACCAGGCCGGCGGCGCTCGACAGCGTCCAGCGGAGACGTAGGGAATCGGATGACATGCGGTCACCTCCTGGGGAAGCGGATTTCTGTCTATACGCGCGGCGGCGGCGAATCTTACTCATTGCACGGCGGCCAGCGCTTCGTCCAGAAAGGCGAGCTGCAACCGCATCTGATCGCGGATGGGCATGCCGCGCACGCCAGTCCGCCCGGCTTCGGCGCGGACCTCCGCGGGCGGCTTCGCGGCGATGCGCTCGAGAAAGGCGCGGAAGCGGGGATCGTCCGGCCGCCCCGTCTCGCCTTCCTCGAGCGGACGCAGGAAGAGCGGCATCTCGGAGACCAGGGTGAAGGGATCGCCGCCCAGGGAGCGCACGTACTCCATGGAGCTGGGACGGAACTTCGCCGCCGTCGCGAAGTCGCCCGCTTCCTCGAACCAGGCGATCATCGAGCGCGAATCGGGACGCGTGGTGAACCCTTCGTCGATGCGGCGGAAGCCTTTCTCGCCGCCGCGGTCCACGTCGAACGGCTCGTACTTCATGGCGCGCACCCTTCGGCGCAAGGCAGCGCGCAGGGGAGCGGTGCGATCGATCCACCCCGGCTCGATGAGAAACCACGGACCCGAGGCGAAGCCCATGCCGTGGAAGCTGGCGTGGAGATGGAATGGCGCGCCGCCGGCGAGGAATGCGGCGACGGCCTGATTCTCGGGTCGGGTGCCGGAGTCCTCCGCGCCTCGTGGGAAGCCGAACTCCATATCGTCGCCGGGCCGCTCGCGAAGGACGTGGCGGAGATAGAGGAAGAGGTCGTAGACGCGGTCGGGAGCTCCCAGGTGATCCACCGCCGGCAGGGTCGCATCGCTCCACGCCGCGTTGCGCGCCTCGCCGTCCGGATTGACGTGCGGCACGACGTACCAGGTGAACCGAGCGAGCAGGGGATTCTCCGCCGGCCACGCCGCGAGAAAAGCGACCAGCCGCCGCAGCATGGCCGGTCCCACCGGCTCGTCCGCGTGGCAGCCGCCGATCAGGCTGACGTGGAGGTCCCCGCGGCCGAAGACGTAGGCGACGATGTCGCGGCCCTCGCGGGATTGGCCGATGGCGCGGCCGGGCGGCGCGGGGAGATCCTCGGAAAGGATTTCTTCGATGGACAGGCGCGGTTGCGGAGCCTTCATGGTTCAGCTCGGCCATCGGACGGATACGGCAGATCCGTCCGATGTCCAAAGCCCCCCCATTGAACCACCTCATTCCGCCTTCCTGGCCGCCCGCAGCTCCTCTTTCGCCCGCTCCAGCCGCTCCGCCGCCTTCTCCGCCTTCTCGCGCGCCCTTTCAGCCGTGCGCTCCGCGGTCTCGGCCTGGCGGCGGAGACCGGCCGCCGCCTTCTCCGCTTCCTTGGCCTCGTCGCCCAGCGAGTCCGCCTCGGCGCGGGCGCGCTCCAGCTTCTCCTCGGCCGCCGCGATCTGCTTGCGCAGTCTCTCGGCTTCGCGCTCCTCGCGCTCGCGGCGGGCCTTCTCGGCGGCCCGCTCCTTGGGAGGGACGGCCTTCGGCGGCTCCACGGCACGTGGCTTCTTTTCCTCTTCGGCCTCACGCTTCGCCTCCCGCCGGACGGCGAGGTCCACGACGGGCGCGCCGGCCACCTGGAGGCCGGCGAGCACCTCGAAGCCGGGGGGATCGAGATCGCGGTCGAGCCAGCCGCGCGCCGCGGCTTCCGCCGCCGCCGGGCTGAAGGCGAGGGCCTGGAGGTTCGCCGCGATGCGCTCCACCAGGGTGCGGCTCGGCGGCTTTCCCTGCTCGGCGAGGATCTGGCCCGCCTCCCAGCGCAACTCGTCCGAGAGAGTGCGCGCGGCGCGGATCGACTCCCGCAGGGCCTCGGCGCCGCGGCCGGAGACCGCCTCCCGCTGCGCCGCCCGCGCCCGCTCGCCGGCGCCGAGCAGCGCCTCCATCTTCTTCGGCTGGCGCTCGAACAGCGCGTTCACCGCCCAGGCGGACGGCGTCGGCTTGGGCAGCGCCTGGATCTCGGCGGCGGCCTCCTTGCGGCCTTCCTTGCGCAGCCGCTTCGCCAGCTCGTTGCGCGCCGGCGTGAACTCCACGGCCGGCAGCCGGTAGAGGCGCTGGATCTCGGCGTCCGGGTCGGTCTTGCGCGGGGCCATGTCCGGAGATGGTACACCGCCGGGATCGGCGTCGGAGGAGCTACAATCAGTCCCCGGTGAAACTCCGAAACGCCTTCTGCGCCGTGCTGCTTCTCCTCGCGCCCGCCGCTCGGGCCGCCGATCCCGTCATCGCCGCCGCGGGGGACATCGCCTGCGATCCGAACGATCCCCGCTACAACGGCGGCGACGGCACGGCGACGGCCTGCCGCCAGCGGGCGACTTCGGACCTGCTGTTCGGGGCCGGGTACGACGCCGTCCTGCTGCTCGGGGACAACCAGTACGTCGACGGCACCCTGGCGAAGTACCAGGCGGTCTTCGCGCCGACGTGGGGCCGCCTGGGGTCCCTGCTGCGCCCGGCGCCGGGCAACCACGAATACCTGACGCCCGGAGCGGCGGGTTACTACGACTACTTCGGTGCGGCGGCCGGCGACCGCTCGCGGGGCTATTACAGCTACGACCTCGGCACCTGGCACGTCGTCGCCCTCAACTCCAACTGCGCCGATGCCGGCGGCTGCGGGGCGGGCTCGCCGCAGCTTCAATGGCTCGCGGCGGATCTCGCCGCCCACCGCCAGGCCTGCACCCTCGCCTACTGGCATCATCCGCGCTTCTCCTCGGGTCTGCACAACGACGACGTCACCTACGACGCCTTCTGGCAGACGCTCTATCAGGCGGGCGCCGACCTCGTCCTCGTCGGGCACGATCATGACTACGAGCGCTTCGCGCCGCAGGATCCCGCCGGCCGGGCGGATTCCCGGTACGGCCTTCGCGAGCTCGTCGTCGGTACCGGCGGCGAAGAGATGCGGCAGTTCGCGGCGATCCGGCCCAACAGCGAGGCGCGCAACGCCAAGGACTTCGGCGTCGTGGAGCTCCGCCTGCGGGCCGACGGCTACGATTGGCGATTCCTTCCCGCCGCTGGCGGCACCTTCACCGACTCCGGGAGCGCCGCCTGCCACAATCCTCCGAATGCCACGAGCCTCTTCCTTCATCAGGGACGCTTCAAGGCCGAGGTGACGTGGAGGGATTTCCGCGGCAAGACCGGCGCGGGAAAGGCCGCGTCACCAGCGGCTGACGGCGCCGGAATCTTCTCGTTCAACTCGCCGCAGAACTGGGAGCTGATGGTCAACGTGATCGACGACTGCGCCTCGGACAATCACTTCTCCATCTCCGCCGCGGCCATGACGGATCTCGCCTATACGCTCACCGTCACCGATACCCGCACGGGCCGCGTCAAACGCTACCGCAACAAGCTGGGCCAGCGCGCGCGCCCGGTGATCGACGAGACGACCTTCGACACCTGTCCGTAGTAATTGTCCCTCCCTGCCTCAAAGAGGGTTAGAATCGAGGTCAGAGGGCAAGGAGTCTTCAGAAAAATGAAACGGTTGACATCTCTGTTCGTCCTTCCGGTCCTTTTTGTCCTTCTCGCTTCGCTCGCTGGCGGCGCCGACGACCAGCCCGCGTTTTCCCACCATCGCTGGGTCGACGCGCAGAAGGCCTGGGGCGCCCGCTTCCAGGGCGCCATACTGCCGCCGGGCCGCGAGCATCTGCCCGGCTTCGCCGAGCTGCCGACCACGGCTCCGCTGGCCAAGGCCGTGGCGAGCCAGGTCCGCATCAGCCAGGACATCCTGGCGGCGACGGGATTCTCGCAGCCGGAGACCCAGACCGAGCCGTTCCTGGCGCTCGATCCCGAACGCGAGGGCCATCTGCTCGCCGGCTACCAGGACGTCCGCTTCGAGGACGGCGGCGCCCGCGCCCTCTCCTACGCGGTCTCCTTCGACGCGGGAACGACCTGGAGCGAAGGCAATCTGCCGGGCCTCACCACCGTCACGGGAGGCCGCTTCGAGCGCGCCTCCGATCCCTGGGTGGCCTTCGGGCCTGGCAGCCGCGCCTACTACGTCTCCCTCCTCTTCAACGAGCGGAACGCCGAGAACGGTGTCTTCGTCTCCGCCTCCCCTGACGGCGGCCTGACCTGGGAAGGGCCCGTGGCGGTGCGCGTCGATCCGGAGGACTTCAACGACAAGGAGGCGATCACCGTCGATACCCGGGCGGACAGCCCCTTTCACGGCAGGGTCTACGTCGGCTGGGACGCCGTCCTCGCCAGCCAGCGCCAGCCGGTCCGCTTTTCCTGGTCCGAAGACGGCGGCGCCTCGTTCTCCCCCACCGTCACGGTGTACAACCAGGGAGCGAACGTCGGCGTCTTTCCCGTCGTGGGCACGGCCGGCGTCGTCCACCTGTTTTGGGTCAGCTTTCCGCTCACCGGCAACGCGTTCCCCGAGCT
The DNA here is from genome assembly GCA_046765915.1 of Acidobacteriota bacterium. GTDB lineage: Bacteria > Acidobacteriota > Thermoanaerobaculia > Multivoradales > UBA5704 > DATARR01. The sequence goes on along the minus strand of JBKPTH010000131.1, from coordinate 12,644 downwards.
GCTGACCGCGAAGTCCACGGACGGCGGCGCTTCGTGGAGCGCCCCGGTGGTGATCTCCGACGCCCGGCCCTTCGGCGTCGACGGCCAGCGCACGGGAGGCAGCATCCCCGCGGCCGCCGCCGACCCGCGGAACGGCAACCTCTACGTAGTCTGGCAGGACGAGCGCTTCTCGCCCGGCAGCGATCAGGTCGTCCTCAGCCGCTCGACGGACGGCGGCGAGACGTGGACCGCGCCGCAGCTCGTCTCCGACGGCCCGCGCAACGCGGCCAACTTCACGCCCGCCGTGGCGGTGAACGCCAACGGCATCGTCGGCGTCTCCTACTACTCGCTGCGCAACGATCCGGCGCGCAGAGTGCTGGTGGACGAATACCTCGCCATCTCGAAGAACCAGGGCCGCAAGTTCGCCCGCAGCGCGCGGGTGAGCACCGCCTCCTGGGACGTGCGCTTCGCCGCCGTCTCCCGCGGCTTCTTCCTCGGCGACTATCAGGGCCTGGGAGCGGGCCGGCAGACGTTCCATCCCCTCTGGACCGCCACCTTCAATCCCTCCCGCATCAACCCGGCGGAGCGGCAGCCGGACGTCTTCAGCCGGGCGATGAAGGTGAAGTAACCGGGAAGCGCTCCGGAGGTCTCGTCATCTCCGTTCAAAGCACCTTCTTAGTAGAGGGAGCTATGCAGATCCTCAGAAAGGAGAGGAGATGACGAGAGTATTCCTTCGTTCAGCCCTGGCGGCAGCGGTGCTCTTCGCGCTGGCCGCCGGCTCTCCCGCCCTGGCGGGAGACAACGTCATCCACAAAGGAGTCGACATCTGGATGACGGTGGCGGGTTTCGCCAAGACGAGCTTCGCCAAGGAGCCGATCCCCGCGGGGTTCTTCTGCGCCGACTCGCAGCCCTTCACCGGCACGGTCGTCTTCGAGGGCGGGCCCCTGGCCATCGAGCCTGCCGGCAGCCTCGGCAGCGTCGACACGGTGGTCAACCGCCTGGACGACGCCGTGTTCAACGACAAGGGCGAGGCGACGACCCGCATTCAATTGATGGCCCTGTCGCTGGCGAGCACCAAGCCAATCGAGACGAGCTGCGGCAAGTACGACGTCGCCGTCAGCCTGGTCGGCGAGCAGCCGACGACGACCATGCGCATCGTGCGCACCGACGTCTTCGGCGGCACCTACTCGGCGCCTCTGGCCCTCAACGTCAAGGCGGTGTTCACGCCGGCCGGCGGCGACAAGAGCGGCCGGCGCGAGCTGACGCGCCGCATCGACCTCGGTCCGGCCAACCATTCGGTGTGGGCGTACATCAACGTGCCGCGCTACAAGGGCGCCGTCCGCATCGACACCAACGGCGACGGCCGGCCGGATTCTGTTCTGCCCCCGGCCTCGAACTTCCTCGCCGGCGTGGCGCCGGCCGTGCTCAAGGGTGATTACAAGCCCACGCTGATGAAGACCCAGACCGGCATCACCTGTCCGCCCGGACAGTGCCCGTATCGGGCCTGCCATTGCGCGGCCATCGAGGACGATCCGCAATGGGACCAGTCCAGCACCGGCTGCGAGGACGATCACCTGCACTGCATCTGGACCTGCGCCCCGGCGGGCGCGGTGGGCCCGGGCGGCCTCGTCGCGTGCGCGGAGGTAACGGATCCGATGTGACGCTTGTCCGGTCGGAGGGGCGGTCCTAGGTGGCCGCCCTGTTTTCAACCACCGCCCGCACCCGCTCCGCCAGCACGCCCGGCTCCAGCTCCTCCAGCTCGTAGGCCACGTTGGCGATCGGCTTGTTCACCTCGAGGATGCGGCTCAGCTCGATCGGCGTACCCTCGACGACGACGTCGGCCGGCGTGGCGTTGATCGTCGCCTCCAGCTCGCGCACCTGGCGCTCGCCGTAGCCCATGGCGGGCAGGATCCTGCGCGCGTTGGGATACTTCTCGTAGGTCTCGCGGATGGAGCCCACGGCGTAGGGAACGGGATCGACGATCTCCGCCGCGCCGGCCTGCTGCGCCGCGAACCAGCCGGCGCCGTAGGTCATGCCGCCGTGCGTGAGGGTGGGGCCGTCCTCCACCACCAGCGCGCGCTTGCCGCGGATCAGCTCCGGCTGGTCGACGCGGATGGCGGAGCGGCACTGGATCACCTGCGCCCGCGGGTTGAGCCGCCGGCAATTCTCCAGCACCTGCTCGACGTTCTTCGGCTCCGCCGTGTCCACCTTGTTGACGATCAGCAGGTCGGCGAGCCGGAGGTTGGTCTCGCCCGGGTAGTAGCTCGTCTCGTGTCCCGGCCGGTGGGGGTCGAGGAGCGTGATGTGGAGGTCCGGCCGGTAGAACGGCGTGTCGTTGTTGCCGCCGTCCCAGAGGATGACCTCGGCCTCCTCCTCGGCCTGGCGGAGGATCTTCTCGTAGTCGACGCCGGCATAGACGACGAAGCCGTTGTCGATGTGCGGCTCGTACTCCTCGCGCTCCTCGATGGTGGTCTCGTAGCGGTCCAGGTCCTCATAGGTGGCGAAGCGCTGGACGATCTGCTTCGTCAGGTCGCCGTACGGCATGGGATGGCGCACCGCCACCACCTTCCTGCCGAGGTCGCGGAGGATGCGCGAGAGATACCGCGTCGTCTGCGACTTGCCGACGCCCGTGCGCACCGCCGTGACGGCGATCACCGGCTTCGACGAGCGCAGCATCGTCCTGGTGGCCGAGCAGATGCCGAAGCTCGCCCCCCAGCCGACGACGGCGCTCCCCTTGTGCATGAGGTCGAGATGCGAGATGTCCGAGTAGGAGAACCAGACCTCGTCCACGCCGTGCTCGCGGATGATCGATTCCAGCTCCCCTTCAGCCCGAATCGGGATGCCCCGCGGGTAGAGCGGACCCGCGATCTCTGACGGATACGTGCGGCCTTCGATGTCGGGGATCTGCGCCGCCGTGAAGGCCACCACCTCGCAGCTTTCGTCGCCGCGAAACAACGTGTTGAAGTTATGGAAATCCCGCCCCGCCGCCCCCATGATCACCACTTTCCTTCGGCCCATGAAACCTCCTGGTCGATGAAGCGGCGGGAAGCATATCGCGGTACCGTCCCGCCGCTACAACCCGGAAGGTGAGGCTTCAGCGAACCGTTACGGGCAGTGATCGATCAGGAATTGGGCATCGGCGATCAGGATATCCGCCGCTGCGGGGTCAATCCCTTTCCCGCGCTGCGCTTGCACCGTCTGGATGAAAGACTGGTAGATATTGCCCGCGGGACCGCATTTCTTGTCATGGTAAAGCCTGGCGGCGTTCTGAAGCCTGCCGAGCAGGGCCTGACTCTGGAGCGTGATGGCGCCGCTGGCGACGAACTGCTTGACCGCTTCCTGGATGCTCTCCGGCGTGACGACGATGGAGAAGGCGACCGAGGCGGAGCTGTCGTTGCCCTGCTTGTCGACGGCGGTGATCGAAAACTTGTGTTCCCCCAGCGCCAGCTCGGTGAGCAGGTGAATCGCCTGCCCGCTCTGCAGACCATGGCCCGCAACCTGTTCGTTGCCGTCCATGAGGGGGGTGAAGCTGTTCACACCCGTACACACATCCGTGACCGTATAGTCGAGCACGATCGTCTCGCTGTGGGTGTAGGAGATCGGCTTGGGTTCCACGATCTGGATGACAGGCGCCTTGGTATCCGCGACGGTCACCGTCAAGGCATCTCCCCCGAACCGTCCCTGCTGGTCCGCGACGATCAGCTTCACCTCGTGCGTGCCCAGACCGATCGGCAACTGGACGTCCCGCCCGGTCGCCGCCTCCGTGCCGTCCACATACCACGTAAAGCGGGCGATATCGGCGCTTCCGTCCGGATCGGTTGACGCAGCTCCGGAAAGGCTCACCGTGCCGGTCTGGTTGCCGGCGGAGCACTCGACGGTCTGATCGGGACCGGCCACGGCCCGCGGCGGCCGATTGGTGAATTGGAAGACCAGATCGACGTTCATGCTGATGTCCGCGCCCACGGCCTTGACGGTCCCGGCCAAGGTAAATTGGCCGGCCGCCTCGTCGTACACCCCGCCGAGATTGGGGTTGGCGAGCGTCAGAGAGACCCGATCTCCATCCAGCTTGCCCGTCGTGATGAAGTTGGCGTTCGGCGGTATGGTGTACTTCCCGTCGGGCTGCAGCGTGACGGAGAAAGGCGCGCCGTAGAGCTTGCCGTCTGCGAGCGTGTGTTCGTCGTCGCCAAAGATGCCGTCCGAGGTGAAGGTGGTCGTTCCCAGAGAGCCCTGCAGGAACGTGAAGTTGAGCGTGGAGCCTTCCTGGGTCGTGTGCACGACGAACGATTGGGGCGTGATCGTGAACCTGTTGATGTCCTCACCCGAGACGACCACTTTGGAAGGCGGCACGGCTTTCGCCAGGCTCTGGCCGATGTCCCCGGTCACGAAATCGCCATTGTCCGCCGGACACCCATGAGTTGTCACGTTGTGGAACTGTGGACTGCAGTCGGTGATCTTGCAGACATTGAACCCGACCGTCTCTTTCCTCTTGCAGAGGAACTTTATGGAATCCTGGAGGTTCTGCGGAACCGTCGCGTCGGTACAGACCGCCCCCTGGACCGGGATCAACGCCGTGCCATTGCACGTGTCTTTGCAAAGACAATTGACGTCCACCAGATCCGGTCCGGGAGGAGGAGCGTCAGGACACCCCAGAAGCAGGATTGCTATCACGCCTAAGGCCGGTCCCCAGAATATCCGTCGAACGTGCATGTCAGCCTCCCTCGAAGCCTGAAGTGGCTACAGCGTTCCGCCATCCAAGATAACGCTCGATACAGCCAATTCCCCTCACGGCTCCATATCGGTGAAGCCGTCACCGGCCCGAAGGGAACGACCACGACTCGCCACGCCTGCGCCAGCCGGCGCAAGGGCTGCCAAAAAAGCTCCAGGCGTTCAGCTCGGCCTGCTACCCGTTCGACTCGGCGCCGCACGCGTTCCGCTCGGCCCTGTACGCCTGGATCTCGGTCTTGCATGCGTACAGGGCGATTTGCAGGCGTGCAGCGAGCCGTGGTACGCGTCCGAAGAGACTCCGTACGCCGATGTGGGAAGCCTGAAGGGATTTGCCTCGGAGGGCCGCGCCTGCCAAAAAAGTTATACGCGTTCAGCTCGAAGCCGAACGCATTCCGGTCGGCCCTGCACGCGTAAAGGAAGACCTGATAGGCGTACACAGGGAGTTATAGGGATGCAGAGCCTCGTTGTACGCGTGCAGGTCGAAGCGATACGGGTACAACTTTTTCTGTTGCCCTTGCCAAAGGAGTTGTATGCGTACCACGCGGGTCTGCACGCCTTCCACCCGCCGCTGAACGCGTGCAGCGGAGAGTGATACCGGTACAAACTTTTTGGTAGGCTTACCAAAAAAGTTGTACGCATGCAACGCGGCTCTCTACGCGTGCAGGAGGAAGCTGACCGCGTTGGGCGAGGACCTGAACGCCTAAAATTCTTTTGGCAGGCGTACAGGGGGAGTCGATAGACGTACGACGCCGACCAATATGGATGCAACAGGAAGCTGTACGCGTGCAAGAAAAGTTGGACCGCTTCCACGAGCCTACGGATCGGCCCAGGGCGCCCTTGAACGCCTACCAACGCGTTCGCACGGCTTCAGGAGCGGCAGCAAAGCCTGAGACGCGCGCCTTTAGCGGAACCTGCTCAACCGCCAAGGGCCCGCCACGGAGCTGACGGTCTACATCGCCGCCGCGTACACCGCGAGGAGCTCTCCAGCGCGTATCAGTCGGTCCCGTGGCCCTGCAGGGCCAACCTGATCCCGAGTGGTGCTCATTGTGAGGGGAGTATTGCTAGGATAGGGGAGGCCATGGCTACTCTCCCGCAGCCGGATCTCGACCTTGCCCTACCGGAGCGGCTGCCGTTCCTGGAGAGCCTCTCCTGGTTCGACCGCAACTATCGGGATCTGCCCCTCCTCGACGTCCTGCGGCGCTACGAATCCGGATGGCGCTACTTGGGTCTCCTCGCCGAGCCGACACCGGAGGAGTGGGATTTCATTCGCGCACTGGTAGCCCGCTTCGGAAGCTTCCTCGATGTTTGAACGGCCCGAGCACCGCCTTGTCCTCGAGGTGCTCCAGAGTCTCCGGAGCGACGTGCTGGCCGATTGCCGGTTTCTCTTCGCGGGCGGAACCCGGATCGTCCTGGGGCTCCAAGAGTATCGGGTCTCGAAAGACATCGACTTCCTCTGCTCGCAGGCGGAGGGTTACGCGCAGCTCAGGCTCGCCACCCGTCAGACATCCTACGCCGCCCTGTTCACGCCGGAAGGACAGGCGCGTTTTCAGTTTCCACGCGAGATCAGGGTGGATCAGTACGGGATTCGTTTTCCCGTGGCTTACGGAGACGACCACCTGCGCGTCGAGCTCATCCGCGAAGCGCGGATCGAGTTGGACCCGGGAGAGCGGCCGTCCTGGTCGCCGGTCGATTGTCTGTCCGTCCAGGATTGCTACGCCGAGAAGCTGCTCGCCAACTCCGACCGCTGGGCCGATCGGCAGGTACTCTCGCGGGACCTGATCGATCTCGCCGCCCTCAGGGAACAGCTAGGCCCGATACCAGAGGCGGCATGGCGCAAGACGGAAGCGGCGTACAAATCCGCTCCGAAAGCGGACCTCGTCAAAGCCCTGAACGCCTTCGCTGAGGACCCGACCCACCGCCGCCGATGCTTCGACGGCTTGAGCATCGTGGCTGTCCCTCGAATCCTGAACGGGCTCTCGCTTCTCCGGCAGGATCTGGGACTCCCTCGCGTTTCCCTGTAGCGCCAGCCTGACGGCGGCCGAATGGAGCAGGCCGCCGACAGGTGTATGCTTCCGCATACGCTCTCGCCCATCGTCCGCCTATGCCGCAGCCGTGCTCGAACCCACCGAGAAATCTGTAAAGCCCTGTCTTTCCTTGAAGTTACCCCCTCCGCATCATGCCCACCCCACCCCGGCATCCCCCTTGCCCCGTCAGCACGGCGAAAGCCACGCGCCATGACGGCCCGTGTCCGTTGTCGGAGGTTTCACCCTTGAGGACACGCACGCTCTGGGCCCTCTTTCTGCTTCTGTCGGCCTCCCTCCCTTTGCGCGCTCAGGGGGAGATCCCGGAGTCGCAGGAGCCGGCCCGTTTTCTCATCGAGACCATCACCGTCGTGGGTCCGAACGAGGCGGCGGCGAACATCGTCCGCGCCGAGACCCTGCTGGAAAAAGGGAAGACCTACACCGAGGACCAGCTCCGCCAGGCCGTCTACCGGGTGCACCGGCTGCCGTTCGTCCTCGACGCCAGCTTCGCCCTGCGCAAGGGGAGCGAGCGCGGCGCCTACGAGCTCGTCATCGAGGTCCAGCCGGCCCGCTGGTTCTTCTTCGACCACTGGATCCGCGCCTTCCGCTTCGACGAGCCGCTCGATCTGGAGGAGTCCTTCCGCACCGATCCGACGATGCGGTCCACCTTCGACCTCGGCGGGCTCGCCGGCGCGCGCCTCTTCGTCGGCCGCTCCGGCGTCCTCTTCGGCGCCCTCGACAGCGAGGAAGGCGGGCAGATCGGCTTCACCAAGTACGACCTCTTCCATCGCGGCGTCCTCGCCAGCGCCGGCTATTCGCGCACGGGCTGCTGCGTCCGCGAGGTGCTGCCCCTCGCCCTCGATCCGACGTTCACCTCCTGGGGGCTCGACTCCTCCGGCAAAATCTCCCTCGGCCTGGCCTTTCCCCTCGGCGGACCGCAATCCGTCCAGCTCTCGCTGAGCCAGCGCCGCGGCGACGTCACCAGCCGCCGTAACGTGATCGTCGACCCGCAGGCGCAAATACCGGTCATCTTCATCAACGACGGCGAGCTGGCCTACGGGCGAGCGGAGGCGAAGTGGGTCTACGACACGAGCGACGATCCATTGCTGCCGAGCCGGGGCTTGAGCCTCTCGGCCGGCCTCGAGGCCGCCCGCTTCGACGGCCGTGATCTGGTCGAGATCGTGCCTTCCGTCGAAGGCGAATTGTTCCCTCTCGAGGTGCCCGACTTTCATTCCGAGCAGATCGTCGCCGCGGTCTCCGCCATCCGTCACTGGCCGGTCACTCCCCGGCAGACAGTCTCCGCGACGGGACGGGCCTTCGGCGGCACCTCGCGGCTGAAAAACCTGATGGTCCGGTTCGAAGAGCCGCGCGACGTGGATCTCGACACCTTCGGCGGCTCGCTCGGCCTCCAGCACGCGTTGAACCTCCGGCATTCGCGGCGCGCCGGCAACCTCGCCGACATGCGCCTGGAGAGCGGCGTGGAGGTGGGCGTCGAGAGGACGTCGCCGGACCTCGGCCCGAGCCCGCTGGAACGGTTCTCCGCCTGGGTCGGGCTCGTCTTCCGCAATCAATGGGGCCGCGTGCGCGTGCTCCTGTCGTACCTGGACCTGGGGAAGATCCTGCAGTGATCTCCCGTCCCGCGCGCTGGGCTCTCCTGCTGCTGGCCCTGGCGGCCCGGCTGGAGGCCCTTCAGCCGCCGGCGGTGGACGCGGCGCGCGACGGCCTGGCGCTCAGCCGCCTGCCGCCCGTCCTCGCCGATCCGGAGGTGCGCAAGCAGCTCGGCACCGGGCTGACGACGAGCTTCGTCTTCACCGCCACCGCCCGCGGCGGCGCGGCCGGCAAGACCAAGGGCGCGGCGCGCGTGGACGTGCGCTACGACCTGTGGGACGAGATCTACATCGTGACGCGCATCGACGGCTCCGGCCGCGCCGCGCGGGTGACCCTCCCTTCCTTCGAGCGCCTGGCCGAGTGGTGGCGCGGCGCGCGGCTGGTGCTCATCCGCCCGCCGGCGGCCGCCGCCGCGCGCAGCGCCGAGGTGAACCTGCGCGTCATCCCGTTCTCCCAGGCCGAGCAGCTCGAAACCCAGCGCTGGTTCTCCCAGTCGCTCTCGGCCGAGAAGTCCGGCAGCGCCGGCGCCGTCTCCGAAGCCGTGGAGGACCAGCCCGAATCCTTCAACCAGGTGATCAACCTCCTCCTCGCCACCTCGATCGGCCGCCCCGCGCTGCTCGAATACCAGTGGAACTTCACGCTGCCTCAGGGAAGAAAGAAATGAACCTCCGCTCCGCCGCCGTCACTCTCTGCGGCATGCTGCTCGCCGCCGCCGCGGTGCTCTGGCTCTTCGACCGCCAGATCTCGGGCACCTGGTTCCGCCTCGGGCTGCAGCCCGAGATCACCACCGCCCTCGAAAGCTCCCTCGCGGACCAGAAGGCCCTGGCGCGGTTCGATCCGCCGCGGCGCACCGAGTACCGCGCCCGTTTCGAATCCAACCAGAGCCTGCTCAACCATCTGCGCATCCTCGGGCACAACCGCAAGGAGATCACCCGCCGCTGGGAGACGATCCTGCTCGCCGCCATCGCCGCCGTGCTCGGCGTGGCCGGCGGCGCGCACATGATCCGCCAGGGCCGGCTCGACGCGCGGCTGGAACGCCTGCGCATGGCCCTCGTGGCGCTCTCCTCCGGGCAGGAGGACCTGTCGATCGGCGACCGCGGCCGCGACACCCTGGGCCGCATCGCCGGCATGATCGAGGAGACCTCGCGCGCCATCGCGCGCGACAGGAAGCGCCTGGCCTACCTGAAGAACCTCTCCACCTGGCAGGAGACCGCCCGCCGCCACGCCCACGAGATGCGCACGCCGCTTACCGCCGCGCGCCTGGAGCTGGCGCGGCTGAAGCAGCTTCTCGAGGACGGCGATCAGGACGAGGCCCGCCGCGCCGCCGCCAGCGTCGACGAAGAGCTCGAGCGGCTCGGCCGCTTCACCCAGCAATTCACCTCCTTCGCCCGCCTGCCCCAGCCGCGGCCGGCGGTGCACGACCTGGGCGGCGTGGTGGGGGAGTTCGTCGGCACCTTCGCGGCGGCGTGGTCCAACCTGACTCTTCGCTTCGAGCCGTCCGGCCATCCCTTGCCCGCGTCGCTCGATCGCGACATGCTCCGGCAGGTGCTGGTGAACCTCTGCGACAACAGCTCGCACGCCGTCCGCGCCCTCGGCGAGGGCCGCGGCACGGTGACGCTACGCCCGGGCGAGGCGGGGCACAGCATCTTCCTCGACGTGGCGGACGACGGCCCCGGCGTGCCGTCCGAGATCCGCGCGCGCGTCTTCGAGCCCTACGTGACCACACGGCAGGTGGGCGAGGGCATGGGCCTCGGGCTCGCCATCTCGAAGAAGATCCTCCTCGACCACGGCGGCGATCTGGATCTGCTGGCGAGCTCCGGCGGCGGCACGACGTTCCGCCTCACCTTCCCGCGGCAGAGAGAAGAGGTGGCGGCATGACGCGCCTGCTCATCGTCGAGGACGACGACAAGATCCGCGCCAGCCTGCTGCTGCAGCTCCGCGAGGAGGGCTACGCGCCGCGCGCCCTGGCCTCGGCCGAGGAGGCGCTGGCGCATCTGGAGGACCCGCGCGCCACCCTTCCCGACCTGCTGCTGCTCGACGTCCGCCTGCGCGGCATGAGCGGCGTCGAGCTGGTGCGGCGGCTCGCCGAAGCGAAGCGCTTTCCGCCCACCATCATCATCTCGGGCGAGGCGTCGATCAGCGAGACGGTGGAAGCGTTGCGGCTCGGCATCCACGACTTCATCGAGAAGCCCTTCAGCCGCGAGCGGCTCTTGCAGTCCATCCGCAACGCCCTGGAGCACCAGGCCCTGAAGCGCGAGGTCGCCACCCTGAAGGCCGACCTGCGCGGCGAGCCCGCCATCCTCGGCGACTCGCCGGCCATCGAGGCGCTGCGCCAGCGCATCGCCCGCGCCGCCGTCACCGACGCCCGCATCCTCATCGTCGGCGAGAGCGGCACGGGCAAGGAGCTGGTGGCGAGCGCGCTCCACCGCCAGAGCGCCCGCGGCCAGGGGCCGTTCATCAAGATCAACTGCGCGGCGATCCCGCACCATCTCGTCGAGGACGAGCTGTTCGGCCACGCCAAGGGAGCTTTCACCGACGCCAAGGCCGCCAAGCCCGGCCTCTTCGAGGAAGCGGACGGTGGCACCCTGTTCCTCGACGAGATCGGCGACATGGATCTCACCATGCAGTCGCGCCTGCTGCGCGTGCTGGAGGACGGACGCGTGCGGCGGATCGGCGAGACCCGCGACCGCCAGGTGGATGTGCGGGTGCTCGCCGCCACCCATCGCAACCTCGAAGAGGAAGTCAAGGCCGGGCGCTTCCGCGACGACCTCTACTTCCGCCTCGCCCACCTGCCGATCCCGGTGCCGTCGCTGCGCGAGAGGCGGCAGGACATCCCGCTCCTCTTCGACCATTTCCTCGAGCACTACTCGCGGCAGCACCGCACGCGCCCGCGGCAGGCGGACCCGGAGTTGATCCCTTACCTGGAGCGCTACGCCTGGCCAGGCAACGTGCGAGAGCTGCGCAACCTCTGCGAACGCTTGGTCGTCTTCGGCGCCGATCCGCTGACGCCGGACCAGCTCCCCTCCTCCTTCTTCGAGCCCGAGAGCGCGCCCGAGACGGGCCTCCTCCTCGCCTCGACCGCGCTGCCCATCGTCCCCCTGCGCGACTTCAAGGCCCAATGCGAGCGCGAATACATCGAAAGCGTCCTCCGCCGGGTCCGCTGGAACTTCACCGCCGCCGCCCGCGTGCTGGACGTGCAGCGGACGTACCTGCACCAGAAGGTCAAAGTGCTGGGGATAAGGCGGCCGGGGACGGGGAGTGAGGAGTTGGAGGCGGAGGCGGGGTGAGCGGAGGAGACGCCCCGCCGTCCCCGTGGCCTGCGATGCGCTGTCGTAGATCGACTGGGGACGTCTCTACGGACCGGTGGCGACGCGGCAGGGGATGGTGGTTTCGTGAGCGTGGGTTTGACGCCCACGAAACCTCTCCCGTTCGCTACGCCTCGAACGGCCTGTAGAGACGCCCCAGTCGATCATCGACATCGGTGCGGTCACACCAACGGCGGGGCGTCTCCGAAGCGGCGAGGCCGTTACGATCTACGCGCACCTCCGGCGTCGCGATCCCCCATGACGCAACGCCGTTCACCGATCCTCATCATATAGCAGATCGGCTACTTGTCTGCGCCCGCTCCGTGAGGCAGACTCCCGGGACCGAGAGGAGCCAGCGATGAGACGCCCAGGAACCGACGAGGCCGCGCCCTACTACTTCAACTACATTGGCAAGGTGCCGACGGACGACATCGTCGGCTACCTCGCGTCCCAGCTCGACGAGACGATGCCTTTCCTCTCCGGCATCTCGGAGGAGAGATCCCTCCACCGCTACGCGCCCGAGAAATGGAGCATCCGCGAGGTGCTGAACCACGTCAACGATGGCGAGCGGCTCTTCGTGTTCCGCGCTTTCTGGTTCGCCCGCGGCTTCGACTCTCCCCTGCCGAGCTTCGACCAGGAGGTCAGCGTCGTAGCAGCCAAAGCCGACGAGGTGCCCTGGGCCGAGCACGTCGAGGAGTTTCGCGGCTTGCGCCTCGCCACTCTCTCCTTTTTCCGCAACCTGCCGGCGGAGACCTGGGACCGCAAGGGGATCGCCAGCGACAATCCCTTCACCGTGCGCGCCCTGGCCTTCATCACGGGCGGCCACGTCGCGCACCACGCGGCGATCCTGCGCGAGCGGTACCTCTAGCCTGGATTATTCACGAGGGGGGATGACAAAGGGGGCGAAACTCGGTTAAATCGTAGTCGGCTAAGAACTTACGATCCAAAGCCGAGGAGCGCCCCCGATGACAGAGTGTAGCGCACAACTGCGACTCTCGTTCCACCC
>JBKPTH010000130.1:0-2087 GCA_046765915.1 Acidobacteriota bacterium | reverse complement strand
CTCAAGGCCGGAGCTTCCGGGCTCATCTCCACCCGCGCTTCGAACAGCTCGGCGAGCGAGCGCAGAGGCCGGCGCTCCTCCCTCGCGCCACCCCACTCGACGAGCAGTTGGTGGTGCTCGGCCGCGCTCAGCAGCGCCAGCTCTCCGACCTCACGATCGGGAGATTCGGCGACCGCCGCCAGCAGCACTCGCAGGTGCATCAGCAGGCGAATCGCCGTGGCGGAATCGAAGAGATCCCTCTTGTATTGGAGAGAGCCGTGGAGACTGTCGCCGTGCTCCACGAACGACAGGCCGAGATCGAACTTCGCCGTTTGCTCTTCTACCGGCAGGACTTGCAGGACGAGGTCCGGGAGGTCGAACGCCCGCACGGGGGCGTTCTGCAGCGCCAAGGTCACCTGGAACAGGGGGGAATACGCTAGATCGCGGTCCGGCACCAGCTCCACGACCAGCTTCTCGAAAGGGAGATGCTGATGGTCGAACGCTTCGAGCGTGCTCCTGCGGACTCTCCCCAGGAGCTCCCGGAAAGACGGGTTTCCCGCCAGCTCGGCGCGCAGCACCAAGGTGTTGACGAAGAATCCGATCAGCCCCTCGACCTCGGGCCGGCTGCGTCCTGCCACCGGCGTACCGATCGCAAAGCTCTCTTGCCCGGTGTAACGGCCGAGGAGCGCCTGGAAAGCTGCAGACAACAGCATGAAGAGAGTCGCGCTCTCCGCGCGGGCAAGAGCACGCAGCTTTCGCGTCAGGGCAGGTTCGAGGACCTCCGGGCAGCTACCGCCGCGGAAGGTCTGCGCGGGTGTCCGGGGGCGATCCGCCGGCAACTCGAGCCTCGCCGGCATTCCAGCCAGCCGTTGACGCCAGTAGGCGGTCTCCTGCTCGAGAACCCCACCCGCGAGCCACTGCCGCTGCCAGGCGGCGAAATCGCCGTACTGGACCGGCAGCTCCGGAAGCGGTGAGGCCAGCCCCCTGGAGAAAGCCGCATAGAGCGCCGTCAGCTCCTGCACGAGAATCCCCATCGACCAGCCGTCGCTGACGATGTGGTGCAGCGTCAAGACCACGATGTGGCTCTGCTCGTCGAGCTCCAGCCAGAAAGCCCTCAGCAGCGGCGCGCGCTGGAGGTCGAAACGTCTCCAGGCTTCGGCCGCGGCAAGCTGCGTGACCTCGCGCTGGCGCGTTGCGACCGGAAGATCCCGCAGGTCGACTCGCGGCAGGACGACCGGCGCGGCAGGGGCGAGGACCGGCGTACAGCGCCCGTCCACGGACAGGAACGAGGTGCGCAACACCTCATGCCGCCGGACGATCTCGGTCAAGCAGAGCTCCAGGACCTCGCCCTGGAGCCTCCCTTCCAGCGCCACGGCCAGCGGCACGTTGTAGATCGTCTCTCCAGCCAGCATCTGGTCGACAAACCACATCCGCTCCTGCGCGTAGGACAGCGGGACCGATCCCGTCCCGGACGACCGCCGCAGAGGCTTGAAGGCTTGCGCCTTGCCGGAGCTCTTGAGCCTCTCCAGCAACAAGATCCGCGCTTCGAGCTCGCGCAGCCTGGCCTCCGCGGAGTGCGGCAGGGTCATACGGCTTCCTCCTGCATCTCCCTCAGTTGCCGGATCTCTTCCTGCAAGGCTGCCAGCTCATGGTCCAGCTTCACCTCGCTCGCGGCGTGCTCACGAACGGCCTCGATGCTTCTCGCGAGCTCTTCGATGGTCGGCTGCAGGAACAGAGCACGAACGGGGACGTCCACCCCGAAGGCCTCGTTGATCCTGAGCACGACCCGATTGGCGCTCAACGAGTGTCCCCCCAGCTCGAAAAAATTGTCACCGCTGCCCACTCGATCGACCTGCAGCACTTCGGACCAGATCGCGGCGAGCTGCGCTTCGACGGGACCGCGGGGAGCGACGTAGCCTTGCGTCACCGCCAAGAGGGTCCGGTCCGGAGCCGGCAGGGCCTTGCGATCCACCTTGCCGCTCGGGGTCAGCGGGAACGCCGAGAGGACCACGAAGGCCGAGGGCACCATGAAGTCCGGCAGGCTCGCGCGCAGGAACGCCCGCAGCTCGGCCACCCCCGGCTCCGCCTCGCCCGGCTGGAGGCGCAGG
>JBKPTH010000129.1:0-12376 GCA_046765915.1 Acidobacteriota bacterium | reverse complement strand
GGCCCTACGTGGCCGCCGTTTTCGTGTCGCGTACCGACAGACGGCGGCCACGTAGGGCCGCCGCTACGACCCCCTTCGGCGTTTCTGTCCGAGCTCGCGATATCCTCCCTCCTACATGCCCCTCCACCCCGTCCAACCTCTCCTCGTCGCCGACCGCTTCGCTGGGCTGGGCGACGCGCTGATCGATCTCCTGCGGTCGCTGCGCGAGGAGCAGTGGAGCCTGCCGACCGTCTGCCCCGCGTGGTCCGTCAAGGACATCGCCGCGCATCTGCTCGACACCGCCTGCCGACGCCTCTCGTTCGGACGGGATCGATTGCCTCTTCCACAGCCTGGGAGGTCCATCGCCGAGTACCGCGATCTTCTGGGCTTCCTCAACGAGCTCAACGCGCAATGGGTTGAGGCGGCACGGCGGCTCAGCCCGCGCCTGCTGACGGATTTCATGGAGATCGTCGAGCCGCAGCTCGCGGAGCACTTCCTGGTGCTCGATCCCTGGTCGCCGGGCGTTCCCGTCGCGTGGGCGGGGGAATCCGAGTCGCCGAGCTGGTTCGACGTCGCCCGCGAGCTGACCGAGCGCTGGCATCACCAGCAGCAGATCCGCCTCGCCGTTGGCGCGCCGCCGCTCGACGATCCACGCCTCTCCGGTCCAGTCTTCGAAACCTTTCTGCGCGCCCTGCCGCACCGCTACCGCGACGTGGAAGCGCCCGCCGGCGCCAGCCTGGTGGTGCGGATCGAAGGCCGGATCCCGTACACCTACACGCTGCGGCGCGAGGGCTCCGGCTGGAGTCTGTTCGCCGGCGAAGTCGAGGCGCCGGCGTCGCGCGTCGTGCTCCCTGAAGAGTCGGCCTGGCTGCTCCTCACCAAGGGGATGACCGGCGAAGCCGCCCGCGAGCATGCCGCGATCGAAGGCGACCCGCGGCTCGCCGCGCCGTTCTTCGGCGTCGTGGCGGTGATGGCGTGAAAACGACGCGCGGTTTTCTCACCGGCGCTTCCTGATCCGCGGCCTCTCCTCCGGGTCCCACCGATAACGCTCCAGATCGATCCGTCCGTTCTCGCCGAAAACGACGCCTTCCTCTTCCAGGAGATGCCGCTGGTAGCCTTCCTCGACACCGAGACCCGAGCGGCGGCTGACCGTACCCTGCGCGTTGATCACCCGCTGCCACGGCAACGAAACGTCTTCCGGCGTGTTGCGCAGCGCCGCGCCGACCATACGCGCGCGCCGCGGCAGGCCGGCGAGCGCCGCCACCTGTCCGTAGGTCGCCACCTTGCCCGGGGGAATCCGCTGGATGACGGCGTAGATCTTCGCGATGGCGCCGGCCGTCGAACGGGGAGGTGAGGGCCGCATCGGTCCTATGCGCGCCTACGGGGATTCGGACTCCTCGGTCACGTATCCCGGCACCGTCACCGCGGGCCTCTGATCCTGCTTCTTCTCTTCCTGCCTCTGCTCCTGCACCTGCCGCATTTGGGTGACGACTTCCTGGCCCCTGTAGAACAGGGCCCCGAGCTCGCTCTTCGCGTTCGTCAGCGCCTGGCGGTTCGTCTCGGTGGTGAAGACGCCTTGCGGGGTAAGGGCGTAGAAGCGGACCTTGTCGGCGCCGGGGAGAGGGAAGTCCGTGGCCTTGACCATCTTCGGCAGCGCCTTCGGAGCGAGCGCCACGAAAGCCTTGGCGGCGCTGCGGACGTTCTCGTGAGAGATGCCGCCGATCATGCCGCCGCCGGCCTTGTAGTAGACATTGGCGTCGCCGTCCACGAAACCGACCAGCGTCACCACCGAAGTCTGGATTCCCATCTCCATCAGCAGTCCGTAGACCTCGTTCCCCTTCAGCTCCAGACCGAGGTTCTGCGGCTTGGTGGCGAGCGCCTGGAGGCGTGAATCCATGTAGATCTCTTCGGGCGTCCGCGCTCTCCCCGGCCTCGTATAGAGCGCCCTCTCCTCCGCCTCCGCCTTCCGCTTCTGCTTCCGCCGGTAGTAGAAGTAGAGCACCGCGAGGACGATGACAGCGATCGGTTCCCAGAGTTGGATGTGCGCCATAAGCTTCGTTGTGTTCGACAGTTAAAGCCTTCCCCGCCGTCGGACTCCAGAGACGGAAATCGGTTCGCGGGATTCTTCTTTCTCCTTGCATCCTACAAGAGATGGACGGAATCTTCCATGGGATGGAGGGAACGCCATCGTCCCTCCTTCCAACGGTTGGCGGCAGGAAGGGCTCACCGAAGTCTTCGGGTATGGTACAACCGAATAGGCCGTCGAAAGGGGATGAAATCATGTCAACCAACACCATCCGGCTTCACCGCGTGCTCCGTGCGACACCTGAGAGAACCTATCGGGCGTTCCTCGACGCCGACGCAATGACCAAATGGCTTCCGCCAAACGGATTCACCGGCAAGGTGCACCACTTGGATGCCAAGGTCGGCGGCACCCACAAGATGTCGTTCACGAATTTCAGCACAGGACACAGCCACTCCTTCGGAGGAACGTATCTTGAGCTGGTGCCGCACGAACGCATCCGCTACACGGACAAATTCGACGACCCGAACCTGCCGGGGGAGATGCAGGTGACGGTAACTTTGAAGAAGGTATCCGTCGGGACTGAGTTGAACATCGTGCAAGAAGGGGTGCCCGATGTCATTCCTCCCGAGGCGTGCTATCTGGGCTGGCAGGAATCGCTCACTCTTCTAGCGAAACTTGTCGAGACCGAGATTCCAGATTGAGCTCGCCGGGCCCTGGATCGCGCTGCGGCTGTGGACACTGACTTTGGTTGACGCTGGTCCCTGATCTCACTACCATTCGCGCAAGTTACGATCCAGCCTGCGCGGACAGGCTGCCAAGGGGGATCTCCATGAAAAACAAGCTTGTCCTGCCCGTCGTCCTGTCGTTCCTTGCGGTCCTGTCGGTCGTCGGCGCCCTGACGACTTTCGGTGCTCACCCGGTCTCGGCCGCCCCTCCTCGCCCGCTCGGCGATTCGCGGGTGTTCGCCGCAGTTCCGGCGGTCCCCGGCTTCCCGGAGGGCGTCGCGATCCGCGGCAAGCGCGTCTACGTCACGGGACCGGCCAACTTCGGGATCTTCACGCCGTCCGTCATATGGGCCTACAACCGTAAGAACGGCGCCCTGGAGAGGACGTTCCCCGTCACCCTGCAAGACCCGGATCCGGCGTTGATGAAAGCTCTCTCGCCCGGCAATTTCGGACCCGACGGCAGGCTCTATGCCGCGGAGCCGTTCATGAGCGTCGTGATCGCTTTCGACCTCGACAAGGACAATACGCAGAGCATCTACGCCGGGCCATTTCCCTCGTCCGGGCCTGGGAGCTCGCTGCTCAACGAGCTGGTCTTCGACGCCGCCGGCAACCTCTACGTGACGGACTCGTTCCAGGCCACCATCTATCGCGTGCCGCCCGGCGGCGGCGCGCCGGACGTGTGGTTCACGGACCCCCGCCTGGCGGGCGATCCCCAGGTGCCTTTCGGCGTGAACGGCATCCGTATCGACAAGAAGGCCAAGAAGGTCTACATCTCGGTGACCGCCGAGAACGGCACGCTGGACGGCGTGATCTACCGGCTGCCCCTGGTGGACCATCCCACCGCAGCCGACCTGCACGAGGTCCATCGCTACTCGTTCCCCGATCCCGCCCCGGGTGCGCTGCCCGGACCGGACGGCATCGCCCTGAGCCAGTCGGGCCGGATCTACGTCGCGCTCGCGGGCACGAGCCAGATCTCCGTCCTGCGGCCCAATGGCAACGAGGTGGTGCGTTTCTCCGGACCGGCGGCGAATCCCGGAGGCTCTCCGAACCCGATGCCTTTCGCCAACCCGGCCAACATCGCCTTCGACGACAAGGAGCGCCGGATCCTGGTGACCAATCACGCCAGCCTGGTGACGCCGCCGGACCCGAGCCTGTTCGCCGTCCTCGACATCTTCGTGGACGAGCAGGGCAGGCCGGTGCCGTAGCGCCGCTGGAGACGATTTGAAACAGGAGGAATCATGACCCGGCATGAACCCGAGCCTTTCGTGCCTTTCAGGCCCACGGCGGACGACCTGGAGTCCATCGCCAAGGACGTCGCGCCGGTGAAGGACGTGCAGGAGCAGTTGCACGCGCATCACGCGGGTCTGCCCCTGCCGGACCGCGTGGCGCACCAGTATCAGATCGCCGGCGGCAAGGTGATCCTGAGGATCGAAAACGCGCTCTCCGCCGACATCGACGGCGTCGGGCTCTTCGAGCCGGGGACCGAGCACATGGGGCTCGGCCGCCTGTCGACGGGACAGGGCGGACCTCATCATGAAGCCGAGCCGGATTTCCTCGGCCTCATGCTGGCGTTTCAGACGCGCGCCGGCCGGCGCGTCGATTTCATCTCCATCAACTCTCCCACCGCGCCGGCGGACGACCATCACAACTTCATGAAGATCATCGAGGCGAGCGGGGAGGCGGCCGGAGCGCGCAATCTCTTCGAGGAGCAGAGCGAGTTCGGCAAGGCGCTCGTCAAGCGCCAAGGCGTGATCGAAGGCGCCAGGACCCTCGCGCATATCGGCGGCCAGACGACCCCGACGACCTTCTCCAGCACCGCCTACCAGACCTACTGGACCGGAGTCTTCGGCGTCGGCACGACGGCCGCCAAGTTCGTCTTCGTGCCGGTGCGCGACGAGAACCACCGCCTGAGCCTGTCGCTCGGCGAGCGCCACTTCACGGAGGAATGGCGGCGCCGGCAGGCGGCGGGCGACGTCGAATTCCACGTTTTCTGGATCCCCTTCGAGAGCGAGGAGGAGACGCCGCTCGAGCGCCTGACGAAGACGTGGAAGGAAGATCACAAGGAGAAGGTCGCGACCTTGATCTTCCCGCGATCGGACCTCGCCACCGAGGAGGCCATGCTGTGGGCGGCGCTGACGTCCGAGATGGGAGCCAATCCCGGCAACTGGGTCCGTGACCGCGAAGGCGCGCCCGGCGAGCCGACGACCGAGTTCGGCACCGCGCGCCAGATCGCCTACGGCATCAGCCAGGCCGGCCGCAACGCGCTCGATCCCAAGTCCTACGAAGCCGTCTTCACCACCGGCCGCATCGCTCCCGAGCTGGCGGCGGAGCTGAAGCGCCGGCGGGAGGAGAAGGAGCGGCTGGGCCACGTGAGCTGGGCTCCCGGCGAAAGCTAGGCGATGACGCTTGGCTGAAACACCGCCGATTCCACCGCTTTCGATTATCGAAGCGCCGTCCGCGCCTCCGGGCCCCTCACCTCCCCAAACCCCTCCTCTCCCACCGCACTCCCGACCGCCGGGAGAGGAGGGGCTTTAAAACAAATCAAACAGTCTCCCTCCTCTCCCCGGGCGGGTGGGCGTGAGGTGGGAGAGGAGGGCCGGGGAGGTGAGGGGCCCGGAGGCCGCGGACCCCTCGATCGCGGGAGCTGCCTACGGAGGTGGGAAGAACCCGTTCTTCGCCACCGGCACGCACAGCTTGTCGGAGGTGGTGGCGGTGACGGTCTCGATCGGCAGTCCCGCCAGCACGGGGTTCTGGTGCTTCAACTGGAAGACCCGGTCGAGCGGCGCGCCGGTGATCTTGTAGCACAGCACGTCGGAGTACTGGGCGAGCGGCAGCACGGCCGGGGGTGGCGCTACCAGGTTCTTCTTCACCGGCACGCAGAGCTGCGTCGGGTTCGGCGGGGCGAGGAAGGTCACCGGCTCGGCCGGATTCGTGATCAGCGGGTTGAGGTGCGTCAGCACGACCGTCTTGCCGCTGGGGTCCTGCGTGCTCTCGACGCGGTAGCACTTGACGTCCAGCCACTTGACGAGGTTGAGGACGTCCGGCGGCGGCACGCTGCCGTTCTTCTGCACCGGCACGCAGAGCTGCTGCGGCTCGCGGACGATGACGTTGAGCGTCGCGCCGAGCAGGCCCTGGATGATCGGATTGAGCTGGTTGAGCGCGAGCGCCAGGTTGAGCGAGGGTCCGGTGATGCCGTAGCACTTCCAGTCGAGGAACTTGATGAAGGGCAGCACGTCCGGGGGCGGCACGATCGTCCCCTTGGAGACCGGCACGCAGAGGTCCTGGGGCTGGCCGAGGGTGACGTTCTCGAAGGGCAGCCCCATGGAGACGAGAGCGGGGTTGAGGTGGTCCAGCCGCAGGTTGATCCCCAGGGCCGGACCGGTGATCTTGTAGCACCGCACGTCGAGGTTGCGCGCCCACGACGCCGGCGAGGGCAGCGGCTGGCTGAAGCCGGCGGCGGCGAAGAGGAGAATCAAGGGAGTTAGCGTTGCGGGACGAAAGAGCCTGTTCACAGCCACACCTCCTTGCGGATAAATCCTAATTTCCGCATATCCACAATAAAGGGTGCGCCGGCTGAGCGGAACGGGACAGGCCGCCCCACGGGTATCCCCAATGTAGAGACGCCCTGCGGGCGTCTCTGAGGCGGCGGCATCTTTTCCTGAACCACGACGCCCCCGCGGGAACGCTTGGAGAGGTGGAAGACATTATCGCCGCCCCGGAGACGCCCGCAGGGCGTCTCTACATTGGGGGGAAACACTGCTCAGCCGAGGTTGTGGAAGACCTTCTGTACGTCCTCGTCCTGCTCGAGACGGTCGATCAGGCTCAAGACCTCTGTGGCCTGGCTTTCGGGTAGCTCCGTAGGCGTCACCGGAATGTACTCGGACTCGGCGGAGAGCGGCGTGATGCCGCGGTCTTCGAGCGCCTTCTGCATCTGGCCGAAATCGGCGAAGGCGCAGCGGATGACGAGCTGCGGCTCGCCTTTCTCGCCCGTGCTCTCGCCCATCTCCTCCAGCCCGTAGTCGATCAGCGCGAGCTCCAGCTCCTCCGGCTCGAGGCCCGCCGGGTTCAGGCGGAAAACGCCCATGCGCTTGAACAGGAAGCCGACGCTGCCCGGGCTGGCGAGGGTGCCGCCGCCCTTGTTGAAGTGGGAGCGCACGTTGGAGACGGTGCGCGTCGGATTGTTGGTCGCGGTCTCGACGAGGAGGGCGATGCCGTGCGGCGCGTAGCCCTCGTAGAGCACCTCCTCGAAGCTTTCCGCCTCCTTGCCCGAGGCGCGCTTGATCGCCGCCTCGACCTTGTCCTTCGGCATGTTGACGGAGCGCGCGTTCTGGATGACGCGCCGCAACTGCGGGTTGTTCGCCGGATCGGCGCCGCCGGAGCGCACGGCGATGACGATCTCCTTGCCGATGCGCGCGAACTGCTTCGCCATGCGGTCCCAGCGCGCGAACATCGTGTGCTTGCGGGTTTCGAAGATGCGTCCCATGGCGTGAATCTAGCCCGTTTACACCCTCTCCAACAAGGCATACCCGGCGAAGCGGCGGAACTCCTCCCGTCTCTTCCGCGAGGAGAGCTTGCCGATCAGATTCCAGATCCAGGCCCCCTTCATCGTCCGGTTGAGACGCTGCGACTCCTCCCACGTCGAACGGAAGAGCCCCTCGCGCCAGCCGTAGGGGCGGAAGAAATCGCTCCCTTCCGCCGGGGCGAAGAGGAACGGCGCGCCGCCCGCCGCGACGTTCTTGCCCCAGGTCTTGCTCATCCTTTTGACCAGTTGCGGGCTCGCCAGGTCGATCAGCCATTCCTGGAAGCTCGGCGGCTCGTGGAGGTCGGTGGCGAGGTTGGCGACCTGCTCCGGCGCGAGGTAGATCAGCAGGCCCTCGGCGACGACGAGAGCGCGCTGCGCGCCGGCGCCGAGCCGCGCGAAGAGCTCCCGGCGCGCCGGCGCGTCCCTCAAATCGAGCGTCACCGGCTCGTAGCGGCAGGCGGTTTTCTCGTCGCGCAGCAGGTCCGTCTTGTGGTTGAGGATGCCGGGGAGGTCGACGTCCACCCAGTGCAGCGAGATCGGCAGCGGCAGCCGCCACGGCCGCGCGTCGAGTCCCGCGGCGAGGTTTACCACGAGATCCACCTGCCGGTTCCGCACCGCGTCGAGGATGATCTCGTCGAACACCGCCGTGCGCACGATCATCGGCCAGGCGAAGGCGCGGCCCTGCTTCATCGTGTCCACGATCTGCTGGCCGCGCTCTCCCGCCAGCCGCTCGGCGAACGGATCGCGGAAGATCGCGTCCGGCCGGGCGCTCTCCATGGCGCGGTAGACGGCCACCCAGCGGGCGGTGTCGGAGACGTTCTCAATGGCCATGATCTGCCCTCTCGTCGCAAGCGAATGTGGGTCAAGGGACCTTGCAACCCTACATGCTAGGCTCATCCGACTTCAATATGGCCAGCCCGTTTTCCCGCACCCTGCGCGCTCTCGAAGCCGACGGCCACCGCCGGTGGATGGCGGGGCTGATCCCGGCGTTGCTCCTGCTCGGCGCCTGGAGCGTCTGGTTCACGCGCGGGCGCGTCGCGGTCTACGAGGTGACGGACCACGCCTGGCTGGCGGTGGACCGCGAGGCGCATCCGATCGCGGCGCCGGTCGAGGGGCGGGTGGCGGCGGTGCGCGTCGCGCTCGGCCAGCGGGTGCGCGCCGGCGAGGTGTTGATCGAGCTGGAGGCGGAGGACCCGCGCGCCCGTCTCGACGAGGAGCAGGCGAGCCGGGACGCGCTCGACGGCCAGATCGCCGCGCTGCGCCAGCAGATCGCCGCCGGCGGGCGCCGGCTCGCGGGCCAGCTCGGCGCCTCGCAGGCCTCCATCGAGGAAACGCGGGCGAAGGTGCGCGAGGCCGAGGCCGCGGCCAAGTTGGCGGAGCAGGAGGCCCAGCGCCAGGCACGGCTGCTCGCCGAGGGGCTCGTCTCGGCGTCGGAGGCGGAGACGGCGCGCTCGGCGGCGGAGCAGCGCCGCGCCGCCGCGGATTCGCTGCGCCAGACTCTCGATCGCCTCGCCTTCGAGGAGCGCAGCACCGAAGGCGAGCGCCGCGGCGACGTGGACGAGCTGGAGCGCGATCTGGCGCAGCTCGAAGGGCAGGCCGCCTCGTCGCTCGCCGCCATTCGGCGGCTGCAGCGCGAGGTGACGCTGCGCACCCTGCGCGCGCCGGTGGCCGGCCGCGTCGGCCAGCTCGCCGCGGTGCGCGTGGGCTCGGTGGTGGCCGAAGGCGAGCAGCTCGGCATGGTGGTGCCGGAAGGCGTGCTCAAGGCGATCGCCGAGTTCCCGCCCGCCTCCGCCGTCGGCAGGATCCGCCCGCGGCAGGAGGCGCGGATCGTGCTCAGCGGCTTCCCCTCCGCGCAGTACGGATATCTGCCCGCCCGCGTCGCGCGGGTGGCCAGCGAGCCGCGCGACGGCACCATCCGCGTCGAGCTGGTCCTGCGGCCGCCCCGCCGCACGCGGCTGCCGCTGCAGCACGGCCTGCCGGGCACGGCGGAGGTCGAAGTCGAGCGCGTCACGCCCGCGATCCTCGTGCTGCGCACGGTGGGGAAGGTGTTCGACCGGCCGATCGGAGGGAGGTAGAGGCGATATGACCGGATCGTGCCTCCCCAATGTAGAGACGCCCCCGGGGGCGTCTCCGCGGCGGCGATACCCTTCCGGATACATTCACCCTCCCGCGGACGGTGTTCGCGGAATATCAGGATTTTGCCCGCCCCGGAGACGCCCCCGGGGGCGTCTCTACATTGGGGGGGCGCCGTTCTTCTGATGTCATCCCGCCGCGCCTTCCTCGCCCCCGAGGTCGTCCAGACCTCCGCCCAGGACTGCGGTCCGGCGACGCTCAAATCGCTGCTCGAGGGATTCGGCATCCCGTTGAGCTACGGGCGACTGCGCGAGGCCTGCCAGATCGATCTCGACGGCACGTCGATCGACACCATGGAGGAGGTGGCGGCGCAGCTCGGGCTGGACGCCGAGCAGGTGATAGTGCCGGCGGACCATCTGCTGGCGCCGGCGGCGCGCGCCCTGCCGGCGATCGTCGTCGTCCGCCATCCCAGCGGGCTGACCCACTTCGTCGTCGTCTGGCGCCGGCACGGCCCGTTCTTTCAGGTCATGGACCCGGCGTCGGGCCGCCGCTGGATGAGGGGGGAGCTGCTCTCGGGCGAGCTCTACCTGCATCGCATGGCGGTGCCCGCGGCGGCGTGGCGCGAGTGGGCGGGCTCGGCGGATTTCCTCGACGTTCAACGGGCGTTCCTCGCCGAGCTCCGCGTCCCCTCGGGCGACGTGGAGGAGATCCTGGCGGAGGCGTTGGCCGACGCCGAATGGCGCTCGCTCGCGGCGCTCGACGCCTGTGTGCGGATGGTGCGTTCGCTCGTGGCCTCGGGCGGGCTCGGTCGCGGCGCCGAGGCTGGCCGCCTGCTGCGCTCTTTGCTCGTCCGTTGCCGCGAGACCGCAGACTCCGCCGAGCCGGCGGTGCCGGCAGCCTGGTGGTCCGTGCGGCCCGGTCCGGCGAACGAGGAGGGCGAGGAGCAGGTGCTCTTCCGCGGCGCCGTACTGGTGCGCGTCCGCGGCCGCCGCGCGCCGGCTGCCGAGGCCACGGCCCAGCTCTCTCCGGAGCTGGCCGCGGCGCTCGCCGAGCCGCCGGCGCGGCCGGGGCGGGAGCTTCTCCGCCTGCTCTCCGCGGGCGGCTTCTTCGCGCCGGGGGCCATCGCGCTGGCGCTGCTGGTGGCGGGCCTCGGCGTCGTCGTCGAGGCGCTGCTCTTCCGCGCCTTCTTCGACCTCGGGCGCAATCTCGGGCTTGGGCTGCAGCGGGCGGGCGCGCTCGGCCTGCTGTTCGCCGTCATCGCCCTCTTCCTGCTCCTCGATCTGCCGATCGTGCGCGGCGCCCTGCGGCTGGGCCGGCATCTCGAGGCGCGGCTGCGGGTGGCCTTCCTGCGCAAGATCCCGCGCCTCGGCGACCGCTACTTCCAGAGCCGCCTGACCTCCGACATGGCGGACCGTAGCCACAGCGTTCACCGCCTGCGGCTGGTGCCGGACCTCGGCGAGTCGGCTCTGCGCGCCGGCGGCGAGCTGCTGTTCACCCTCGCCGGCATCGTCTGGCTCGATCCCGGCAGCCTGCCGCTCGTCCTCGCCGCCGGGGCGCTGTCGCTCGGCGTGCCGCTGCTCCTGCTGCCGCGCCTCGAGGACTGGGACCTGCGGGTGCGCAACCACGCGGGCGCCATCACGCGCTTCTACCTCGACGCGCTCCTCGGCCTCTTCCCGATCCGCACGCACGGCGCGCAGAAGGCGGTGCGCCGCCAGCACGAGAGCCTGCTCGTCGAATGGGCGCGCGCCTATCTGCACCTGCGCCGCGCCGAGGTGGTGGCGGACACGGCGGTGCAGGTCGCCATCACCTCCATCATCATCGCCCTGCTCTTCACTCACCTCGCCCGCCGCGGGCTCGACGGCGGCATCCTGCTGCTCGTCTACTGGGGCCTCAAGGTGCTCAGCCTCGGGCACATGCTGATTCTGAACATCGCCACGCAATATCCCTCGCACCGGAATGTAGCGCTGCGTTTGCTGGAGCCTCTGGGGGCTCCGGAGGAGGCGTCAGCGGGAGAGCCGTCCCGTTCTGAAAAGAGCGCTCCGCAAAAAGGACGACAGGGACAGCAGGGACAGCAAGGACCCGAAGGGGATCTGTCCTTGCAGTCCTTGTCGTCCCTTGGGTCCCTTTCGTCCTCTTCTGTGGTGCCACAGAGCGGCGTCGGCATCGTCTGGCAGGAGATGAGCGTGCGCGCCGGCGGCCACACGATCCTCGAAGGCATCGATGCCGTGATCGCGCCGGGCGAGCACGTGGCTATCGTGGGCCCTTCCGGCGCCGGCAAGTCGACCCTCGTCGGCACGCTGCTCGGCTGGCACCGGCCGGCGGCGGGGCGCGTGCTGGTGGATGGCGAGCCGGCCGGCGGCGAGCGGCTGCAGGCGCTGCGCCAGGAGACCGCGTGGGTGGATCCGGCGGTGCAGATCTGGAACCGCACGCTCCTCGACAACCTGCGCTATGGCGCCGCGGACGGCCTCGGGCTGGCGATCGACGATGCCGTGCGCGCGGCGGATCTCGTCGCCGTCCTGCGCCGGCTGCCCGAGGGATTGCAGACGCCGCTCGGCGAGGGCGGCGGCCTGGTCTCGGGAGGCGAAGGCCAGCGGGTGCGGCTGGCGCGCGCGCTGCTGCGTCCGCGGGTGCGCCTAGCGCTTCTCGACGAGCCCTTCCGCGGCCTCGACCGCGAACAGCGGCGCGAGCTGCTGGCGCGGGCCCGCGAGCTCTGGCGCGACGCCACACTGCTCTGCGTCACGCACGACGTCGGCGAGACGCTGAGCTTCGCGCGGGTGCTCGTCATCGAGAATGGCCGCATCGTCGAGGACGGTCCGCCGTCGCGCCTCGCCGCGCAATCGGAATCGCCTTACGCGGCACTGCTCGCCGCCGAGCGTGATGTGCGCACGGGCCTCTGGGAGAGCGCGGTCTGGCGCCGGCTACGGATGGAGCGCGGCCGGCTGACCGAGGCGGGGCGATGAGGTTGCGCAATCATCGTATCTGTAGGGGCGGCCCTATGTGGCCGCCCTGTTGTCGACGTCCTCCCTATCCCCCAGGGCGGCCACATAGGGC
>JBKPTH010000128.1:0-33096 GCA_046765915.1 Acidobacteriota bacterium | reverse complement strand
GAGACAGGGTCCGCACCGGCTCGCGGCGGACCTCCGGCGCCGGCGCCGCAGCGGGCGGCGCGGGACGGGACGGCGGCGGCGCGGCCGAAGCCACATTGCCGGAGGTGGGCGCAGCGGAACGGGGAGTCGAGGTGGAGGACGGCTTCGCCGGAGGCCGCGGCGCCGGTCCGCCGTTGCGGGCCTCCAGCTCGGCGATCTGCTGGCGGAGCTGGCCTAGCTCGACCTGATTCATCGCCGCCTCGCGCTGCAGCTCGAGGATGCGCGCCTTGAGCGTCTGGATCTCCTGCTGCTGGGTGTCGCTCGCGCCCAGGCCGGCGCTCGCGCACCCGGCGGCCAGAAGGCCGAGTGGGACGAGAAGGAAGGTGAAGCGTTTCATTTTCCGGCTCTCATCTCCGTCGGGATGTCGCTAATGAACGGGCTCTGCGGATACTCGGCGCGCAGGCGCTCGAAAGCCTTGCGGGCCTCCTCGGGCTTGTTGCTCTCTTCGTAGGCCATGCCGAGATGGAAGATGACCTTGTCCCTTTCCTTGTACCGCGGATACGTCGCCAGCAGGTACTCGAAGCGCTCCGCCGCCGCCACCGGCGCGCCGTAGCGCTGATAGAAACGGCCGATCTGGAACTCGTGCTCGGCGAGGTTCTCCAGCACGGCGTTCATCTGCTCCTGCGCCTGCGCCGCGTACTCGCTCGTCGGATAGACGCGGATCAGCTCCTCGTAGGCCTCCAGCGCCTTGCGGGTGACGTTCTGATCGCGGTCCGGCTTCTCCATCCGCTTGGCCAGGCTGTTGGCGATCTGGAACTGCACGTACGCCGACTGCTCGCTGGTGGGGAAGCGGTTGAGGAAGTCGCGGTACTTGGCCTCCGCCTGCACGAAGTTGGCGGAGCCGCCCTGGAGGTAGTAGGTGTCGGCGGCGAGCAGCAGCGCCTCGCGGCCGATGGCCGAGTTGGGCTCCACCTCGAAGGCGTGGATGAAGTAGGGCCGGGCGCGCTCGTACTTCTCGCGCACCAGTTGCTCCTTGCCCTGCGCCAGCGACTCCTCGGCCGAGAGGCGCAGGATGGGATCTTCGGGAGCGCCGCCGCTGCGGCAGCCCGCGAGGGCCAGGCCGGCGACGGCGAGCAACAACAAGGTTCGTTTCATACCGTCTCCGGCCGAGCGCGCTCGCGCAACTCGGACATCATCGCCAGCGGGTCGCCGGCCGCGAAGATCGCGGAGCCTACCACGCAGACGTCCACTCCTGCGGCCACCACCCGGGCCATGTTATCGCGGTCGATTCCACCATCCATCTCAATCTCGACAGGGGTGCCACTTATTTCGCTCAGCCGTTTCAGCCGGCGGGCCTTGTCGAGGGCGCCGGGCAGGAACGCCTGGCCGGAGAAGCCGGGATTGACCGACATGACGAGGACGTAGTCGAGGCGCGGCAGGGCGTCCACCAGCAGCTCGACCGGCGTCGACGGGTTCACCGCCACGCCGGCCTGGGCGCCGGCGCGCCGGATGCGCTCGAGCAGGCGGTCGAGGTGAGGCGCCGCCTCCCAATGGATCGCCACGCGATCGGCGCCGGCGGCGAGATAGTCGTCGAGCAGGCGGTCGGGGTTCGCCACCATGAGGTGGAGGTCGAGCGGCAGGCGCGTGCGGCGGCGGAGCGCCTTGACGACGGGCGGACCGATGGTGAGGTTGGGCACGAAATGGCCGTCCATCACGTCGACGTGCACCAGGTCGGCGCCGCCCTGCTCGCAGAGCGCCACGCCGCCGGCGAGATCGGCGAAGTCGGCGGCGATGAGCGACGGCGCGAGCCGCATCAGGGGACGCCCTCCGCCGGCGGGGGCGGCGGCTCGGCCGCTTCCGGCATGTCCGCCGTGGCCACCACCAGCGACACCGAGTCGTCGCGGGTCAGCGGGTGGCCGGGCAGCGGGAACTGGCGCAGGATGACGCCGGCCGCCACCCCTTCGTAGCGCTCGAACTTGACGTTGCCGAACTTGAAGCCGAGTTGCTCGAAGTACGGCCGCACCTGCTCGTAGTTGCGGTAGACGAGATCGGGCATGACGTAGCGCTCGCCGGGCGTCGCCATGGCGAGCAGCAGGTCCACGCCCGTCGCCGGCGCCACCGAGGCGCCCGGATCGGGGTCCTGCTGCAGCACCGAGCCGGCGGGCTCGCGATGCGCGGCGAAGGCGCCGAGGATGCGTCCGAGCGCGAGGCCGGTGCCCGAGATGGCCGCCTGGGCGGCGGGCAGCGGCTGGCCGGTGAGGTCCGGCACCTCGACCCGCCGCGGACCCCGCGAGAGGATGATCGAAACCGAGCTGCCCCGCTTGACCAGCGTACGCGCGTCCGGGCTCTGGCGCGCCACGCGCCCCGCGGCGACCTTGTCGTCGTAGCGCGGTTCTCCCTCGGCGCTGCGGAGCCCCTGGTCGGCGAGGAGATTGGCGGCGTCCGAGCGCGTCTGGCCGGTGACGCTCGGCACCGCCGTCACGCCGCTGCGCACGAAGAGGCTGAAGGAGGTATACGCCGCGAGGCCGAAGACGAGCACCATGAGCAGGGCGTAGGCCACCAAGCCCAACCCGTGGAGGAGCCTCGACGCCATGGGCGCAGTGTACCAAAGGAAGCGATAATCCCCCGCCATGCCGCAACTGCCCCCCCTCGGCGCCCACGTCTCGGTCGCCGGCGGCATGCCGACCGCCATCGAACGGGCGAGCGAGCTGGGGTGCACCGCCATCCAGGTCTTCGTCAAGAACGCCAACCAGTGGCGGGGCCGCGAGGTGGGCGACGACGAGGCCGCCGCCTTCCGCGCCGCCCACGCGGCGAGCCGGGTGGGCCCGCTCCTCGCCCACGCGAGCTACCTGATCAATCTCTGCGCCGCCGATCCGGCGCTGCTCGCGCGGTCACGCCAGGCGCTGGCGGACGAGCTCGCGCGCTGCGCCCGGCTGGGCGTCGGCGGGCTCGTCGTCCATCCCGGCGCGCACCTCGGCGCGGGAGACGAGGCAGGGATGGATCTCGCGGCGGCCTCGCTCGACGCGGTCCTCGCCAGCCTGCCGAAGTCGCCGGTGCGCCTGCTGCTCGAGAACACCGCCGGCCAGGGCTCCTGCCTCGGCTGGCGGCTCGAGCACCTCGCCGGCATCCGCCAACGCATCTCCGCGCGCCGGCGGCGCTGCGTCGGCGTCTGCCTCGACACCTGCCACGCGTTCGCCGCCGGCTACGCCATCCACGATCCCGCGGGCTACGAGGACTTCCTCGCCGAGATCGAGGAGCGGCTCGGCCTGGAGGCCCTGGGCGCATTCCATCTCAACGACTCCGTGCGCCCCTTCGCCTCCCGGCGCGACCGCCACGCCCACATCGGCGAAGGCGAGATCGGCCTCGACGCCTTCGCCCGCTTCCTCCACGACCCGCGGCTGCGCGAGGTGCCCATGGTCATCGAGACCGAGCCCGGCCGCGGCATGGAGGGCCACCGGCGGGACCTCGAGACGCTGCGGGGATTGGCGAAGCCGAAGCGGCGCTTGGCGGCACCGCAAAGGACTAAAAGGATTTAAAAGACTTCAAGGATTCCAAGGACAGAAGTCCTTTGTTTGAGCCTCTTTGGTCCTTGGTATCCTTGGTGTCCTTGTCGTCCTTTTACTTGATCCACACCGTCTTGATGTTCACGAACTCGCGGATGCCGACCTCCGACAGCTCGCGGCCGTAGCCGGAGCGCTTGACGCCGCCGAAGGGCAGGCGCGGATCGGACTTGACGACGCCGTTGACGAAGACATTGCCGGAGTCGATCTCGGCCGCCAGGCGCTCGCCGCGCGAAGGATCGCCCGTCCACACGCTGGCGCCGAGCCCGAAGGGCGAGCGGTTCGCCAGCTCGACGGCGTGCGCGGCGTCGCGCGCCCGCACCACCGCCGCCACCGGTCCGAAGGTCTCCTCGTCGAAGGCCGCCATGCCGGGCTCGACGCCGGTGAGGACCGTCGGCGCGTAGAAGGCGCCTCGTCCCTCCAATTGATGTCCGCCCGTGCGCAGCGCGGCCCCCGCGTCGACCGTCCGCCGCACCTGATCGTCCAGGGAGTCGAGCAGGTCCTCGCGCGCCAGCGGACCGACCTCGGTGTCGCGCTCCAGGGGATCGCCCACCTTCAGGCCTTCCATGGCACGGACGAATTCTTCTTCGAAGCGGTCCGCGATCTCGTCCTCGACGAGGAAGCGCTTGGCGGCGATGCAGCTCTGGCCGGAGTTGATGGTGCGCGCCCGCGCCGCCTGGCGGGCGGCCTCGGCGGGATCGACGTCGGCGAGCACGATGAATGGATCCGAGCCCCCCAGCTCGAGCACCGCCTTCTTGAGACACCGGCCGGCCTCGGCAGCCACCTCCATGCCGGCGCGGTCGCTGCCGGTGAGGGTCACGGCGCGGATCGCCGGATGGCCGATCAGGCGCTTGGCGCGCTCGGCGGAAACCAGCAGTGTCGTCACCACGCCTTCCGGAAAGCCCGCCTCGCGGAACGCCGCCTCGATGGCGAGCGCCGAGCCGGGGACGTTCGAGGCGTGCTTGAGCACCGCCACATTGCCCGCCATCAGTGCCGGCGCGGCGAAGCGGAAGAACTGCCAGAACGGAAAGTTCCACGGCATGATCGCCAGCACCGGCCCCAAAGGGTCGTAGCGGACGAGGCTCTTGGCGGCGTCCGTGGCGACCGTCTCGGTAGCGAGAAAGCCCGCGGCATGCTCGGCGTAGAAATCGCAGACCCAGGCGCACTTGTCGATCTCTGACTCCGAGCCGGCGATCGGCTTGCCCATCTCCTCGGTCATCAGACGGGCGAAATCCGCGGCGCGATCGCGCAGCAGGTCGGCGACGCTCGTCAGGTGGCGCGCCCGCTCGGTGAAATCGAAGCGGCTCCAGGATTCGAAAGCCTGCGCCGCCCGCTCCAATCGCGCGACGACCTCGCTCTCGTCGTACTCGGGGACCTCGCGGATCAGCTCTCCGGTGGCGGGATTGACGGCTTTCATCATGGTCTACGTCCAGGAGGGAAGTGGCGGAGAGGGAGGGATTCGAACCCTCGGTCCGGGTTTACCCCGGACAACTGCTTAGCAGGCAGCCCTGTTCGGCCACTCCAGCACCTCTCCGCAGGGGTCCGACAGGAACGCACATTGTAGAGGCGCCCCGGCTGCGAGTCAAAGAACAGCGGGGGTGGCGCTTTCATTTCGCGGGATAAACTACCTATGCCCCTGGAGGCACCCCGACCGCGGAGGGAGCACACACATGCCCGAGACAGCCGTGACGCAGGACGTGGATCAGCTCGCCATCAACACCATCCGCTTCCTGGCGGTGGACATGGTCGAGAAGGCACAGTCGGGCCATCCCGGCGCCCCGATGGGCCAGGCGCCGCTCGCCTATCTGTTGTGGACGCGGCACCTGCGCCACAACCCGGACAATCCGGACTGGCCCAACCGCGACCGCTTCGTCCTCTCCTGCGGCCACGCCTCGGCGCTTCTCTACTCGCTGCTGCACCTCGCCGGCTATGGCCTGCCCATGGAGGAGCTCCAGCGCTTCCGCCAGCTCGGCTCCAAGACGCCGGGCCATCCCGAGCACGAGCTGACGCGCGGCGTCGAGACCACCACCGGTCCGCTCGGCCAGGGGCTCGGCAACTCCGTCGGCATGGCGATCGCCCAGCGCATGGCCGCCGAGCGCTTCAACCGCGAGGGCTTTCCGATCATCGACCACGACGTCTGGGTCTTCGCCAGCGACGGCGACATGATGGAGGGCGTCTCGCACGAAAGCTGCTCGCTCGCCGGCCACCTCAAGCTCGGCCGTCTCAAGGTCTTCTACGACGCCAACGAGGTGTCGATCGACGGCCCCACCTCGCTCGCCTTCAGCGAGGACGTAGGCAAGCGCTTCGAAGCTTATGGCTGGCACGTGCTGCGCGTCGCGGACGGCAACGACCTCGACGCGCTGGAGAAGGCGATCGAGGACGCCAAGGCCCAGACGGAGCGGCCGACGCTCGTCGCCGTGCACACGATCATCGGCTATGGCAGCCCCGGCAAGCAGGGCACGTCCAAAGCGCACGGCGAGCCCCTCGGCAAGGATGAGGTTGCCGCGGCCAAACGCACGCTAGGCTGGCCGGAGGAGCCCGCCTTCTACGTGCCGGAAGAGGCGCGCCAGCCGTTCGAGGAAGCGCGTCAACGCGGCCGCCAGCTCGAGAAGGACTGGAACGACCTGCTGCGCCGCTACCGCGAGAAGTATCCGGAAATCGCCGCCGAGCTGGACCAGCGTCTCTCCGGCAAGCTGCCCGAGGGCTGGCAGGACGCCATCCCCACCTTCGCGCCCGGCGACAAGCCCATCGCCACCCGCGCCGCGTCAGGAAAAGTGCTCAACGGCATCGCGCCCAAGCTGCCGGAGCTCGTCGGCGGCTCGGCGGACCTGACGCCGTCGAATAACACGAAGGTCGAAGGATGGAGCGATTTCTCGGCCGCCAACGCCGAAGGCCTCTACCTGCGCTTCGGCGTGCGCGAGCACGGCATGGGCTCGATCATGAACGGCATCGCCCTGTCGAAGCTCTGGATCCCCTACGGCGGCACCTTCCTCATCTTCTCAGACTACATGCGCCCGCCGGTGCGCCTGGCCGCGCTGATGAAGCTGCACGTCATCTACGTCTACACCCACGACTCCATCTTCCTCGGCGAGGACGGTCCCACCCACCAGCCCATCAGCCAGCTCGCCTCGCTGCGCGCCATCCCCAACCTGACCGTGATCCGTCCGGCGGACGCCAACGAGACCGCCGAAGCCTGGCGCATCGCCATTCAGCACCGCCACGGACCCGTAGCGCTCGCCTTGACTCGCCAAGCGCTGCCGATCCTGGAAGAGACCGCGAAGAAGGCCCGAGAGGGTGTCCTCCGCGGCGCCTACGTCCTCTCCGATCCGGCGGACGGCGATCCGGAGATCCTCCTGATCGCCACCGGCTCTGAGGTCTCACTGGCCCTCGAGTCCGCCAAGCAACTCGCGGAGAAGGGAAGCCGAGCGCGCGTCGTCAGCATGCCCTCCTGGGAGCTGTTCGACGAGCAGCCGAAGGAGTACCGGGACTCCGTCCTGCCGCCGACCATCCGCAAGCGCCTGGCCATCGAAGCCGCCGCCCCCTTCGGCTGGCACAAGTACGTCGGCCTCGAAGGCCAGATCCACGGCATGGAGCGCTTCGGAGCCTCAGCGCCCTATAAGGATCTGGCGAAAGAGTTCGGATTTACGGCGGAGGTGGTGGTGGAGCGGGTGGTGGGGATGCTCAATGGCAAAGCAATTTGAAGGGTTCTCTCCCGGAGAGAAATAACCGCGTTTACCCAGTTATAGCCTTCGCCGGGGCCTCGTCAAACGAAAGGGTTTACAATTTCCATTTGGTCGATCCTTCGCCCGGTCTGAAGGTCTTCTGAAAACAGGATTGAGCAGCCACCTCGAAGCGCCGCCCGGACGATCAGGGCATCCCAAAAGGAGAATTGGTGAAGCCGGCAAAGGTCGATCGCGGTCAGGATATCTTCGAATCCGATTCTGACTAGATTGAAACGACCAAACAGTTCCGTCTTTCGCCTCGCGACCTCTTGGGGCACGCCAAGCTTCTTGGTTGCCGTGACGAAGTATTCTTGGAGGACTTGGGTGGAGATCACACCTGTGCGCTCAACTCGGCAGCGCTCCAGGAGATCGAGGGCACGAGCCTGCTTATCCGGAGCTCCAGCATCGTCCGTATAGGCGAGGATGTTGGAATCGAGAAAGCTACGACCGCTCATGAACCTCGTCGCGGTTGAATTTCCAACCGTGGGAATTGCCCTGTCCAGAAAGGCGCCGGATCTCCGCCATATCTTCCTGAGCTGACGACTTCATGGTGAGATCCTCTAGGTAGTGTCGGATAAGCTCGTCCAAGCTCATTCCCCTGCTCTCGGCAACCTCCCTAGCTCGCTGGGCGATTTGCTCATCGATAGATACGCTTAGGGTCATGTAATTCTCCCGCTCGAAGATACTACATCCGCCACTCTACTACGAGAGACGTCGAAAGTAGTGGCGGAGGGGGTGGGATTCGAACCCACGGGCCGCGTGAACGGCCGGCGGTTTTCAAGACCGCTGCTTTAGACCACTCAGCCACCCCTCCGGCAGGAACTTCAACAGCTTACTGCGGCGCCGTAATCCGCTCCAGCCCGCCGGTGAACGGCCGCAACGCGTCCGGGATCAACACGGAGCCGTCCTCCTGCTGGTAATTCTCAAGCACCGCGATCAACGTACGGCCGACCGCCAGGCCCGAACCGTTGAGCGTATGGAGCAGGCGCGGCTTGCCACCTCCGGCCGGCCGATATCGCAGGTTCGCGCGCCGGGCCTGGAAGTCCTCGCAATTGCTGCAGGAGGAGATCTCCCTATACGCCTGCTGGCCGGGCAGCCAGACCTCGATGTCGTAGGTCTTGGCGGCGCCGAAACCCATGTCTCCCGTCGAGAGGGTCACCACGCGATACGGCAGCTCGAGGAGCTGCAGCACGCCCTCGGCGTGGCCGGTCAGCTCCTCCAAGGCGTCATAGCTCGCCTCCGGCGCCGTGAGCTGCACCAGCTCCACCTTGTTGAATTGATGCTGGCGGATGAGGCCGCGCACATCCTTGCCGTAGGAGCCGGCCTCGCTGCGAAAGCAGGGTGTGTAGGCCGTATAGCGGACGGGCAGGCGCGCCTCGTCCAGGATCTCGTCGCGGTGCAGGTTGGTGAGCGGCACCTCGGCGGTGGGAATCAGGTAATAGGGAAAGCCCTCCAGCTTGAAGAGGTCCTGCTCGAACTTCGGGAGCTGCCCGGTGCCGATCAGCGTCTCGCGGTTGACGATGACCGGCGGCAGGACCTCGGTATAGCCGTGGGAACGGGTGTGGAGGTCCAGCATGAAGTTGATGAGGGCGCGCTCGAGCAGGGCGCCGGCGCCGAAGTAGACGGTGAAGCGGGCACCGGTGAGCTTGGCGCCGCGCTCGAAATCGAGGATGCCGAGCGCCGGCCCGAGGTCCCAGTGCGCCTGGGGCTCGAAGCCGAATTCGCGAGGGATCCCCACCGTCCGCTCGACGCGGTTCGCGCTTTCGTCCTTGCCAATCGGGACGCTCTCGTGCGGCAGGTTCGGCAGGGAGTACTCGATCGCCTGCAGCTCCGGCTCGATCGTCTGGAGCCGCGCCTCCAGCTCCTCGATGCGCGCCTTGAGACGGCCCACGGCCGCGATCTCTTCGGCGGCGTCGCCTCCGCGCTGCTTGACCTGTCCGATGGCGCGGCTCGCCTCGTTGCGCTGGCGCTTGAGGTCCTCCACCTCGACGAGGGCCGCTCGCCGTTCGGCGTCGAGCCGCAGCCAGGCGTCGAGCGGCGCCGGGTCCGCGTTGCGCTTGAGCAGACCCTGGCGCACCTTCTCGGGATCGTCGCGGAGGAGGTCGCGGGCGAGCATGGCGCGGAAGTGTATCCCGCGCTCGACCTCACCCCAACCCCTCTCCTAAAGGAGAGGGGCTTGATTTTGTTCGTTCCCCTTCTCCTTTAGGAGAAGGGGCTAGGGGATGAGGTCGCGCGGGCACAACGCCCAACGCCTCTCCTCCGTAGGAAAGGCAGCGAGTCAGCGATAACATCCGGCAGCCGTTCCCGGCGGGACGCCCTCGCCTAGCTCAGGACTCTTGTGAACGATCCGTCCGTCTTTGCCTCGTCCCGGAGCGAGATCCTCCGGCTTCTGGTGCCCCTTGCCGCGCTGGCGGCGATGGCCTCTTTCGCGATGCGGGAGGCCGATCCGTCCGGCGCCGCCGAGAGCGCCTACCTCGCCGTGCTCACCACGGCGGTGCTGCTCGGGGTGGCGTTTCTGGCGCGCTGGCCCGCGATCGAGCTGGGCTTGGGGGCGACGCTCGCGACGGCGGCCGTCTGGGCCCTTCCTCCAGGGCCGGGCCGGGGTGCCGCCGTGGTGCTCGTCCTTATAGCGACTATGTCGGTTGCGGCGGGACGGCGGTTGTTTAGGGTAGGGGCGGGTCTGGACGGCGGGGTGGAGGCGCGACCCGCCCTGTTACCGTTCCTCATCCCTCTCGCTTTGGCCTTGCAGTTCCTGCTGCGCGGCGCGCTGCTGTTCGAGCCCGCGATGTCTCTCCGCACGTTCGTCGCCTTGCTCGTCCTGCCGGTGGCGGGAGGGGCGGCGGTGGCCGTGCTCGCGCGGCGGCACGGAGCCCTCTTCGCTCTGCTCGCGGGCGGCACGGCGATCCTGCTGGCTCCCGGGTTCAACGTCGCCTCGACGCTGTCGCTGATCGCGCTCGCGGCGGGGGATCTCCTGGCCCGCGAGGAACTCGGCTGGCACGCAAAGGCGGCGGCCTGGATCGTCCTCCTGGCGCCGATTCTCTGGGAGCCGGGGCCGGGCGTGGCGGCGGCCGTCTGCGCGCTCGCCCTGTGGCGGCCGCGGATCGCGCTGGCTCTCGCCGTGCCGGCGGCCGCCGGTCTCGGCTGGTACTTTCAGATGCCTTGGGGGGAGATGGCGCGCCAGCTCGCCTGGCTGCCCCTGCTGCTCCCCGCTGCGCTGGTTCCGGAACGTGAACGGATCGCGGAGATCCTGACCGCCGGCCTGATAGCCGCCACCGTGCCCCGGGTCCCGGATCTCTCCACATTGGCCGCGCCGCTGGGTCTCGCGGCGCTCTGCCTGCGCCGCGACGGCGCGGTCACGGTGCCGCAGCGGGTGTGGACGGCCGGCCTCCTCGCCGGCACCGCGCTGCTCGCCTCCTACCCCTGGCTGCGCGAGGAGCCGCTCGCCGCTGCGCTCTCGCTGCTCGGGCGGCAGCCCGGAACAGTCCTGGCGGTGTGGGTGGCGATTGTCTTCCTGGCGCTCGCCGCGATCGGCTCCTGGATGGGGCGCGGCTGGAGCGATGCCCTGCGGGCGACGCGCCTTACCGGACTGGCGGCGGCTTCCGTCCTGCTCGCCCTGCTGCTGGGGCTGCCGGCCCGCGGCACGGACCTGCTGGCGGCGGAGGCGCCGATCGTGCTGGACGCGAGCCATCCGGCCTGGGAGACGGGGATTCCGGGGACGCCGGTCCGCACCGTGGTGCTGGAATCGAACCTCGCCAACGGCGCCGGGCTGGCTCCCGGGACCGCGGTGGCCACGGTGCATCTGCGCGACCGCCAGGGCCGCACGGTCGGCTGGACCTTGAAGGCCGGCGAGGACGTCGGCGAGTGGGCGGCGCGGCGGCCGGACGTGGCACGCCTGGGCGCGCATTCGCCGCGCGCCTGGATCTCCTGGGTGGCCGGCGATTTCTTCGCGCAGCGCTACCGCTGCCGCTGGCGGCTGCCGCGGGCCGAGCGCTTCGTCCAACTGCGTATCGAGCGGGCTCCCGGCGCGCCGCCGGACCTCGAGCTCGCCCTCTATCAGTTGGAGGTCCGGAGGTGAGGCCCGCGCAGGGCAGCGCAACGACAGCACTGATTCTGGCAGTCTCAGCCGTGACCTCGGCGCTCCTGGCGGGGAGGAATCCACTGCCGGCGGACGATCCCTTCCGCGGCACGCTCGTCGTCCTGCCGCTGGTCCTCGCCGCCTTCTGCGAGATCCAGCGCTGGACCGTGCGGCGGGGAGGCAAGCGGCTCTCCAGCCCAGGGACGGCGGGGGAATTGGGCGCTCTCGCCGTCCTGGTCCTGCTGGCGCTGGCCAGGCCCCACCTGGCGCTGGCGCGGAGCGAGGAGATCCTCGCCGCCGGCTTCCTGCTCGTCCTGGCCTGCCGGGTGGCGCGGCAGACCCTGGCGCTGCGGCCGCTGCTGGGAGAGCGCCTGCCGAAGCGCCCCTCGGCGCTCTTCTTCTTCCTGCCGCTCGCGGTCTACCTGGCGATCCTCCCCTGGTCGGCGCGGCACCGGCAGCCGGACGGCGACGAGCCCTTCTATCTGCTGGTCACGCACAGCCTGGCCTACGATTTCGACGCCGACCTCACCAACAACTACGCCCGCCAGGATTGGCGGCGCTTCATGGACCGGCCCATCGAGCCGCAGCCCGGCGATCCGCGCGGCCCTCACGGCGAGCAGTACTCCCGGCACAACGAGTTGCTGCCCCTGGCGCTGGCCCCCGCCTACCGTCTCGGCGGCAAGATGGGCGCGCTCGCCACGATGGCCGCGTTCACGGCGCTGCTCGCCTGGATGACGTTGCGGCTCGCCCGCCACTACGTGGCCGCGCATCCGGGCGAAGCCCTCGCCGCCTATGCCCTGGCCGCCTTCGCGCCGCCCTTGCTGCTCTACTCCTACCAGGTCTGGGTGGAGGTGCCGGCGGCGATCCTCGCCGTCGCGGCCCTCGACCGCATCCTGGCCCTCGACGGGCAGCGCGCCTGGGGGCGCAAGGAGTGGCTGGGGCTCGGCGTTCCCGTGCTGCTGCTGCCGGTGCTCAAGCTCCGCTTCCTCCTCGTCGCCGGTCCGCTGCTCCTCATGGGCTGGTGGCACGCCGGCCGGCCGCGCCGGCCGGTGTTCATCCTGGCCGGGCTGCTGGCGGCGGTGGCGGGGGGGATGCTCATCTACAATCAGGCCGTCTACTCGAATCCCTTGAAGATCCATACCTGGCAGGAGGTCGATCCTCACCGTTACAGCCCCGTCTCCTATCTCAAGGGGGGTTTCGGCCTCTTCTTCGACGCCGCCTACGGCCTCTTCGGCTGCGCGCCGATCTGGCTCCTCCTGCTTCCCGCTCTCGTGCTGCTTGCCGCGTGGCGCAGCCGGCTCCTGCTCCATCTCGCCGCGCTCTCCCTGCCGTACCTGGTGATCGTGGCGCCGCGCGTCGAGTGGTACGGCGGCTGGTCGCCGCCCTTCCGCTATGCCCTCATCGCGCTGCCGCTGCTCGCCGTCGCGCTCGTGCCGCTGCTCGCGCGGCGTTGTGAGCGGCCCGGCGCCTGGGCGCTCCTCGGCGGCCTGGGAGCCCTCACCCTGGTCTTGACGCTGGTCTGGGTGGCGGTCCCTGGCTGGACCTACAACTTCGCGGACGGCCGCACCTACGCGCTCGACGCCCTGAGCGGCCGGCTCGGCCTGGACCTCGCCCGCTTCTTTCCCAGCACCGTCCGGCCCCGCGCCGCCACCTGGCTGTGGCCTCTGCTGTCGCTCCCCGCCCTGTCGCTCCTCTGGTGGCTGCCCCGGCGCCGTGGTGCCCGGCCCGGCCCGGCGGCGGCCCTCGCCGGCGTCGCCCTGCTCCTCGGCTCGGCGGCGCTGCTCCTCGCCGCGGCCGAGCGCGTCCCGACGCGCATCATCGAGCTGGAGGACGCCCAGGTGTGGAAGAGCGGCGGGCATCCGCATCCCGAGCGCTGGATCATCGAGCGGACGCGCTATCGCGGCGGCTGGGTGCTGCGGGTGAGCGAGCGCCTGAAGGCGCCGGTGGTGCCGGGAGGCAGGAAGGTGAAGCTGACGTTGCACGCGGAATTCATCCGCAACCAGCCCGTCCCCTTCACGCTGGATATCCGGCAGGGCGACCACAGGCTCGCCTCCTGGCGTCCGGGCCGCCAGCGCATCTGGCAACGGATCGAGGTGGGGCCCGTCGACTGGCGCGCCGGCGAGCCGCTCGTCCTCGCCGCCCATGGACCGCACCCGCCGGGCGAGCTGAACGGCGCGATTCTGGATTCGGTGGAGATGGAGTGGGAGTGATTACAGTCCTGACGCCGCTCTGGTGGATCATCCATGAGGCTCCTGGATATCGAGCCGGCATGCCCTTCGAGACCTCACCCCCTGGCCCCCTCTCCAGCAGGCTGGAGAGGGGGGAGGCAGTCGGAGGGAGTGTGCCGGTAGGGTGCGCTGTGCGCACCAAATCCGCTCATGGCGCGCACAGCGCGCCCTACGTTCTCTTCCGGTTCGGCATCGTTCCCCCTCTCCAGCTCCGCTGGAGAGGGGGCCAAGGGGTGAGGTCTCGAAGGGCATGCCGGTCCGACGTCCCACGCGAACTGGGGCTGGAAAGGTGACCGCCTCCGCCGTAGTCCCCACCCTCGGCCGCAGCTCTCTCCTCATCCCCTGTCTCGAAGCGCTGCGCAAGGAAGGCGCCGAGATCATCCTCGTCAATCAAGGAGAAGTCCCCGCGGAGATTCCCGCCGGGCTCGCCGACCGCGTCCTGCGGCCGGGGCGCAATCTCGGCTTCGCGGCGGGGACGAACCTGGGGATCGAGGCCGCGGCGGGCGAGTGGATCGCCACCGTCAACGACGACGCGGTGGTCGAGCCCGGCTGGCTCGGGGCTCTCGTCGCGGCGCTGGAGGGGGATCCGCGGGCGAGCGCGGCACAGGGGGTCAACGCCCGGCTCGACGCGCCGGATCTCGCCGACGGCTGCGGCCTCGCCTGGAACCGCTGGTGGCAGGCCGTGCAGATCGGCCACGGTCGGTCCGTGCCTCCGCCGGCCGCCGCAGCTCGCGAGATCTTCGGCGTCTCGGCCACGGCCGCGGTCTATCGCCGGGACGCCCTGCGCACCGCCGCGCGCCGCGGCGAGGTCTTCGATCCGCGGCTGGGCTCGTATTACGAGGACGTGGATCTCGCCGGCCGGCTGCGCGCCGCCGGCTGGCGCGCCCTGCTGGTGCCGGC
The DNA here is from genome assembly GCA_046765915.1 of Acidobacteriota bacterium. Taxonomy (GTDB): domain Bacteria; phylum Acidobacteriota; class Thermoanaerobaculia; order Multivoradales; family UBA5704; genus DATARR01. The sequence goes on along the minus strand of JBKPTH010000128.1, from coordinate 18,632 downwards.
GGCGCGCGCCCGCCACGCCGGCTCGGCCACCGGCGGTACGCTGAGCCGCGAGCGCTGGCGCCTGATCTACGGCAACCGCTACCTCGCCGCGGCCCGCCTCCTCGGCCGCTCCTTCTGGCGCCGGCTGCCGCGCATGGCGGCGCGGGACGGCGTCGATCTGTTCAAGGCCCTGCCGCGCGGCGAGGGAGATCTCGCGGCGGGCATCCTCTCCGGGTGGGGGCGGGCTGCGTGGCGCCTGCCCGCCTTCATCCGCGGCGGCGCGCCGCTCGTGCCTTTGAGCGAGATCCGCCGCTTCCGGTAACCTCTCGGCGTGAATCCTCCCCTCCTCACCGGCGTCGTCGTCCACTGGCGCAACGAGGATCTGCTGGCCCACCTCGTGGCCGCCTGGCCGCGCGATCCGCGCTTCGAGCTGCTGGTGGTGGACAACGGCTCGTCGGCGCCGCTGCCGTCCGGGGTCCGAGTCCTCCGTCCCGGCCGCAACCTCGGGTTCGCGGGCGGCGCCAACGCCGGCGCCGCGGCGGCGAAGGGAGAGATCCTGCTCCTCCTGAATCCGGACGCGATGCCGGAAGAAGGAGCCCTCGACCGCCTGCTGGAAGGCTTCGCCGCTCATCCGGAAGCCGCCGGCCTCGCGCCGCGCCTCTCCGGACCCTCGGGCGAGCCCCAGGCCGCCTGGCAGCTCCAGCGCCTGCCTTCGCCCTGGCAGTGCCTGCTGCACGCGCTGCCGCTGCCGAGCCTTGCCGTGCGACGGAGAGAGCCCGCGGCCGGCGTGCCCGTCGAGCAACCGGCGGCGGCGGCGCTGGCCCTGCGCAAGGAAGCCTTGGCGCGGGTCGGCGGCTTCGACGAAGGCTTTCATCCCGCCTGGTTCGAGGACGTGGATCTCGCCCGCCGCTTCCAGCAGGCCGACCTGAAGATCCTCTACTGGCCGGCGGCCCGCTTTCATCACGAGTTGGGCAGCACGGTGCCTGGGCTGGGGTACGGGCCCTTTCTCTACATCTATCACCGGAACCTCGGCCGCTACCTCGCCAAGCACCACGGCCGGGCCTGGGCGGCGGCGGCGCGCGCGGCGCTGGTGCCGGGCCTCTCGGTCCGGCTCCTGCTGCTGCCGCTGCACCGGCCCCGGCGCGCCGCGACTCGCCGCGAGGCGCTGCGCGGCCTCCTCGCGGTGCTCGCCGGAGCCCTCTCGGGCTGGCGCCGGCCGCGCGGCTACGTGGAGGGAGCCCTCGCTTGAGCGGCGAGACGGCGGTCGCCGTCTGCATCGTCACGCATGACAGCGCGGCGGACCTGCCGGGCTGTCTGGAGTCCGTCGCCGCGCAGAGCCACCGGCCGCTCGAGATCGTGGTGGTGGACTGCGCGAGCCGCGACGGCAGTGCGGAAACGGCGCGGGCGCACGCTCCGGCCGGCATCCCGTTCCAGGCGATCGAGCTCGGCGAGAATCTCGGCTTCGCGGGCGGCATGAACGCGGCCTTCGCGCGCACGAGGGCGCCGTTCGTCCTCACCCTCAACGCCGATGCCCGTCCCGAGCCCGACTACGTGGCCCGGCTCGTCCGCCGCGCGCGGGCCCATCCAGACCTCCGCGTCGGCGTCGTCACCGGCCGGCTGGTGCGGCCCGCGGCGGCCGGCGAGCCGCGGCTCCTCGACGCCTGCGGCATGCGCCTGACCCGCACCTGGCGCCATCTCGACCGCGGCTCGGGCGAGGTGGACCGCGGCCAGTGGAGTGCGCCCGAGCGGGTGTTCGGCGCCACCGGCGCGGCGTCGCTCTTCCGCCGCGAGGCGCTGGACGACTCCGCCGTGGACGGCGAGATCTTCGACCCGCGCTTCCACACCTTCCGCGAGGACGCCGAGCTGTGCTTCCGCCTGCGCGAGCGCGGCTGGGAGGTGCTCTACGAGCCCGCCGCCGTGGCCGAGCACCGGCGCTTCAGCCTGCCCGAGCGGCGGAGCGACATGCCGGCGGAGGTCAACCGCCGGTCGCTGCAGAACCGTTACCTGCTGCGGATCTACCACCAGACCGCGGGCAACTTCGTGCGCACCCTGCTGCCGGCGCTCGCCCGCGACCTCGCGGCCCTCGGCTGGGTCCTGCTGCGCGAGCGCTCCTCGCTCGCCGCCTACGGCTGGCTCTGGCGCCATCGCGCCGAGCTGTTGCGCCGCCGCCGCGCGATCCAGGACCGGCGGACCGTGCCCGCCCGCGACATCGACCGCTGGTTTTCAGTCCAGGGGATGCCGCTGTGAGGCCGCTCTCCGTGGCCCTCATCGGCAGCCGCGGCATCCCCGCGCGCTATGGCGGTTACGAGACGCTGATGGAAGAGCTGGCCGTGCGGCTGCTCGCCCGCGGCTTCAAGGTCACCGTCTACTGCCGGTCGCACTACACGCCGAAAGATCTGCAATCCTGGCGCGGCGCCGATCTGGTGGTGCTCCCCACGATCCGCACCAAGCACCTCGACACGCCGGTCCACACCTTCCTCTCCTGCCTGCACGCCGCGGCGGCCGGCTACGACGCGGCCCTGGTGGTCAACTCGGCCAACGCCCTCTTCGTGCCATTCCTGCAGGTGGCCGGCACGCCGGTGGCGCTCAACGTCGACGGCATCGAGAAGCGGCGGGCCAAGTGGGGAGCCTTCGGCCGCGGCATCTACGCCCTTTCCGAGCGGTTGGCCGCGGTGCTGCCGGACACCCTGGTGACCGACGCCGAGGTCATCCGCCGCTACTACCTGGAGCGCTACGGAGCGGAGTCGGTGCCCATCGCCTACGGCGTCGATCCCCGGCCGCCGGCCGAGATGGGAACCCTTTCACGCCTGGGGCTCGCCTCGCGGCGCTACTTCCTCTACGTCAGCCGCTTCGAGCCGGAGAACAATCCGCACCGGGTGGCCGAAGCCTACAGGCGAGTCGGCGGCGACCTGCCGCTGGTGATGGTGGGGGCCGCGCCGTACGCGGGGAGGTTCATCGCCGGCTTCACCCGCGGCGCCGATCCCCGCATCCTCTTCCCGGGACCGATCTACGGCGAGGGCTACCGCGAGCTCCTCTCGCACGCGCTGGCCTACGTGCACGCGACCGAGGTGGGGGGCACCCATCCCGCTCTCGTCGAGGCCATGGGGTACGGGAATTGCATCATTTTTAACAATACGTTGGAGAATTGTGAGGTGGTGGGGAGAGTGGGGTTGACCTTCGATGCCGAGGAACCGGAGAGCCTGGCGGAGCGGTTGGAGTGGGTGCGCGGCCATCCCGAACGGGCGCGGGCGCGGGGGCGCGCGGCGGCCCGGCGGGCGGCGCTCCTCTTCTCCTGGGAATGGGTGGCGGACCGCTATGCGGAGCTGCTGGAACGCCTGGCGGGACGGCTCCGATAGGGCGCGTCTGGCCGCGTTTTTACATCATGGCAATTCCATTCGAAATGAGCTATGCTAACGGGGCATAGACGAATGGCGGGGCTTGCACGTTAAAATATGCAACGTGAAACGGGTCAATACCTGATCTCTCGCTAGAAATTCATGTTAAAAGAACGAGCTCGCATCCTTACGGTCGCGATCTTCACCCTCGACCTGCTGCTCGTTGCCGCCGCTTTCCTATGCGCTTACGGCTTGCGTGACGCCGTGCTGCCGCGGTGGGCGCCGGGCACGTTCCCCGGCCGTCTCTACTCGCTCAACGACTACCTGCCGCTGCTGCCGCTCGCCCTCGCCATCTGGGGAGCGCTGCTGTTGAGCTCGGGGCGCTACCGTTCGCACCGCACCGTGCTGCTCCTGGAGGAGGCCTGGGCGATCATCCGCGTCTGCGTGAGCGGCGCCATCATCTTCACCCTCGCCCTGTACCTCACCCGTCTGGACGAGCGGCTGCTGGGCGACGACCGCGTCAGCCGCTTGTGGGCCCTGCTCTTCGCCGTCTTCTCCTGCCTCTTCCTGCTCACCGAGAAGCTGGGGCTGCGGCTCACCTCGCGCTACGTGCGCTCGCACGGCTTCAACTACCGCACGGTGCTCATCGTCGGCACCGGCCCGACGGCGCTGGGCATCGCCGATTCGATCCAGGGCCACCGCTTCTGGGGCTTCCGCGTCCTCGGCTTCGTCCGCAACGGCCACAAGCCGGAGGAGCCCTGGCCGAGCCGCTATCCGATCCTCGGCGAGATCGCCGACATCCCGCGCATCGTTGAGAGCAACGTCGTCGACGACGTCATCTTCGCCGTCCACCGCCGCGAGCTGGACCGCCTGGAGGACCTCTTCCTGAGCCTGCAGGAGCAGGGCATCCGCACGCGCTTCGCCATGGATCTCTTCCCGCACACTCGCGCGCGCATCGAACTCGAGGAGCTGGACGGCATGCCGCTCCTCTCCTTCGCCACGACGCCGACGAGCCAGCTCCAGCTCATGCTCAAGCGGACTCTCGACGTGGCGGTGGCTTCGCTCCTGTTGCTCATCGCGCTGCCGATCGTGGGCATGATCGCCCTGGCGATCTGGCTCACCTCCGGCGGCAGCGTGCTCTTCCGGCAGACGCGGTGCGGCCTGAACGGCCGGTCCTTCACCCTCTACAAGTTCCGCACCATGGTGGAGGACGCCGAGGAGCGCCGCCGCGAGCTGCTGCACCTCAACGAGATGGACGGTCCGGTCTTCAAGCTGCGCAGCGATCCGCGGGTCACCGGCTTCGGGCGCTTCCTCCGTCGCTTCAGCCTGGACGAGCTGCCCCAGCTCTGGAACGTGCTGCGCGGCGACATGAGCCTGGTGGGACCGCGGCCGCCGATCCCCGAGGAAGTGGCGAAGTACCAGCGCTGGCAGCGCCGCCGCCTCGCCATGAAGCCCGGCCTCACCTGCCTCTGGCAAGTGAGCGGCCGCAACAACCTCGACTTCGACCGCTGGATGCAGCTCGACCTCGAATACATCGACTCCTGGTCGCCGACCCTCGATTTCAAGATCCTGCTGAAGACGATCCCGGCCGTGCTTTCCGGGAAGGGCGCGTCGTAGGTTCTCGTTACTAGTTCTTGTTCCTTACCCACTCCACCTTTTCGGGGTGCTTTTCGGCGAAGGCGCGAGTCGTGAACTTCCCTGTAGTCGCATGATGGGGTTGTTCTTTGGTCCAGTCATGGTGCCTTGGGACCTTGTTCTTGGCCATCTCATTCCTCCTCGTAAGTCAGAACACAAGAACATGATAGGAGGCCTCGGCCCGACATTTGCCCGCCCGTCGGGGTAGAGGAAACATCGCCGTTGGGTGGGTGCGCGGCCTGAGGTCTTGGCCGTCCAGCTCTTGACGACGGCCACGCATTATCTGGGCGCATCCTTCTCGGAAGCTACACCGCCCGCACCCAAGCGGTGATCGTTCTCTTAATCTCCTTCCAGTCCACTTTCCAGATCATCCTGGGCATGCGCTCAGCGTCTGCGTCATCGAAGTAAGTCAGGGCATAGAGGACATAGCTGGCGTCCTCGACGCTGAATTTCGCGCGATACCACTCCAGCATGTCCACGAGGGATAAGCCGTGGCGGCCGAGAGCGAAGAGATCGACGAAATCCTTCTTCGAACCCCTCTGTGCGATGGCGGAGAGCTTCATGCAGGCCAGATCGCGGAGTCCGGCGAGGCGGCAACCGAAGTCCCGCCAAGTCACTATAGGATCGAGCATCCGGTAGCGAAATTCGAGGAAGCTGACGCGTACGCCGTGCACAGTGCCATACAACGTGCCGGCGCTGATCTGCCCCGTGACGAAGGGAATTCCGTTGTCCCGGATCTCTTGGGAGAGACGGAGAGGGTCAGGAATGCGGTCTCCGAGAAACCAGTCGAGGTCCACAGACCGGCGATGACCCAGGTGCAGGGCGATCGCGGTTCCACCGGCGAGGTAGAAGCCGTCAGCCGCCGACTTCGGACCGAGGAACCGCAGGGCTTTCCGCTGTCGCTCGGTCAGAATCTCGCCGTGGAAGCTCATGGACGGGTGCGGCGATCCCAGACCTGACGCCGCTCGCTTTTCAGCCACTCATCGACCCGGCGGCGTGGGATGTCGAGCATGAGCTGCCAGTAGCGGAGCTGGCGCGGGGAGAGGCCTCGCCCCTCATGGCGTTCGATCCAGGCGCGGATGGCCTCGTCTCCCGCCGCCGAGCGGAGCCACTGAACCGTCTCCCAGGGACCCGAGGCGAGGACACGTCCGATGATCATCTCCTGGTCCCGATCCCATCGCAGCGAGCGCGGATCGAGATCCCAGAAGAGTTTCTTTACAGGAGCTGGAAGAGAATTGCGAGACCGTGCCGTCCTCCCGCTTACATTCTCCATGTCCCTATTCTAGCGCCGCTCCCCGCATGCGTAGCAGGAAGTACGCAGCGCCGATCCACAACAGGCCGACGGTGAGCCACGCGGTCAGCGAGGTGCTCAAGGCAAAGGGGTTCGTGGCACCCGCGACCGCCGAGGGGACGATGTCCTTGGTGTTGTTCACGGCGGCGTGGAGCAGCATCACGAGCAGCAGGCTTCCGCCGGTGCGCCAGTAGAGCCAGGCCAGCGTCACGGAGAGCGCGGTGACTTGCAGCAGATAGACCGGAAACGACTGGCCGGACGTATCGGTTCCCAGTATGAGAAAGAGGGGCAAATGCCAGCAGGCCCAGATCACGCCGAGCAGGACGCTGCTCCATCCGAGCCCCAAGCGCATCGCCAGCCGGGGAAGCGCATACCCGCGCCATCCGACCTCTTCGCCCGCCTGCGCCCACATCGAGATGGTGATCGCCAGGAACATGATGTACCAGGGTGTTGACCCGAACTGTGGCCATGCGCCCGTGACGAGACGATGAACGAGCGCCGCGGCGAGCTTGATCCCGGCCATGTAGCTGACGGCGAACACGTACCACCGCGCTCCGACTTCCCAACGCAGGATCCGGCGCAGCAGCGCCTCCACCCCAGCGCGCCCGCTGGCTCGCGCGGTGAACGCGAGCGCGATCAACCCGGGAGCAAACGTGCCGAGGAGGAACAGCGGACGCATCCCCGTGACGACGGGAGGCGTGGGGCCGGCGCCGCGGGAGAGCGCGATCGAGGCCATCCAGCACGTCCAGGTCACGACGTAAGTGATGGAGAAGTATCCGAGGAGGACGCCCAGGGGACGTTCAGGTCGCGGATGGACGAGGTCCTGCATATCTTAAGCTACGGGTTGCCGCACGGGAGGTTTCCGCTCTCTGGTATCGTAGGCGCCGAGATCAAGGAGGCACGATGAAAACGTTCAGTCTCTCCGCGGCGTTGTTGGTCTGCCTGTCGCTGCCCGGCGTGAGCGCCGAAGCTCCCGAGGTGGAGATCACGGCCGAGCCCGCGCATCACCTGGCGGTCGAAAACGAACAGGTCCGCGTCTTCCAGGTCGAGGTGGCGCCCCACGCCTCCACGCTGCTGCACCGCCACCGGCACGATTACCTCTTCGTCACGCTGGGGAAAGCCCACATCTCGAACGAGGTGCAGGGCAAGCCCCCGGTCGAGGTCGAGCTGGCCGACGGCGAGACCCGTTTCACGCCCGGCGACTTCGCGCACGTGGCGAAGAACCTCTCGGACCAGCCGTTCCGCAACGTGACCATCGAGCTGATGCAGGACGAGAAGCTCCGCCAGGCGCCGTCTCCATGGCCGGAGACCGAAGGAGAGAGGGAATTCCCGGGCGGCCGAATCAAGATCCTCTTCGTCCGCGACGGCGCGCGCGTGGCACAGGTCGAGCTCCAACCGGGGGCCGCGGTGCCCAGCCACCATCACGACGGGCCGCACCTGGTGGTGGCGGTGAGCGATCTCGAGCTGCGCAACGACGTCGAAGGAAAAGATCCGGTGTCCGTCAAGCTCAAGTCCGGCGACGTCAGGTGGGTGCCCGGCGGCTTCACCCACACCCTGACCAATACGGGCCAGAGTCCGGCGCGGCTGGTGACGGTGGAATTCAAGCCCTGAGCAGCCGTCCCAGCCGCCCGATCCCCTCCTCGATCCGCTCCGGCGGATGATTGGTGAAGCTCAGGCGCATGCAGTGGGTGCCGCGGCCGGGATCGCCGACGCAGAAGGTCACGCCCGGACAGTAGGCGACGTGTTGGGTCTCCACCGCTTGGATGAGGAGGTCGGCGGCGTCGAGGTCCGGCGGCAGCTCGACCCAGACGAACATGCCGGCGTCCGGTTCGTGCCAGCGCGCCTCGGGAGGAAAGTGGGCGCGCAGGGCGGCGAGCATGGCGTCGCGCCGACGGAGGTACTCGGCGCGCACGGCCTCCAGGTGCGCGGGCAGGTGGCCCGCCTCCAGGTAGGCCGCGATCAGAGGATGGCTGAGGGACGGGGTGTCGAGATCGGCGGCGTGCTTGTGTAGCGCCAGGCGGGCGGTGAGACGCGCCGGCACGACCAGCCAGCCCGCCCGCAGGGCCGGCGCCAGGATCTTGGAGAAGGAGCCGAGGTAGAAGATCCATTCCTCCTCGAAGGCGCGCAGGGGCGGCAGCGCCTCACCGTAGGAGAGAAACCCGTAAACGTCGTCCTCCAGGATCGGCACGCGATGCCGGCCGGCCAGCCCGGCGAGCCGCTGCCGCGCCGCGAGGCTCAATGTGGCGCCCAGCGGATTGTGCCCGGCTGGGATGACATAGATATAGGCCGGGCGGACGTCACCGGCGAGCAGCGACTCGACCTCGTCCACGTCGATGCCCACGGCAGGCTCGGAGGAGACGGTGAGGATCTCCGGGCTCCGCGACCGCGCCGCGAACTGGATGCCGTCGTAGACCGCCCACTCCATCACTACCGGCTGCCCCGGCTCGACGAGCAGCCGGTTGACGAGATCCATCCCCTGCTGAGCGCCCGAGGTGAGGAAGATCTGCTCTTCGGAGCAGGAGACGCCGCGCGCCGCCATGAGCTCGACGATGCGGGATTTGAGCGTCCGGCAGGGTGGACCATACTGGAGGGCGGCGGGATCGGCGAGGACGCGGGCCGCCGCCGCGGCGAGCGCCTCGCGGGGAAACAGCTCGGCGGCGGGCAGGCCGTGGGCGAGCGAGAGGACCCCCGGCCGCGAAGCGAGGTCCATGATCTCGCGCAGGGTGATTTTCGCTGTCGCGGCGGGGCTTTCCTGAGCTTTGAACATCGACGTTCCTCGTTGTTCAGTGTCGTTGGGATCCGGGAAACGGACAGCGGCCAGCCTCTCCTGGAGCTTCGCCGCCAGCACCTCCACCGCGGGCTCCCGCAGCAGGCTGAAGTGGTCGCCGGGCACGGACTCGACGTCCAGGCCGCCACCGGCCAGGGGTTGCCAGAGGGCGGCGGCGTCCGGGAGCTGGCCGCGGTCCTCGGCCAGGAAGAGGGCCATCGGGCAGGCGAGGGGGCGCGGCCGGTAACAGCGCAGGGCCTGGAGATGGGCGTTGATCGTGGCGCGCAGGCCGGCGTCGAGCGCCGGGTCCTCCAGGCTCGGCGGCTCGGCCTCGGGGTCCGGCGGCCGGCTGTCGAGGAGGACGACGAGCGCCACCGCGCGCCCCTGCTCTTCCAGGCACCGCGCCGTCTCCCAGGCCACGAGGCCGCCGAAGGACCAGCCGGCCAGCAGGTACGGCCCCTGCGGCTGCGCTCCGGCGATGGCTTCGGCGTAGCGGTCGGCGAGGTCCCGCAGACAGGCGGTCCCTTCCCCCTCCGTCTCCAAGCCGTAGAGCGGCCGGCCGGAAAGCCGGCGGACGAGATCCGCGTAGCAGAGGGTCCGCCCGTCGAGGGCGTGGAACCAGAAGAGCGGAGGCTCCGCGCCGCCTTCCCGCAGGGGCACCAGCGGCGGTGCGACGGTCGATGGACCGGCCGCGCGGATCTCCGCGGCAAGCGAGGCGAGGGTGGCGCCGCGGAACAGAGCCGCCAGAGGGAGGCGGCGGCCGAAGGCGCGCTCGATGCGCGCCATCAGTTGGACGGCGAGGAGCGAGTGGCCTCCCAGCTCGAAGAAGCCGTCCTCGCGGCCCACGCCGCGCACCTCCAGCAGCGCCTCCCAGATGACCGCCAGCCGCCGCTCGACGTCGTCGACCGGCGGCGCGGCGCCGCGGGAACCGGCGGCGCCGGCGGCGAGAAGAGCGCGCAGGACGGCGCGGTCCACCTTGCCGTTGGGCGAGAGCGGCAGCGCGTCGAGGACGGCCAGCTCGCCGGGCACCATGTGGGCGGGCAGCTCGCCGGCGAGGCGGCGGCGCAGCGCCTCCAGGTCGAGTCCCTGGGGATCGGCGGCCACCACGCAGCCGGCCAGGCGGCGGTCGCCCGAAGGGAGATCGCGGACGACGGCGGCGGCCTGGCGGACGCCGGGGCAGCGCTCGAGCGCGGCCTCGACCTCCGCCGGCTCGATGCGGAAGCCGCGGATCTTCACCTGCTCGTCGATGCGGCCGAGCAGCTCCAGCCGGCCGTCGGGCAGCCAGCGGGCGAGATCGCCGGTGCGGTACAACCGTTCGCCTGATGCGCCGAGAGGATCGGGCATGAAGCGCTCGGCCGTCAGGTCCGGACGGCTGAAGTAGCCGCGCGCCAGACCCGCGCCGCCCAGGAACAGCTCGCCCGGCACGCCCGCCGGCGCCGGCCGCAGCTCGCGGTCGAGCACCAGGACGCGGGCGCCGGCGATCGGCCGGCCGATGGTGATCCGCTCCCCCGCCGGAAGCGCGCCGGCGGTGGCCCACACGGTGCCCTCGGTGGGACCGTACTCGTTGAGCAGCGGCACGCCGGGGAGCGCGGCGGCGTGGCGGCCGGGAAGCTCCGCCGGGCAAGCCTCGCCGGCCACGATGACGGCGGCGAGCGAGCGGAGCTGGCCCGGCCGAGCGGCGCCGAGCACGAGACCGTAGAGCGACGGGATGCTCAGCCAGTGCGAAACCCGGCGCTCCTCGACGAGCCGCGCGAGAGACGCTGGATCGCCCGCCTCGTCTTCTTCCGGCAGGACGAGCGCGCCGCCCTGGCAGAGGGTCCAGAAGAGACCGGCCACCGAGCTGTCGAAGGCGAGGGAGGGGAGCAGCAGGAACGCCGCAACCGGCGCCGTATAGCCCTCCAATCGCGCCCGGGTGGAGGCGACAAGGCCGGCGCGCGTCACCACCACCCCCTTGGGCCGCCCGGTGGAGCCGGAGGTGTAGAGGAGGTAGGCGGGGGAGAGGGATGGCGCGGGAGCAAGGGACGACAAGGACAGCAGGGACGACATGGATACCGAGGACAGAGAAGTCTCCGGCGATTCCTCATCCTTGATGTCCTTGATGTCCCTGAAGTCCTTGCCCTCCAGCACCACCGCCGCGCGGGCATCCTCCCGCAGCCACGCCAGGCGTTCTTCGGGATACGCGGGATCGAGGGGCAGGTAGGCGCCGCCCGCGCGGAGGACGGCCAGGATCGCAAGGACCGCCTCAGGACTCTTGCGGAGTTGTATACCCACGATGGATTCCGGACCGACGCCGCGATCGCGCAGGACTTGGGCAAGCTTCTCGGCTCCGGCCTCGAGCTCGGCGTAGGTGAGCTGCCGCGCTCCCTGGACCACGGCTGGCGCGTGCGGCTGCCGCCGGGCCTGGGCGGCGATCAGGGCCGCGATCCCGGCCTCCTCCCCGGGGAGCGGCGGCCACGGCTCCGCCCATTCGCGGAGGAGCTGGTGATACTCCGCCGGAGAGAGCAGCGGCAGCGCGGAGAGCCGCCGGCTTGGATCGGCGGCGAGCACGGCGAGCAGGGCCGCGAAGTGCCCGGCCAGACGGACCGCCGTGGCGGGGTCGAAGAGGTGGACGTCGTACTCCAGCCAGCCGGCGATCCCCTCGGGGACCTCCGCGAGCGACACGGTGAGGTCGAACTTCGCGGTCTCCGGCTCGACCGCCACGGCAGCGAGGGAGACGCCGGGTAGCTCGATCGCGGGCAGCGGCGCGTTCTGCAGCGCCAGGAGGACCTGGAACACCGGCGCGCGGGAGAGCTCACGGTCCGGGCGCAGGGATTCCACCAGCTTCTCGAACGGCAGGTCCTGGTGGGCGTAGGCGCCGAGCGCGGCCTCGCGGCAGCGGCCGAGGAGAGCGTACCCGGCGGGATCGCCCGTCAGGTCGGCCGGCAGCACCAGGGTGTTGACGAAGAAGCCGATGAGCGGCTCGAGCTCCATCCGCGTGCGGCCGGCGATCGGCGTGCCTACGGCCAGCGACTCCTGCCCCGCCCAGCGGCCGAGCACCGCCGAGAAAGCGGCGAGGAGGGTCATGAACAGGGTGGCGCCTTCGCGGCGGGCGAGGGTTCCCACGGCCGCGGCGACGGACTGCGGCAGGAGCACAGGGCAGCGGGCGCCGCGGTAGGCGGGAGTCGCCGGCCGCAGCCGGTCGGTGGGCAGCGCCAGGGGAGGCACGCCAGCCAGCCGCTCGCGCCACCAGGCGAGCTGCCGATCGAGCGTCTCGCCGGCGAGCCAGCCGCGCTGCCAGAGGGCGAAGTCGGCGTACTGCAGGGGGAGCGGCGGCAGCGGCGAGGGCTCGCCGGTGAGGCCGGCGCGGTAGAGCTCCGCCATCTCGCGCAGGAAGACGCCCATGGACCAGCCGTCGGCGGCGATGTGGTGGACTACGGCGAGCAACAGGTGCTCGTCGTCCGCCAGGCGCAGCAGGGCCAGGCGCAGAAGCGGCCCTCGCTCGAGGTCGAACGCGCGGCGGGCCTCGGCGCGGGAGATGCGCGCGGCTGCGGTCTCGCGGCCGGCGGCGGGGAGCCCGGCGAGGTCGAGGACCGGCAGGGGGACGCCGGCCGCCTCACCGATCACCTGGACCGGCCGGCCGTCGACTTCGCGGAACCGCGTGCGCAAGGCTTCGTGGCGGCGGACGATCTCGCCGAAGGCGGCCGTCAGCGCCGCGGGAGCGAGGCGGCCGCGCAGGCGCACGGCGGTGGGGACGTTGTAGAAGGGGCTCTCCGGCTCCAGGCGGTCGAGGAACCAGAGCCGCTGCTGGGCGAAGGAGAGGGGGACGCCCTCGGGCGGCCGGGGCTGCGGCGCGAGCGGCGGCGCGGCGGTGCCCTCCCCCTGGCGCAGGGCGCGCTCGATCCGGGCCGCGAGAGCGGAGAGCACCGGCGCCTCGAACAGGGCGCGCAGCGGCAGCTCCAGGGCGAACGCTTCGCGGATGCGTGAGACGAGTTGGGTGGCGAGCAGGGAATGGCCGCCCAGCGCGAAAAAGTCGGCGTCCGCACTCACCCGCTCCAGACCGAAGACCTGAGCCCAGAGGCCGCACAGCACCTCCTCGACCGGCGTGCGCGGCGGGCTCCAGGCTGAGGCTTCGCCGGCGCGCTCGGCGCCCGGCGCCGGCAAGGCGCGGCGGTCCACCTTGCCGGCCGGGGTGAGCGGCAGAGCGTCGAGGACGACGAAAGCCGAGGGGATCATGTACGCCGGCAGCGCGCGGCGCAGGAAACCGCGCAGCTCCTCCGCCCAGGGTCCGGCCGGCGGCAGTCCCGGGCGAGGCGTCACATAGGCCACCAACCGCGCTTCGTTTGGGGCTTTCGGATCGCGCCGGTCCACCACGACGGCGGCCTCCAGACCGGGATGGCGCGCCAGGGCGGCCTCGACGTCTCCCAGCTCGATGCGGAAGCCGCGCACCTTGACTTGGCTGTCGCGCCGCCCCAGGAACTCGATGCGGCCGTCCGGCAGCCAGCGGCCAAGGTCGCCCGTGGCGTAGAGCCGCTTTCCAGACTCGAAAGGGTCGGGCCGGAAACGGCCGGCGGTGAGGTCCGGCCGGCCGAGGTAGCCGCGGGCGAGGCCGTGCCCACCCAGCCAGATCTCTCCCGGCACGCCGGGGAGGACCGGCTGCAGGTCCGCGTCGAGCAGGCGGACCCGGTCGCCCGGCGCGGCGCGGCCGAGCGGCGGCGCCGCGGCGGGATCCGCCCTCACCTCGCCGGCGAGGGAGTAGATCGTCGCCTCGGTGGGGCCGTAGGCGTTGACGAGACGGCGTTCCGGTCGCTCTTCGAGCAAGGTGCGAGCAAGTCCCGCCGGCAGGGCCTCCCCTCCCTGCACCACCGTGCGGACGGAGAGCGGAAGGCCGCCGCCGCGCAGCAGCTCCGCCGTGGCCGAGGGCACCAGGAAGGCGAGCCGGACGGCATCGCGGGCAGGCAGCCGCGGCAGGTCGAGCGCGTTCTCGGCGAGCACCGCGGTACCGCCCTGCGTCAGCGGCAAGAACAGCTCGAGGACCGAGAGGTCGAAGCAGATGGAGGCCGCGGCAAGGACTCCCCGCCGCTCCTCCGGCGGGAAGAGGGAGGCCGCGGCCGCGAGCAAGGCGGCGACGCTCCGGTGCTCCACCGCCACCCCCTTCGGGCGGCCCGTGGAACCGGAGGTGTAGATCACCGCGAACAGTTGCGCCGGATCGACACGAGGCAACCCGGCGGCGCCCGCCGGAGCGAGCCCGGCCACCTCCTCGAGATCGATCCGGGCGGGGACAAGCCCCGCCCCTACGTTGTCCTGTCGCCACGGCCCAATCCCGCGCCGCGTCACCACCGCCCGCGCTCCGGAGTCCTCCAGCATCGCCTCCAGCCGCTCCTGCGGATAGGCCGGGTCCAGGGGCACGTAGGCGGCGCCCGCCGCGAGGGTGCCCAGGATCGCCGCCACCAGGTCCGGCGAGCGCTGGAGGAGGATGCCGATCCGTGCCTCGGCGGGGAGGCCGAGCCCGCGGATTCGGCGCGCCACCCGGCCGGCGCGCGCCGCCAGCTCGGCGTAGGTCACCACCTGGTCTTCCCACAGCAGGGCCGGGGCCGCGGGAGCCCGCGCCGCCCAGGCGGCGAAGCGCTCATGTACCGTCTCATTGTCCGGGAGGGCCGCGCCGGCGGCGCCGCTCCACTCGGCGAGGAGCTGCTGGCGCTCGCCGCGGTCGAGGAGACAGAGGGCGTCGTGGGGTGCTTCCGGGGCCGCGGCCAGCGCCGCCAGGACCCGCGCGTAACGCGCCGCGATCCCCTCCACCTCGGCGGTGTCGAGGTCGGCATGAGGATGGTCGAACGCGAGAGAGACACGATGGGTGAGCTCCCGCACGTTGAATTGGGCGGTGAGGGGAAAGTAGGTCTGCTCCGTACCCGAACTCCCGAGCACGGTCAGCCCGGGGAGGCGCGCCAGCCGGTCGTAGACGTGGAAGTGGGTGAAGTTGAACAGGGTATCGAACAGCGGCCGGCCGACCTCCGGCTGCGCCTGCTGCAGCTCCGAGAGCGGGAAGCGGCGGTAGGCGAGCAGCTCGCGCTCGGCGTCGAAGACCTGGCGGGCGAGGTCCAGCCACGAGCCGGGAGCGAGCGCGAGCCGGAAGGGCATGGCGTTGAGGAAGCCGCCGATCACCCGGTCGCCATCGGCGCCTTCGGGGCGGCCGTTCATGAGCACGCCGGAGACGACGTCGCGGCTGCCGGTGAGGAACGCGAGGACTTTCAGGTGGACGGCGAGGAGGAGGTCCTTGAGCGGCGCCGCGGCGGCGCGCGCGGCGGCCCACAAGCCGTCCGAGACCGCTTCCGGAATCGGCACCTCCACGCGACCCACCGGAGCTTCCCCCGGCGGCGGCTGCCGGCGGGCGGCGGGGCTCGCCGGCAGGCGGCCGGCGCCGCCGTCGAGACGGCGCTGCCAGTAGAGCCGGTGCTCCGCGGAGGCGAGGGCCTCGCGCTCCAGGGCCACGTAGTCGCGGAGCGAGGCGGCGAGAGGCTCGTCGTCCGGCGGCGGCAGCGTGGCCGCCGCGGGAAGCGTCCCGGCGGGCAACAAAAGCAGGTAGCGATGGAACAGCTCGGTGAAAAAGAGCCCGACGCTCCAGCCGTCGAGGAACGGCTCGCAGAGCGTGACCTGAAAGGAGTCGCCGCCGCGCCGGTGCACCCGCAGACGCAGCAGAGGCGGCCGGCGCCAATCGAGCTTGCGGCGCTGCTCGGCGGCGAACCAGCGGTCGAAGGCCTCCCGCTGCTCCTCGGGCGCCAGATGCCGCAGGTCCTCCACCTCCAGCGGGACGTGGACCTTCCGGTGGACCAGGTGCAACGGCTCCGAGAAACCTTCGAGCCCGAGGGAGCTGCGCAGGATGGGATGGCGGGCCACCACCTTGTCGAGCGCTTCCTGCAGGCGCGCGGCGTCGAAGGGAAGCTGGAGGTGGAAGCTGGTCAGGTAGATCAGGTAGTCCGGGCTGTATTCGCTGTGGAAGACCAGCCCGGCCAGGGTGCGCGCCAGCGGAAAGGCGTCCTCGATCCCTTCGGGAAGCCGCGCCCGGTCCTCCGCGCTGAGGAGATCGCCGGCGGCCGGCGCGCCCGGCTCCGCCTCGTCGACGGGAGCGGCGCGGACGATGCGGGCGAGGGTCCGCACGGTGGGGTAACGGAACAGCTCCTGGAGGGTGAAGCGCACACCCCGCTCCTCGGCCCGGGCGCGCACCTGGATGGCGCGGATCGAGTCGCCGCCGAGGGCGAAGAAGTCGTCGTCGAGGCCGACCTGCGGCAGGTCGAGCACCTCGCCCCAGGTCGCCGCGAGAGAGCGCTCCACCGGCGTCTCGGCAGGCGCGAAGACGGCCGCGGGAACGGCGGCGAGGCCGGGCGCGGGAAGGGCGCCGCGGTCGAGCTTGCCATGGCGGGTCAGAGGGAGGGCGGCGAGGCTGACGAAGGCCGCGGGCACCATGTGGCCGGGGAGGCGGTCCTGCAGGAACGCCCGCAGCTCGGCGGCGGCGAGCGCCTCTCCCCGCGGCACCACGTAGGCCACCAGCCGCCGCTCGCCGTCCCCTTCCTCGCGCGCCACGACGGCGCTCTGCCGCACTCCCGGATGGATCTCCAGGGCCGCCTCGATCTCTCCCAGCTCGACGCGGAAGCCGCGCACCTTGACCTGATGATCGATGCGCCCCAGCACCTCCAGATCCCCATCCGTCAGCCAGCGGGCGAGATCGCCGGAACGATAGAGGCGGGCGCCGCCGGGAGCAGGGACGAAACGTTCCGCGGTCAATCCCGGCCGGCCGAGATAGCCCCGCGCTACGCCGTCGCCGCCGACGCAGATCTCGCCCGCGACACCGACCGGCACCGGCTGGAGCGAGCGGTCGAGGAGCCGCATCGCCAAGTCCGGGATCGTCCGCCCGATCGGACTGCGGTCCGCCAGGGTGTCGGCCCGGCGGATCGGCCTGTACGTCACGTGCACCGTCGTCTCGGTGATGCCGTACATGTTGACCAGCCGCGGCCGGCGGTCGCCGAAGCGCTCGCACCAGGGGACGAGATGGCGGGGATCGAGAGCCTCGCCGCCGAAGATGACGAATCGCAGGGCGAGATTCTCCGCCCCTTCGCGGCAGGCGATGGGGACCAACTGCCGGAACGCCGAGGGGGTCTGGTTGAGCACCGTCACCCCTTCGCGGCGGAGGAGGTCGTGGAAGACGTCGGGCGCGCGGCTCACCCAGTACGGCACCACCACGAGCCGGCCGCCGTAGAGGAGCGCGCCCCAGATCTCCCACACCGAGAAGTCGAAGGCGAAGGAGTGGAAGAGGGTCCACACGTCCGCCTCGCCAAATTCCAACCATGGCTCCGTAGCCGTGAAAAGGCGGGCCGCGTTGCGGTGGGTGACGACCACGCCTTTGGGCCGGCCGGTGGAGCCCGAGGTGTAAATGACATAGAGAGGATGGTCGGGATCAGCTTCCGCGGAAACTGGCTGTGACGAGCAGCCGTCAATGGTCTCGGCGTCGGTATCCAGGAGAACCTTGCGGACACCCCCGGCGAGCGCCTCGGCCAGGCCTGCGACGGTGACGACCACGGGAGCATGGGCGTCCGCCAGCAGGAAGGCCAGGCGCTCGCGCGGATAGTCGGGATCGAGCGGCACGTAGGCGCCCCCGGCCTTGGCGATCGCGAGGAGTGCCACCACCAGCTCCGGCGAGCGCGGCAGGCAGAGCCCCACGAGCACCTCGGGACCGACGCCCAGCGACCGCAGATGGCGGGCCAGGCGGTTGGCGCGGCGATCGAGCTCGCCATAGGTGAGGCTGGCGCCGCCTTCGCCG
This sequence comes from Acidobacteriota bacterium, assembly GCA_046765915.1. Taxonomy (GTDB): domain Bacteria; phylum Acidobacteriota; class Thermoanaerobaculia; order Multivoradales; family UBA5704; genus DATARR01. Next base: position 837 of record JBKPTH010000128.1, on the reverse strand, counting down.
GAGACGGCGATCGCGTCCGGCCGCCGGACGGCGATGGCTGCAAAGAGAAGGTGAAGGGGCGCCGTTGTTGCCCGCTCGACCTCACCCCCGGCCCCTCTCCTAAAGGAGAGGGGAGAAGGAAACTCTTCTGAGCCCCTCTCCTTTAGGAGAGGGGTTGGGGTGAGGTCGAGCGGCGTAATGCCTCCCCATTCCACAATCACCTGATGCCGCGCCCCCTCCGACATCAGCGGCAGCATCGACAGCGGCAACCCCGGATCGGCCGCCGCCGCTGCCAGCACCACCTCGAGCTGCTCCAGCAGCCGCGCCGCCGTGGCAGCATCGAAGAGGTCGGTGTTGACCTCCAAGCCGGCGGCGATCCCCTCCTCGTCGCGCCCCAGGTCCAGAGAGAGGTCCAGCTTGGCGGTGCCGGTCTCCACCTCCTCCGGAGTCAAGGTGAGGCCGGGGAGGACGAGCGGCTCCTGGGGTGCGTTCTGCAGGACCACCAGCGCCTGGGCGAGGGGCTGGCGGGCGGGATCGCGCCGCGCGCCGGTCTCCTCCACCAGCCGCTCGAAGGGGAGGTCCTGGTGGGAGAACGCGGCGAGCACGGTCTCGCGCATGCGCGCCAGCAGCGCGGAGAAGGGCGGATGGCCGGCCAGCTCGGCGCGCAGGACCAGGGTGTTGACGAAGAACCCGATCAGCCCTTCGAGCTCGGCGCGGCTGCGGCCGGCGACGGGCGCGGCGAGGCCGAAGTCCTCCTGGCCGGAGAGGCGGCCGAGCAGGGCCGCGAAGCCCGCCGCGAGCACCATGAACAGCGTGGCGCCGTGCTCGCCGGCCAGGCGCTCGAGGCCGGCCGCCACG
>JBKPTH010000127.1:0-2723 GCA_046765915.1 Acidobacteriota bacterium | reverse complement strand
CCAGAACTGACCCTGGTTCTGCCGTCCTTGCCGACCCATCGCCATTGGCGCGTCTCCTCCGGGAACGAAGCCAGCTTACAAGACGCTTGGACCCCATTCAACCACGGCTCAGACCGTGATTTTCACCACGGGCTGCTAGAGGGCAATCAGATAGACTGTTGGCTATTGTTCACTTCGCGACTTGGAAGTAGTCGATAAGTCCAGTGAAGCTCATCGCGACAATAGTGCTCGAATCAAAGAGGATTGAAGGAGGAGCTTACATGGAGAAAAATGAGTGGCGAAATTTAATCCTGATTACGTTCATGCTGCTTCTCTTGAGCGCACAGGTTAACGCCCAACGCACGCCCTCTCCTCCTGCCGCTTCGCAACTTCAAGCAGGTGACTTGATATGGCCCAAGAAGCCTGATGCTGTGGTCCCCTTCAATTCCCGCCCCGGAGAGTCTGGCCAGAGTGATGCGGATCTCTGGCGGCAAGAGAAGGAGGTTTATCTGGAAAGACTGCGCAGCAATCCTCATCCAACTTCAGAGGAGAGTGAGCGATATTCGACTCTACAGCCGATGACCTATGAAGAGTTCGCAGCACAATATTTGGACGATCGAATTCCAGGAGAGCCAGTCGCTTTTGGGGCTGGAGGATTCTATGTAGGACACGTAGGGATAGTAGATATCATTGACGGAAAACCTACAATTGTTGAGGCGGTGATGGGGAAGGGCGTCCGCCGCATTTCGTACGAAGAGTGGCTTGGGGAACGCCCCGGCGAGTTGGTATGGCTGGCCCGCCTCAAGGATGTGTCGCCTCAAAGACGCGAGGCAGTGGCAAAGGTTGCGGCTAAGTTTATTGGTAAGCCATACAGTTTTTGGAACTTTGACTTAATGGATACGTCGGAATTCTACTGTTCGAAACTTGCATGGTTTTCTATTCTTTCAGCGGCGGGATTTCCTCCGGACGACAATCCGGACGCGCGCAGAACTCTGTGGTATTCTCCGAAACGCCTTATGCGTTCGAGGCATATCGATCTGATAGCCAACCCTGGCAGCTACGGCTCGCGCATCAAAGAATAGGTGAGGACTATCATGAGCAATATGAGTGACTACTCGCGTACTCGCTACAAATTCCTGAATCGCATAACGCAACGCAAGCTTCTTGTCCTTAGTTTTCTGCTTGGCATGGCTCCGGCATCGGCAGCTTTAGCAGCGGAAGGTTCGCAGTCTTGGGAGCAATCAGTCCTTGAGGCCAATGAAAGTTCAATTGTGTTCATCAACGTTGCTGCTACTCGCACAAACGGCCTTGTAGATCCATTTACTGGGACGGGTTTCATTGTGCATTCTGACGGCTTTGTCCTCACTTGTAACCATGTCATACCTAAGGAGGAGGCGCCGTATAAGTCTGTAGTGGCAACTGGTTCGGTGGGAAGTAGATACGAGTACCCACAACCTCTACAGGTCATTCTTCGAGATGAACAACGTGACCTGGCTCTGCTTAAGTTACCCATGCGTGCTTCCCGTTGGCGCAGCGTTGAATCTGCCGCGCAAGGGAAGAATGGCTCAAGAATACTCGTGCTCGGCTTTCCCCTCAATGAGAACCTACTGGGGGTACCGGGTTTAATCACTGGAACGGATGGAAGAGGTGGAAGATGGCTCACTAATGCAGCCATCAATAGAGGAATGAGTGGAGGCCTCGTCTTCGATCAATTGGGGGCTGTTATTGCAGTGGCTGTCGCTGGCTATGAGGAGGCTCAAGGCCTCAATCTGGTTATACCTATAAGTTTTGCGCGAGGCATATTGGATTCCGTAGATGTAAATTCACTCTTTCGCGCCGCATCTGCTTCACAGAAGGTAGGCGACCCCGAGTTTATGAAAAAACGCACGCTGGCGCTGCTCCTGGGATATGATGGTGCTTTTGCCTTGGCTCACGCCTTAATGAATAAGCCAATAGTGCAGGAGAGGTCACGCTTAAGCGAGTACCTTCGCCAGTTGAATTTGGAGAAGGTTTACTTTCCAGCGGACCCACTAGGAGAAAAGAAGGACGCGACTCCGGCCAGTGCTTTTGCGCAAGAGGTCGTGGGCACCCTTGAGGCGCGAGACGTTCGCCTACAGAGAGCTTTTCTTGCCGGTTGGCTTGGTGTGATATCTATCAATACACCTACTATGAAACCTGAAGGGTTCGATCTTAGAAGCTTTACCAAAGATGCAGGATTCCCTGATCAAGTGAACAGCTCTGATGCCGAATATCTAGAATCTCTGGTCGAGCAAGAGAGATCTAAGATTAATTCCAAGCCTCCAGCCGACAATAACTTCCTATCCTCTAAGCCGGTTCAGTCTACCCGCTTTAGTAGTGGAGCAGACTCCAACACAACCTACTGGCACTTATGCAAATGAATCCTATCGCCTGACCGTGGAAGAGCTAGAGAAATCAGGAACCACTGTCCGGGTGGCGATGATGTTAGAGTCAGTAGACGAAGCAGGAGTTACATTCCGCGCCGGAGGATGGTACCTCGTTGATGAGCATGGGGAACTCTGGAACGAACTCAAACCAGATCCTGGATCGGTCCGTCGAGAAAGAGCTGCTGGCTTGCGGGTCCTCTTTAGTCCCTTACGAGGGAGATCTTCGTCAAATTGGCACGAATTTGAGGTCACGTTTCAAACGAGCACCTCCTGGGCGAGGGCCGGGATGAGAAACAGACGCCTGAGCTTGAGGGCTGCGCAGACGACCCTCTGGCCGAG
>JBKPTH010000126.1:0-11496 GCA_046765915.1 Acidobacteriota bacterium | reverse complement strand
GAGCGCCCTGCAGCACCTCACCTCTGCACCCTGCGTTTGCCAAAGTCGAAAGCGCCATCATCCATCTCTGCGAGCAAGCGAGGCTGGCCGCATGAAACTTGACTCAATTACATCGAATTCGCGGGACCAAGGACTCTAGGGTTGCTGCGGCAGAACAAGCAGCAGCCCAGGCGCACCAAGCAGCCGCAGCTGAACGCGCACGCCGGGAGCAGGCAGCTCGTGAGGCAGAGCGGCGAGAGGAACTTGCCGCTCTCGAAGCGCAAGTGGCTGAAGAGGAAGCCCGCCGCAGTGAAAAGGAGGAACGGGAGAAGCGATTTCGAGAGGCTGTTAAGCGATCGCTGAATCCAGCGCCGATGCTGACCCGCCAGCACACTACTTCAGTTGAAGGCACAGAGCTGGTGGTGAGGGTGCATGTCCGCAATGCCGGAGCGGAACATGTATCCTCCCGCCTCCGCGTACTCGTCCGGCCGCACTCCCGCATGGCCGCTCTGGGCGTCGTGTGGCAGGCGGTCAGCCTCGGACCCGGGGAGGCCGGCGACTACGAGGCGCGGTTCCCCGGCCTCGGACCGGAGCTACCCAAGCTCACCGTCGAAACCGACTTCCGCTGAGCCGCGACATTTTGTTGCCCTCCTCCGTCTCCTCTTGACAATCTAGAGAAACCCACCTACCCTCTCCTCTAGGACGTCGAAAGGAGAGGCCGCATGGGCAAGGACAGCGGGGATCTCATCCAGGGCACGCTCGACATGCTGGTGCTCAAGGCGCTGGCGCTCGAGCCGATGCATGGGTGGGGGATCACGGAACGCATCCAGCAGTGGTCGGAGAACGAGCTCAGCGTCAACCAGGGATCGCTCTACCCCTCTCTCTACCGCTTGCAGCGGCAGGGGTGGATCTCCTCGGAGTGGCGGACGACGGAGAACAACCGCCGCGCCCGCTTCTATAAGCTCACCGCCTCGGGACGCAAGCAGCTCGCCGAGGAGCGGCGAAACTGGGAGCGTCTTTCACGAGCGGTGAACCTCGTCCTCGAAACCACCCTCTCCTGAGGAGCGGCGAGCCATGGAATCCCTGCACGAGAGCTGGTCGCGGCTGCGGTCCTGGATGGGACGGGAGACGATGGAGCGCGAGATGGACGAGGAGATGCGGTTCCATCTCGATCAACAGACGGAGAAGAACCTCCGCGCCGGCATGGCTCCCGAGGAGGCACGCCGGGCGGCCCTGGTGAGCTTCGGCGGTGTGGAGCGCTTCAAGGAGGCGTCACGCGACGAGTCCCGGCCGCGGCGCCTCGAGGATCTTCTTCAAGACCTGCGCTTCGGCCTGCGGACGCTCGGCAGGAATCCGGGATTCACCATTGTGGCGGTGCTGACGCTGGCGCTGGGGATCGGCGCCAACACGGCGATCTTCAGCGTCGTCAACGGCGTGCTGCTGCGCCCAATCCCCCTGACTGACGCCGGCCGATTGATGGTGGTCTGGGAGACGGACCGCGACAGCGGCACGACGCGGGAGCCCTCGTCCGTTCCCGACTACCTGGACTTTCAGAACCTGAGCCGCACCTTCGAGAAGCTCGCCGCGTTCACCGGCGTCGAGGTCAACCTGACTCCGGCGCAGGGAGAGCCCACGCGTCTCGCGGCGCTCGCGGTGAGCCACGAGTACCTGCCCATGATGGGAGTCCGTCCTATCCTCGGCCGGGGTCTCACCGCGGCGGACGACAAGCCGGGCGCTGCCGACGTGGCGCTCATCGGCGAGGGGCTGTGGCAACGGCTGTTCGCCCGCGACCCGGCGGCGGTCGGCCGCACGATCCGCCTCGACGACCGGCCGACCACCGTGATCGGCGTGCTGCCGGACGCCGGCGCCTTCGGCAGTCTGCAGATCCTCTCCGCCGCGGACTACTCCCGCTCCTTCGCCGACCGCGGCCGCGACACGCGCGCCGAGATCTGGGTGCCGCTCCGCCCGGACCCGGAGTCAACCCCTCGCGACACCCATCCCATCTTCGTTCTCGGCCGCCTGGCGCCGGGAGCCACGCCGGACGCGGCGCAGCAGGAGATGGCCGGAGTGACGGCCGGCCTGGAGAAGCAGTACCCGTCGAACAAGGCGCGCGGCGCCTTCATCGAGCCGTTCCCGGAGGTGGTCTTCGGCCCCGTGCGTCCCGCGCTCCTGGTGCTCCTCGGCGCGGTGGCTCTCGTCCTCCTCGTCGCCTGCGCCAACATCGCCAATCTCCTCTTCGCCCGCGGCGCGGTGCGCCTGCGCGAGGTGGCGGTGCGCACGGCCCTCGGCGCGGCCTGGCGCCGCCTCCTCCACCAATTCCTCGTGGAGAGCGCGCTGCTGACCGCGGCCGGAGTCGGGCTCGGCCTCCTCTTCGCCTGGCTGGGCCTCCACCTGCTCCTCGCCCTGGCTCCCGGCGGCATCCCGCGCCTCTCCGAGGTGGGAATCGACGGCCGCGTGCTGGCGGCCACCCTTGGCGCTTCCGTGTTGGTGGCATTGGCCGTGGGCCTCACGCCCGCTTTCCAGGCGCGGCGGACCGACCTCCAGTCCACCCTCAAGGAGGAGGCGGGCCGCGGCGCCACGGCGGACGCCGGCCGCGGCCGGCTGCGCGCAGGGCTCGTGATCGCGGAGCTGGCCATGGCGGTGATCCTGCTGGCGGGAGCCGGGCTGCTCCTCCGGAGCTTCTGGCGCCTCCGCCAGGTCGATCCCGGTTTCCGCGCCGGCGGCGTGCTGAAGGCCGAATTCCAGCTCCCGGCCAGCCGCTATCCGGTGGATTTCTCCAGGTGGCCGAACTGGCCGGAGCAGCGGCGCTTCTACGACGCCGTCCTCGAGCGGGTGCAGGCGCTCCCGGGCGTCGAAGCGGCGGCGTTCGCCGGCAACCATCCGCTGGACCCCGGCTTCGCCAACTCGTTCTACGTGGTGGGGCGCCGGGAGGAGGCGAAGGACTGGCCGGAGATCTCCATCCGCCGGGTGGACCCCGGCTACTTCGAGACGATGCGCGTACCGCTGGTCAACGGGCGTCTGTTGCGCGCGGCGGACGGCGCCGCGGCGGCGCCCGTCCTGCTGATCAACGAGCAGGCCGCGCGCCGCTTCTTCCAGGGCCGGGACCCTCTCGGCCAGCAGATCGCCTTCTGGGGCGCGGACCGGACGATCGTCGGCATCGTCAGCGACGAGCGTTTCCACGGCCTGGCGGCGGACCCGCCGCCGGCGGTCTACGCGCCGCTCGCCCAGTGTCCCTCCGTCAACGGCGCCGGCAGCCTGCTGGTGCGCGCGCAGGGCGATCCCGCCGCGCTGGCGCCGGCCGTGCGCGCCGCCATCCGCGGGGTGGATCCCGAGCTCGCCGTGTTCGGCGTCGAGCCGCTGGCGACGACCCTCGCCGAATCGATCGCCAAGCAGCGCTTCACCATGCTCCTCGTCACCGTCTTCGCCGGCCTGGCGCTGCTGCTGGCGGTGGTCGGCGTCTACGGCATCCTGAGCTACATCGTGGCGCAGCGCACGCCGGAGATGGGCATCCGCATGGCGCTGGGCGCGGCGCCGCGCAACGTCGTGCGGCTGATCGTGCTCCAGGGAACCCGCCTGGCGCTCTGGGGGCTGGCACTGGGCCTCGCGGGCGCGCTCCTGATGACCCGCTTCCTGCGCACGCTCCTCTTCGGCGTCGGCGCCACCGATCCCGCCACCTTCGCGGCCGTCCTCGCCGCCGTCTTCGCGGCGGCCGTGCTGGCGAGCTGGCTCCCCGCGCGGCGGGCGACCCGGAAAGATCCGATGATCATCCTGCGGGCAAACTGAGGCTCCGCCATCGAAGCGGTTCTTCCGCCCTGGGGCGCTTGGCAGTAGGATCAGCGTCCCGGGTTGGCGGAATTCCGGCACGGTAGGTGCATGAATTCATCGGTCGAGAGCCCCGGGCTGATGACCGGCCCCTGAAGCGTCGAAATAGCGGCGCCCGCTCTCCCGTTGAAGAGACGGCAAGGCGATCCTCACTGGGCAATATCCAGGCGGAGCGATCCCCTCGAAGCAGAGACACAACTGGGCATTGGATCCGATGCCAAGAGAAAGGCGAGGAAACCAGACATGAAACCGCGAAATATCCGCGTTCTCGCTTTCGCAGTCACCGCCACGGCGATGCTCATGCCCGCGTGGGCCCAGGCGCCGGTTCACCCGCGTCCGGAGCCGAAAAAGGAGCCCAAGCCGCCGCAGGTGGTCATCAAGGAGACCCCCGTCGAGCAGGGCGATCCCCAGCAGCAACCGGCGCCGCCGCAGCAGACCCCACCCCAGGACCAGACCGCTCCCCCGGAACAGACCGCGCCGCCGCAGACCGCGCCTCCCGAGCAGGGCACGGCTCCGCAGACGTCTCCGGGACAGGCCACGCAGGGCACTACGCCTCCCGCTCAGGCCGCGCCGAAGATCGTCAAGCCGGAGGAGATCGGCATCTCCTTCGCGCCGCCGCAGGGCTGGCAGCAGGGCGATCCCACCAAATTCAGCCTGCCGGGCGACATCTGCTGCGCCTGGTCGCCGGACAACGTCGCCTCGATCGTGGCGTTCGTGCAGCGGCCCGGCAAGCCGCTGAACCCGAAGGTGCTCATGGAGCAGAGCGCGCAGGCGCTGCAGAGCGCCGTCGGCGCGGATGTGAAGACCAAGGAGATCAAGGACATCGGCGGCATGAAGGGCTTCTCCCTGGTGGTCACGGCTCCGGGCAACGGCGCCGCCATCGACGGCAAGGGGAACGTCTCCACCACGCAGCACTGGGTGGCCGTGCCGCGCGACAAGGACGTCATCATCTTCCTGATGACGACGCCCGACGAGACCTTCGCCCAGAACGAGCAGGTCTTCCAAGGCGTGCTGAACACGCTGAAGATCACCGGCACGCAGACGCCGGACCAGCAGGCGTCGAAGTAGCATCGGCGTTTATATCCCCCATGGCGATCCGCGCCGCCCGCGCGATGCGGCCCGGCGCGTGATCGAGACCCCACCGCGCCAGACGCTCCGTCCAGCTTTCCTCTGCGGCGTTCACGTCGTTGGGCGGCGGCACGGCGACCACCAGCAGATCGCCTTCTCGTTCGATGACTTCGTACGCGGTAGTGCCGTCGCCGGCGCGCGCGAAACGTAGCGAGACCATGGCGTCGCCCACCCGCACCCGGCGCAGGGTGACGGCGCGCAGCCAGAACGGCAGGCGCGGCCGGGCCAGGGCGAGCACCTTGGCGGGAGCGAAGGGATAGAGGCCCAGCAGCGTCTGGACGAGCTGCACCACCGCGCTGGCGCTCCACGCCTGCGGACAGCAGGATCCCGGATAGAGGGTGGGCACCGGCGATTCGTCGCGCCCATGGCCGCCGAGCGCCTCCGGCAGCCGGCAGCCGTGGAAGTGCGACGCGGCGTCGAACAACCCGGCCGCCAGGCGATCGAGGTGGTCTTCGAGGCCGTAGCGCTTTAAGCCGAGGGCGAAAGTGGCGTTCTCCACCGGCCAGACGGTGCCCAGGTGATAAGCCAGCGGGTTGTAGGAAGGATGCTCGCTCGAGAGCGTCCGCACGCCCCAGCCCGAGAAGAGGTCCGGCGCGAGGAGGCGGTCCGCCACAGAGAGCGCACACGCCGCCGGCACGAGGCCCGCCGCCAGGGCATGGCCGGGATTCGAGCCGATGGACCGCACCCGCTGCTTGTCGCGATCGAGGGCCATGGCGTAGAAGCCGTCGTCCTCCAGCCAGAAGGCCGCGTGCCACCGCCGGGCGAGCTCGCGGGCGCGGTCCAGCAGCTCCGCCGCCGGCTCGTCCTCCTCCAGCGCCACCAGGATCTCGGCCATACGCTGCAGCGCGATGCAGCGGAACGCCTGCTCCTCGATCGTCGAGAGGGGATTCTCCACCAGGCTCCCGTCGGGATAGCGGATCGCCTCGTCGGAGTCTTTCCAGCCCTGGTTCTTGAGCCCCGCGGGTGAACGCTTGACCGATTCCAGGAAGCCGTCGCCATCGCGGTCGCCATAGCGGTCCGCCCACTCCAGCGCCCGCAAGGCGGCATCGCGATAGCGGCGGAGCGCCGCGGTGTCGCCGGTCCAGTGCCAGAGCTCCGAGAGGGCCACGACGAACATGGCGGGCGTCGTCTGCGTGCCGTAGTAGGCGCGCTGGGGGATGATCTCCAGCTCCGCGAGCGGGCCGCGGCGGATCTCGTGGATCATCTTGCCCGGTTCTTCGTCGCGCCACGCGGAGTCCTCCGTGGCCTGGGTCTCGGCGAGCGCCGCCAGCGCGCCGCGCAGCATCCCGGGACCGATGAGCGCGCCCTGCCAGGCGGCGGTGAGGACGTCGCGCCCGAAGAGGCCGGTGTAGGTGGGCACCCCCGCGTTCGGAAACCAGGCGCCGGGCTCCGCATCGAGCTCCCAGGCGCGCAGCGCGAACAGGTCCTCGGCGGCGGCTTCGAACGCCATGCCGACGATGGAATGAGGCGTCTCCACTCCGGCCCTCTCTCGCCGCCAGCGCTCGTGCGCGCGGTCGCGCGAGCCGTCTCCCGGCCGGCGCCACTCGCCGTCGACCAGCGATTCGTAGTGGATCTCGGCGCTCCAGCGGCCGCGCGCCGCCAGCGCCAGCGGGAAACGCAGCCGCTTTTCCTGCCAGACGGGCGCCGAGCCAGCTTCGGCGATGCGCACCCGCAGCCCGCGCCACAGCTCGCGCCCTTCCCGCTCGGCGCGATAAGCGAAGGTCAGCGCGCGCTCGGCCTGGTTCCAATCCGTCTCGACCGTACCTCGCTGGCGGCGCTCGCCGCCGGCCTCCTGGACGTCGGCGAAGTCCGCGTCGAGCTCCAGCGTCAGCTCGGTCTCCAGCGGCTCCATGCCGTGGTTCTGCACCAGCAGGCGCTCCGTCATGCCGCAACCGATCCGGCGGGTCACGGAGATCTCCAGGGCGTCCTGGGGCAGGTGCGGTCCCGCCGCCGTGCCGCCGGGACGCGGCAGCCAGAGGCAGGCGCTCCACCGGTGCCAGCTCAGCGCTCGCGCGGAGAGCAGGAAGGGCTCGCGGCCGTCCAGCCGCAGGCGATGGCGGGAGAGGATGCGGGTATCGAAATCGTAGAGGCCCTCCCTGCCCTCGCCCCGCACCGAGCCGTCCGGCCGCGCCACCAGCACCGTGTACCCCTGGTGCAGGACGCGGTGCACCGGATCGAACGGATCGAGATGCCCGCCGACCGCGGGAGCCTGGAGGTCTTCCATGCCGGCTCAGCGGTGGGTGCAAGGCCGAGGCCAGGACAGACGGGAATCCCGTTCCCCACCCTCGCGTTTTGACTGCCCGGACCTTTTCCTTGTCCTATGAGGGGTGATGATGATCCTGAGCTCGCGATTGATCCCACGTTTGGGCTTCGCCGCAGGCGCGATTTGCCTCCTTCTCGCTCTCCCCGTCTCCGCCGTATTTGCCGATGACGGCGGCGGCCTGACCCTCGAGCAGATCATGGCCGATCCCGATTGGATCGGAAATCCGCCCGAGGCTCCCTACTGGTCGGACGACGGCCGCTCCATCTACTACGAGCGGGAGCGGGACGGCGTGGGGCAGAACCCGAAGGATCTCTTCAAAGTCGATCTCGCCACCGGCAAGACGGCGAAGATCGAGCCCGCCGATCGCGGCAAGGCGGACGCGCCGGGCAAGCGCAGCCTCGACCGCAAGAAGAAGGTCTGGGCGCGCGAGGGGGACGTCTTCGTCAAGGACCTGACGACCGGGGCCGTGCGGCAGATCACGCGCACGCCGGCCGAGGAGTCCGATCCCTTCTTCCTCGCCGACGGCAAGCGCATCGGCTTCTACCGCGACCATCAGCCGTTCCTCTACGATCTCGGCTCCGGCCTCCTCTCCCAGGCCGCGGATCTGCGGCTGGAGAAGGACCCCGCGGAGGAGGACGAGCCGAGCTACCTCAAGGCCCAGCAGACCCGCCTGTTCGACGTCATCCGCCAGCGCCAGGAGAAGGAGAAGCGGCAGCGGGAGGAGGAGAGGGCCAACCAGAAGGCCGATCCCACACGGCCGCCGCTGCCGTGGTACTTGGGCAAAGAGGTCTCGATCGAGGGGACCTCCCTCTCGCCCGCGGGCGACTGGCTGGCCGTGATCACGGCGCCGAAGCAGGACGAGGGCGATCGCAAGCGCGCCAAGATGCCCAACTACGTCACCGAGAGCGGCGACGTGGAGGTGCGCGACGTGCGCCCCAAGGTCGGCGCGGAAAAGTGGGTACCGCACTCGCTGATCCTGCTCGACCTCGGCAAGCACGAGCGGCACGACCTCGACCTCTCGGCCCTGCCCGGCGCCAAGGACGATCCCCTGAAGGCGCTCCGCGAGGCCGCCGAAGCGAAGAAGGCGGCCGAGAAGAAGCTCAAGGAGCAGGAGGAGAAGAAGAGCGAAGGGACCGCGGCCGTGGCCGCCGAGGAGAAGAAGGACACGGGCGAGGGCAAGGAAGGCAAGGAAGAGGGGGCCAAGCCCAAGGAGCCGGAAACGCGTCCTCTGGAGGTGTGGGATCTCGTCTGGTCCGACGATGGCAAGCAGCTCGCCGTGGAGCTGCGCGCCCGCGACAACAAGGACCGCTGGATCGCCACCTTCGATCCCGCGCGCGGCGCTCTCACTCCCCGCCACCGGCTGACCGATCCGGCCTGGATCAACTGGAGCTTCAACGAGCTCGGCTGGCTGCGCGACAACGAAACGCTGTGGTTTCTCTCCGAGGAGACCGGTTATTCGCAGCTCTACGCGCTCTCGGTGCGCGGCGGCGAAAAGCGCCTCCTCTCGCCGGCCGGCCGCTACGAGGTGGGCACGCCCGTGTCGAGCTGGGACGGCCGCACCCTCTACTACACCGCCAACCAGGAGCATCCCGGCAACTATGACGTCTGGCGGGTCGACGTGGCGACGGCCAAGGCCGAGAAGCTGACGCGGCTCGGCGGCCTGACCACCTTCCGCCTGTCGCCGGACGAGAGCCAGCTCCTGCTACTGCACTCCGGCGTCACCCGTCCGGACGAGGTCTACGTACAGCCCGCGCGCGCGGGCGCCGAGGCGCGCCAGGTGACGCACACCCGCACGGAGACGTTCCTGGCGCAGAGCTGGACGATGCCCGAGGTCGTGCCGATCCCCTCCGCGCACGGCGCTCCGGCGCCGATCTACTCCCGGGTCTACACGCCCGAGGGGTTCGACGCTTCGCGCACGTATCCGGCGGTGGTGTTCGTCCACGGCGCGGGCTACCTGCAGAACGTTCATTACGGCTGGTCCAGCTACTTCCACGAATTCATGTTCCACACCTTCCTGACCCGCCGCGGCTACGTGGTGCTCGACATGGACTACCGCGCCTCCGCCGGCTACGGCCGCGACTGGCGCACGGCGATCTACCGTCAGATGGGTCATCCGGAGCTGGAGGACCTGCAGGACGGCGTCGCCTGGCTGGCGGCGAACAAGAGCGTGGACCCGCAGCGGGTGGGCGTCTACGGCGGCTCCTACGGCGGCTTCATGACCTACATGGCGCTGTTCCGGGCGCCGGACCTCTTCGCCGCCGGCGCGGCGCTGCGGCCGGTCTCCGACTGGGCGCACTACAACGAGGGGTACACCTCGAACATCCTCAACCGTCCGGAGATCGATCCGGAAGCGTATGAGAAGAGCTCGCCCATCGAGTACGCGGCGGGCCTCGCCAAGCCGCTCCTCATCTGCGACGGCATGCAGGACGACAACGTCTTCTTCCAGGACAACGTGCGCCTGGTGCAGCGGCTGATCGAGCTGAAAAAGGAGAACTTCGAGATGGCCGTCTACCCGGTGGAAGCCCACGGCTTCGTGCAGCCCACGAGCTGGCTCGACGAGTACCGCCGGGTCTTCAAGCTGTTCGAGCGGTATGTGAAACCGGAGGCCGGCGAGAAAACAGCGGCGCGCTGAGGCCTTGGTATGCCGCTTGCTCTGCCTCCCTCAGGAGGAGGCGGCATGGCGCGACCGATCCCGAGCACGATCTCTCAGGCCGGCCAGCAGGCGGAGCGGACGGCGCGCGCCGCGCTCCACAATCCGTGGTTCGAGCGGTGGGCCCGCCTCGGCTTCGCGACGCGCGGCGTGATCTATGGCCTGATCGGAGTCCTGGCGGCGCAGACGGCCTTCGGGGGCCGTAGAGCTTCCCGGATGGAAGACACGCGAGGCGTTCTCGAAATCGTGGCGCAGCAGAGCAGACCGCTGCTCTGGCTGCTCGCCGTCGGCCTCGCCGGCTATGCCCTGTGGCGGCTCGTGCAAGGCGTCTTCGATCCCGAGAACAAGGGCAACGACGCCAAGGGCCTGGCCGTCCGGGCGGGCATCGTGATCTCCGGCCTGATCTACGGCGGCATCGCGCTGGCCGCCGCGCGGATCGCCATGGGCGCGAGCGCTGCGGACAGAGGCGCTCAGGGCTGGACGGCGGACCTGATGAGCAAGCCGTTCGGCCGCTGGTTGGCCGCCTTCGCCGGCATCGGCGTCATCGTCTCGGGTCTGACGCAGATCCGGCGAGGCTGGACCGAGAAGTTCCGCGAGCGCTTGCAGCTCCAGAGGATGAACGCCACCGAGCAGCGGCTGGCGACCCGATGCGGCAAGCTGGGTCTGATCGCCCGCGGCGTCGTCTTTCTCCTCTGCGGTTGGTTCTTGATCCAGGCGGCCTGGCGTTTCGATCCCGGACAGGCGCGCGGCCTGGGAGGCGCTCTCGAGACGCTGGCCCGGCAGCCTCACGGCTCCTGGCTCCTCGCCCTGGCCGCCCTCGGTCTCCTCGCCTTCGGCGCCTACTCCCTTCTCCTCGCCCGCTATCGCCGCATCGCCTTATGATGGAAGCGTGATTGACCGCGAGATCCGCCCCGCTCTACCGGCAGACGCGCCGGCGATCGCCGACTTTCAACTCCGCATGGCACGCGAGACGGAGGATCTGGAGCTCGACCGCGACACCGTGAACCGCGGCGTCGAGGCCGTCTTCGCCGATCCCACCAAAGGGAGCTACTGGATCGCCGAGCGCACCGGCCGCATCGTCGGCTGCCTGCTCACCACGTATGAATGGAGCGACTGGCGCAACGGCACGGTGCTCTGGATCCAGTCCCTCTACGTTCCACCCGAGGAGCGAGGCCGCGGCGTCTACCGCGCCCTCTACGAGCATCTGAAGCGCCGGGTCGAGCTCGACCCGAGCCTCAAAGGGATCCGTCTCTACGTGGACCGGCGCAACGCCCTCGCGCAGCAGGTATACGCGCGGCTGGGAATGACCCGCGAGCATTACGATCTGTTCGAGTGGATGAGATAGGCGACAGAACCACTTCTGACAACGCCCACGGAACCTCATCTCTACGCAACCGCGATACCGGTCCGTAGAGACGCCCCAGTCGATCATCGAAACCGGTTCGGTAACGACGACGGCGGGGCGTCTCCCCTGGCAGGCCACCACCCGCCGCCAGGGGACGTCGCCAAAAAAGAGACGCCCCGCCGTCCGTGTATCCGAACCGGTGTCGATGATCGACTGCCGGGTAGGCCTGGGTGGTTACCCACCCAGGCCCCCCACAGACCCGTACGTGCGGGACTACCGCATACGGTTCTTCAGGCCACGGTTTCGCTG
>JBKPTH010000125.1:0-12557 GCA_046765915.1 Acidobacteriota bacterium | reverse complement strand
CTCGGCCAGAGGGTCGTCTGCGCAGCCCTCAAGCTCAGGCGTCTGTTTCTCATCCCGGCCCTCGCCCAGGAGGTGCTCGTTTGAAACGTGACCTCAAATTCGTGCCAATTTGACGAAGATCTCCCTCGTAAGGGACTAAATCTCCTCCGCGGAGATCTTATCTCCAATGCCATTGTAAGGGCGCAGCATGCTGCGCCCTTACGCGCCCCGTGAGGAGCCGGCTGGAGTTAGAATCCACCTCAAATGTCCCTGCGCCGCGGCACGATAGGGCCCCTGATCAAGACCGCCATCTTCACCGTCCTGGTGCCGGGCGCGGTAGGCGTGTACATCCCCTACCGGCTGCTGGCCAGGGCGGAACGGACCTGGGACCTGGGCGCTTTCCGCTACCTCGGCCTGATCCCCGTCGTCGTGGGCGCGGCGATGTACTTCTGGTGCGCCTGGGACTTCTCCGTGACTGGCCGGGGCACGCCCGCGCCCATCGATCCGCCGAAGGAGCTGGTGGCGCGCGGCCTCTATCGCTGGGTGCGCAATCCGATGTACGTGGGCGTGCTGTCGGTCGTTCTCGGCGAGGCGCTGCTCTTCGGCGCCCCGGTGCTCGCGGAGTTCGCCGCCGTGGCCTTCATCTTCTTCCATCTCTTTGTGCTGCTCTATGAGGAGCCCATCCTGGAAGCGAAATTCGGCGAGGCCTACGCGCGCTACCGCAAGACGGTGCCCCGCTGGTTGCCGCGCCGGCCTACGCCGTCTACCCCGTCCGCCTCTTAACCGCTCACGGCGCCGAGAGGAACCGCAGGATCTCACGCATCAGGCGCTCTCCCTGGTCCGTCTGGAAAATGTACTGCGCATGAGCGGAGCCTTCTAGAATCAGCAACTCCTTCGGACCCGGCGTACGCTCGTACTGATCACGAATTTTGGGAAGACGCGGCTTGTCTCCCGGTCCGATATCACCGCGGGCGACGATGAACAGCTTGCGCCCCTTGATCTTCTCTGGTGAGCTGCTCGCCGTAGCTGTCAGCAACACCAGCCGGTCGATCTCGCCCGGTTTGGCCGCGATCGATGCATCCGCGGCCGCGCCGCCCCCCATGCTGCCGCCGACCACCGATACGGTCTTCGCGCCTGCCTTGTGCAGATAGCGCACCGCGGCCAGCACGTCCAAGTGGAGCGGCGCGCCGAGAGGATCGGTCTGGCCTGGTCCTCGCGATTGGCCGTAGCCCCGGAAGTCGAGAGCGAGGACGCGAAATCCCGCTGCCGCGAGGATCTGCGCCTGCTTCTTCCAGCTCTCTTTGTCGAAGCGGCCGCCATGAGCCAGCACGATGCCGCGGTCTCCTTTACCGTAGAGATCGGCGTAGACGAGACCGCCGTCCTGGGTCGGGAAGGAGACGTGCTGTTGCGCCTGCAGGCCTGATGGGTGCGCCAGCGTCGCGGCAAGCAGCACGGCGGCGAAGATCCTCATCAAAGCTGTCCTTTCAAGTGCAGGATCTCATCTTTCACGGTGGCACCGGCGGCGACGAGCATTGCGCTCAGACGGACGTCGTCCTCGGCGACGAGTTGCACGGATTCGTGAGTCGACGCGTGGGCGCGAATTGCCTGGAGAAGCGGCGCGACGGCGTCGGTCTCGACAACTCGGAACGGGAAAGCGCCCGGGAAGCTCGCATCGAAAACGGCCACACCCGTCGGCATCTGATCGGAGCCGGAGACGGCTTCGAGAAGAAGACGGCCCTGGCTGCGCGCATAGGCCAGTTGGCCACGCGGCAGATCGAATAGATTTTCCAAGATCGAATCACGCGCGGGCTCCAGTTCTCGCGTGACCGCCAAACCGGAGGGAATGGATTCCAGGGCTGTCCAAGGCAGCCGCAGCGACGTCGCCGCATACTGCACGTTCATCCCCAACCCCTGGTACAGGGCGAGAGCCGCATGGTTGTCCACCTTCACGTTCAAGCGCCAGAATCTCTTGCCGTTCTTGCGCAGGCGTCCGGCGATGTCTTGCATCAAAGAACGGCCGACGCCTCGTCTCCGTGCCCGCGGCGCCACGACGAGATGCCGGATGTAACCCGTGTCCTCGTACTCCTGGGAAAAGCAGTAGCCGACGACGTCCTCGCCGGCCACGGCAACCCGGGTGCAGGGGGCCAGGACCGACTCCCACACCTGGGGCGGTGGGATCGGATCGTCAACCTCCAGCTCGGGAAACAGGCTGGCGAAAGCGGTATAGTCGCCGCCGGAGGCCGGACGAATCGTGAACGCGGATGCGTTCTCCCGCTGAGGATCGTCCATGGAGTCAGACGTAGAGAAAGCCCTCGGCGTAGCGCACGGTTCTCGCGGCGATTCTGACTCTGTCCTCAAGAACCTCGCACCAGAGTTCGCCTCCACGCTGAGAGAGTTGGAGAGCGTGGAGGCGACGTTGTCCTAGTCTCTTCGTCCAGTACGGTGCCAACGTACAGTGCGACGAGCCGGTGGCGGCATCTTCAGGGATCCCCATCTTGGGAGCGAAGTACCTCGAGACGAAGTCGGACGCCTCCCCTTTCGCCGTGACGATCACGCCACGGCCCTCGACCTCTCGCAACAGCTCCATATCCGGAGCAAGGGCGCGGATCTCCGCTTCTGTCTCATACACCGCGAGATAATTCGGTCCCTTGAGCAGCTCCGCCGGTTCTCTGCCCAAGGCGCGCACGAGCTCCTCGGGTTGGGTCGCGCACGGCACGGCTTCCTGGACAGGGAAATCCAGACAGAGGAGCGAGCCCTGCTTGACCACGGGGAATGTCCCACCCTTCGTCTGAAACGTGACGGATTCCTTTGACGGATCCAGGACCTCGAAAATGACGGTCGCGGCGGCCAGCGTGCCATGTCCGCAAAGCTGCAGCTCGACCGTAGAGGTGAACCAGCGCAAGGCATAATGATCCTGCTCCTCGACGAAGAAGGCGGTGACGGGAAGATGGTTCTCCCTTGTAATGAGCTGCAGGGTCTCATCGTCCAGCCAACGTTCGAGCGGGCAGACCATGGCTGGATTGCCGGAGAAGACTTTCCCGGCGAAAGCGTCGATATGGTAGGCGGGGATCTTCAAGGTCTTGACTCCGAGGCATCGATCGCCGCCCGTAAAGCCGCGCGCGCCAGGATTCGCGTCGAATCGAGCGTTGGGAGCGACGAGTCCGCTTCGCTGATGAGCAGAGGGATTTCGGTACAGCCGAGGATCACCGCGTCGCATCCGCGGCCTTGAGCTTCCCGGATGAGATCCTGGAGATAAGCTCGCGCCGGCTCCTCGAACCGGCCATATACGAGCTCGTCGAAGATGATGGCGTTGATCCGTTCGCGGGCTTTGGCGTCGGGGGTCTCATATTCGATTCCCTTCGGCTGAAGCTTGGCTGGGTACACCGGCCCCTCCATCAGATAGCGGGTTCCGAGGAGCAGGAGCCGCTTGAAGCCGCGCTCCGCAACCACGTTCGCCACTTCCTCGGCGATGTGCAGCCAGGGCAGGGGTGACCGGCCCCGCACCAGGTCGAGCGCCTGGTGGGCGGTGTTGTCCGGGCAGATGAGCAGATCAGCGCCAGCCATGCGCAGCTTTTCTGCCGACGCCAGCAGCATCTCGCCGACTTCATCCCATCTCCCAACCTCGATGTGATGCATATGGTCGGCGAGCGGAAACGTGTGCATCGTCACTTCCGGATGGGCATGGCGGCCCAGAAGCGCCGGTCCTTCTGTACAGATCGTCCGATAACAAAGGGCTGCGCCTTCCGCGCTCACGGCGACGATGCCTATAGCGGACCGAAAAGCATTCTGCACCGCTACCTCTCCCGGCGTGAGCGTTTTTTGCGAGTGGCGGTGTCGGGTTCAACACTTTGTTGGACAGCCACAGTTTGAGGCTTGGCGGATCGACGAATCTTTTCCTCAAGGTGCGCACGTGTAATGGTCCGCTGTCGACGGCGCTTCGTGATCAATTCCCAGAACTCGGGATTGCTCCCAAGTTCTAGCTGCTCAGCATCAAGACCGGCGACACCAACGACCAGAGCAACTGGTCTACCATTGCGAGTTATCACGACCCTCTCACGCTGTGCTTCGCTGACACATGCGTCAAGGTTCGTTTCTTTCAGGCCGATGACTTTCATATGATCTCTCCAGTCGTCTTATGTGGCGGTTTGTGTCTGATCGCCCTGACCATGACAAGCTTCGCCTTCTCATCAATGTCATAAAATACTCGGTACTCGCCTACCCTCAACTCCCAAACGGGAGGCTCATACTCCCATGGCGGGACTAGCCCCACAAGAATCTTGCGATTGCGGGTTTCTCGACTCGGCTCGTGCATCAAATTGCACTTCTATCTCATCGAGGATTCGGGATCGTTCCGGTGTTCCGAGAGCTTTCAGATCGTCTGCGACCGCATTGGAGTAAGTGATCTTGTACACGCCGACAATACTATCAGGCAAGGTCCTGCGCGACTCGCCGAACTCCTCGGAAGGCTATCTCATTGAAAGCGTTAGAGTTGGTAGCCGGATCACGATTCTTCTCCAAGACCCGACGAAGTACCCGAGGGAAGCCGTCCAAGGCGGTGATCGCGGCAGCGCCACCGTCACGGAATCGCGACAGCCACTCGTCGGACATCGACGCTGAGGATCGTCACTCCTGGCGCGGACCAACCGCTCGCCGGCGGTGTTGCACGCCGCGCCTGCTCTTCTGTCGCGAAGAGCACGAAGCCAAAGCCCTCGCCGTCCACCGGGTCCAACCAATAGCCGCCGACGAACCCTTCGGCGGACTTCACCCGCGGCAAGATCTCGTTTGTGAACGCAGCGGCCGCTGCCGGCCCTTGCGCTGGATCGATGGTCAGCCTTACCAGTGCTGCGTGCATTTTCGTCCTCCAATCACGCGCCGCTGCTCTTCGGCCGTGGATGCTCCCCTGCGGCTGAAAGTCTCATTGTATCAAGGGCGCATCCCTTATCCTTGACAGAGACGTTGTCATGGAGAGATGATTTCTCCATGATTACGACTGTTACCCAGAAGAACATGGTTACCATTCCTGCCGAGGTGGGACGCAAGCTCGGAATCAGACCCGGTTGGAAACTCGACTGGCAGCCGATCGAAGGCAGAGAGGAAATCCTGGTGCGGGTGATTCCCGACCGCGGGGAGCTCGCCCGTCGCCTACTGGGTGCCGGCCGCAAGTACTCGCCGCATAGGGATGCCGTCTCTGAGCTGGTGGCGGAGCGTGCCTCCGAAGGATAACGGTGTGCGCTTCCTGCTCGACACCTCGGCCCTGCTCGCCCACAATCGCCAGGAGTCCGGCTGGGCTCGTGTCCAAGAGTTGTTCGAACGCGAGGACACCGAGATCATGGCTGCCAGCCTTACGCTCACCGAGCTTGCGCGGCGTCTGCTTGAACTCGGGGCAACCTCCGAGGGAGCTCGCCACACAGCGGAGGAATACGGCGAGTTGCTGGACGTGGTTCCGATCGATGCAAGTGTGGCTCTCGCCGCGTTCGACATCGGCTGCGAAGCGACAGAACGACTACCCCTCGCCGATGCTCTCATCGCTGCGGCTGCCCGCGAACGGGGGGCCTGTCTGGTCCACCGCGATCAGCACATGGCGTTCATCCCGGCAAGCGTGGTAGAGCAGATCGACCTCGCGACAGAACCCGATACTTAGAACCGCCTCGACCGGAGAGCCGGACGCGGATGCGGCTATGATTGGGCGCCCTACACGGAGGTCGTCCATGCCCTTGCGCCGCCTCTTCGCCGCCGTTCTTCTGCTTGCCAGCTCCAGCGCCTTTGCGCAGGTCGATCCGTCGCTGTTCCAGGATCTGCATTGGCGCCTGCTCGGGCCGTTCCGGGCGGGGCGCGTCCTGGCCGTTACTGGGGTTCCCGGCGAGCCGGCGCACTTCTACTTCGGCAGTGTCAACGGCGGCGTGTGGGAGACGTACGACGCCGGGCGCACCTGGAACCCGATCTTCGACGGACAGCCGATCGGCTCGATCGGCGCGCTGGCCGTCGCGCCTTCGGATCCGCGGGTGATCTACGTCGGCACCGGCGAGGCGGACATGCGCTCGGACATCGCCCAGGGCGACGGGATGTACAAGTCCACCGACGGCGGCAAGACGTGGACGCACATCGGCCTCGCCGACTCGCAGCAGATCGGCCGCGTGCTGGTGCATCCGGAGAACCCGGACGTCGTCTACGTCGCGGCGCTGGGCCACCCTTACGGTCCGAACGCCGAGCGCGGCGTGTTCCGTTCGACCGACGGCGGCAAGAGCTGGAAGAAGGTGCTCGGCAAGGACGACGACACCGGCGCCGTCGATCTCGCGTTCGAGCCGGGAAATCCGCGCGTGATCTACGCCACCCTGTGGCAGACGCGGCGCACGCCGTGGAACATCTATCCGCCGTCCAACGGCCCCGGCAGCGGGCTCTACAAGTCGAGCGACGGCGGCGAGACGTGGACGCAGCTCGGCAAGGGATTGCCGGCGAAGCCCGGGCGCATGGGCATCGCTGCGGCGCCCTCGCAGCCGCGGCGGGTGTACGCGATCGTCGACGCCGACGAGGGAGAGGGCGGCATGTACCGCTCGGACGACGCCGGCGAGACCTGGACGCGCACCAGCGCCGACGCGCGCATCTGGAACCGCGGCTGGTATTTCGGCGGCGTCACGGTGGAGCCGAAGGACGCCGACGTCGTCTACTCCGTCAACATCAATCTCTATCGCTCGGAAGACGGCGGCAAGACCTTCGTGCCGGTCAAGGGCGCGCCCGGCGGCGACGACTACCACCAGCTCTGGATCGATCCCGAGAGCCCGGAGCGCCGCATCCTCGGCGTGGACCAGGGCACGGTGGTGTCGGTGGACGGCGGCAAGACGTGGAGCTCGTGGTACAACCAGCCGACCGGCCAGTTCTACCACGTCGTCACCGACAACCGTTTTCCCTATTGGGTCTACGGCTCGCAGCAGGACTCCGGGGCCGCCGGCGTGCCCAGCCGCACCAACACCTACGACGGCATCAATCTCACCAACTTCCGCGAGACGACGGCCGGCGGCGAGAGCGACAATCTCGCGCCCGATCCCAAGGACCCGGAGGTGATCTTCGGCGGCCGCGTGGACCGGCTCGACCTGCGCACCGGCCAGACGCGCTCGGTGCCGCCGACGCTGGCCTATCCCGATCTCTACCGCGTCACCTGGACGCTGCCGCTCGTCTTCTCGCCGCGCGATCCACGGGTTCTCTACTTCTCGCACCAGCGGCTGTTCCGCACCGACGACGGCGGCGAGCACTGGACGGTGATCAGTCCGGACCTGACGCGCGAGGACCCCGGCGCGCCGGCCAACCTCGACGCGCCCACGGCGGCGAACCGGCCGGGGCCGGGCACGCGCTTCGGCGTCATCTACGCCATCGCGCCGTCGCGCCTCGCGGACGGCGATCTCTGGGTAGGCACGGACGACGGCCTGATCTGGCGCACGAAGGATGAAGGGAAGCACTGGACGAACGTCACGCCGCCGGCGCTCACGCCGTGGTCCAAGGTGGGCATCCTCGACGCCTCGCACTTCGACGCCGAGACCGCCTATGCGGCCGTGGACCGCCACCGCCTCGACGACTTCAAACCCTACATCTACCGCACGCACGACGGCGGCGGGAGCTGGCAGCTCATCGCCAGCGGCATCCCGGACGGCAGCTTCGTCAACGCCGTGCGCGAGGACCCGGTACGCCGCGGCCTTCTGTACGCCGGCACCGAGAAAGGGGTCTACGTCTCGTTCGACGACGGCGACCACTGGCAGCCGCTACAGGCGAACCTGCCGGTGACCTCGGTGCGCGACCTCGACGTCCACGGCGACGACGTGGTGATCGCCACCCACGGCCGCGCCTTCTGGGCGCTGGACGGCGTCACGCCGCTGCGGCAGATCGACGCCAAGACGGCGGGCGCTCCCGCCTGGCTGTTCGCGCCCGCGACGGCGATCCGGCTGCGGCCGGCGGGCTTCACCGGTACGCCCATGCCGCGGGACGAGCCCTTCGCCGCGAACCCGCCCGCCGGCGCGCTCGTCGACTACGTCTTGAAGGCTGCTCCCAAAGGACCTGTGAAGCTGGAGATCCGGGACGAGAAGGGAGAGCTCGTGCGGCGCTACAGCAGCGCGGACGTGCCGCCGAAGCCGGACCCCGCCAAGCTGACCACCGGTCCGGAGTGGGTGAGGCCGCCTTCCACGCTCTCGTCGGCGCCCGGCCATCACCGCTTCGTCTGGCCGCTGCGCTATCCACCGCTCGGCTCGGACAAGCCCTACGCCGACGGCGTGTGGGCGCCGCCCGGCCGCTATACCGTCGTGCTCGAGGTGGACGGCGCCCGCCTCACCCAGCCGCTCACCGTGGCGCCCGACCCGCGCATTCAGTTGCCGCCCGCGGGCTACGCCGCGCAGTTCGCCCTGGCCCGCCGCATCGAAGGGGCGCAGGCCAAGATGGATGCAGCCGCGGCCGAAGCCGACGCGCTGATCTCCGCCCTCGCCGAGCGGCGGAAGGGCGCGAGCGCGGACCTCGGCGCCGCGATCGACGCGCTGCAGGCACGCGTAGTCGAGATCTCCGGCGCGGTGGTGTCGAAGAACCCGAACCGTCCCTGGTGGCTGGCGCCGACCTCCACCACGACCCTGCGATTCCTCAGCGGCGCGCTGGGTAACCTCGCCGATGCCGTGGACGGCTCGGACGACGCGCCGTCGCCGGACGCCGTCGCCGGATTCGAGAAGATCCAGGCCATGTCGGCCCCGGCGCTCGCCGCCTGGGAGGCACTGAAGGCGAAGGATCTGGCGGCGCTCAATGGGAAGTTGAAGGCGGCGGGGAAAGAGGCGATTGAGGTGAAGAGGTAAGCGGGGCGGTCGGACCTGAGGGCCGATTTGCCGCAGCCTGGGAGATGACGGCCGAAGTCGATGCCATCCGGGGAGAACATAGCGATCAACCGCGACTTCAGAGATCTGTTGTCCGCCTTATCCGCCGCTAGCTTTTGAGGACGCATGGAATCGCCAGGAACACTCTGTCTATGGCGAGGTTCCCTCATCAGCGCCGCTGAATCTTGAACCCCACCTTCGCCAGCAATACGGGGATGTGGCGTACAGCCTGGCGGTCGCGCTCGCGGGCGGGCTCGTCGAGGTCTTCCCAAAGAACGAGGCCGGGCCCTGTCCGATTCGCGCGCCGGCACTCGTCCAGGTAACGCTGGTGCTCGAGGCGCGCCAGGATCTCGACCTCTTCGGGCTCGAACTGGAAGAGGGGCTGGTCCCAGTCCGTGCGCGGGGCGATGAAGCAGTGGACCTCGCGCAGCTTGGAGCCGATGTGCTCGGCTTGACGGCGGTTCGCTTCCCTGAGGTCTTCACTGAGATGCCTCCAGCGGCGGATCGAGGGGTCGGTCTCCGGGGTGGCGCCGTGGCGCTTGCGGTCGTGGACGTACTCCTGGTGGATGGCGCGGGCGAGGATCTCGGTGAGGGTCCCGAAGAGGAGGCCCGGCCGCAGCACGCGGTCGAGGAGGCCGAAGGGGTGGAGATCGACCGGAGCGCCGCTCGCCTGCTCGCGGCTGCGGAGGATCTCCAGCAGCCGGTTTTCCTGCTCCATGACGACGAAGATGGGGAGCCGCCGCCCGTCATGGGCGCTCAGCAGGGTGAGCGCCGCGTCGAGCGCCGCGGATTCATCCCCCAGCAGGACGTAGGCCTTGGTGAAGGCCAGGCCGCCCTCCGCCGAGAGGAAGGAGCCGGTTTCGAACTGCGCCGAATCGGGATCGAAGGAAAGGCCCTGGAAGCGGCAATGCCGCTGCAGGGCCGGATACTGGGCCTCGAGGGTCCGCACACGCTCCGCGGCGTCGCGGTCGATGAGGGTGATCGATAGAGGGCCGCTCTTGCCGCCCCGCTCGGCCCAGGTCTGGACGGCCTGCACCACGAAGCTCTGGCTCAACGGGCCGAAACCCACGACGAGCAGCCGCGGCGCTTCTCCGGCGATGGTCTCGAAGGGGGCGGATTCGTCGAGGAGGATGCGCGCCCCGCGGTCGAACGGATTGAAGAAGTGGAGCCGGAAGAGATCGGAATCGGCGATCTCCAGCTCCTGCTCGGTGAGCAGCCCGCACAGGCGGCGGTCGACGATGTAGACGAGGCAGTCGAGCGGCCGTCCCGCGGGCCGGGCCGCCAGCGACTGGGCGGCGAAGGCCACCTGGGCGTTGGTGCGGTCGTCGCCGGTCAGGCAGATCAAGGTGCTGGCCCGGTGGACGCGGGCGAGGCGGAGCTGCGCGGGCTCGGCGGCGTCTCCCACCACGACGGGGATTCCCTGGCGCGGCAGCGACTCCAGGAAAGGATTGTCTTCGTCCTGCTCGATGATCACCAGCCGCCGCCGTTCCTGGATGAACTGGCGCGCCAGCAGCCGGCCCTTGCGGCCGTAGCCGACGATCACCACGTGGCCGCGGTAGAGCTGCGCGCGAGCGAGCAGCCAGCGGCCGTAGAAGAGCACGATGACCGCCTGCAGCGTGGTGAGCACCACCAGCAGCGGCGCCGCGAAGCGGGCGATCTGCAGCGGCAGGCTCTTGGCGTGATCGACGTCGAGGTTGACGTCGAGCGAGAAGAGGCGCAGCGTCTCGTAGGCGATGTCCGAGATCTCCGGGTGGAGATCGGGCGGCTTCTGCAGCCGGCCCAACGCGACGTGATAGGTCCACAGCCCGCGGAATCCCAGGCCGATCACCACGGCCCACAGCGCGCCGATCACCCACCAGCGGTGCTCGCGCCACCAGTCCTCGAACCGGTCAGGCCAGGTCATGCTGAGGATGATAGCTGTAGGGGCGGCTCTCAGGAGGAAAGGACGAAAAGGACAAAAAGGATGGCAACGACATAGAAGATGACTCGTTGAAGATCTTGCTTTATCACGTCCTTGTTATCCTTGTCATCCTTTTCGTCCTTTTCCCCGGGAATCTGCCACCCACGCCGCCGGTTTCACCAGCCGTGCACGACATGAACGATCCGGTTTCCCGGCGGCGGACCTTCGCCATCATCTCGCACCCCGACGCGGGCAAGACGACGCTCACCGAGAAGCTGCTGCTCTTCGGCGGCGCCATCCAGCTCGCCGGCGCGGTGAAGGCGCGCGGCGAGGCGCGTCGCGCACGCTCCGACTGGATGAAGGTCGAGCAGGAGCGCGGCATCTCGGTGACCGCCTCGGTGATGACCTTCGAGTACGCCGGCTGCACCTTCAACCTGCTCGACACGCCGGGCCACGAGGACTTCAGCGAGGATACCTACCGCACCCTGACCGCCGTCGATTCGGCGGTGATGGTGATCGACGCCGCCAAGGGCATCGAGGCGCAGACGCGCAAGCTCTTCGAGGTCTGCCGGCTGCGCGACGTGCCGATCATCACCTTCATCAACAAGCTCGACCGCGAGGGGCGCGATCCCTTCGACCTGATGAGCGAGATCGAGCAGGACCTGCAGCTCCACGTCACGCCGGCCGCCTGGCCGATCGGCATGGGCCAGAGCTTCCTCGGCTGCTACGACCTGCGGCACGAGCGGCTGGTGCTGATGGCCAAGAGCCGCGGCGAGGTGCTGCGCGAGGGCGAGGTCTGCGAAGGACTGGACGACCCGAAGCTCGACGCGCGGCTGCCGGAGGGCGCCGTGGCCCGGCTGCGCGAGGAGGTGGAGATGGCGCGCGGCCTCTGCCCCGACTTCGACCTCGAAGCCTACCGCGAGGGGCACCTGACGCCGGTCTTCTTCGGCAGCGCGCTCAACAACTTCGGCGTCCGCGAGCTGCTCCAGGGCCTGGTCGAGCTGGCGCCGCCGCCGCGTCCGCAGCCGGCGGCCACGCGGCAGGTGGATCCGCAGGAAGCCCAAGTCAGCGGCTTCGTCTTCAAGATCCAGGCGAACATGGACCCGCGCCACCGCGACCGCGTCGCCTTCGTGCGCCTCTGCTCCGGCCGCTTCGAGCGCGGCATGAAGCTCCTCCACGTGCGCTCCGGCAAGACGCTCGCCATCCACAACCCGGTCCTCTTCCTGGCGCGCGAGCGCGAGCTGGCCGAAGAGGCGTGGGCGGGGGACATCCTCGGCATCCCCAACCACGGCAACCTGCGCATCGGCGACGCGCTGACCGAGGGCGAGGAGCTGCGCTTCACCGGCATCCCCAGCTTCGCGCCCGAGCTGCTCAAGAAGGTGCGTCCCGAGGATCCGATGCGCGCCAAGCACCTCGGCCGCGCCCTGCTGCAGCTCGCCGAGGAGGGAGCGGCGCAGATCTTCCGCCCGAACCTCGGCAACGAATGGATCGTCGGCGTCGCCGGAGCCCTGCAGTTCGACGTGCTGGCGGACCGCATCCGCACCGAGTACAACATCCCGGTGCATTTCGAAGGCACGAGCCTCTATACGGCGCGCTGGGTGGAGGCGCCGGACCATCACGCGCTGAAGAAGTTCTCGCACGCCCAGCACGCGGCCATGGCCGAGGACCACAACGGCTCGCCCGTGTTCCTGGCGCGCAACGCCTGGCACCTGAAGACGACGGGCGAGGAGTGGCCGGACCTGCGGTTTTTGAAGACGAAGGAGCAGGTGCAGTAGGACGGCGCGCAGATGGACGGCGGGCACGTAGGCCCGTCGCTACGATCCTTCGGCGAAGCGCCGTAG
>JBKPTH010000124.1:0-17602 GCA_046765915.1 Acidobacteriota bacterium | reverse complement strand
GATTCTCCAGATGCGCGCCGTGATCGCGGGGTCTCGCCAGAAGACCCGTGGGTCTCACGACAGACGGAGGTAAGCCGCAACCGGATCGCGCCACCCCCAACCCAGAATACATCATCGTAATTACGGGCCAGAGTACTTAGTGACCCCAGTTGCCCGCGAACGCTGAAGTCAAGCCATCACCTCTTCCGCAACACCAGGACCCGGGGGATTCCGGAGTAGTCCTCGCGCACGCCTGTCAGATCCAGACCCGCCGCCTCGGCGTGCCGTCGCGCGGCGGCGAGCTGGCCGCGCCCGATCTCGACCGCCAATGCTATCCCGGAGCGCAGCCCCGCGCAGCGCGTGAAGAGCCGCGCCAGGATCGCGTCGCCGGTGCCGGGAGGAAAGAGCGCCAGGTGAGGCTCGAAATCGAGGACCTCGGGAGAGATCTCCGGGATCTCCGAGCGGTCCACGTAGGGCGGATTGCTCACGACGAGATCGAAGCGAGAGAGATCGAGCCCGTCCGTGAGGTCGGTGCGGACGAGCGAGACCCGGTGCGCGGCGCCCAGCCGGCGCGCGTTCTCCGCCGCCACCGCCAGGGCTCCGGCCGAGAGATCGGTCGCCACCAAGCGCGAGCCGGGCAGCTCGAGAGCCAAGGTTACGGCGAGGCAGCCGGAGCCGGTGCCCACGTCGAGGATGCGCGGCGCGGCGGGCAGCGTCTCCGCGAGCGCCGCCTCCACCACATGCTCGGTCTCCGGCCGGGGGATGAGCACCCGCGAATCAACATAGAAGGAGCGGCCGTAGAACTCCCGCTCGCCGGTCAGGTAAGCGACCGGCTCGCCGGCCAGCCGCCGCTCCAGCAGCGCGCGGAACGTTCGCTCGGCCGCCGCGCCGACCTCGCCGTCCTCCCGCGCCAGAACCTGGGCTTCGGAGAGGCCGAGGACGTGGCCGAGCAGCAGCAGCGCCTCGCGCGTCGAGGCGTCGAACGGCGTCGCCGCGAGGCGAGGCCGGGCCTCGGCGAGGAGCTGGCCTATGGTGGACATCGGCGCGTTTCCGCCCATGAACTTGCCTCATTGAGACTTTACGGTCAACGCAAAAACACTAGAGGCGAGGACGGCGGCCTCACTCCGCGAATTGAGGATTCTATCGACGGGTAACAAGGCCCTCCCAAGACAGCTTCACAATGAATTGCATCGACGGACGCGTCTGCATAGGGTAAAGCATATGCATCACCTACAACGTCGACATTCGCGAACAAATCAATGTTGAGATTGGTGAGGGATGGATGAGGTCGTCCGGGGCCACCGCCGATCGATAAACGTAACGCAGGAGCCGGCAGGTCCGTCGTTACGGCGGCGAAGGCCTTTTGTGACGCTTCCGATCGGTAATCGCTCGGCGGTGTCGCCAGCGCGGTCACGGCGCGACGTGCCCAGGACCGCGGCACCCGATACTCCCTGTGCATTTGGCCCCGGCCCTGGTCTCTGTAGGTTGCGATCCTCCCTGGCTCTACATGGAGAATCGGAACGCCTGAGATCACAGGATAGTGCCGTGACCCGTCGCGCGTCACCAGCTCGTCACCCTGTTCGATCAGCGGCTGGTGCGAGATTGGACATACCAAGCGTCCTTCTCGTATCTGATTCGAGATGTCCATCTCATGAGATTCTACGAGCAAAGGGTGAAGCCTCGCGCTTCGAGGCCGAAGGGCGTCGCCGCAAGGCACGACCGGGCCTCGGCGAGCCCGAGGAGCCGGGAGGCAGGCATGGAATGAAATCTCCTTGCTGAAATTCTACCGCCAACCCCCTTTATAGAAGGCCGCGGCGGAGTTTTTCCGGCGATCTCCTGGCATGTTCTTTGTAAAGCTGAAACGGTGATGAGGAGGAGACTCTGACGTGCGCGCCAAGATTTTGATCCCCGTTCTCTTCCTGCTGCCCCTTTCCTGCCTGCGGCAATCCTCCCAACAATCCTCCGACCCGGCGGCTCCGGCTCGCGAACCCGCAAAGACGGAGGGCCGGATGGTCGAGACCAGGCCGCCCGTAACCTCCGAGGCAACGGGGCGCGACTCCGGAACGCTCGTGCCCGATCCGAACGAATCCCCCGAGATCCTCGCGCGTTACCATGAAGCGAGACGGCTCATCGCCGAGGGAGCCTGGGATCAGGCCAGGGCGCTGCTCGAACGCGCGATCGCGGAGTTCCCCGCAAGCCGCCATCTACACCAACAGTACGCGGAATTGCTCTGGTACGCCGCGAAGGGTAAGGACCCGACTCTGCTCAGGCAGGCTGCCCGCGAGGCGGTGCGGGCCATGGAGATCGGTCTTCAATACGGCAAGGTCGATTACACGCTGACCGCGCGCCTCGCCGAGACCCTCGGGCGGACGGGAGACAAGGAGAGTCTGGATAGGATCTTCACCCAGGCCCTGGCGAAAGATCCCAGCGCCGTGGTGTACCTGGACTACGCCAAGGGGCTCAGCCTGCTCGGAGACCCCCGGACGGAGGACGTCCTGAAAAAGGCTCTCCAGCGCGAGCCGTCCGGGGACGCGCTCGCTCAATACGGCGAGTGGCTGCTCGACCACGGCCGCGAGCGTGAGGTCCTGAAAACCATCCCGGAGGAAACTCCCCTCCATTACCTTCACTTCCTCCGCGGCGTCGCCTTCGAGCGGCTGAACGAGCCGGACGAGGCGAGGCTGGAGTACGGGCGCTTCGCAGCCTATAGCTCCACTTTTCCCGCGCCGGCGCGCTTCAGGATTCCCGGCAGCAAGCTGCAAGCCGAAGCCGGGATCCGGTTCGCCGAGCGAAGCCGCTGATCCACCGCAGTCCTCCTCCCTGGCACGAGCGTTGAATGCTTAAGTGCGCATCAACAAGGAGGACCCATGCAAGCCAAGATTCTGCTCCTCTTGTCATTCCTCACACTGGCTGCGTCCGCTCTCCACGCGCAACAACCCGCGCCATCCCCCCTGACGAAAAAGCCGGCCGTCCTGGTCGCCGGTACAGGACCCGTCTCCATGATGTCGGTCACCAATCCGCTGGAGATCGCCTCGGCATCGGGCGCCGAGGCCGCCGGCGCCGCAGATTTCTCCGCAGATCCGAACGAGACCTCGCCGCAGCTCATCGAGCGGTACCAGCGGGCGCGGCGGCTGATCGCGCAGGGAGCATGGAAACGAGCCCAACTCGTGCTCGAGAGGGCCATCCTTCTATTTCCGGAGAGCCGCCACCTGCACGCGTTGCTGGCCGATCTCCTTTTCTACAAATCCGCTGGCATCGACCGGGCGTTGTTGGCGCAATCCGGCCGCGAAGCGGTCCGGGCGATGGAAATCGGCCTCGGTTTCGGCGTCGTCGATCATGGCCTCACTGATCGTTTGGCACAAACCCTGGGGCGGACCGGCGACCTCGACTCCCTCGACCGCCTCTTCACGGACGCCCTCGCCCTCGATCCCAGCGCCATTGTCTATTACCACTACGCTCGCGGCCTTGATGGAATGAACGATCCCCGGATGGAGAGTACGCTCAAGAACGCCGTGAATCTGGAAGGCGAAGGAGACGCCATGGCCCTCTACGGCGAGAGGCTCCTCGACCGCAAGCGCGATAGTGAGGCCCTGGACCTGTTGCCGAAGAATCCCCGCCTTTACTATTTGCAATTCCTGCGCGGCGTCGCGCTGGAGCGCCTGAAGCGCCCGGACGAAGCCAAGGTGGCCTACGCGAATGCCCGGAATTACAGCGTCTTCTTTCCCATGCCGGCCCGTTTCCGCATCCGCGACAGCGCGATCCAGGCGGCGAGCGGGATCCGGTTCGACGATGAGAAGGGCGGCGTCCGATCGGGTAAGAAATTGACCAGCGTCAGCGCGGCGATCACCGAGACGGACGCGATCAATGGGCTCTCCTACCTCATCTGGGGAGAGGCCGGCGGCGAGAACTACGGCGGGATGCTCAGCGAAGGTTGGGTGGTTCGCGCCCGCACACTGCGAGGAACGGTGGGCTCCCCGGCTTGCCCGGTCGTCAGCAACAGCGGCGCTACCCTGGCCGACAAATACAAGTCCGTGATGTGCCAGGGCAGCGGCAGCCAGTTCAACGGCGTGTGCCTCGCCTGGTGCTCGAATCCGGCGTCATCCTGTTCCTTCAGCACCTCGACCGACAACGCCGCCTACGACGTGTTCTACGGCTATGGACCGGACCCTGTCTCCGGGCACTGCCCCAGCGGCATCTCCCAATCCGGAAGCAGCTATTGCGATGGCTCGATCAAGTGCCGCGGCGATCAGGATACGTACAAGCTCAGGACCGCGCTGTTCAATCTCGGCACCAGCTCGACCTGCGCGACTCATTCCTGTGCGCCCCATAGCTATGGCAAGGTCTGCGGCAACGGCGGCCTGGACAACTGCTTCTACGGCAACTTCAACTGCTCGGGGGTCAACCGCGTGAACTACACCGGTACTATCCCGGGAACAGGAAGCAACTCCGTCAGCGATCCTTTCAACGTCACGGTTTCCGGCATCCACAACGGACATCTGGAGGGGCCGGACAGCCAGGACTTCGATCTCTACCTCCAGAGCTCGAGCAGCTCGAGCGGACCGTGGACCGACGTGGCCTCGTCCACGCACCTCTCGTCCACGGAGGAGATCAACTATTCCGGCGCCCCCGGCTGGTACCGCTGGCGGGCGTACTCCTACAGCGGAAGCGGCAGCTTCTCGCTGTGCACGAAACGGCCCTGACCGGCCCTACTTCTTGAACCGCACCCGGACCCCCTGGGCCAA
This sequence comes from Acidobacteriota bacterium, assembly GCA_046765915.1. Classification (GTDB taxonomy): domain Bacteria; phylum Acidobacteriota; class Thermoanaerobaculia; order Multivoradales; family UBA5704; genus DATARR01. The sequence continues at coordinate 12,884 of JBKPTH010000124.1, read as the reverse complement.
CTGCTCGGGGGTCATCTTTTCCATCGTCTTGAGGTCGTACTCCCAGATCAGCGTCTTGCCTTCCTTGCGGGTGGCGTTGCTCTCCACCACCTCGAAGGGAGCGTCGATCTTGAAGGCGACGCGCAGGCCCTTGAAGGCTTCTTCCATGGTCTTCTTCATCTCGGGCGAGAGATCCATGTCCGCCGTCTGCTCCTTCTGCTGCGCGGCGGGATTGATGGCCTCCGTCGTCAGCAGAAGGGTCTTCCCCTCGTCCTTCACCTGCAGGCCGGAGAATGGCTGGTCGAACGGGTTCTTGGCGCCGGGCGGCTGCTGCCCCTCGGCCTCTTTCTTGGAGAGCTGGATCTGGCCGAGCTTCGAGATGTGATCGAAGCCGAAGACGAAGTGAACGGCCACCTTGAGCCCGTCGTCCTTGACCGAGCTCTCCAGGAGCTTGACGCCCGGCGGCAGGTTCTTCTCGACATCCGCCTTCTGCTGCTCGGGATTTTCCTCCGTCGTTTTCTTGGAGGCGAGGAAATCCTTCTTCGCCTTCTCGATCTCCGCCGCGGTGGGCTCGCCGGTCTTGCCCTCCATCTCGCGCTGCATGCGGACCATGAAGAGCACCATCGGCTCCATGTTCACCGTCATCGAGAAAGCGGCCTTTCCCGAGAGGTCCTTCTGCAGCGTCATCGCCTGCTCGACGTCGAAACACCCTGTCAAGGCGGGCAGGCAGAGCGCCAGGCTCAGCGCCACGAGTCTTGCTTTCATCGCTCCCTCCGTTCGTGGATCAGGGGCGACAGCTTAGCAGAGGAATGGAGTTGCTGCGGTTCCCCCTCTCCATCTTCGATGGAGAGGGGGCCAGGGGGTGAGGTTTCGAAGGGCAGGTCGCTTCGAGAAGGCAAGGGACAGATCTACGCGTCTTCCTACCGGCCGTCGTCCTGCGGCTTCTCGGAGCCGGCCTGCTGGAGCTGCCTCTGCGCCTCTTCCATGCAGCCCTTGGCGGCCGCGTCGTTCGGCTTCAGAGATTTCGCGGCGTTGCACGTGTCCAGGGCGGACTGCTTCTGGCCGAGCGCCAGGTACACCTGGCCGAGGGCGAGAAAGCCGTCGTAGTTGGCCATATTGGCCACGGACTTCGTCAGCTCCTCCTTGGCCTTCTCATAGAGCTTGGCCTGCTTCGCCGGATCCTTCTCCGCCTCGGCCTTCTTCTTGAGCTTGAGCCCGCGGCCATAGGCCGCCATGGCCTTCTGCTCGGGCGTCTGGTAGCTCCCCATCGATTCGGTGACGGGGGGCATCTGGGCCGCGGCCGCCAGCGGCAGGGCCAGCAACAGGGCGAGGGCGAACGGTGCGCACTTCTTCATCGCAGGAATCCTCCCGATAGGTCAGTTGCCCCCCGTATACGAAGATCCAATTGCTTCCATCCAAGCTTAAATAAGAGGCGGGGTCAGAATATTTCGTAGGGAGGGCTCAGTGCGCCCGGGCCTGCTCTTCCATCTTCTGCGCCTGGAAGTGGGCGATCAGCGGCTCGACCAGCGGATCGAGATGGCCTTCCAGGATGGAGGGGAGCTGGTGGATCGACAGGCCGATGCGGTGGTCGGTGACGCGGCTCTGGGGGAAGTTGTAGGTGCGGATCTTCTCCGAGCGGTCGCCCGAGCCCACCATGCGGCGGCGCTCCTCGGTCAGGGCGGCTTCCGCCTTCTCGCGCTCCATCTCATAGAGCCGGGCCTTGAGCACGCGCAGGGCCTTCGCCTTGTTCTTGATCTGGCTGCGCTCGTCCTGGCAGGAGACTACGATGCCCGTCGGGACGTGGGTCAGGCGCACCGCCGAGTAGGTGGTGTTGACGCCCTGGCCGCCCGGCCCGGAGGCGCAGAAGCGGTCCACCCGGATGTCCTTCTCGTCCACCGCCACCTCCACGTCCTCGGCCTCGGGCAGCACCGCCACGGTCACGGCCGAGGTGTGGATGCGCCCGGAAGCCTCGGTCTCCGGCACGCGCTGCACACGATGGACGCCGCCCTCGTACTTCAGGCGGCTATAAGCGCCGCGGCCCTCGATGATGGCGGAGACCTCCTTGATGCCGCGCACCCCGGACTCCGAGAGGTCGATCACCTCCACCCGCCAGCCCTGCTGCTCGGCGTAGCGGCTGTACATGCGGAACAGCTCGGCGGCGAAGAGCGTCGCCTCGTCGCCGCCCGTGCCGGCGCGGATCTCGAGCACGACGTTGCGCTCGTCGTTGGGGTCCTTGGGCGTCAGCTCGCGCCGGAGCCGCTCTTCGAGCTCCGCGACCCGGGCGTCGAGCTGATGCTTCTCGTCCTGCGCCAGGGTGTACAGCTCGTCCTCCTTCGGCAGCGCCGCGAGCATCTCCTCGTTCTCCTGACGCTGGCGGACCGCCTTGGCGTACTCCCGGTAGAGGCGGACGGTGGGATCGATCTCCGAGAGCGTCTTGTTCAGCTCGCGGCAGATCTTGGGATCCGCGAACACCGCCGGATCGCTGAGCCGTTGGGTCAGCTCCTCGTGGGTCTTCTCGAGCTGTGCGAGCTTTTCGATCATGATCTACACCCTTACGGCAACGACGCCGCCAGAGGCAATACCGATTTGGCAGGCGTCTCCGCCGGCTCCTCCAGCAGGCCGTCCTCGCGCAGGGCCTCCTCCAGCGCCGCGATGCCCACCTCCAGCATGTCGTCCGTCGGTTCCTGGGTGGTGATCCGCTGCAGGGCTAGGCCCGGTGCCACCAGCAGCGCGAAGAGGGGCGCCGCCCGGCGCTTCGCCGTGATGCGCAGCACCTCGTAGGAGAGGCCGGCGATCAGCGGCACCAGCAGCAGCCGGCCGCCGAACTTGACGAGGAAAGGCGCCGTCTTCGGGATCAGCGCGAAGACCAGGATGGACACCAGCAGCACGAAGAGCAGGAAGCTCGTGCCGCAACGCGGGTGCAGCCGGCTCTGGGCGCGCGCGTTCTCCACCGTCAGCGGCAGCTTCTTCTCATAGGCGAAGACGACCTTGTGCTCCGCCCCGTGATACTGGAACACCCGGTGGATGTCCTTCATCCGCGAGATGGCGAAGATGTAGGCCAGGAAGAAAACGGCCCGCAGACCGCCGTCCACGAGGTTGAAGCCGAGGCTCGACAGGTGCCCGAAGAGGTATTTCTCGCCGAGCTGCGTCAGCCACAGCGGCAGGAAGATGAAGAACAGGACGCCGGCGCCGAGGCCGAACGCCATCGAGCCGGCGATGGCCCAGCTCGAGGCCTTATCCGTCTTCTTCGGCTCGGCATTCGGTTCGGCGTCCGGGGGCGCGGCCTCGGCCGGCGCCGTCTCCTTCGGCAGCGCGGCCATGGCCTCCTCGGCCGAGAAGTTGAGCGCCCGGATGCCGATGGCCAGCGACTGGAACAGCACCGCGACGCCGCGCAGCACCGGCAGCTTGAGGAACGGATAGCGCCTGGCGAGGCTCGCCACCTTGCCGCGCTGGAAGGCGAGCGAGCCGTCCGGCCGGCGCACGGCGATGCCGTAGGCGCCGGGGGAGCGCATCATCACGCCCTCGATCAGCGCCTGGCCGCCGACCAGCAGCTCGCCTTCAGGGGTCTTCTTCTCAGTCATCTTCTTACTCCGGCTGAAATGAAACAGGGCGGCCCCGCGAGAGGCCGCCCCGACACGATCGAGCTGAATCCGCTAAGCCCGGCGGCCGCCCGCGGCGTACCGGCGCTGGAAGCGCTCGACGCGGCCGGCGGTGTCGACCAGCTTCTGCTTGCCGGAGAAGAACGGATGGCAGGCGCTGCAGATCTCCAGGCGCACCTCGTCCTTCGTCGAATGCGTCTCAAAGGTATTGCCGCAAGCGCACGTCACGGTCACCAGGTGCAGCGGAGGATGGATGTCTTTCTTCACGGTTCTTCTCTCTTTTCAGTGGTTTCCCCGAAGGGGGCTCGGATTCCAAGAACCCGGAAGACTAGCCGATTCAGGGGTGCTCTGGCAAGGTCTTCGGAGCCACGCGTTTCAACAGATGGACGAGGAGGGGAATTCCAGACCCGGGCATGAGGATCAGGAGGCCAGGGGCGTCGCCGCCCTCTCCGTGCTCCAGATCTCTCCGAGCGCGCGCTGGAAGTTGCCGCCGAGGACCAGCTCGACGGCGCGCTCGCTGTAGCCGCGGCGGAGGAGCCCTTCGGTGAGGTCGAAGACGCGGCGGGCGGGCACCAGGCCGTGGACGTCGTAGCGGGCGCGGACGTGGCCGGTCCTGGGATCGAGCGCGTCGGGATCCACGTCGCTGCCCAGCCCTACGTGCTCGACGCCGGCGAGGCGGGCGACGCGGTCGAAATGGTCGAGCACGTTCTCGATCGTCGCCGGCTGCCGGCTGCTGACGAAGGCGGGCACCACCGTGATCCCCATGACGCCGCCCCGCGCGGCCATCCCGCGGATCACCGCGTCGGACTTGCAGCGCGGGTGCGCCGCGAGAGCGCGGCAGTTGGAGTGCGTCACCAGCACCGGCTTGCGGGAAACGGCGAAGGCGTCCAGGCAGGTGCGTTCGGAGCAGTGCGAGACGTCCACCGCCATGCCGGCGCGGTTCATCGCCTCCACGATCTGCGCGCCATACGGGCTGAGCCCGGTGTCCCGCGCCTCGTGGCAGCCGCAGCCGATGCGGTTGCGCGCGTTGTAGGTGAGCTGCGACACCCGCTGGCCGAGGGCGTGGAAGCGCTGGACGTCGTCCACCGTGCGGAAGTGGTCGGAGTTCTGGAAGCCGACGAGGATGCCCACCTTGCCTTCCGCGCGGACCCGCTGGAGGTCTTGAGCGGCGCCGACGCGCAGGAAGCAATCGGGACGGCTCGTCAGCAGCCGGTCCCAGCCGGAGATCCAATCCAGGATCGCCGCATAGGCGTGCGGCTCGTTGGGCTCGACGGCGGGGTGGAAGACGTTCACCCCGGAACGCCGGAGCTTTTCCAGGTCGCCGGCGCCGAAGCCGCCGGGCTCGCGCTGCCAGGCATAGAGCTTCGGCCAGTCGAGGGTGAGGAGGCCGAGCATGTCGATGACGGTCGACCGCCCGACCAGCTCGACGGCGCGGGCGGAGTGCTCCACCCGCTCGTCGGCGAAGAGGCTGTAGCGTCCCCGGTTGATGAAGGGTCCGCCGAGTACGCCTGCACCGGCGAGGGCTCCCGCCCTCAAGAGCTCACGACGATTCACCTGATCCATCCCTTAGAAGTGGGATGGATTGTACAAGATGCTCTACTTCCTGGCTAGAGGTGCAGAAAATTCCTGTAGGGGCGGCCCTATGTGGCTGCCCTGAGGGGGTAGGTCTATGGCGAACAGGGCGGCCATAGGGCCGCCCCTACAGCATCAGGTCGAACCGCAGGCCGGGATCGGTGCGCTGCTTCTCCAGGAACGCCGCGATCTCGCGGGCCAGGCGGACGGTGGCGCTGTCGCGCTCCGCGGCCTTCTGGAAGAAGAGCAGGGCCGCCAGGGCCTCGCGGGGTACGTTCTGGGCGCGGAAGATGCGGGCCATCTCCATGGAGAGCCGCTTGACCTCGGCGGTGCGCCCCTCCTGGAGGTGAAGGGCGGTCAGCTCGAGGGTCGCGAGGGCCATGTCGTAGGCCATGCCGCGATCGGCGAACTCCTGCCGGACGACCTGCAGGAGCTGGACGGCTTCATCGGTGCGGCCCAAACCGGCGACGATGCGGGCCTCGGCCCACTGCAGGCGCAGGAGGTCCAGAGGATTGCCGAGGCTGCGGCAGAGCGCCGCGACCTCGGGCAGCAGGGCCTGGGCCTGGTCGTACCCCTCCTGGGACGTGAGCTCCCAGAGCAGGTTATGGCGCAAGCAGAGGAGCAGGCGGGGATCGCGCTCCGCGTCGACCAGCGATTCAGCCTGCCGCAGCAGCTCGATCGCGCGCTCGGATTCCTCCATCTCCTGGAAGGCCACCGCCTTCTTGACCAGAGCCCGGCCCGCCAGATGAGCGTCCCGGTGCTCCGCCCGGCCGTTGGCGTGGTGGGCGAACATGCGGTCCAGCAGCGTCAACGCCTCGGGGAAGCGCCGCTGGGCGATGCGGAGCGAGGCTTCGTAGTCGAGCAGCATCGATTCATAGCCCAGAAGATCCGCCGTCCCGTCCTCCCCCGCCTGCCACCACGCCTCGGCGATCGAGAAGGATTCGTCGGCACCCCGCAGGTCGCCGAGCACGCGGCGGGCGTTGCCGTCGTGCGCCCAGGCATAGCTCCGCAGCCGGTAGAGCCAGCGGGCCATCGCCGGATCGTCCTCCTTCATCAGATCGGAGACCAGCACGGCCAGCTCCGCCGCCTCGACGGCGCGGTCCGGATCGATCGCGGCCAGGCGGGCGCTCTCCCGGCAGAACCGCTCGCAGAGGCCCCACTTCACGAACCGCCGATGGCAGCGGATCAACTGGCAGCGGTCTTCGAACCGGAAGGGCTCGAGCTCCGCCCAGAGGTCCGGCGCCTCCGCCCGAGAAGCCGTCAGGGCCTTCGAAAAGTCATCCATGAAGAATTACCTCGGGTCTGACTTGCAATTCCTTCCTCGCTCCACACTCAGCGAATACAATTACCGGCCGGATCGAGCGTACCGCCGTTCTCACACGTGCCGGCCGCGCTCGGCGGCGTCTGGCCGGCCGGATCGAGCACGCCGCCCGTCTTGGACGCCGTGTCCGGGCTGTCGGCCCGCCAAAAGGCAAGCAAGCTCCATACCTTAGCAAGAAAAGCCTCCGCGCTGATCTTGCCCGCCAGGTCCCAGGACCCGGAAACGGGCCGAGCCTGTAGGATTCCGGGAGCCAACAAAAGTACCAGAAGGATCATCCCCACCCTTCCACGGACTGCAGAACGCATCACTGCTTCTCCTTTCCTCGCGGCCGGCCTCGTCCTCTTCAAGAGATCCTGCCTCCTTCATTCCTGCACGCCGCGCGGCTACAGCAAGAAACAAGCCAGCTTAAACAGGCTCCCGGACTGACTTTTTGGGCGACGCCACCCAGGGGAACGGGCCAGGGCACCTGTCTTGCACCTCCGCGACGGCTTGGAGTAGAGTCCCGCGCTTGTGACGACTTTCACAAAGTCCCTTGAAGCCGGACGGGCGGTCGGATATCTTCAGCGGTCGGAGGTCTAGGGAGGGGGGCTTCCTTTGCAGATCTTCCATCGCAGCACGAACACCGTCGCGAAGGTGAGCATCTTCGGCTCGATCTTCTTCGTGGCATTCTTCCTCTGGGTCTTCTCGACCCTGCTGCGATCCTCCTACGCCACCGGGCAGTACGTGGTGAAAGAGCAGCCCGTGAAGTTCAGTCACGAGCATCACGTCAAGGGATTGGGGATCGACTGCCGGTACTGCCATACCTCGGTGGAGAGATCCTCGTTCGCCGGCATCCCGCCGACCGAGACGTGCATGAACTGCCACCGGCAGATCTGGACGAACGCCGAAATGCTGGAGCCGGTGCGGGCGAGCTACCGCGACAACGTGCCGCTGCGGTGGACGCGCGTGCACGACCTGCCGGACTTCGTCTACTTCAACCACTCGGTCCACATCGCCAAGGGGATCGGCTGCGTCTCCTGCCACGGCAAAGTGAACCGCATGCCGCTGATGTTCCAGGAAGCGTCGTTGCAGATGGAATGGTGCCTCGATTGCCACCGCGACCCGGTGAAGAACGTGCGGCCGCGGGAGGAGGTCTTCAATCTGGACTGGCAGCCGCCGGCCGATCCTCGCCAGGCGCAGGCGCTTCAGGCGCGGCTGGCCAAGGAATACGACGTCCATTCGCTGACGAGCTGTTCGACGTGCCACCGTTGAATCACGAGAGAGCGAACCCGATGGACACCGGCGATCCCCAAGGCAAGTGCAACGCGGCAGGCGCTCCACCACCGGGCGCGGCGCGGCTCGACCTCGCGGCGGTGCGGGAGCGGCTGCGGGAGAAGCGGGGGCCGGAGTTCTGGCGCAGCCTGGACGAGCTCGCCGCCACCCCCGCCTTCCAGGACCTCCTGCACCGCGAGTTCCCCCGCCACGCCTCGGAATGGACGGACGGCGTCTCGCGCCGGAGCTTCCTGCAACTCGCCAGCGCCTCGCTCGCCCTCGCCGGCCTGACCGGCTGCACCAAGCAGCCCCTCGAGCAGATCGTGCCCTACGTGCGGCAGCCGGAGCAGCTCATCCCCGGCAAGCCGCTCTACTTCGCCACCGCCCTGACGCTCGGCGGCTACGCCACCGGCGTGCTCGCCGAGAGCCATCAGGGCCGGCCGACGAAGATCGAGGGCAATCCGGACCATCCGGCGAGCCTCGGCGCCACGGACGTCTTCGCCCAGGCCGCGGTGCTGACGCTCTACGATCCGGAGCGCTCGCAGTCCATCCTGCGCACCGGCCGGCCCGGCACCTGGGGCGGCTTCGTCGGCGAGATGAACGCGTCGCTGCGGGCGCTGGAGGCGCTGCGCGGCCGCGGCCTGCGCCTGCTCACCGGCACCGTCACCTCGCCGACGCTCACCGGCCAGATCCAGGACCTGCTGCGGCGCTTCCCCGAAGCGCGCTGGCACCGATGGGAGCCGGCCGGCCGCCATCAGGCGGCCGCCGCCGCGACGCGCGCCTTCGGCCGGCCGCTCGAGACGCGTTACGACTTAACCCGCGCGCGCGTGGTCGTCTCGCTCGGCGCCGACGTGCTCTGCGAAGGGCCGGCCGGCGTGCGCTACGCCCGCGACTTCGCCGACAGCCGCCGGGTGCGCGGCGACCGCCGGGAGATGAGCCGGATCTACGCCATCGAGAGCGTGCCGACCAACGGCGCGACGCTCGCCGATCATCGCCTGCAGCTCTCGCCGATCCAGTTGGAGGTGTTCATCCTGGCGCTCGCCCAGCGGCTCGGCGCGGCTCCCGCCGGCGGGCAGATCCTCACCGATGCGACGGTGGTCAATTGGGTGGAGGCGATCGCTCAGGACCTGCAGCAGAACCGGGGCGCCTCGCTGGTGGTCGCCAGCGAGCACGCCTCGCCGGCCGCGCAGGTGCTCGTCCACGCCATCAACCAGGCCCTCGGCAACGCCGGGACCACGGTGCTCTATCAGGAGCCGGTCGAGGCCGATCCGCAAGATCACGTCGCGTCTCTGGCCGAGCTGGTGCGCGACATGAACGCCGGCCAGGTTGAGCTGCTGCTGATGCTCGACGGAGCCAATCCGGTGTATACGGCGCCGGCGGACTTCGGGTTCGCGCAGGCCCTCCAGAAAGTGCCGCTGCGCGTGCATCACGGCCTCTACGAGGACGAGACGTCCGAGTACTGCCACTGGCACATCCCGGCCGCCCACGAGCTGGAGAGCTGGAGCGACGCCCGCGCCTTCGACGGCACGGTCTCGCTCATCCAGCCGCTCATCGATCCGCTCTACGGCGGCAAGTCGGCGCACGAGCTGCTGGCCGCCCTCTCGGCGACGCCGGACGTCACCGGCTACGACGTCGTCCGCCAGTTCTGGTCCACACGCCTCACCGGCGCTTTCGAGACAGCCTGGCGCGAGGCGCTCCTCAAAGGGCTGATCCCCGGCACCGCCGCGATGCCCGCCACCGCAACGGTCGGCGACGGCGCGGTGCAGCGGGCGGCGGGCGAGATCCTCGCCTCGCTGAGTCGGGTGCAGCCTGGCCAGATCACTCTGCTCCTGCGGCCCGACCCGACGATCTGGGACGGCCGCTTCGCCAGCAACGCCTGGCTGCAGGAGCTGCCGAAGCCGATCACCAAGCTGACCTGGGACAACGCCCTGATCGTCTCGCCGAAGACGGCCGAGCGGCTCAAGCTCGACGTCTACGAGACGGTCGAGGTCGCCGCCGGCGGCAGGAAGATCGAGGCGGCGGTGTGGATCCTGCCCGGCGTCGCGGAGGACACGGCGCTTCTCCACCTGGGCTATGGGCGCCGGCGCGCCGGCAAGGCGAGCGGCCAGGGCTTCGACGCCTACGCGCTGCGCACCTCGGGCGCTCTGTGGACCGTTCCGGACGTCCAGGTGCGCAGCCTCGGCGGCGAGTACCTGCTCGCCTGCACGCAGAACCACCACATCCTCCACGGCGTGCACGAGGACGATCTGGCGAGCGAGGAGGCGGCGCGGCGCCACATCATCCGCACCGGCACCCTGGAGGAATTCCGGCGCGATCCGGCGTTCATCCAGAAAGAGCGCGAGGTGCCGGCGCGCGACGAGACCCTCTATCCCAACCACAAGTACGAGGGTCATGCCTGGGGCATGTCCATCGATCTCAACGTCTGCACCGGCTGCAGCTCCTGCGTCGTCGCCTGCCAGTCGGAGAACAACATCCCCGTCGTCGGCAAGGAGCAGGTGTTGAAGCACCGCGCCATGCACTGGCTGCGGATCGACCGCTACTTCGCCGGCGGCCTCGACGAGCCGGCCATCCACAACCAGCCGATCCCCTGCATGCAGTGCGAGAACGCGCCCTGCGAGGTGGTCTGCCCGGTGGCGGCGACGGCGCACAGCGACGAGGGGCTGAACGACATGGTGTACAACCGCTGTGTCGGCACCCGCTACTGCTCGAACAACTGCCCGTACAAGGTACGCCGCTTCAACTTCCTGCGCTACAGCGACAAGAGCACGCCGGTGCTGGCGCTGGCGCAGAACCCGGACGTCACCGTGCGCATGCGCGGCGTCATGGAGAAGTGCACCTACTGCGTGCAGCGCATCGAGCAGGCGAAGATCGAGTCCAAGGTGGCCGGCCGGCCGATCGCGCCGAACCAGATCCAGACCGCCTGCCAGCAGGCCTGCCCGACGCGCGCCATCGTCTTCGGCGACCTCAACGACGCCGCCTCGGAGGTCAAGCGCCTGAAGGCCGATCCGCTCAACTACGGGCTGCTCGAGGAGCTCAACACGCGGCCGCGCACCACCTATCTCGCCAAGCTGCGCAATCCCAACCCGCTGCTCGAAGCGGCCGAAGGAGCACCCCATGGCGACGCTTGACGAGGGCGGCCTTCCCGTCACGCTGCCGCCGCCTTACCGGCCGCCGATCGTCGCGCCGGGCCACACCACGGCCACGGTCACCGACAAGATCAGCGCGGTGGTGCTGGAGCGCACGCCGAAGTGGTGGTACGTGGCGTTCGGCGTCTCCTTCCTCGTGCTCATGATGTTCCTCGCCGCGCTGACCTGGCTGTTCGCCAAAGGCGTCGGTATCTGGGGCGTCAATCAGCCGGTGGGCTGGGGCTTCGCCATCATCAACTTCGTCTGGTGGATCGGCATCGGCCACGCCGGCACGCTGATCTCCGCCATCCTCCTGCTGCTGCGCCAGGAGTGGCGCACCTCGATCAACCGCTTCGCCGAGGCGATGACGCTGTTCGCCGTCGCCTGCGCCGGCCTGTACCCCGTCCTCCACCTCGGCCGGCCGTGGCTCGCCTACTGGCTGTTCCCCTACCCGAACACGATGGGGATGTGGCCGCAGTTCCGCAGCCCGCTGATCTGGGACGTCTTCGCGGTGTCGACCTACGCCACGGTCTCGGCGCTGTTCTGGTACGTGGGCCTGATCCCCGACCTGGCGACGCTGCGCGACCGCTCGCGCAACCGCATCGCGCAGATCATCTACGGCTTCGGCGCCATGGGCTGGCGGGGCTCGGCGGCGCACTGGCACAACTACGAGACGGCCTACCTGCTGCTCGCCGGCCTGGCCACGCCGCTCGTCGTCTCGGTGCACACGGTGGTGTCGTTCGACTTCGCGATCGGCATCATCCCGGGGTGGCACGCGACGATCTTTCCGCCCTATTTCGTGGCCGGCGCCATCTACGCCGGCTTCGCCATGGTGCTGACGCTCACCATCCCGCTGCGGACCGCCTTCGGCCTCCAGGACTTCATCACCGCGCGGCACCTGCAGAACATGGGCAAGGTGATGCTGGCGACCGGCATGATCGTCGTCTACGGCTACCTGATGGAGTTCTTCTTCGCCTGGTACAGCGGCAGCCACGTCGAAGGGTTCACCTTCCTCAACCGCGTCACCGGCCCTTACCGCTGGTATTGGTACGGGCTGATCCTGTGCAACGGCATCGCGCCGCAGACGCTGTGGCTCCGCTGCGTCCGCAGCTCGGCGCTGTGGCTCTTCGTGGTGGCCCTGTTCGTCAGCGTCGGCATGTGGCTGGAGCGCTTCGTCATCGTCGTCACCAGCCTGCACCGCGACTTCCTGCCCTCCTCCTGGGGCATGTACGCCGGCACGGTGTGGGACTGGGCGACCTTCATCGGCACCCTCGGCCTGTTCTTCTCGCTGCTCTTCCTTTTCATTCGTTTCCTGCCGATGATCTCCATCTTCGAGATGCGCACCATCGTGCCGGGCACCCGCGGCGGCGAATACACCGAGGTGCCGCGATGAGCGCGCTGCAGCAGCGTCCGGGGCGGCCGCCGATCTACGGCCTGATGGGCGAATTCAATTCCGCCGACGACCTGATCGCCGCGGCGCACCGGATTCACGAGGAGGGATACCGGTGTGTGGATGCCTACACGCCCTACCCCATCGAAGAGCTCTCCGAGGCGCTCGGCCACCACCGCTCGAAGCTGCCGCCCATCGTCTTGACCGGCGGCCTGCTCGGCGGCCTGGGCGGCTACTTCCTGCAGTACTGGGTGGCGGTGATCCACTACCCGCTGAACATCGGCGGCCGGCCGCTCCACAGTTGGCCGGCCTTCATCGTGCCGACCTTCGAGTGCACGATTCTGGCGGCGGCGCTCTCGGCCGTGCTCGGCATGTTCTTCCTCAACGGCCTGCCGCATCCCTATCACCCGGTGTTCAACGTGCCGCGCTTCGCCCTGGCGTCGCGCGACCGCTACTTCCTGGTGATCGAGGCGCGGGACCCGAAGTTCGATCCCGAGGCCACCCGGCAGTTCCTCTTCGACCTGCACGCCAGCGAGGTATCCGAAGTTGAGCATTGAGCTGCGGATCGATGGAACGCCTGTAGGGGCGGCCCTATGTGGCCGCCCTGGTTCGTACGCGCGCACCGTTGCAGGGCGGCCACATAGGGC
>JBKPTH010000123.1:0-71670 GCA_046765915.1 Acidobacteriota bacterium | reverse complement strand
CTCCACCCAGAACTGACCCTGGTTCTGCCGTCCTTGCCGACCCATCGCCATTGGCGCGTCTCCTCCGGGAACGAAGCCAGCTTACAAGACGCTTGGACCCCATTCAACCACGGCTCAGACCGTGATTTTCACCACGGGCTGCTAGCCCGTCGACTTGTCTAGAATGGACAAATTGGCCGTTTGTGCTATACTGACATGAATCGAGAAGATGGCAACGTACACCTTTCGTAATCGCCTGGGAGAGCTGGTAGAGATTCCCGAAGTCGCTGCCACCCAGGCCAAGAACACCTTCGGTGAGCTCCTCGATCGCGTTGCTGCCTCTGGCGCCGTCGCGATCACCCGCCACGATACGCCGAAAGCCGTGCTGCTTTCTTATGAGGAGTTCGAGTCGTTGAGCAGCACCCGGTCCGAGAGCCTCGACGCCCTCAGCACCAAGTTCGAGAGTCTGCTCGAACGCCTGCAGACGCCGGCGGCCAGAAAGGGAATGGAGGTGGCATTCAATGCCGCTCCGGCGGCGCTGGGCAGGGCTGCGGCGAAGGCGGTGCGACGGCGGCGCTGAGTGTGCGGCCAGCCCGCATCTATGTTCTCGCCGGCGTCAACGGAGCCGGCAAGAGCAGCATCGGCGGTGCAGCGTTCCGCGCCTCCGGAGTCGACTACTACAACCCCGACGAGACCGCTCGCGAGCTGACGGCTGCACGGCCCGGGCTGAGGTTGGCCGAGGCCAACGCGGACGCGTGGAGGATCGGCCGAGCACTCCTGGAGCGCGTTATCCGGGAGCGCCTCGACTTTGCCTTTGAAACCACGCTTGGCGGCAACACGATTCCGCGCCTGCTCGGCGAGGCGGCGAAGAGCGGGATCGAGATCTTCATCTGGTACGTGGGTCTTGGAAGCGCCGAGCTGCATATCGAACGAATTGCAGCCCGCGTCCGCCGGGGTGGTCATTCCGTCCCGGAGGAGCTCGTTCGGCGGCGTTACGAGCGGAGCCGCCTGAATCTCGTGCAGCTCCTGCCCTCCCTCACCGCCTTGCGGGTCTATGACAACAGCGCTTACGCGGACCTCGAGGCCGGCGAGCCGCCCAGACCGAGGCTCGTGCTGCATCTGGAGGCGGGTCGAATCCTCGGCCCACAGGATCTGTCGCAGACGCCGGATTGGGCCAAGCCGATCGTGGCGGCCGCTCTCCAGCGCAGCCTAGGCTGATATCAGGCGACGCCCCGCCGGGGCCGATAGCTCAGTTGGTAGAGCAGCTGACTTTTAATCAGCGGGTCGCGGGTTCGATTCCCTCACGGCCCACCAGGCTTGAAGGACTGTAAAGCCAGAAACTTACCCCTTTCCCTGTTGCTGTCCCTGCAGTAGCGCGCGTGGCGCCGGAGGAGGCTTGCCGCGTTGAGCTGAGCAGGGCGGCAATCTGCTTGACTTGCCGAACCTCCGAGGTAGAATATACGAAGAGGCGACACCCCGGTGCCCTCTTGTCTATGCAGGTAGCGGAGCCGCCACGGAGGCGCGGCGTCGCGGCCTGATCAGGCTGCCTGACCTAGGGCAGCATTGCCGCTCAAATCTCGGACCAGGGGTGCGCGCCTTCCCGGAATATCCTGATTGGAAAATCTGAGTAGGAGATTCTTTGTGAAGAATGCTCACAACCAATTCTGAAAAGGGAGGCCGAATCATGGGAGAAATAAATCCTTTCTCGCGCCGTGACTTTTTGAAAGGTGCAGGTCTAGGTGCAGTCGGTCTTACCGGACTCAGTCTCTGGGCGGGAGGATGCGAATCTTGCAGAAAAAAAATTGAGAGTCGGCCGACGCGCCGTAACATCTCGAACCTCGCGCCGGCTGATCCCATCATTCAAACGTATAAGGATGCCGTGGCGGCGATGAAGGCGCTGCCCTTGGGCGACGGCCGCAACTGGACCAAGCAGGCTCAAATACACCAGAACCACTGTCCGCATAGCAATTGGTACTTCCTGCCCTGGCATCGCGCCTACCTTCTGTACTTCGAAAGAATCTGCCGCAAGTTGACTGGCAATGACGACTTTGCGCTTCCTTATTGGAACTGGTCGACCAGCCCCAGCATCCCGGCACCCTTCTGGGGGGTAGGAAATCCGCTCTTCAATAACACGCGATTCGCTACTCAAGCGAGCGTTGCTCCTGCCGGAAGCGTTGGACCGCCGGTGATAACAAACATCCTCAATCAAACGAACTTCTTCCTGTTCGCCAGCCAGGCCGCGGTGAACCAGCGCGACTTTGCGGGTTACGGAATGCTCGAGGGCACACCGCACAACTCGATCCACGGCTTTGTCGGCGGTGACATGGGGGCGTTCATGTCTCCGCTCGATCCGGTTTTCTGGTGCCACCACAACATGATTGATTGTTTGTGGGTTGACTGGAACATCAACCGGGGGAACGCCAACACCAACGATCCGGCCTGGATGAACTTCCAGTTCACGGACTTTGTAGATGAGAATAACAGCCCGGTGACGGTGAACATACTGACCACCCTTCTTTATCCGATCTTCAGTTACCAGTACGAGGCATGCGGGCCGACTCCGCTGACCGCCAAGATCTCGGACAAAAGGCAGCTCGAATCCTGGCTGCGCGAGGGCGCTCCGGCAAGGCTCGACTTCGTCAAGCGCTTCGAGCTGCGCCAGTCTGTTACGGCCGAATTGCGCAAGCCGGCGGCCGGCAGCATCAAGATCGAGCCGGAAGCGTTTCGCAGTGTGCTGGAGAGCGGGGGAAAAGACAAGGCCGTGCTAACCGTCGACGAAGTCGAGATTCCAGAGAGCCAGGACGTTTTCGTTCGCGTGTTCCTCAACAAGCCGGATGCGTCGGCCGCAACCTCGATCGACGATCCGCACTATGCGGGCAGCTTCGCCTTCTTCTGCTGCCCAGGCGACTCAACTACGCAGGGCCAGCAAGGAATGTCCATGACGGGCCGACCGAAGGCCGGGTATCTCGTGGACGTGACGCCCGCGTTGCGCAAGCTGAATCAGGGAGGAGCGCTGCCGGCAGGACACTTGGATGTGACGCTCGTGCCTGTGCCTTATGAAAACCGGCCGATCAGGACTCAACGCGTCACGCTTGGACGTCTGGAGGTTGCTGTCGTAAGGTTCTAGTTTGCCAGCATTTATAGGTCGTTGCAGAGGAGATGAAGTGCCGAGAAGCTTTATGGTTGCATTGGTGATCTGGGCTCTACCCTTTTCTGGCATCCATTGCTCCCGGGCAGAGGTGCAGAGCCCCGGGAGTCGCGATGGAGAGCAAGTGACGGGGGAGCCGATAACCCTGACAAAGGACCGCCCCGTCGACTACTTTCCGATTGCTCCGAAGGCGCTCGTCAGCGGGCCTTCGATCCTCGAAGTGACCGTTGCAAAGGTCGTCAATCCTGACAAAATTCCCCTAGAACTTTTTGTCTATCTCTCGGCCGTCCAGAAGAAGGGGGAGCCCAAATCAGAGAGCATCCCTGTCGGAAACTTTAGCCTGTATCCGCCTGACCGTCCCGGCAAGTTTCTGCTGTCTCTGTCCGAGGGGCTCGAAAAACTCAAAACGCGGGCTGCTGCCAAGTCAAATGAGTTACAATTGATCGTCGAGATGAGGCGCCTCAACGACACACAACCGTGGACCCGGGTGGCGGTGACGGTCAATCCGCCTAGATTTTTGCAAGACGAACCCAAATGAAGGGATCACCTCTCGGCACGAGCCCGGATCTAGCCAGGCTCGTCGTGCAGGGCGCAGCAACTGCCGCCGGGTCTTGAGTGAGTTCCCCGAAGCCTCCGTTCCGGCCCATCGCCTACGCAACGCCGGCGATCGTCTGCGAGTCCTCTCCTGACGGTGGTCTGCGGCTGCGGTCCACGACGGCTCTCGAGCCTTGCGAGCCGAGCCTCGCGCGCCTGTTCCGTGCCGCGGTCGAGGCGGCGCCGGGACGTTGCTTCCTCGCCGAACGCGACTTCGACGGCCACTGGCGCAAGCTGTCCTATGAGGAAGCGCGGCCCGCTATCGACGCCATTGCGCAGGGCTTGCTCGATCGCGGTCTCTCCGCCGATCGGCCGGTGATGATCCTCTCCGGCAACGCTATCGATCACGCGCTGCTGATGCTGGCTTGTTTTACGGCGGGGGTGCCGCCCTTGAAGCCGCTTGCTATGGGAAGGTGACATGATTGACGGCCATTCGTCAAGCGCCGTAACGATCTACTTCCGAAAACCGCCTGAAGGAGAAGGTCGACTAACTTCATCAACTTCAAAGGAGAAGCGTCATGAAGAAGCGGACCCTGTTATCCCTCGCGGCTCTTTTGGTGCTCTTCGCCTGTCTGTACGCCTGGCGTCCTCTCCTCGCCCAGCCGGGACCGTTCCAGTTTCAGTACGCGGCCAAGATCCTCTGCACCTCGAACATTCCGGGGACTTCGCAGACCACCGGCTCGCTGTTGCCCGGGAGCTACCAGACGGTGGTCAACATCCACAATCCCAACAACGTCGGCATCCGGCTGCGCAAGAAGATCGCTACACCCATCGGCATCTCGAAGTTCTTCACGGCCTCGATGGACCCCGACGCGGCGGCCAGTGTGGATTGCCGCCAGATCACGCAGGACTTCGGAATGCACTTCATCCACGGCGCCGAAGGATTCCTGGTCATCGAGAGCACCCACTCCCTCGACGTGATCGCCGTCTACACCGCGGGGAAAGGGAACGTGGCGAGCATGGACGTCGAGGACGTCGAGGAGCGGAAGCTCAGGTAAGGGGGGCTCCGTTTCCGAGCCCCGTTCTTGATCAATCTACGGCTTCTGATACGCCGGCGGTAAAGGCTTGTTGAGGTCCTTGTACCGATCCCGCAGCTCGATCTGGCGACTGGTCATCGGGATCTCGCGGCCGCGGATGAAGACGGCGTCGGCGAAGGTGGTCAGCTCCAGGGGATCGCCGTCCCAGATCACCACGTCGGCGTCCTTGCCGGGCTCGAGGGTGCCGTAGCGGTCGGCGAGGCCCCAGATGCGGGCGGGGACGGCGGTCATCGCGGCGAGGGCGGCGTTCCACGGCAGGCCATACGCCACGGCGTTGCCGGCGGCCTGCTTCAGGTTGCGGCTGTTGTGGGCGTCGCCGGTCATGAAGGCGATCGTCACCCCGGCCTTGGCGAGACGGGCGGCGTTCTCCAGCGTCGCGCCCAGGGTCTCGAAATTGCCGGGCAGATTCTCCAGCGGATTCACCAGCACCGGCACCTTCGCGTCGGCGATCTGCCGCGCCACGATCCAGCCTTCGTCGACTCCGGCCAGGATCAGCTTGAGGTTGAGCTCCCTGGCCAGCCGCAAGGTGGACTCGATATCGCTCGCCCGGTTGACGGCGACGACGAGCGGCAGCTCGCCCTTGACCACCGGCACCAGGGCCTCGAGGTCCAGCCGCGAGAGCGCGTACTCGCGCCGGTCCCCCTGCTCGAAAGCCTTGCGGTTGGCGGCGTAATCGAGAGCGTCCTGCAGCGCTTCCCGCAGGCGGAGCAGGGCCCCGCCCCGCGCGCCGCCCGAGAGCTGGGCGCCGTTCTCCCCCAGCACGGCGAACATGGCGGCGGGCGAGCGCAGCAGGTAGTCGTCTGGTCCGCCCAGATGGACGACGGCGGCCTGGCCCGCGATCAGGCTCTTGCCGGGATTCGGGAAGACGACGGCGCGGGTCAGCCCCTCGATGCGGTTGACGGGGATCAGCGTCGAACGCGGATTGTAGGCGTCCACGACCTTGAAGGCGGCGGTGATGCGATCGTCCTCGACCGTGGCGTCGTCGCTCCCCTGGACGGCGTTGACCTCGACGAGTCCGATGCGGGACAGCGAATCGAACAGCCCTGGCGTCACCACCTTGCCGCGCGCGTCGATGATCTTGCCGGTCCCGGGAGGCACGGGCAGCGATACGCCGACGGCGCGGATCTTGCCGTCCTCGATGATCAGGGTGCCGTTCTCGATGGTTCCTTGCGGTCCCACGGTGTGGATCTTGGCGCCGGTGATGGCGATGGTCTCGGCGAGGGTTGGGGCGGCTGCCAGAACGAGGGCAAGGATAGCGATGAGCAGCGCGAGCCGCCCGCCCGGCCCCTCACCTCCCCGGCCCTCCTCTCCCACCTCACACCCACCCGCCCGGGGAGAGGAGGGAGACTGATCAAAGTTAGCTTTTTTAAACCCCCTCTCTCCCGAGGGAAGGGCGTGCGGCGGGAGAGAGGGGGAAGGGGGAGTGAGGGGCCAGCGCCGGAGGTGCGATCTGTATCTCATTTCTCCACCTCCGCGGCGTCGCGGATGCCGAGCTCGAAATCCATCTCCGGCTGGCGCGCGGGATCGTCGCGGTCATAGGCGAGCGCGCCGTCGATATAAACCTTTTCGGCGCGGCTGTAGACGCTGAACGGATTGCCGCTCCAGACGACGACGTCGGCCATCTTGCCGGGCTCCAGCGAGCCGGTCTGCCGATCGATTCCCAGCGACTTCGCGGGATTGATGGTGATCCAGCGGATGGCGTCCTCCTCGCGCAGGCTCATGCCCATGCGGTTTCCCGCTGCCATGGCCTTGGCGGCTTCCTGGTTGAGCCGCTGGATGCCTTCGGCCGAATCGGAGTGGACGATGGCGCAGCCGCCGGCTTTCTGGACCAGCGCGATGTTCTCGCGGATGCCGTCGAAGGCCTCCATCTTGAAGCCCCACCAATCGGCCCACATGTCGGCGCAGATGCCATTGGCGGCGAGCACGTCGGCGATCTTGTAGGCCTCGACGGCGTGGTGAAAGGCGGCGATCTTGTAGCCGAACTCCTTGGCGATGTCGATCATGGTGAGCATCTCGTCGGCGCGGTAGCAATGGTTCTGCACCAGGATGTCGCCGGCGAGCACGCCCGCCAGGGTTTCGAGCTCGAGGTTGCGTTCGGGCATCTCGGGGCCGTCCCATTTGCCTCCGCCGTTCCCCCCGCCCTGGTTTCCCGATTGGCTTCGCCGGTTGTATTCCTCCCAGTCCCGGCGGTACTTCTGCGCCTTGATCCACGCGGAACGGTATCCCGCGACGTTGCCCATGCGGGTGGACGGCGCCCGTCCCTTGGTACCGTAGACCCGTTTGGGATTCTCGCCGCAGGCCATCTTGAGGCCATAGGGAGCGCCGGGGAACTTCATGCCGTAGACATCGCGCGCGGGCACGTTCTTCACCGTCACGCCGCGGCCGCCGAAGAGGTTGGCCGAGCCGGGAAGGATCTGCATCGCCGTGACGCCGCCGGCGAGCGCCAGCGGGAACTGGGGGTCCTGCGGCCATACCGAGTGCTCGGCCCACACCTCGGCCGTGTTCGGATCGGTGGCCTCGTTGCCGTCGTCGTGACCCTCGACGCCGGGCGATGGATAGACCCCGAGGTGCGAGTGAGCGTCGATGACGCCCGGCGTGACCCACTTGCCGGTGCCGTCCACCACGGCGACGCCGGCCGGCACCTCGAACGTGGCACCGACGGCGGCGATCTTGCCGTCGCGCATCAGCACCGAGCCGCGCTCGATGCGCTCACCGGCGGCGGTGAGGATGGTGGCGTTGGTGATGAGAACGGGTTGCGACGGGAGGGGCTGATAGGTGGAAGCGTAGGCGGCCTCGCCGGCTTTCCGCGTCTCGGGCTCGCTCGCCGGTCCCTCGGCCTTGGGCGCCGGCGCCTCCTTCTTCTTCTCCTCCGCCGGAGCGGCAGGGGTGGAGGAGGGAGCGCTGGCGCAGCCGCCGGGTACTCCGGCGAGCAGGAACGCGAGGACGCTGAAAACCATGCTTCTTCGCATGTCGATCATGGTCTCCTCGGAAATGAAAGGGGGATCGTAGCATGGCGGTCCCATGTGGCCGCTCCCACCCAGGGCGCCCACGCAGGGGCGCCCCTACAGATACGTCGTCGATATCGGATGGGCGATGCTATTCTGGGGTCCGTTAAGCCGAAAGGATCCCTTGCAATCGCGTAGGTTGGTGCTCGTTCTGCTCGTTCTGGCGTTCGCCGTGCGGCTCGTCGGCCTCGGCCATGAGGTCGAGGGCCGCTACTATCTGGACGAAGGCACCTATTACCATCACGCCACCGAGATCCTCGCAGGCCGGTTCTTCAGCCCCACGTTCGTCTATCCTCACCTGCTCTATTACCTCGACGCGCTGGCCCTGGGGTTGGCGTCGCTCTTTCCCAGGGCCGTGGCCGCGCTGGCCGCGGGCCTCTTCGGCGTCGAAGAGCCGCTCGCCGTCTCCTGGCTTCTCCTGCGCGGCGTCGTGGCGGTGCTCTCGGCGCTGACCACGGTGCCCGCGTTTTTCCTCGGCCGCCGGTTGGGAGGCACGACGGCCGGCGTCCTGGCGGCTCTCCTGGTGATCTTCTCGCCGGTGTTCAACGAAGGCTCGCACCTGAACACGTGCGACGTGCCGTCGGCGTTCTTCGCCACGGTCTGTCTGGCGTTCGTCGCCCGCTTGATCGACGAGGAACGCTGGCAGGACTACGTCCGGGCCGGCCTCGCGGCGGGTCTCGCCGCCGGCAGCAAGTATCCGGCGGGGCTCGTGGCGGTGGCGATCGTCGCGGCCTGGCTGCGCTGGCGGATCGCGCGCCGCAACGTTTCGCCCGGGCTCGTCATCGCCGGTCTGGCGGCGCTCGCGGCCTTCGTGGCCACGACGCCGAGCCTGCTGGTGTTTCCGGACCTCGCGTTCTTCGGCGGCCGTGGCATCTTCTTCGGCGTCCGCCAGTACGGCGAGGGCGGCTGGATCGGCGTCATGCCGCGGAGCAACGCCCTCTACTACGGGCAGCTCCTGGCGGAGAGCTGCGGCTGGCCGGCCGTTCTTCTGGGGCTGGGCGGACTGTTCCTGTTGAAGCCTCCGGAGAGGACGCGGTTTCTTTGGCTGCTGCCGTTCCCGGTTCTCTATCTGGCCCTGATCGGCTCGATGAACATGGTGGTGCGGCGCAATCTCTATCCTGCGATCCCGATCCTCGCCGTCTTCCTGGGCGCCGGCGTCGCGGCCGCCCTTGTCCGGGTCCCTTCGTTCCTGCCGCGGCCACTGCTGAGGACCGCGGTCACGGCGCTCCTCGTCGTGCTCGCCGTGGGCGTGGCCGTGGCGCGGACGATGGAGCAGGGGATCAGCCTCAGCCGGCCGAGCACGCGCGACGAGGCGCGGGAATGGATCCGCGGCAACCTGCCGCACGGGGTGCGGATCGTCAAGGAGTCCTACACTCCGAGCTTCCGGCCGGAAGAGTTCGCGGTCCTGCAGAGCCGCTTTGCCGGCAGGTTCACCGCCGCCCAGATCCGCGATCCGCAGAACGACTATCTCCTCCTGGCCAGCGCCGCCTACAACCGGTTTCAGGATGCGGCGGCCGTGACCAAGGAGCACCAGCGCGGTATCGCCGGCAACTATCAGGAATTCTTCCGCGGGTTTCCCCAGGTGCGGGAGTGGAGCCCCGGGCGCTGGCAGCTCGGTCCGACCCTCAAGCTGTATCGCGTCGAGCCCGATCCTGTCCTCTGCACGGCCGGCGGGACCCTCTCGTCGGATCTCGCCTTCATCCCGGACGGCGGCATGCGGCGCGGCCCGAAGATGCCGGTGCGCTGGTTCGCTCCGGGCCAGTGGTCGCTGTTCAAGGGCTGCTTCGCGCCGGGCGTGTACCGGATCGAGCTGGACGGCACCGTCCTCGCGCCGGGCGAGATCCGCATCCGCTCGGTGGACGGCCGCGAGATCGGCAAGGCGGCGCTGCAGACGGGCCAGAAGGCGGCCGGGCCGTTTTCCTTGCCGCGCCGGGAGAAGGTGCTGATCACCCTTTTCCTGGCGCCGGAGAGCCGGGTTCGGAGAATCCGCCTGGTGCCGGCGCCCTGATCGAAGAAGGGACGACAAGGACGAAAAGGACGGCAAGGACAGCGTTATCTTCAGGCAACGCGTGCTAGCATTTCGCGTATGACCATTCCCCTGACTGATCGGGACGCGGCGCTTCCGGCCGGCGGCGGCTCGCAGTTCACGAAGGAGAGCATTCTTCGCGACTACCGCATCGCCTATCAGAGCCGTCAGGCGAGCCTGATCGGGCGCCGGGAGGTGTTCACCGGCAAGGCCAAGTTCGGCATCTTCGGCGACGGCAAGGAGGTGGCGCAGGTGGCGCTCGCGCGCGCCTTCCGGCCGGGGGATTTCCGCTCCGGTTATTACCGCGACCAGACGCTGATGATGGCGCTCGGCCTCCTCACCCTGGAGGAGCTCTTCGCCCAGCTCTACGCCGATGCCGACATCGAGCGGGAACCCTGCTCGGCGGGCCGCTCGATGACCGCTCATTTCGCCACCTGCATGCTCGAGCCGGACGGCCGCTTCCGGAATCAGCTCGACGGGGTCAACGTACCGTCCGACGTGTCGCCCACCGGCTCGCAGATGCCGCGCCTGGTGGGGCTCGCCTATGCCTCGCGCCTCTACCGCGAGCTGCCGGAGCTGCGCGAGACGGCGGCGCCGTTCTCGCGCAACGGCGAGGAGGTGGCCTTCGGCACCATCGGCAACGCGAGCTGCGCCGAGGGCATGTTCTGGGAGGCGGTCAACGCCGTGGGCGTCCTGCAGTCGCCGATGCTGCTCTCCATCTGGGACGACGGCTACGGCATCTCGGTGCCCAACGAGATGCAGGTCACCAAGGGGGACCTCTCGGCCCTGCTCTCCGGGTTCCGCCGCCTGCCCGAGAGCCGCCAGGGGTACGACCTCTACACGGTGAAGGGCTGGGATTACGCGGGCCTCTGCGAGACCTATCTCTCGGCCGTGCAGATCGTGCGCCGCGAGCACGTGCCGGCCATCGTCCACGTCACGGAGATGACCCAGCCGCAGGGCCACTCCACCTCGGGCAGCCACGAGCGCTACAAGTCGCGCGAGAGGCTGGACTGGGAAGCCGAGTTCGATCCCATCCGCAAGATGCGCCTGTGGATGATCGAGCAGGGCATCGCCGCCGCCGCCGAGCTCGACGCGGCGGAGGAGGAGGATCTGCGCGCCGTGCGCGAGGCGCAGCGCCGGGCCTGGGAGGCGTTCCGCGCGCCGATCGACGAGGAAAAGAAGACGGCGCTGGGGCTGCTCGACGAGCTCGCCCGCCAGTCGGCGGCCGGCGAGGAGGTGCGGAAGATCCGCCAGGACCTCGAGCGGCAGCCGATGGCGCTGCGCCGCGACATCCTGGCGGCCGTCCACAGCGCCATCGTCGCCGCGGCGGGGGAGGACGCCGCCCGCCGGCTGATCGAGTGGCGGCAGGAGCAGGAGCGGCTCAACGAGGACCGCTACAACTCCGACCTCTACAGCCGCACGCCGCAGGCGGCCCTGAAGGTCGAGCCGGTGGCGGCCGTCTACCAGGACGACTCGCCGGTGCTCAACGGCTTCGAGGTGCTCAACGCCTGCTTCGACGCCGCGCTCTCGCGCTTCCCCAACGTCGTCGCCATCGGCGAGGACGTGGGCAAGATCGGCGACGTCAACCAGGGCTTCGCCGGCCTGCAAGCCAAGTACGGCCCTCTGCGGGTGACCGACACCGGCATCCGCGAGACGACGATCATGGGCCAGGCGATCGGCATGGCGATGCGCGGCTTGCGGCCGATCGCCGAGATCCAGTATCTCGATTACGTCCTCTACGGCCTGCAGATCCTCTCCGACGATCTCGCCACCCTGCGCTGGCGCACCAAGGGCCGCCAGAAGGCGCCGGTGATCGTGCGCACGCGCGGCCATCGCCTGGAGGGGATCTGGCACTCCGGCTCGCCGATGGCGGGCATCCTCAACCTGGTGCGCGGCATCTACGTCTGCGTGCCGCGCAACATGACCCAGGCCGCCGGCTTCTACAACACCCTCCTCGAAGGGGACGATCCGGGCCTGGTCGTCGAGGTGCTGAACGGCTATCGCCTGAAAGAGAAGCTGCCATCCAACATCGGCGAGATGCGAGTGCCGTTGGGCGTGCCGGAGGTGATCCGCGAGGGGAGCGACTTGACCGTCGTCACTTACGGCGCCTGTTGTCGCATCGCCCTCGACGCGGCGCAGAAGCTGGCGGAGGTGGGGATCGACACCGAGATCATCGACGTGCAGACCTTGCTGCCGTTCGATTTACAAGGAAAGATCGTCGAGTCACTCAAGAAGACGAGCCGTGTCCTCTTCCTGGACGAGGACGTGCCCGGCGGCGCCAGCGCCTACATGATGCGGCAGGTTCTGGAGGTACAGGGCGGCTTCGTCTGGCTCGACGCCGCGCCGCGGACCCTGACCGGCAAGGAACACCGCCCCTCCTACGGCTCGGACGGCGACTACTTCTCGAAGCCCAACCGGGAGTCCGTCTTCGAAGCGGTGTACGAGATCATGCACGAGGGGGATCCGGGGGCGTTTCCGATTTTCTGGCGCTGAGAACGGCGCGCCGAATTGCACCTCGCCCCCTGAACCGCTACTTCCGCCGCCGTCGTCGCCGCCTCCGCCGCTTTCCCTGGCCGCCGCCGTTGCTTCCCTCACTGGGCGCACCGCCTTCAGGGGACTCCTCCTCTTCGTCTGGCCCTTCACCATCTTCGGCATCTCCGGACGCTTCCGTAGCCTGTATGGCGGCGCCGGCCTCCTCCGCGGCGCCCTCGCCGCCACCTCCCACTGTCTTCTTCTTGCGCTTGCGCCCGCCGCGGCGCCTTCGGCGGCGTCTCTGTTCCGCTTCTTCCGCGGTCTCGGGTTTTTCCTCGCGATCTTCGGCTTCGACGGGCTCTACGTCTATTATCTCTTCCTCTTCCTCCTCCAGCCCGGGAAGAGCCAGGTCCCAGGGCTGGAGGATGACGGGCGCCGCCTGCTTCGGCGGACGCACGGGCCGCTCCCGCTTCTGCCAATCGAGGCGCTCCTCGGGACGGTGGAGACCCGGCTGAGCGATGATCTCGATCTCGATGTCGAACTCTTCTTCCAAGGCGCCGAGCTCACGCCGATAGTGATTCTGCAGCGCGTCCGCCAGCTCCGGGTGGAGGCTGATGCGCACGCCCTGGATCGAGCCGGTGGCGGCGCGGGCCTCGACGCGACGGAGGATGGAGAGGCTCACCATCTCCTCGCTCGCCAGGCTGCCGACGCCGTTGCAGGTGGGGCAGGTGCGGTGGGTGCGGAGTTGGAGGGCCTGCTGGATGCGCTGGCGGTTGATCTCCAGCAGACCGTTGGCGGAGATGCGGCCCACCGTCGTGCGCGCCTTGTCGTTCTTGAGCGCCTCCTTGAGATCCTTCTCGACCCGGCGCTGGTTCTTCGACGCGCGCATGTCGATGAAATCCACCACCACGATGCCGCCGATGTCGCGCAGGCGGAGCTGGCGCGCCACCTCGGCGGCCGCTTCGAGGTTGGTGTGGACCGCCGTTTCCTCCTGGGTGGCGGCGCGGGTCGAACGGCCGGAGTTGACGTCGATCGCGGTGAGCGCCTCGGTGGCGTCGATGACGATCGAGCCGCCGCTCGGCAACTCCACCCGCCGCTCGTAGATGCGGTCGATCTGCGGCTCGAGATCGTAGCGGCTGAAGAGGGGCAGGCGGTCCGAGTAGCGCACCAGCCGGGTCTTCGAGCGCGGCAGGAACGCCTGGATGTACGCCTGCGCCTTGCGGTAGGCCTCGTCGTCGTCGGCCAGCACCTCGGCGATGGTGGGGTCGAGATAGTCCCGCAGCGCCTGGAGGATCAGGTCCTGGTCGCTGTAGAGCAGCCGCGTCCCCTTGCCCTGGATGGCCGCGGCCTGCACGCGCTTCCACAGCCGCAGCAGGGCCGCGAGGTCGCGGTTGAGCGTCGTCTTGGTCTGGCCGAGGGCGTTGGTGCGCAGGATGACGCCGCAGCCCTGCGGCAGGTCGAGGCTGTTGGCGAGCCCCTTGAGCTTCTTGCGCGTGTCCTCGTCCTCGACCTTGCGGGAGACGCCGCGGGTGTCGTCGAAGGGCGTCAGCACGAGGTAGCGGCCGGCGAGCGAGAGGCTGGTGGTGAGCGCCGCGCCCTTCTGCCCCATGGGGTCCTTGGTCACCTGGACGACGATCGGCTTGCCCTTTTCCAGGACCTCCTCGATGCGCGGGTGGGGGTTCTTCGGGTGGCGGTAGAAGGCGTCGGGGACGACGTCCTGGATCGCCAGGAAACCGTGGCGCTCGGTGCCGTAGTCGATGAACGCGGCGTTCAGGCTGGGCTGGATGTTGGCGATGATGCCGCGGTAGATGTTGCCGCGGGTGAGGCCGGCCTCCGCGACGTCGACCTTGTAGTTCTCCAGGGCGTTGCCGTGGACGATGGCGACGCGCAACTCTTCCGGACGCTGCGCGTTGATCAGCATTCTGCGAGTCAAGTTGTCTCCGATATCGGCTAGTTCATGCGGGAAAGGTGGGTGAGACGGGGTGAGGGCGTGGCATGTCTGGCGGGTCCGTATTGTGAACCAGGTTGGGTATTCCCGCAACCACGGGGGATTTCCTGGGAACGCCGGCGTCCTCGCCGGCAGCTTTGAAGAGGTAAGGCCGGCGAGGACGCCGGCGCTCCCAGAAAAGGGTGAGGCTTCGGAGCGCACATCGGCCTGCTAAACTCGACACCCATGAAGCACTACGACGTCATCATCCTCGGCGGTGCCTTCAGCGGCGCCTCGGCGGCGATCCTGCTGCGGCGGGACCGGCCGGACCTCTCCGTCCTGGTCGTGGAGAAGGCGGCGGCCTTCGACGCCAAGGTGGGGGAGGCGACGACGGAGATGTCGGGGATGTTCCTCACCCGGCGGCTCGCCATGTGGCAGCACCTGGAGCGCGAGCACCTGCCGAAGGAGGGGCTGCGCTACTGGTTCCATAACGAGAAGGTGAGCCGCCACGCCGAGGCCAGCGAGAGCGGCGCCTACCAGCGCAGCACCGTCCCCTCCTTCCAGCTCCGCCGCGACGTCCTCGACGAGCACCTGCTCGCCACGGCCGTGGCGGAGGGCGCGGAGCTGGTCCGGCCGGCGCGGGTGCGGGAGGTCGAGCTGGGGACCTTCGACCACCGCGTCACCATCGAACGGGACGGCGAGACGGAGACGGTCGGCTGCCGCTGGGTGCTCGATGCCACCGGGCGGGCCACCTTCCTCGGCAAGCGCCTGGGCCTGATCGAGCGCAACCGCGAGCACCCGACGGCGGCGGTCTGGTGCCGGTGGGAGGGCGTGCGCCACCTCGACGACGTCGCCGCCCGCGGTCCGCTCGCCTTCTCCCGCGGCAACGTGGCGTCGCGCCGCCTGGCCACCAACCACTACCTGGGCTTCGGCTACTGGGTCTGGTTCATTCCCCTCGGCAACGGCGAGACCAGCATCGGCATCGTCTTCGACACCCGGCTGGTGCACCTCGAGCGGGGCGAGAACCTGGAGCGCGACTATCTGGCGTTCCTGCGCGCCATCCCGGCGGCGGCGGAGCTGATCGAAGGGGCGAGCCACAAGGCGGAGGACCTGCGCACCTATTCGAACCTGGCCTACGTGACCCGCCAGTACATGGGCGACGGCTGGGCGCTGCTCGGAGACGCGGCGGCCTTTCTCGATCCCTACTACTCGCCGGGGCTCGACCACGCCTCGTTCTCCGTCGAGGCGACGGTGGAGATCGTCAAGGCGCAGACGGCGGGGGAGGACGTCGCCGCCCGCATCGCCGAACACAACGCGACCTTCGTGCGCTCCTATCACCGCTTCTTCCGCGCGATCTTCAAGGACAAGTACTTCTACATGGGGGAGCACGACCTGCTGTCGGCGTCGTTCCTCATGGACACGGCGCAGTACTACATCTTCGTGGTGATCCCGGCCTATCGCTTCTTCGGCAAGTTCCACTGGATGCCCGTGCTCGGTCCCAAGCCGGCTTTCCTGAGCTACCACATGATGCGGATCTACAACCGCCGCTTTGCCAGGATCGCGCTCGCCCGCCGGGCCGCCGGCGAGGCGGGCAGGCGCAACGACGGCCGGCGGATCCGGGCCCTCTACGACCTCAAGCTCGCGCCTTTCCACATGGCGGCGAGGGGCGTGAAGCTCTGGGTGTTCGCGGAGCTGGACAATGCGCGGTTGACGGTGAAGCGGTTGTTGGCGGGCAGGCGGGCGGTGGCACCGGCAGCCGAGGTCCCGATCAAGGAATCCCAATAGCCCCGCATTACTCGAGGGCCCTGCAGAGCTCTACGAGGTCTTCGAGGCGTGGCGCGCGTGATTCGCCGCGATCTGGCGCATCATCCATTCATCCGCCTCCTCGTGCGTCCGGAACCGGTACACGCCCTTGGGGATCAGACCGCAGCCGCGCAGCTTGTTGACGGTGTCCTGAAGGATATCGATGTCCCGCAGGGGATCTTCCCCCTCCCTGCGTCCCGCTACCCGTTTGACTCGCATGGTGTCCTTTCCAGGCGGATCGGCGCCGAGCCGCCCAGTTGAGGCTAGTATAGCGAGGTCCGAGGCACCGGTTTTGAATGCCGGACGGTCGGGGAGGTCTCCGGTGCCTTGACGGTCTTGCTGTTGCAGGCCCGGCCTCCCCATCTGGCAAAGGAGGTCCCATGGCCCGCCCCCTCCCTCCCCCTTGGACGGCACTCCGGTTCGTCCTCGCCCTCGCCGCGCTGGCGTGTCTGCCGGGTGACGCCTCCGCCCAATACTTCGGCCGCAACAAGGTCCAATACGAGAATTTCCACTGGCAGGTGCTCAAGACGGAGCACTTCGACATCCATTTCTATCCGGAGGAGGAGGCCGCCGTGCGCGAGGCCGCCCGCATGGCGGAGCGCTGGTACGGACGCCTGTCGCAGATCTTCGGCCGCGAGTTCTCCGAGCGGAAGACCATCATCCTCTACGCCGATCAGGCGGATTTCCAGCAGACCACGGTGACCCGCGGCCTCATCGGCGAAGGGACGGGCGGCTTCACCGAGGGGCTGCGCACGCGCGTCGTCCTGCCCTTCACCGGCAACTTCGAGGACACCGACCACGTGCTCGGCCACGAGCTGGTGCACGTCTTCCAGTACGACATTCTGCAGGATCGGCGCGGCGCCCAACCGGAGGCGGCCGCCCGCTCCGCGCCGGTCGATCTGCCGCTGTGGTTCGTCGAGGGCATGGCAGAGTACCTCTCCCTCGGCCGCTTCGCGCCGCAGACGGCCATGTACCTGCGCGACGCCCTGGCCCGCGACTCGCTGCCCGACCTGGAGAAGCTGTCGCGCGATCCGCGCTACTTCCCCTACCGCTGGGGCCACGCCTTCTGGGCCTACGTCGGCGGACGGTGGGGTGACATGGTCGTCGGCCGGCTGTTCGCCCGCGGCGCGCGGGTGGGCATCGAGGGCGCGCTGCAGGAGGTGCTCGCCTCCGACCTCAAGCAGTTCTCCGAGGATTGGAAGGCGTCCATCCGCGAGGCCTACGGCCCGGTGATCGAGAGCCGGCAGACGCCCGCCGTGCTCGGCCAGATCCTGCTGCCGAAGGAGAAGAAGACGATCGATACCTACGTCTCGCCGGTGCTCAGCCCGGACGGCACGCAATTCGCCGTCTTCTCGACGCGCAGCCTGTTCACCTTCGACCTCTATCTGGCGGACGCCCGGACCGGCGAGATCAAGGGTCGGCTGTTCTCGGCCGACGCCGACGCGCACCTCGATTCGCTGCGCTTCCTCGACTCGGCCGGCGCCTGGTCGCCCGACGGCTCGAAGTTCGCCCTCGTCGTGCAGACGCGGGGAGACAACGAGCTGGCCATCCTCAACGTGGGGTCCCGCCGCATCGAGCGGCAGATCGGCATTCCCGAGGCGGGGCAGCTCTGGAATCCCGCCTGGTCGCCGGATGGCCGCTCCATCGCGCTCTCCGGCTCCGTGGGAGGGTGGACGGACCTCTTCCTGGTCGACGTGGAGAGCGGCCGCTCGCGGCGATTGACCAACGACGCCTTCGCCGAGCTGCAGCCCGAATGGTCGCCGGACGGCCGCAGCCTGGCCTACGTCACCGACCGCGGCACCGGCGGCGATCCGGCCAACCGGCAATACAGCGACGTCGGCATCTGGCTGATGGACGTGGCGAGCGGTCAATCGAAGCAGGTGGTCGCTCCCATGGCGGGCTCCACCCAGATCAATCCGCGCTTCGGCCCGGGCGGCGAGGACCTCTACTTCCTCTCCGACCGCGCCGGCGTCAGCGATCTCTACCGGCTGTCGCTCGCCAGCGGCGAGCTGTTCCGCGTCACCCGCGCCGCCACCGGCGTGGCCGGCATCACCCGGCTCTCGCCGGCGCTTTCGGTCTCGCAGCGCACCGGCGACGTGCTGGTCTCGATCTTCAACGCCGACCGTTACGAGATTCACTCCCTGAGCCGCGAGGCGGCGCGCGGCGAGGCGGTGGTGGCGGCGCGCGACGAGGCGGCCGAGGCGCGGGCGGCCATGCTGCCGCCGCAGCGCACGGAGGCGCGCAGCCTAGTGGCGGAATACCTGCGCGACCGCTCCCTGCCGGCGCAGCCGGCGGGCGAGCCGCCGACGATCCGGCCGTACCATCCCGGTTTCAAGCTCGACTGGATCGGACCCAGCATCGGCGTCGGCTACAGCAGCACCTACGGCACCGGCGTCGGCGGCGACATCGCGGCGATCTTCAGCGACGAGCTTGGCCAGAGGGAGATCGGCGTCGCCGTGCAGGGCCAGACCGGGGCCTTGAACGAGTTCGGCTTCCAGAGCTATTACCTGAGCCTCGCCAACCGCCTGCAATGGGGCGGCGCCGCGAGCCACCTGCCCTACATCTCGGCGTTCACCTCGGTGACCAACGGCAGCGTGGACATCGACGGCGACCAGGTGCCGGCGACGATCGTGCAGCAGATCCGCCAGACGATCACCGAGGACCGGGCGGAATTCATCACGCAATACCCGTTCTCCACCACGCAACGGGTGGAAGCCTCGGCCGGCATCACCCGCATCGGTTTCAAGAACGAGCTCGAGCAGGTCGCGGTCGTCGGCAACGCCGTGGTGGACCGCTTCACCCAGAACCTGCCGGCCCCGGAGGACCTCCAGCTCTTCCAGGGCAATCTCGCCTTCGTCGGCGACAGCAGCTACTTCGGCTTCACGGCGCCGGTGCGCGGCCGCCGCTACCGGCTGGGCGTGGAGCCGACTTTCGGCGATCTCGAATTCCAATCGCTGACCGCGGACTACCGGCGCTACTTCTTCTTCCGGCCGGTGACGCTCGCCATGCGCGGCCTCCACTTCGGCCGTTACGGCCGGGACGCCGAGAGCGATCGCCTGACCACCCTCTACGTCGGCTATCCCACGCTGGTGCGCGGCTACGAGCTGGGAGACATCGGGCTTTCGGAGTGCACTCCGGTGCCGGGCAACACGCAGGCCTGTCCCGAGTTCGACCGCCTGGTGGGCAGCAAGCTCGCGGTGGCGAATCTCGAGGTGCGGGTGCCGCTGCTGGGGGTCGAGGGTTATGGATTGATCCGCGCGCCTTTCCTGCCCACGGACCT
Source organism: Acidobacteriota bacterium (assembly GCA_046765915.1). Classification (GTDB taxonomy): domain Bacteria; phylum Acidobacteriota; class Thermoanaerobaculia; order Multivoradales; family UBA5704; genus DATARR01. Next base: position 52,399 of record JBKPTH010000123.1, on the reverse strand, counting down.
GAATTTCTTCGTCGACGCGGGGACGGCCTGGTCCAAGGGCCAGACGCCGAAGCTGCGTTACGAGACGAACACCACCGAGAGAGTGCCGGTGTTCAGCGCCGGCGTCTCGGCGCGCATCCTGCTGGGAGGCTTCGCCGTGCTGGAGTTCTACTATGCGAAGCCGTTCCAGCGGCCGAACGAGAGCTGGGTCACCGGCTTCCTCATCGCGCCGGGCTGGTAGGATGGCGGCGTGCGGTATCTGGTGACGGCGCGCGTGCGGCCCGGGCGCGAGGCCGATCTGTTGCGGGCCATCGAGGGCGGCAACCTGGGCCTCGGCTCCGTCGCCGGCGACGAGTACCTGAGCGACATGGCCCAGGCCCGCCTTCTCGATAACGGCGCGATTCGCTGGGTCGAGGTCTGCTTCTGCTGGGAGCCGCTCGCCGAGGAGCGCCCTTACTGGGAAGAGTACTTCGACCTCGTCCGCGTCCAGGACGCCCACAGCCGCGACCGCTGCCGCGACCTCAACGGCGAAGAGCCCTGGGCCTGCTGCGACTGCGACTGCACCGCCAGGCTGGAAGCGCGGATGGAGGGGTGGGGGCGGCCGTTTCTGGAGGTGCTGCGGGCGGGCGGGTAGGTTCGCGGTCCAGGAGTTCGTTGCCGGGCGGGGCGTTCTGCCCTTCGAAGCCTCACCCCCTGGCCCCCTCTCCCTCGAAGAGGGAGAGGGGGGAATTGGACCTCACCACCTCCGCATACCACCTGCCGCTGGCCTTTACCGTCCTCCGCAGCGTGGCGAAATCCACGTGCACGATGCCGAAGCGCTTCGAGTAGCCGTGGCTCCATTCGAGGTTGTCCAGCAACGACCAGACAAAGTAGCCGCGCACGTCGACGCCGGCGGCGATCGCACGGCCGACGGCGCGCAGATGATCGCGCAGATAGGCGGTACGTAGCGGATCGTCGATGCGGCCGTCGATCGGCGACGGCGGATCGTAGAAGGCGGCGCCGTTCTCGGTCACGTAGAGGGGAACGGAGCCATACCGGGAAGAGATCCAGCGCAGCGTCTCCTCCAGGCCGGCGGGGTAGACCTCCCAATCGGTTTCGGTGTGGATGCTCTGCGGCTGGCGGACGCGCACCGCGGCGAGGGGCCAGGCGTCCGGCTGATGACGCACTACGTTGCGGCTGTAGTAGTTGACGCCGAGCCAATCGATCGGCACGTTGAGGGAGCCGGCCTCGCGATCGAAGACCTCGCTCCAGGCCTCGCCGTAGATCCCCGGCAACTCCCCCGGATAGCGGCCGAGGAAGAGCGGATCGAGGTAATGGCGGTTCATGTCCGCGTCGGCGCGGGCCGTGGCGGCGAGGTCCTCGGGGCTGCCGCTCGCCGGATGCTTCGGCTCCACGTTCACCACGACGCCGATGCGGCCTTTTCCCTCGGCGCGGTAGGCCGCGACCGCGGCGGCGTGCGCGCGCAGCAGGTTGTGCCCGGCGCGCACGGCCTCGAAGTGGCTGCGATGGCCGGGCGCGAGCACGCCGGCGAGATAGCCGCCGTCGGCGATCACCCAGGGCTCGTTGAGCGTGGCCCACAGCTCGATGCCGTCGTCGAGCGCGCGATAGCAGACGGCCGCGTACTCCGCGAACCAGTCCGCCGCGTCGCGGTTCACCCAGCCGCCGCGATCGTCGAGCGCCGCCGGCAGATCCCAGTGATAGAGCGTGGCCACCGGCGCGATGCCCGCCTCGCGCAACGCATCCACGAGCCGCCGGTAGAAGTCGAGCCCGCGCTCGTTCACTTGGCCCCTGCCCTCCGGCAGCACGCGTCCCCAGGCGATGGAGAAGCGGTAGGCGCCGAGGCCCAGCTCGCGCATGAGGGCGACGTCTTCGCGGAAGCGGTTGTAGTGGTCGCACGCCACGTCGCCGGTGTCGCCGTTGGTGACGCGCCCGGGGGTATGGCTGAAGCGGTGCCAGATGCTCGCGCCGGCGCCGTCGGCGAGCGGCGAGCCCTCCACCTGATAAGCGGCGGTCGCGGCTCCCCAGAGGAAGGTGGGTGGGAAGGACACCAAGAGATGACAAGGATAGCAAGGAATAGAGAAGGACAAGGAGCTCACCCGAATGGTGCCTGTCCTTGCTGTCCTTGTAATCCTTTAGGTCCTTTCATCGCCGCGAACCTGATGGCGGCCAGAGATTTGCACGCGCAGCATACCGTAGAGAGGGAGAGGAGGGCCGCGCCATGAAGCACCGCATCTTCGGACCCACAGGCAGAGAAGTCTCCGTCGTCGGCCAGGGGACCTGGAACATGGAGAAGGACAACCGCCGCGCCGCCGTCGAGGCGTTGCTACGCGGGCTCGACGCGGGGATGAGCCACGTCGACACCGCGGAGATGTACGGCGACGGCCGGGTGGAGGAGATGGTAGGGGAGGCGCTCGCGGACCGGCGCGGCGAGGTCTTCCTGGTGAGCAAGGTGCTGCCGCAGAACGCCTCGCGGCGGGGCACGATTCAGGCCTGCGAACGCTCCCTCCGGCGGCTGCGCACGGACCACCTCGACTGCTACCTTCTGCACTGGCCGGGCAGCCATCCCCTCCGGGACACGATCGCCGCCTTCGAAGAGCTGCGCGAGGCCGGGAAGATCCTCGTCTGGGGCCTGAGCAACTTCGACGAGGAGGATCTCGCGGACGCCATCCGCATCGCGGGCCAAGGGAAGATCGCCTGCAACCAGGTCCTCTACCATCTCCAGGAGCGGGCCATCGAGCACGCGGTGATCCCGTTCTGCGAGCAGCACGGCATCGCCGTCGTCGCCTATAGCCCCTTCGGCTCCGGCGACTTTCCTTCGCCGAGCAGCTCAGGAGGACGCGTTCTCGCCGATATTGCTGCGTCCCACGATGCCACGCCGCGCCAGATCGCCCTCGCCTTCCTGCTGCGCTTCCCGATCCTCTTTGCGATCCCGAAGGCCGCCCGCATCGAGCACGCCATGGACAACGCCGCGGCGGCGGAGATCGAGCTTGGCGAGGAGGAGGTGCGTCAGATCGACGAGGCCTTCCCGCGCGGCCGGCGGGGCAGGGGAGTGCCTACTTTATAGAGTAGAAACTCTCGATCCGGTGCAGCATCTGCAGCAGCGAGAGGAACGTCACCAGCTCGACGATTCCCGCCGGCGGAATCGCCCGCGAGGACTCCAGCACCCCGCGGTCCACCGCGGCCGGGCTGGGCGAGACCGCGCGCGCCAGGATCTGCGCCGGCGAGTCGGCCAGCTCCCTCGCGCCGAGCGTGCGCAGCTCCTCGGCCAGCGCGGGATCGCCGACGGTGCGCGCATAGATCAGGCCCGCCGCGAGTTTGTCGTCGCGGCCGATGACGCTCTCCATGCCCTCGGCGAGGTTTTCCATGATCATGGTGGCGATGGCGCGGACGGCCCGGCGGTGCCGGAGGCGGGAGAGGACGGGGAAGGAGTGGCCGGTGCTCCGCCGCAGGAACTCGCCGACCGCCGGCCAGCGATCGGGGACGCCCGCGGTCCACTTCTTGTCGAGCTTGAGCGCCTGCGGGGCGTAGCGGATCATGCCCAACCGGGCTAGGAGCGAGCTGGCGCGCGGCGGGGCTCCGGTCGGCGCCGTGCCCTTCATGTGCTGGCCGGGCGTCCATCCCGAAGGCGCGATCACTCCGCTGATCTCGGAGAAGGTGGCCTCCTCGAGCGGAACGCCGAGGGCGTCCATCATCTTGCTGAGCCATCCCACCATCGCGATCACGAGGACCACCCATTCCGCGTCGGCCGCGGAGAAGTGCCGCCGCAGGTCGGCGCGGGCCTCGTCGTCGATGGCGGCGGGCACCACCGCGAGAGCGCGCGCCACACGCACGGCCGCCCGATCGGCCGCGCTCAGGGTCCGCCCGCCGTCGAGAGCCGAGGCCACCTCTTCGAGGGTGGCGCCGTTGCGCAGGGCGAACGAGCACGTGTGGGCCGAGCAGTAAGGACAGCCGGCCGTGCGGCTCGCCACGTACGCCGCCAGCCCCACCGTCGAGCGCGGCGCGCCCAGGCCCCACATCAGGAACGGCAGATTGAGCAGGTTCGGGACCATCACGTTGTACGTGCGAAACGCCGGCGGCCAGATCTCCAGGTAGCGGTCGCAATTGGGCACCACGCCGATGAGCTTGCGCACGAGCTCGAGCAGGGAGCCGTAATGGCTGTGCAGTGTCTCGAAAGGGACCGCGTCTCTCTCCAGCAGCTCGACCAGCATGGGCACCTGCCTTTAGAGTCTTGCTTGTTGGAGGAAGACTACAACGTTATCAAGCCATATCAGCGGTGTGCCTTATCCTCTGGAAGAGCTCGGAGAACATAGGCCCCAGCGCCGCTTGGCTTCTTCGTGAGAGACGACGCGACCGGCCTCGATGTCTGCATCGCCACCGGGTTTTTCGGGGCTCTCCTCAACCTCATCGGTGACCTGCGAGTTCACGACGGGCTTCTCGGCCATGGTACGGGCTCCGGTTCGATGAGCGGGAACGGGAAACAGAGCCACGGCCACGACTGAGGCACCGGCGTTCGGCGAAAGCCGCCGGCAAGAGCGACCGCGACCCACAGCCACCGCGCCCGTCCTCGACTCTACCCTATGAGGGCTGGGTTCGTTCAAGGTGACCTCCAGAAACCTATGGAGGAGGACGCTTACTGGAAAAAAGCGTAGGGAGGGCCGTCTAGATAGAAGACGAGGTCCGTCTCCTGGGCCTTGGTCCAGCAGGAGGCTCGCCTCCCTTGGAGGAACGATGCTCACCACAGTGCCTGTCTTGAAAAACGTGTCCTGCCGCCGGCCGTTCTGCCCGGTGCCCCCTTCCCCGGAGCTTCTCCTGGCACTCTACGGCCGGTGGAAAGGACTGAAAGACGAGAAGCGTCTGCCGGACGACCTCACGTTCGAGCAGTTCTTCGACGTCTGGAGCTCAAGCCGGCGGGGGCAGGACTTTGCTGGGCTCGACGACGGCAAAATCCAGGAATCCACCGATCCGAACGCGCCTCAGCTCATCGACCGGCCGGACGTGACCCTGGCGGGAGTCGTCAGAACGCTCGTGTTGCTGGTCGACTTTGAAGACAAGCCTCACAGCCAGGACCGGGCGCCGTCCTTCTTCAAGCAGATGCTTTTTGGAGACCTCGACGTCTTCCCCGCGGGGAGCATGGCGGAGTACTACCGGAGAATCAGCAACCACACTCGCAGCAGAGGGCCAGAGCCAAAGGAGGTCGACTACGATCTCCAGGGCGAGTTGGGAATCGACATCCAGGGAGAGGTCTTCGGCTGGTTTCGGATGCCCCATCCCAGCACGTTTTACACCAACGGCGCTTCCGGGATGGGCGCGTTCCCGGGTAACGCGCAGGGACTGGCGAAAGACGCCGTCGAAGCGGCCCGGTTGTCGGGGGTGGATTTCTCGCAATACGACGTCCTGGGAGAAGGGATCGTCACGGCCCTCTTCATCATCCACTCGGGCAACGGCGCCGAGCAGACCGGGAGCCGGGACGATTTCTGGAGCCTGAAGTGGGTCATTCCCGGCAATGGCGCCGACACCGGCAGCCCCGGCGTGCGGGCGACCACGTTCCTCACCGTGCCGGAGAACTGCCAGATGGGTGTCTGTGCCCATGAATGGGGGCATCTGGCGGCGCGGTGGGCAGATTTCTATGACACTGGGGACAACAAACTACAGAAATCCAATGGCCTGGGCAATTACTGCCTGATGGCAGCCGGCTCCTGGAACAACGGCGGCATCACGCCCTGTCTGCCGAACGGAATGCTGCGGATGTTCCACAAGTGGATTCAGCCGCTGATGGTAACGGAGAGCCAGAAGGGTATCGTCCTCAAGCCCGCGGCCGAAGGCGGCAGCATCGTGATGATCAAGAATGCGTCTCGAATGCCCAAACCCTTGCAGTACGTCTTCGTGGAATACCGGAGGCGCCTGGACCAGGACCATTTCCTGCCGGACGAAGGAGTGGCGATCTACGTCGTGGACGAGGAAATCGACAACGTGAACGACGAATCGAACCTCGCGATCGAGCTGATCCAGGCGGACAACCGCCGTGATCTGTCGAAAATTTTCGGCCAGGGGAATCGAGGCGATGCGGACGACCTCTTCCCGAGTACCTTTCCGAGCCCCACTGGGCCCAAAGTCGTCAAATCCGTCGGCAAGACGTCCAAGCCACCCTTGAATATGCCGGGCATCCCTCCCACGGGTGGGCAGTGGACGGGGATCACCATCGAAGTGAAAGGAACGCCCGGCGACGACCAGATGACGATCGACGTCACGATTGCTCCTTGAGCGGGGCCGGATAGTAGCATCGGCATCCATGGAAAGGAGGCCGATCTTGGACAAGCCGAAAACCTACAGCAGCGTACCCGCCGCCCCGAACGAGAGCGTCGTCCGGGGCAAGGTCCTCCGTGTCCAGCCCGCGCCCGGTGGCGTCGGCACCGTCTGGGACGTGGAGATCCAGGAAGCGGAGGACGCCGGCAACTTGGCGAACCTCGCCCTCTCTCGCGTGGGCGAATGCCTCCCGATCTACGTCCACCCCGACCTGAAGGTGGAAATCAAGGAAGGGGACCTCATCGAGGCACGTATCTTCTTTGAGGGAGACGAGAGAGGCGGAGTCTTCTTTCTCAAGGGCGAGGACGTCCACCGGAAGGCCCCCGACTAAAGTGCCTGCCAAACCCGGCAGGCACTTGGCCGAGCCCTGGGCATCTGGCCGACCGACCACGTGCCGCTCGGCTTCCTGTCGCGCTGGCCCGGCGAGGGCAGGATCTCGACGTACCCGCCCGTTCCATGCACACGGATCCGGGCCCGGCCGCGAAACGGCTGCGGCTATCTATCCAGGCAGGCGACCACAATGGCCACAAGGAGAGGCAGGAACAGGATCAGGAACGAGATGAGTCCGACCAGCCGCTTGCGTCTCCTTGACGATTCGCGGTATTCGACCTCGTCAGGTGCCGCTGGATCGCTCTGTTCGGAGTCCGCCGGGGAGTCCTCTGACGAGCCGGCTCCATTGAGGACCTCGAGAGCGCGCGCGAGGTCTGCGTTCTTGACCTGCAGGCGAAGACCGCCGAAGGCTGGCATGAGCCCCCAGTCAATGCTGCCGGTGTTCTCGTCTCGGAGATTGCTGGTAATTCCGGCGGCTTCTAAAGCGGCCCGAGCACCCTGGGCTTGTGTGAGGTCATTGAAGGTTGCGGCCGTTGCAAGTTCCTCGCTCATCTAGTCGTGGCCTCGCACAAGTGCTCTCGGATAAGCGTTTCGATCGCTAACGACGTTATTGGCACCGCAGCCTGGTAACGATCTTACCATCGTAGGAAAGCGGGAGAAGAAGCGGAGCGGACGCGTCGCGATACCGCGGCTGCACACGCGTTCGTGCCCCTTGCGGCAGGATTCGCCCGGATCGCGACGGCGCTCCGCGGCCGGCGCCGTGCGCGATCCGATCCGGGATGGGCAAGTTCAGCGGGATGCGCGGCGCAGCTCGATGTCTCCGTTCACGGTCTTGACGCGCACGAGCCCGCGGCCGCTGCCGAGGACGCCTCGCGCCCGCACGTAACGGCGCGGCGTTCCCTGGCGGCTGTCCCACTCCGTCGTCGGTTCACGCTGCAGCTCCCAGGCGCTCTCGATGCGGGTGGTGCGGCCGAAGCTTCTGGTGTAGGCCGTTTCCAGCTCGACCGTGCCGTCGAAGCCGGCCGGCAGCTCGACGATCATCTTCCCCGAGCCCGAGGTCAGATCGACCGTCTGCCGCTCGCCGCCCGCCTCCGCCAGCGTGACGTGGATGTCTCCGGCTCCGGTGCCGGCGCGCACGGAACCGGCCACCGGACCGATCTCGACGTCTCCGCCGCCGGTGCTCGCGTCCACGAGCCCGGCCGAGCGCCCGACGGTCACGCGCCCGCCGCCGGTGCTGATCACCGCTCCCTCCGGGGCCTCTTCGAGCTCTACGTCGCCGCCGGCCTTCCTGATGTGCAACACGCCCGTAGGCTCGTTGGTGCGGACGCGGGTATGCGAGCGGTCGATTTCGAGCGCGCTGAGATCGGCCGTCTCCTCGTCCGCGTCTTTACCCTCGGTCTTGTCGCCGTAGACCACCGGGCCGCTTCCCGACGAGCCGTGCAGCCCGCCGCGCACGCGCGACAGCAGGACGGCGCCACCCCCGGTGCTCACCGAGCCCGCGAGATCGCAGTCGGTGACGCGGATGTCGCCGCCGCCGGTGGAGAGGTGGGCCTCGCCGTTCAGGCGCGCGAGCACGAGCTCGCCGCCGCCGGTCGAGCCGCGGAAGGTCCCCTCCACGTCCTTCATCCTCAGGTCTCCGCCCGAGGAGGAGAGGTGAAGGTCGAAGCGGCGCGGCACCTGGATGTCGAGCTCGTTGGACGTCGAGCGCGAGATCCGCTGTGACGGGAAGAAGGAGCGCACCTTGACGCCGCCCGCCTGGCGTTCCACGGTGACGCGAGTATCCGCCCCATCGCGGCCGCCGAGCCGGGCGCGCACGTGGACGCGAGGCTCGTCCCAGCCCTGGATCCGCACCGTCGCGCCCGACTCCAGGTCGAGATCGAGCTGCTCGCCGGGCGCCGCGTCGACGGATCGTTCGACGGCCGGTCCAGCCGCGGCGGATGCTTTTTCGGAATCAACTTCAATCTCGGATCCTTTCTCGGACGCCACCGCGCGCGCCACCGGCGTAATCGCGGCCAGGGGCGCCAGCGCCAACACCAGCAGGACCGCACCGGGGCACGGGCCCGCGCCGACATCGCGCGGCGCGGAACTGAGTCGTCCAGCACGGAGAGCAGGCGCGATTCGAGCGTCGAGCGCTGCGCCATGCCGATCGCCGCCGCGCCGCTCAGCCGCGGAGCCCGCGCCTTGCACGCCACGCTCAGCAAGTGCGACGCGTAATCCGCCGCGGGCGTACCGCAGGCGAGCGCGTGATCGTCGCAGGCGCGTTCGCTCTCGTTGCGCAAGCGCCGGGTCGCCATCCAGGCCGCGGGATGGAACCAATAGAGCGCGCAGGCCGCGGTCGCCGCGAGCTGCACCAGGCAGTCGAGCCGCGCCACGTGCGCCAGCTCGTGCAGCAGCACGGCCCGGCGCCGCTCGGCCGTCCACTCGCCGGCGTCCGCGGGCAACATCACGACGGGCCGGAGGAATCCCCAGGTCATCGGCGCGCCCACCGCCGCGCTGCGCAGGAGGCGCACCGGCCGCGTCACGCCGGCGAGCGCCGCGGTTTCGTCGAGAAGAGCGAGCCATGGACCGTCGTCGACGAGAGCCGACCGGCGGGCGAGGCGCACGAGGCCCCAATGGCCGATCGCGCACCACAGGATCACCGCGCCGAAGCCGGCGAGCCAGAGCAGGAGCAGCGGTGAAGGCGCCGCCGCCGCGCGAGGCTTCGCCGCGTCGTGCGCCGTCACCGCCGGCAGGAGGGTTCTCACCACGGGAGCCGCCGTAGCCGGCACAACACGCTCCAGAATCGAGGCCTCTGGCGCGGGCACGGCGTTCCCCACCGTCATCACCGGCAACTCCAGACGCGGAGCGACCGGCGCGAGCAGGGCCAGCGCCAACGCGCCGCCGAGCGTCAGCGCCCAGACGAAATGCCGCGCGGCCGCCGAACGGTGACGCAGCAAGGCGGCGAGCATTCCGCCGAGCAAGAACACGAGCGTGATCTTGACGATGAAGATCATTTGCGGGCTCCCTTCCGGCGCGCCTGCTCGATGAGCTTCGAGAGGCGCCGAACCTGTTCCTCGGAAAGCGGCTTCTCGGCGGCGCCCAGCATGGCGGCGACCGCCGACTCCACGGAATTGTTGAAGAAGGTGTGCAGCAGGTCGCGCACGGCCGAGCGCTGGGCCTGCTCCGGGTCCGCCGTCGGGCGGAAGACGTGGCGCGGCCCCTCCCACTGGTGAGCGACGTAGCCTTTCTCCTCCAGCAGGCGGAGCATGCTGCGCACCGAGGAGTAGGAAGGCGGATCGGGCAGGTCCGCGAGCACTTCCGCCGCCGTTGCCTGCCCGCGGCGGAAGAGGACCTCCATGATCTGCCGTTCGCGGCGCCCGAGATCGGAAAGCGGCTTCGCCATGTCGTCCTCCCACCGGCCGGAGAGTGCGGGTGCATCAACGGAGTGCCAATGTACCAGCATGATGCTGATACACTAGCACCTCTCGTGGAGCGGTGTCAAGCCTCCCCTGGCGAGGCAATACTTCAGGCCGGCTCGGGCGGGCTCAATCGGGTGAGATGTCCACCCGCCTGACCTTCCCGTTCTCCGGGTAGACGATGCACCAATCCGCGATGTTCCTGGCGTCCGGAATGAAGAGGACCCGCGAGTCGTGCTCTTTCCTGGTCTCGTCGACTCCCATGACGGTAGCGCTCATGATCCCCGCGGGGATATCACCCGGAGGCTTCCAGTTCGTGCCCACCTCCAGAAACGGCGCCATGGCCGTCCTTGCATCCTGCAGGGTCATCCCTGGCCTGAGGCTCTTGCACGTTCTGTAGAACCGATAGTGTCCGAAGTACTCGGGGAAGGCCGGATAGATGACAAGCCAGACGACGAGCCAGGCACCCACCCAGAGAATCCCGAAGAGCGTCACGCCACTGAGCACAAAGGCGAGGATCCGCATCGTTACGTCACTCACCGTCGAAGGGGTTGCCGGCGACTCGGGGCCGCGGCGGCGGGTCTTTGCCGAGGAACGCCGCGAGCACCAACCCGAGCAACAAGAAGAAGAACCCGACAGCCACGGAGATCCAGAGAAGCAAGCCGAGCCCCAGAGCGTTGCCAACCTCGATCACGCCGAGCGCATCAAGACCAAGGGAAAAGACAAACTGGGCAAAGCCGAAGAGGATGAACAGCCCGCCGGTTATCAGGTATATACGGACCAAGCGCCGGGAGGGTTTGTTCATGGGTTCGGCCGCGGTGCCAGGTGGCCGCGCGGCGTTCCTATCCTGCAGGCGCGGTGGAGAAGGCCACGCCCTTCTGCGAGATCTCGCGCTCGTACTCCAGCGTGTGGGTGAGCGGGAACGTGTCGCCGGATTTGTCGATGACGCGGGCGCTGATCTCGAAGATCCCCCAGGTCCAGAGCTCGAGCTTGCAGGTGGGATTGCGCGGCGTGCGGGAGACGGTGCGCTGGCTCGGCTTGAACGTCGGATGGAGGAAGTAGGTGACGGCTTGCACGAAGGGAAGGTCGGGACCGTCGAGATAGATGAAGATGCGGTAGAGGGTGCGGCCGTTCGTCTGCCGGATGAGGATCCTCTGGTCCTTACCGCGGTCGGGGACGTCCGGATCGAACGCGGAATCCTTGATCTGTAGCTCTAGTGGTCGCTTCATACCGGGTTCCTCCGCGGCGCCTTTAGGCGCCCGATGACCATCCTAATCGACCTTGGCCCCTTCCGGCAGAGGGGGCGCCTCGCGGATGTCCGGAGCGGCGGGCGCGTTCGGGTCCTGCACCGGCTGTCCGGAGGCCGCGGCGGGTGATTCCTCGGCGGACTCGCCCGCGGGTTTTGCCTTGGCCGCGGATTCGCCGAAGTAGTAGCCGATGATCGAGCCGACGAGACCGCCCATGGCCGCCACCACCACCTGGAGCCCGTCTTTCACCTCCTTGAAATGAGGAGCCCAAAGCAGAACGGCCGCCAGCGTCGCGGCGAAGATCAGCATGATGACGAGGGCCAGGAGGTGGCGGAAGTCGTTGATGATCTTGACGAAGAGGTCGGCGATGACGAAGCGGAGCTGCGAAGTCCTCTCCGGCTGCTTGCGGCCGAACCGGCCCCAGCGGAAGATCCACGCCAGCCACTGCACGAGGAGCACCAGGACGAGCACGCTGCCGAGAAAGACGGCGATGCCAGCTTGCTGTTTTGAAAAGAAGTCGAGGAATCGGCTCATGGCGGTCTCCCGCCGTCCCACACGCGAGACGGCCGTCAACGTTCCGAGGAAGCGCGATGCTGGCGAAAGGCTGAGCGATTCTCTACGTGGCGGCGGAGGGCGTCAAGGTCTCACCGCTGGCTCGGCAGAGACTCGTCAAGTTCGGACCCGTCCAACGTGGCAATCTCGGCCTGCTACAATTCCGGTATGGGTACTGTGAGCGCAAAAGAGCTTCAACAGGATCCGGATTCTCTCTTGGACCGGGTTGAGGCTGGAGAACGCCTCGTCGTAGTCCGTGGCGGACGAGCAGTCGCCGAGCTGCGGCCCGTTCCCGTCACCCAGCCTGGTCCGCGGCCGTTCGGCCTCTGCGCCGGGGAATTCACAGTTCCGGATGACTTCGACGCGTCGCTGCCTGAGGAGATCCTGCGGGAATTCGAGGGCCAATGAGGCTGCTGCTCGACACTCACGTATTCCTCTGGTACATCAGCCACCGCTATGTGCTCTCGTAACCCTCATCAAAAAAGTCGGAATCAATCCTCTTTAGCTGATAGGTTGTTGTCACGGAGACACCCACATCGTGGTCAATCATGAGTTCCGCCAAAGTCTGGCCATCTATAAGTACGATACGCGCTGAGTACTCTGCAACAGACCGCAAGGCTTCGTTGGTGAAAGTAGAGGTAGTAAGAAATACTCCCTTGCGCGCCTTTTTCTTCTGAAGGGCACCTGCAAATTGGTCGATCTGCGGCGATCCCACTGGTTTGTCATCCCATCGCTTTGCTTGAAGGTAGATTGTGTCAAGGCCAAGCTTATCCTCTTTGATGACACCATCAACGCCTCCATCGCCACTACGCCCTACTGCGGCGCCCGCATCTTGCAGCGTTCCGCCATAGCCCATCTTGACCAGGAGCATCACAACAAGACGCTCAAAGAACTGTGGTGAAGCATTCTTCACCGCGTCAAGAAGCTGGGCGGCAAGAGCTTTACGCTGTAGTTCGTACTGATTGGCAATCACCTCTTCTGGAACACCGGTCGGCTCCCCTCCTTCAGGCTTAGCAGGCCCGCGAGTCTCTCTCTTCCCCCTGGTCCTGAATTCTCTGAATTCTGGGAATCGGTCCAGAAAGTCATTGTCGACACTCTTAGGATTGGACTTGAGTACGTCCAAGCCCCGGCTCGTAATCTGGAAGAAACCTCGCCGGGTGGCAACAAGAAGACCTGCCTTCTTGAGATAAGTGCACGCCCAGCTTACACGACTGGGGAATACGAGAGTTCCTCCGCTAGGGAGAAGAGCAGCTCGCTCCTCGTCCGACAGTTGAAATTGGTCAGCCAGAGCAAGCGCGGCATCACGCGTCGAGAGCTCTGCCTGTGATTCCTTGGCCGCAAAGTTCAAAAGGGGAAGCATCAAGGTCTCGTAATCAGGAATGGACACGGCTCTCCTCCGTCAGAATATGGACCGCCCTACAAGACAAGGACACCACCCGCCATCACACCACGACTCCGATCGCGCGTAGAACACCTCTCTCGACTTCCTCGGGCCGCCGCTCATCTCCAGCTCTCGCCCAGAAATCGGCCGGAGAGCTCCGCCCAGGCGGAGTCTTCCTCGCGTTCGGCGTCACCGAGGGAGCGGTAATAGAGCTCAATCTCCTCTTCCAGCCTCTCGCGGCGGCGATTCCGCAGCCAACTGGTGAGCGCATCCTCGAACACTTCGCTGCGGCTCGCCCCGCGCGCCATTCGATCCACCTGCCCGGAGCAGGGAATCCTCGATTGTCACGGAAACTTTGGCTTTCGGCATAATCCCACCTCTCGCCCGATACATTATCCCCTACCAAGCTGCCAAGCCAGGCGACGATCACCGCAAGGACGCAGCAGAGCGCGCTCTGCTATGATTTCGGCGATGGATGAAAACCGCCCGCCTTATAGGCTCAAGGCTCCCGGCTCTTCGGATGCGGGCTCCCCGCGGCACCTGCCGGGCCGCGGCTCCTTCCCCGGGCTCGACGATCATCTGGTCGAGGCCGAGATTACGCGCGACGAGATCATAGGCGGCCAACGAGTGGTCTTGTCGCCGGCCCATGAGCCTCACGCCACGGAGCACACCGAGCTCGACTACGTCGTGCGGGCCCATGTGGCTTCCGGCTACGGCGTGGCAACGGACCTGCTCACCCGCCACGACGAAGAGTCCGACTTCGCCACCGATACCTGCGTGCGCAAGAAGGGCGTCGATCCTCAGACCGGCGGGCGCTACCTGGAGGAGATCGCCTTTGAGGTGGTGTCGGAGCAGAAGGAACGGTATGTAAGAGAGAAAGCCCTGCGGATGTATCGCTGCGGGGTGCGCCGGATCTTCGCGGTCTGGGTCAAAGATCGGCGGGTCTGTGAGTGGTCCCCCGAGAGCCAGAGCTGGCGGCCATTGGCGGCGGACTCGCGGATCGAGGATCCGTGCTTCGTCGTACCGCTTGTCGTCGCCGCTCTGCTCGACGCCGCCGCGGCTGACGACGCCGTGGTCGCGGCTTTGGCCGCCAAGGGCAACCCGGCGATCCGGCAGCGGGAAGCTGCGGCGAGGAGCGAGGAAAAAGCCTCGGCCATTCTCAAGGTGCTGGAAGCGCGCGGTGTGGCGGTCAGCGAAGCGCAGCGGCAGGAGATCCTCCGCTGCCACGACCTCGATCGCCTGAACCGGTGGCTGAGCCGGGCTATCCAGGCTGCCTCCGCCGGCGAGGTCCTGTCGAGCTCCTGAGCCATTGTGATCTCCCCAGAAGAAGTGCCAGGCGATTCCCCAGGGAGGCGATTCCCCAGGCGTATTCCCCAGGGTCGCCTTGGTGCCCGGTGCCGCCGCTACCGCTGAGAAGTGCCAACAAGATGAGCAGTATGCTGACCAAAAAACGCGCGGCGCCTTGGCGTTTTCGAGAAGCTCCGCCTTCCACAGCACCGCCTTCCATCACCCTGCTCCTCGCCAGAAGAGGCGGCACCAGTATGCTAAGTGATTGCAGATCAGCCGCTTAGGGTAGTGATTGGGCGTCCGGGATCCCGCGGCAGGCGACATGTTCTTGGCGGTCCCTGACGCCTGGTCACGTCGAGGATGACCGCAGTCAGGTTGAACATGACTCCCGGTCATCCTGAGGATGCCCGCGGTCACGTCAAGGATGACTCAAGTATTCTTCAAGCTGACAGGTGTCACGTTGAACATGACCACTGGTCATCCTGAGGCTGACCGCGGTCATGTCAAGGATGACTCAAGTATTCTTCAAGCTGACAGGTGTCATGTTGAACATGACTCCAGTCATTCTGAGGATGACTTCAGTCATGTTGAGGATGACAGCAGTCAGGTTGAGGATGCCTCCGGTCATCCTGCCGATGTTCGGCTCCCCCTCGCCAGGCATTGCTGACGCCCGACGGTGGTGAGGGAGTCCGCCTCTCCCGGTCGTTGTAACGATGGAGGCGGGTGCGTCGCCTGTAGGGGGTGACGGGAATCCATCGGAAAGGCAACCGGCCATGACCAAAGAGTTCGTCAAGATGCTGGCGCTGTCGCTCACGTCCGTCCTCCTGCTGTTCGCGGCGGCGACCCTCTCGGCTTCGGGGATGTAACCCCGCCCCTTCCCCCAGGGCGGCCACATAGGACGCGACGGACGGCTCCTGTTCCGCGTAGGCTAGGGGTGTGGAGCCGATCCGTCCTTGCCTCGCGGTCCTGATTGCTGCGGTCCTTTTCGTGCCGGCGCCTGGTTCCGGAAAGCCCGCGGTTTCCTCCCTGCGCTCCCTGACGCTCGATCTCCCCGGCGCTCCCGCCGCGGTGGTCTCCTCCGACGTGGATGGCGACGGCCGGCGGGATCTCGTCGTGGTGGTCGCCTACAACCAGTGGGACGAGATCGCCATCACCGAGAGCAGCACGATGGACGACGTGACGGGGCTGGTGGAGGTGATGACCATCGTGCCGGCGGTGATGGACCGCCGCGAGGTGCGGGTCTACCGCGCGCGGCCGGACGGTTCCTACGAGCCGCCGCGCAGCCTGCCGCTTCCTCTCTCCGTGCTTGGCTTGGAGGCCGGCCCGCCGGGAACACCCGTGATCGCGCTCACGGACGAGGGCGCGAGCGTCCTGCGGCTCGGCGCGGATGGCGGGCCGCGCCTGGAGCCGTGGATCGCCGATCCGCCGGTGCTCGCCGGCACGGGCAATTTCCTCGGCGATCTCCACCTGATGCAGGACGTCAATGGCGACGGCGCCGCGGATCTCCTGCTGCCGGCCCGCGACGGCCTCGCCGTGTATCTCGGCCGTGCGGAAGGGAAGGGTCTGGCGCGCCGGGCCGCCTCGCGTCTGCCCGTGCCCGGAGAGCGGTACCGCTCGGCCGGCGATCTCGAGCACAAATATCCGCTGCCCACCGTGCAGGACGTCAACGGCGACGGCCGGCCGGACCTCATCTTCCGCGATCCGGCCAAGCGCTGGCGCTCGGTCCGGGTGGCGCGCAACGCCGGCCAGGGACGCTTTCTGCCGGCGGTCGAAGTGACTCTCGGCACGGGAGATCGCCGCGGACCCAATCCCGTCTGGATGGGCAGCCTCACCGGCGATGGGCGGTCCCAAGTCGTGCTGCGCCAGAGCCTGGACGATCCCAATCGCGGCGGTCTCCGCAAGGAGCTCGAGAAAGCCCGCCAGCCGCACGGCCGGCTCACCCTCCGGCGGCTGAGCCCGGACCTCGTGCCGGAGAAGACGCCCTACCGCACCTTCGACGTCACCGGCTACGGCTTCGGGGACGAGGAGAGCGAGGTGGACCTGCCGGGAGGCTTCCGCGATCTCAACGGCGACGGCCGCCAGGATCTCGTCACCATGACCCTCGACGTCGGCCTGCCGAAGCTCCTGGGCAGCCTCGCCACCAAGAGGCTCAGCGTCGGGCTCGACTTCCACGTCTGGTGCCAGCAGCCGGACGGTGGATTTCGCGCCGTGAAAGGGCTCGATCTCTCCGGCACTTTCCGCGTCAACCTCAACGACTTGCGGGTGAGCCAGCTCTCGCTGTTCTCGGGAGATTTCGACGGCGACGGCCGCGCCGACTTCGTGCAGCTCGGCCGCGGCCGGCGGGTGACCATCCACCGCGGCCGGCCGGACTGTAGCTTTCCCGCCGCGCCGGACCTCGCCTTCGACCTGCGCGAGGAGCCGCGCGACCTCTCGCTGGTGCAGATCCGCGACCTCGACGGCGATCGCCGCTCGGACCTCCTCGTCGTGCAGCCCAAGGGCGCGGCGGAGGCGGGGTTTGCTCCGGCGGTGCGGCTGGAGGTGTATCTCTCGAATTCCGCTCCCCCCGCCGTCTCGAATCGGACCGGTGGCCGCGCCGCCGTGCCCCCTCACCTCCCCGGCCCTCCTCTCCCACCTCACACCCGCCCGCCCGGGGAGAGGAGGGAGACTGCAGAAGAAGAAATTAGTTTGCTTTTTAAAACCCCCTCTCTCCCGGTGGGCGGGAGTGCGGTGGGAGAGAGGGGGAAGGGGGAGTGAGGGGCCAGCGGCGGCGGACGACGATCCGTCCAGGCAGGACCGTCGTCGTCATGTCCGCGATTCTTGTTCTTGTTTTCTGCGCGGTCCCCGCCCACCCCGAAACCTTCACCCTCCCCCTCCCCGGCACCCTCGTGCAAGCCGTCGCCGCCACCGGTCCCGGCGGCCGGCCCGGTATCGCGCTGCTGGTCGCGGCCCATCGCGACGGCAAGGGTGCGAAGAGCCTGCTGTTTCTCGATCCGGCGCGGCGGGGTGTGGAGCGGCTGGTTGGCGGGCTGCACGAGGAGGTCAATGCCCTGGCGGCGTTCGATGTCGCGGGGGATGGGGCTGAGGTGCCGATCGCCGGCATGCCCGGTACGCTGTTCACCGCGTCGCGCAAGGTCCTGGAGCAGGCGAACGTGGATCTGCGCTCCGTGACCGGGACTCTCGCGGGCCGGCCTTGGCTGCCGGTAGCCAGAACGGGTTTGCTCGAGCTGCTCGGGTCTGCGTCCGGCTCGCTGGCGCGGCGCGCGTCGTTTCCTCTGCCGGTGCGTGCCGAGCGGCTGCGGTGGGGCCTGCGCCTCACCAGTCCGCCGGTGACGTTGCTGACCGGCGATCCGCCTCTGTTCGCGATCGGTCCGCAGGAGGTGGGCCGGCGCAGGCTCAAGACGCTGCTGCTTCCACCTGCCGGCGGCGAGATGGAGGAGGCCTGGTCGCTGCTGCCGGCGGACGAGCGGCTGACGGACGACCGGCGCTATCTGCGGTTCGACGGCACGCCGGCGCTCGCGGCGGCGACGTTCGAGAGGATCGGCCTGCTCGCCAAGAAGCGCTTCCGGCTGTTCGTCCTCGGCAAGGACCGTTCGCGCAAGGGCAGCGCTCCAGTCCTGGCCTTCGAGACGGACTGTCCGCTCTGGTATCCCCTCGACGTGACGTCCGTCAACGCCGTCGGCGATCTCGGCAAGGACCTCGTCCTCGTCCATCTCGGAGGATTGCGGGGCAAGGAGCTGCAGGTCACGGTCTATCGCGGCCTCGGACGAGGAAAATTCGATCCCGAGCCGCGGCGCTGGAAGCTGAACGACGAGGCCGCCGACTGGCTGTACGGCACCGATCTGACGGCGGACGGCGTGCCGGACCTCCTGGTGATGGTGAGGGACCGTCTCCTCCTCTACGCCGGCGATGCCACGGGCTCGCGTCCGCTGGCGGGGAGGCCGGTCTGGTCGGTGACCGTGGCCGGCGCGCCGAAGAAGGACCGGCGCGGGAGCGACGAGGAGGAGGCCCCGGATTTCGAGCGCGAGCGCTTCCTCTCGGCGTTCAACCTTCCCGGCGGCGAACGGATCGCGCTGGCCCGGGGCGCTCAGCAGGACGGCAGGACGGTGTTGACGGTGGTGCGGCGTTAGTGGAGACGGGAGCGTACGCCCCGCCGCACCCAGGTCACGATCCACAGAGACGCGGTCTGGACGAAGGGAACCGTGGCGAGGTGGGCGGCGTCCTCCCGGGTGTAGCTCCAGCTCCCGCCGAGCAGGAGTGGAATGCCGAGCTGTCCGGCCAGATAGACCCCGGCGAGAAAGATCCAGACGGCCAGCCATCTCATGGCGCGCCGATCATATTAGGATTCCCGGGTTGCGCCGCGGTCCTGGAGAGCGAGAGGGGATTACATGGACGAGAGGGATCCTGAACGGGCCTGGGAGCTGCTGGGGCTGCTCCTCAAGGCGCATCCCTGGCATGGCGTGTCGATCGGTGCCGACGCGCCCAGGGTGGTGACCGCCTACGTCGAGATCGTGCCCACCGACACGGTGAAGTACGAGATCGACAAGGCCAGCGGCCATCTCAAGGTGGACCGGCCGCAGCAGTTCTCGAACGTCTGCCCGACGCTCTACGGCTTCATCCCCCAGACCTTCTGCGGCCCGCGGGTGGCCGAGCTGTCGCAGGAGAAGACCCGGCTGCCGACGGTGGAGGGGGACGGCGATCCGCTGGACGTCTGCATCCTCGCCGAGAACGCCTTCTCGCACGGCGATTTCCTGCTGCAGGCGGTGCCGGTCGGCGGCCTGCGCCTGATCGACCGCAACCAGGCGGATGACAAGATCATCGCCGTGCTCAAGGGGGACGCGACGTTCGGAAAGTGGCGGGAGATCTCCGACGTGCCCGAGGCGCTCGTCGAGCGGCTCAAGCACTACTTTCTCACCTACAAGCGGCCGCCCGAGGCGGAGCGGAGCGCCATCGAGATCACCCACGTCTACGGCAGCGGCGAGGCGCGCGACGTGATCGAGAGGAGCCGCGACGACTACCGCAGCCGGTTCCCGCAGCTGGAGCACCGGCTGCTGGAAGTCCTCGGCAGGCGGGAAAAGGCGTAAAGGATTAGGAGAGCTCGAAGAGATTTACCATTGCCGCCGAGCTTCGAGCTCTCCTACACCCAGTAGTGACGGACTCCGGGAGAACATTTCGTGGGGCCGGAAGCAAATCGTACCCGCTCGGCTCATTTGCGTTATAGTCTCTAAAAGTAAATCATGAAAATAGGGTCTGCCGGCTCCGAGGAGAAGGAGCGCGTGGTCTACGAGTTCGACGCCTTCCGCGCCGATCCCGTGCGCCGCGTCCTCTACCGCCGCGGCGAGCCGGTGGCGATCACGCCGAAGGCCCTGTCGATCCTCCTCGTCCTGCTCGAGCGCGCGGGCGACGTGGTGGAGAAGAAGGAGCTCATCGAGCGGGTCTGGCCGGGGATGTTCGTCAGCGACGCGAACCTGACGCAGAACGTCTTTTCGCTGCGCAAGACCCTGGGGGAGCGGGCGGGTGGCAACCGCTTCATCGTCACCATACCCGGGCAGGGATACTCCTTCGCCGGCGAGGTGCAGCGGATGGAGCGCCAATCCACCGGCGAGATGCCCATCGTCGTGGAAGCGCCGCCGGCTCCCGCCGCCGCGGCGCCGCCCGGCGAGGAGATCCCGGTCGTCGAAGCTCCCGCCGCGCCGGCGCTGCTCCGCAGGCGGCGGCTGCCGTTCGGAGTCCTGGCGGTGCTCGCGGCGGTGGCGGTGCTGGCGGTGCTCGCCGGGTTCCTCCTGCGGGCCGATCGGCAGCCTTCCCTGCCGCGGACCGGCGCCGGCGGTCCCGCGGTCCGGCGGGCCATCGCGGTGCTGGGATTCAAGAGCCTTTCGCCCGGCGACGGCACGCGCTGGCTCGACACCGCCTTCACCGAGATGCTGGCGACGGAGCTCGCGGCGGGAGGCTCGATGCGGGTGATCCGCGGCGAGACCGTGGCGCAGGCGCGGGCTTCGCTGGGGCTGCGCGATCCCGTCAGCCTAGGGCCGGCCGAGCTGCAACGACTGCACGAGGCCTTGGGCGCCGATTTCCTCGTCGTCGGCTCCTATCTGCCGCTGCGCGACAAGATCCGTCTCGACGTCCGGGTGTTGGGAGCTCCGGGCGGCGAGATGGTGGCCTCGCTGGCGGAGGTCGGCACCGAGGCGGAGCTGTTCGATCTCGTCACCCATACCGGCATGGACCTGCGGCGATCGCTGGAGATCGAAGAGCCGTCGCCGCAGCAGGTCCGCGAAACCCGCGCCCTGCGGTTGGCGAGCTCCAAGGCGCAGAAGCTCTATGCCGAAGGTCTCTCGCGGCTGCGTGCCTTCGACCCTCCCGGGGCGCTCTCCTTCCTGCAGCAAGCCGCCGCGGCCGATCCGGAGTCGCCGATGATCCATTCCGCCCTCTCGCAGGCCTGGTCGGCGCTCGGCTACGACGTGCGGGCCGTCGAGGAGGCGAGGCAGGCGCGGAAGCTGGCGCGGCCGTTGTCGCGGGAGGCCCGGCTGGCGATCGACGGGCGCTTCTACAAGGCGGCGAAGGACTGGGAGCAGGCGAGCCGCACCTATCTCACTCTCTGGACCTTCCATCCGGATGACCTCGACTCCGGGGTGGAGCTGGCCGAGAGCCTGATGACCGGCGGCCGCGGCGCCGAAGCGACGGAGGCCCTGGCGGCACTGCGCAAGCTGCCGCCGCCGATGGGCGAGGATCCGCACATCGATCTCATCGAGGCCCGGAATGCCTCGCGCCTTGCCGACTACGGCACCGAAAAGCTGGCGGCCGAGAGGGCCGCGGCGAAGGGCAGGAGGTCCGGACAGAGCCTGCTCGTCGCCCAGGCGCTCGTCTTCGAAGGGCAGGCGCTGGAGAAGCTGGGACGGACGCGGGAGGCGATCCGCCTCTATCGGGAATCCGCGGCGCTGTGCGAGAAAGGCGGCTATCAGTTGGGAATCGGCCGCGCGCTCGCCAACGTCGGCAACGGACTGCAGATCCTGGGCGATCTCGCGGGGGCGCAGAAAGCGCACGAGGAGTCGCTCGCCATCGCGCACCGCCTGGGCAGCGCGATCGGCATGGCGTCGCAGCTCTACAATCTCGGCGTGATGCAGCGGGACGGTGGCGATCTGCGAGAGGCCTCGGCGCGGTTCGAGCAATCCCGCCAGTGGTACGCCAGGATGGGAGACCGGCTGCTGGAAGCGCGGGCCCTGAACGCGGCGGGCTCGGCCCTCCGCGGGCAGGGGGACCTCGCGGGGGCCCAGCAGCGATTCGAGACGGCCCTGCAATTCAGCCAGTCGACCGGCGGCCTCACGGAAGAGGCGGTTGCTCTCGACGGTCTCGGCGGCGTCATGGCGGTCCGTGGCGAGCTCGACGAAGCCCTGCGCCGCCATGGGAAGGCCTTCGATCAATTGCAAAAATCGGGAGACCCGGGCCTCGCCGCGTCGGCGCTGGCCGCGTGGGCCGACGCCACGGCGAGGCTCGGCGATCCGCGCGCGGCCTGGCAGCGATCGGCGCGGGCCCTGAGCACCATGCAGCAGGCCGGCGATCGGATCGGTGCCGGCCGCGTCCTCGGCTCGCGCGCCTGGCTGGCCTACGAGATGGGGGATCTCGCCGCGTCCCGTGCCATGGCCGAGGAACAGCTCCGGATCGCGCGGGAAACCGGCGCGAAATCCCTCGCCGCCCGGGCGCTCCAGAACCGGGGCCGCGTCGAGCTCGCCGCCGGAGATCTCGCCGCCGCGCGGGGCTCGTTCGAGGAAGCCCTGCGCTCCGCCTCATCCCTCGGCGAGACTCTGCGGGCCATGGAGATCCGCCTCGACCTCGCCGGGCTCGCCCTGGCCGCCGGCCAACCCGGGGAGGCCGCGCTCCTCGCCGGCGAGGCGGCGGCCTGGTACCGCGAGCGTGGGATCCCCGGCGGCGAGGCCGAGGCCCTGTCGCTGCTCGCCGAGGCGCTGGTACGTCAAGGCCGGAAGGAGAAGGGCCGCCAGGCTGCGGCGGAGGCGCGCGCCAGGGTGGAGGCGTGCGAAGACCGCGAGGTGCGCGTCATGGTCGATCTGCGGCTGGCGCAGAGCGAAATCGCCTTGGGACAGCCGCAGGAGGCGGTCGAGCTGCTGCGCCACGCCACCGCCGAAGCGGCGAGGAGCGGTTTCATCGCCGCCGGCCTGGAAGCTCGGCTCGCCCTCGCCGAGCTCCAGCGCAGCCTGAAAGATCCCGCGGCGGAGGCCGCCCTCGCCGCCGTACGCAAGGAAGCGAAAACGCGCGGCTTCAAGCGGCTGGCGGCGGCGGCCTGACCCTTATCGAATCCCCATCTCCACCAGCAGCCCGCGGCCCGCCTCGCCGTAGAGCGTCTCGAGCACCCAGAGCGCGTAGCGGACGTCGACGCTGACGTTGCGCGCCACCTCCGGGTTGTAGCCGAAGTCGTTGGCCACGTTCTCCCAGACGCGATCGAAGTTGACTCCCACCAGCTCTCCCCGGCCGTTGAGGACGGGGCTGCCGGAGTTGCCGCCGGTGGTGTCGGCGTCGGCGAGGAAGTTGACCGGGACGTCCTTCAGGCGCCCGTCCGCCCAGCGGCTCTCCGGCGCCTTGGGCGCGGCGGCGAGCAGCTCCCGCGGCGCGTTGAAAGGCTCCTCTCCGGTGTCCTTCCGCACGACTCCGCCGACGGTCGTCTGCGGCAACATCCACTCGCCGTCGCGGGGGCTGTAGCCCTGTACCTTGGCGAAGCTCACGCGCAGCGTGCCGTTGGCGTCCGGCGCCACCGGCCGGCCGGCGTGCGCGATGACGGCCCGCTGCCAGCGGGGACGCAGGCGCGAGACCGCACCCTTGAAGCGGTCGTCCCGTTCTTTGAGGTCCAGCAGCTCGCGGTCCAGGGCGAAGGCCAGATCGAGGAGCGGATCGCGCCGCGCGCGGAGCTGCTCGGCGCTCTCGTCGAACATCCGCTTGCGCTCGGCGGCGTCGGTCACCCGTGACTTCGCGAGGAGATCGTCCACCCTGGCGCGGATGGCGCCGCTCTCGCGGGCGCCGCCCAGCACGGCCTCGACGGCCGGCACGCGGCTCGCCTGCGGAAGATTGGCGAGGCGGGTGAGGACGTCGGTGAGGAGAGCGGCCTCGGCCGGCGGGTGCATGCGCTTCTGCTCGCGCTCCAGCCGCTCGGCCAGGCGCTGGCGGTTGCGCTCCTGGTAGTCCGGCTCGCGTTCGAGATCCGGCTTGGCCTTCTCGTCCGCCCAGCGGACGAGAATGAGCGCCAGCTCGAGAGGCTTGGGACCGTTCTTCGCCTGATCGAGCAGGAAGTCGCGGTCCCAGGTGCGCCGGCGCTCGGCGACGAGCCTCGCCAGCTCGTCACGAGCGGCCACCGCGGCCGCCTGCTCGGGACGTTTCGCGGCCCACGCCAGGACGTCCCGCTCGGCGGCTGC
The DNA here is from genome assembly GCA_046765915.1 of Acidobacteriota bacterium. GTDB lineage: Bacteria > Acidobacteriota > Thermoanaerobaculia > Multivoradales > UBA5704 > DATARR01. The sequence continues at coordinate 28,512 of JBKPTH010000123.1, read as the reverse complement.
CTTGCCCTCCAGGATGCGGCCGCGGCGGATGCCGTCCACCTGGCCGCGGGCGTTCTTCTGCCGGTTGGCGAGGATCTTCAAGCGGTCCGCGAGCGCGATGCGGGCGGCTTCGTCCTTGGCGGCGGCGGCCTCCATGAGATCGATCCAGGCGCGGTACAGCTCGGCGCGGCGCGGGAAGTAGAGCTCCGCCCGCTCGCGTATCTCGGCTTCGGTGTAGGAGCGATAGGTGGGGGTGCTCGGGTAGCCGGGGACGAAGACGAAGCCGTCCGGCTCGGCTCCGCGCGGCGACACCGGAAACCAGTGCCGAGGATGGTAGGGGACGTTGGCGTCCGCTTTCTCGGCGGGCTGGCCGTCCGGGCCGGCGTAGACCCGCAGCAGGGCGAAGTCGCCGGTGTGGCGCGGCCAGCTCCAGTTGTCGATCTCGCCGCCGTATTCGCCCACGGCGCGCGGCGGCGCGTAGACCAGCCGCACGTCGGGAAACTCGAGGTTCTCCACCAGCACGTAGCGCAGGCCGCCGTCGAAGGCGGCGACATCGCACCGGCGGTGCGCGGCCTCCTCGCAGGCCGCCACCAGCTCCTTCTGCTTGCGCTCGACGGCGCGGAAGCGCGCCAGGTCGTCCGCTCCCGCCGGCACGGCGGCCTCCACCTCGGCGGTGACGTCGGTGGTGCGGTGGGGGAGGGCCGCGTGGGTTCCCGCGCCGGGCAGCTCCTCGGCCGCCGTGCGGGCGAGGAAGCCGTGGGTGATGAGGTCCCGCTCGGGCGTCGAGTGCTGCTGCAGGATGCTGAAGGCGCAGTGGTGGTTGGTGATCAGCAGCCCCTGGGGCGAGATGAAGCCGGCCGAGCAGCCCTCGATCTTCACCGCCGCCTCCAGCAGGCCGCCGCCCTCGCGGCTCCACAGCTTCTCAGGAGGGATCTCGAGACCCAACGCGCGCAGCCATTGCGGATCGTGCTCGAGCACCTGCTCGGGAGTCCATTTGCCCTCGACGGCGAACGCGGCGGGGGCCCAGAAAGCGAGGAGGCAGAAAGCGGCGGCGACTCGGTTTCTCATGGCGGGGGAGTGTAGCCCAGGAAGCCGCGCTCCTCGGAGAAAACAGAAATCGCCGGAGGGTCGTAGCGGCGGGACCAGGTGGCCCATTTGCCATTATCTCAGAGAGGAGCGGGAGGTTCGCGAAGACGATGTCCACGGCGTCCGGGTGGACCACGATGCGTTTGAGGAGGCCCTCGACCACAGTCCGCTTCCCTTGGAGGTCCATGGTAAGCCAGTTTTGGGCAAGCTCCCGGGTGTGGCCGAGGATCTCATCCTGCATGACCGTTTTCACTTTGAGGAAGTCGATCTCCCCCTGGAGGCTGGAGGTCTCCATACCGAGCCCCGCGAGGCGTTCTTCGAGGGGCCGGTGACGCTCCCGGAAGCCATCGACCGAGAGGGCATCCTCCTGGTAGAGGCGGTAGAGCTTGTCGGCTTCCTTCCCGAGGCGCTCCCGCTCCCGGAGTAGGGCGCCGAGGCGTTCCTCCTGCGCTGATACGGCCTCGGTCCCTTGGGCGAGCCAGGCGGCGATGGCCTTGGGAGAGAGGGTGAAGCGCTCCAGCTCGCTCTGGAAAGCATGATCCAAGTCCCTGATCGCGACCTTCCTGCGGCAGCTCATGCAGACGTATTTCGGGGTGTTGGAGCGCACGTACATCTTCTCCCCGCAGGCGCAGTAGACGTAGCCCGCGAAGACGTAGACGGCCCGCTTCGTAATGGGCTTCCGGGAAGCTTTGCGGGCCTGGAGGAGAGCATTGCACTCCTCCCAAAGCTCCTCGGAGATGATTGCGGGACAGGGCACGAGGACCCATTCCGACTCGGGCTTCAGGACCGGCCTTCCCTTCACCATCTTTGTGTAGTTGGCCCTCCGGAGGCCCTTGGCGCTCGGGTCCGTAAGGAGCCGCTCCACGGTTAGGCCCTGGAAAGGCCTGCCCTTGCGGCTCCGGTAGCCGGCGTCATTCAGGAGCTTCGCCACCGTCTTCACGCGCTTGTGCTCCTTGAAGAGATCGTAGATCAAGCGCCGCAGCGGAGCCTCCTCGGGATGGACCTCCATCCGCTTGTCTACCCAGCGGTACCCGAGGGGCGGCGGACTGGAAATCGGCTTCCCGAGCCGCGCCCGGATAGGCACGGAAGCCGCGACCCGGGAGGCGATCTCCTCCCGCTCCCACTCGGCCATGGCCGCGATCATGGTGTAGAAGAGGCGGCCGTGCGGGGTCGAGGTGTCGATCGACTCCTGCAGCGAGACGAGATCCGCCCCGTGCTCCCGGAAGTACTCCGAAAACTCCAGTAGCTCCTTCGTGTTCCGCGCGAGTCTCGCGAGCTTCGAGAAGATGAGGCCCGTGATCCGCTTGCGGCGCACGTCAATCATCATCCGCTTCGTCTCCGGGTGCTCCATGACGGATTTCCCGGAGACGCCTTCCAGGTGGTAGACCTCGGCGACCTTCCAACCGCGCGAGTCGGCGTAGCTTCGGGCGCGCATCTCGTGATGCTTGGGGCTCTCGCCCTGGGCTTGGTCTTCGGTCGAGACCCGAATCCAGATGCCGATGGGCTTCTGATCCGACGCCGGATCGATCTTCCGCTCCATGGGATTCCTCCTTAGGGATTGAGGGTGGGGTTAGGAAAGGACTCCCGTCATGATGGGGACCTCAGGCGCAGGAGGAAAGGCGGCAGAATGTGCCCCCCTTCACCGCGACCCACTATGGTTTCTCCCTGCCCTGCATGCGCCGCACGCTCTTCGCGATCACTTCGGTCAAGGCCTTGTAGCGGGCGGCGGCCTCCTCGGGATCGACCGCCTCGTGCCGGACCCTCACCTTGTACCCGCCGACTACGGTCTCCCGGGTCACGGGCCGCATGGAAAGCATGGTGAAGAGTTCCTCGGGCGTCAGGTAATGCACCCGGGCGAGGTCTGCGGCCGGGAGCTTCGCCTTCAGGGCGGCTTCGATCTTCGCGAGGCGCGGACGTTTCAGCGCCAGGACTGCGACCTCATGGAAACCGGCTTCGAGGCACTTCAGGACGTTGCCGACCTCCTGGCCTACGGTCGAGGTGACCGAGATCTCGCAGGCGATGGAGAACTCATCGGTGCGGAGCGCGACATCCACGCTGCCCTTCCCTCCCAGGATCTCCTCTTCGACCACGGCGCGGTAGCCGTTCGATTCCGCCCAACGCTTTACGAGATCCTGGAGGTACTGGTGCTCGGGGCCTCCGCGCCCCAAGGGCAGGACGGGAGGTTCCTCTCGCGTCGCTCGCTTCGGGGGCGGAGGCGGCGGCACTGCGGGACGGGGCGGCGCCGAAGTCCGTGGCGCTTCCGGCTCTGTCGCCTCCGGCGGAGCTTCGCGCTCCGGCTCCGCTCTCTGCGGCTCTTCCCGCCGAACTGCATAGTGCTCCCGCGAGCGCAGAGTGACCGCGTGGTACCGCTCTGTGGCGACCTCGGAGGGAATCGCCGGCAGGAGCCGCGTCTTCAGGTTGCAGTCGCCCTAGGAGTTGTCGATCCGGGCGATGGCCTCGCCGACCCTGAGGCTCATGAGATCGGCCGGCCCGAAGAAAGAGAGGCCCTCAGAGAGGGCCTTCGCATCCCGATCACCGACCCGGAAAGAGATTCGCGTCCCCGCGTTCCCCAAGAGTGCGGCGGAGACCTCGGGCGCTTTCCCTTCGAGCTGGCGGAGATCCTGATGGGCGAGGGTGAGTCCCAGGCCGTACTTCCTCGCCCCCGCAAGGAGCTGCGCCATGGAAGCGGTCGCGACTTCCTGGCACTCGTCGGCGTAGAGGAAGAAGGGCCGGCGCTCTTCCCGTTTCATCTCCTGCCGGCTCATCGTGATCTGGTGGAACTTGGAGACGAGGAGGCTGCCGAGGAGCGCGGCATTCTCCTCGCCGATCGCCCCCTCGGAGAGCCTCGCAAGGAAGATCTGCCCCCGGTCCACGACGGCCCGCAGATCGAGGCGGCTCTCCCTGGCCCCTACAATCTGGCGCACTGTCTTCGAGCGCAAGAATCCATCGAGACGGGTGAGGATCGCCCCTACGCTCTTCCCGGCTGCAAGCTGGAACTCATGCCGGAAGTACGAGAGGAGGTAGGGGTCCTCTACCGCGGCGAGGAGCCGCTCGCGGGTCTGCCGGTCCACCAGGAACTCCCTGAGATCAAGAAGGGTGGAGCCGGGATTTTCAAGGAGCGCCAAGACCGCGTTCCCGAGGACCGAGGTCATCTGGTCGCCCCAGGAGGTCGAGAAGCGGCGGAAGATGCCTACGAGGTCCGAGGCCAGCAGGGTGCGCTCCAGCTCGCTGTGGGCTTCGAGGATGTTCCAGGCGACCGGGTAGCCCGTATCGGCCGGGTCGAAGAGAATCGCGTCGCCGAGCCTCTCCTCGGGGATGCGGCAGAGGATCTCATCCACAAGATCGCCGTGCGGATCGAGGAGGGCGACACCCCGGCCGGCGTCGATGTCCTGCGAAATGAGGTCCAAGAGGAGCGTGGACTTGCCGCTCCCCGAGGCGCCGATCACGTGCAGGTGCCGGAGGCGGAGGTCATTCGGGAGCCTGACCGGTACGGTCCTGCCGTGATGCAGGTTCTCGCCAAGGAGAATCCCCGCGCCTTCTGAGAGCGCCGGCGCCGCCTTCGAGCGCCGGATTTCCCTCGCGAGCTTCGGGACCCGCACCGAGGCGCTCGGCAGGTGGGCGAGGGCGGCAAGTTCGTCGCTCCCGAGGATCATTCCCGGCCGGCGGGAGGTCCGCGAGCAAATCTCCGCCATAGCCTCCTCGCCCTCCTCTGCGGCGAGAGGCAGAAGCTCGTTCCCGGTGGGAGCGCCGAAGTGAGTCAGGGCGCCATCGAGGTCGCGGACGATGCGCCAGGCGCCGGTCGCATCCCCGCTCTTCGCGGCCACCCGGAGACAGGCGGCGAAGAGCGGGCGGGAGATCTTCTCTCGCGCAGCCTTCGTGAGTTCGGGATAGTCCACGAAGAAGGGCTTGTCACCGCCGGGAGCAAGCACCGCCCGCATGACGCTCTCGGCCCACTCCTCCCGCACCCGCGCAAAGAGGATCTGCACGAGGCCGACTTCTCCGGGCTCAAGCTCGGAGAGCGCCCCGAAGAGCGGCAGGAGCGGGTCCGGATCGAGGGAGCGGAAGGAGGCTAGGGGCAGCATGAACTCACGCGCCAAGCCGAACTGGACGAGCACGGTCTCGCCCGCCTCTCTCGTCCACACCTCACGCAGTCCTTGGGGCTGCACTTGGACCCCGACCTCAGGGAAGAAAGCGCGGAGCTGGTTTCCGAGCAGCGCGGCATCAGGGCTCCGGGAAACGATCTGTACCTTCAGAGTCTCGGGGAGGCCCACGACCTCGAAGGCCAGCGGCAGCTCCGCCCCGGAGAGGGCCAGGAGAAAGCGCTCCGCGCTCTCCGCTCTGACCGCCGCATCAGAGGGCAGCGAGACCGCGCACTCGATGAGCGCTTCGCCGCCTTGGAAGGTCTCCGCCTCCGGCTCCAGGGTCTCCGGTGTCGCGGGCTCCCTGCGGCGCGGCACGAAGAGGCGCTCCAGGAGTCCCGCCCGGTAGCCGTCGTCCCGGACTGGTGGCAGGAAGTATCCGGGAAAGGGGCGAAAGGGCGGCTCAAGTGCGACGGGACGGGCGAACTCCTGCCAGCCCCGACCCCTGAGTTCCCAGGCATAGAACTGCTCGGCCAAGCGCTCTGGCAGGGACGGTTCAGGCATCGCTTAGGGCCGGGCGGCTCAGCTCCTCCTGCCGCGGGGCTCAAAGGTTATCTTACGCGCCTCCTCGGAGAGTCCGCGCACGCCTTGGGCCGTGGTCACTTGGTCGATGGCCTCAAGAACGGCGTGGTGGACGGACTCCCGGAACATGATCGCGGTGTCCTCGTTGAAGTACGTGGCCGGGCGGAAAATGAGGCCGTAGAAGAAGCCCGTAATCGGCATGGAGAGGACGGTGGGCTCAAGGCCGAGGTTCTCGTTGTAGCGGACGAGGAAGCCGAGAGCGACAAGGATGCCGAAGAAGATGAGGGGCTTAAGGAAGAACCCGGCGCAGCCAGAGCTTGAGTCGCCCACCATCATCTCCTCACCACTCCCGGAATTCCCGGCCGTGGCGCGGAAGAGGATGAACCCCACCACGACCACGTAAAGGAAAAGGAAGAGAACATCGAGGAGAGCCCTTGAGATTTTTGCGAGCCACCAGGAGAAGAAGTACCCGGTGCCGAAAGGCGCGGCGCAGATGTCGAAGTTCAGCTCCTCGCGGCTGACCCTCAGATACACTCGCTTTCCCGAACCGAGGCCGCTCTGTTTCCACTCGACTTGGGAGATCTTGAGATTGGGGATCTCCCGCCGAGCGATGCCGGCTTTGACCAGCTCGTAGAAGTCCAATGTTGAGGTCGAGAAGCCCTCGATCAGGCTGTGCCAATGACCCTCCACCTGCGGCTTGCCCATGACTTGGCTCCTTTCAAGACGGATACCGGTAAGTGTACGGAGGAGGAGTGCTTAAGGTTCAATGCAGGCGTAGCCATCTGGCCGAAAGGTTGGCAGAACATCGATGCCATGACAGTCCTCTCCTCAGGTACTTGCACCATGGAACCTGCTAACCTACCGCATAGCCGCCGTGTCTTAGCAGTCTAATGGAAGCGCCACCGGACCCAAGCCTATGAGAAAAACTCCAGCCTCTACCGCACCGCTTTCGAGCAAGCAGCCACACTCCTATCTCAATTCTCAACTACTAAGAATGGAATCCCTGTGCGTTCGACAGCTAAAACAGTAGACTCCATCGCGAGCCACAACCCATCTGGCAGACCGATTCCAGACACGCAAGCAGGGATATCTGCCGCATGTTCGTATGCTCCGATCAGGCGCGCTACTTGCTTATTGGCGAGCACTCTTTGGAGACGATCGGCCTGCAATATGCCGTTCTCCATAAAGTGTTGTGCCTGAATCAGCATAGCCATCGCTTCATCGTCGATCTCGTCAAGATCCGCAAAACCACTAGCGATGCTCAGATTAATAGCCATACCTGCGGCAACACTATCCTCAAGCGAAGCACATCCGTAGAAGCCGCCGCATGTGAACCACATACGCTCCGGCGCGCGATTCATAATTGACTGTATAGTAGCCTCGATATTAGCAAAACTTACCGCATGCACCGATGCGAATCCGGTGGACGCCAACGCTCCCAAGGCGCGCGCGCCATTCGTACTAAAGAACCGGAGCGATTTGCCGGCGAGGTCTTCAGGCCGAACAGACATGGGCGAGTTGTCGATAACCCCAGCGACAAGCTCTCCCGTTACAGTCTCACCTTCGATTGGCTTTCCATATTGCTCGCCGCCGTAGACCCACTCTCCGCGCTCAAATGGCGGCACGAATCGAAACTTTCTGTCCTTCGGCTTGATATCAACGAAGATGCCCTGGCATCCTGCCGCAGCCACCGCTACCAAAGTTGTTGTGGCACGTAAGACATCTACGAATACCGAACATGTCGAGCGAAGTACCTCGCGTTGCTCGGGGGGCACCTGAAGCACTTTCTGATCGAACGCAAGCGGTGAACACGAGGCGAGTATCTTATAATGACTCCAAGACTTTTCCCACACCGCTGGCCGAAGCGGAAGGTCACCACTGCCGGCCCTAGTCACCATTGAGCTTGCTCAACCACGGGTAAAATCACGACATATCGACTACGACTTTTCCGATCACTTGTCGAGCCTCAAGTAGCTCGTGAGCCTCGCGCGCATTCTCCATAGGTACAACTTTCTCTATGTTGATTGAATATTTCTTGCTTGCAAGCGCTTCGAAAACAGCATCGGCCCCCTTCCTCCATCGCGATTTATCGTACATTACATCAAAGATAACGAAGCCTTGGATTCGCAGGCCCTTCATGAGCACCGTGCCGCCAGGGAAGTTCGGATGTCCAGAAGTAGATCCATAGTACACTAACATTCCCCCGGATTTCAGAACCTTCAAATTGTCCTCCACGACCTCGGCACCGATGCAATCGAATATGGCGTCGACTCCTGTTTCAGCACCAAACTCCATGGCGCGTGCCGCAAAATTCTCACGAGATCTCACGACTACCTCATCAGCCCCAAGCCCTTTTGCATACCTTGCCTTCTCCTCGGATGATCCGACTGTAGCAAGCTGTCGTAGCCCAAACTCGCGACCGAACTGAAGTAACGCCGAACCGACACCACCAGCGCCTCCATGAACTATGACTTTGCACCCAGGTTTGAGAGCCGCGAGGTTCAGAATGTGCCATGCAGTTGTGCCTACGCATGTCGCACCGGCTGCCACCTCCAGGCTCACTGATTCGGGTATCCGGGAGACGTAGGCTTCATTCACTCGCACTAACTGCGCATACCCGCCGCTTTCTACAAAAAAGGCAACACGCTCACCCTCTTTGAGTGAGGTTCCTTCTCCTGCTTGATAGACGATACCTGCTCCCTCGAATCCAAGAACATACGGCGACTCTTTGTCCTTTGGGAAGAGACCGCGCTTGCGTCGAATGACATCACCATAATTCACGCCTGCAAAGGCGGTCTTTATCACAACCTCGCTAGCCGCCGGATGAGGGTCCGGCAACTCAATTATTCGAAGATTCTCAGGAGCACCGGCTTCAAAGACACCTAAAGCTTTCATATTAGCTTGGAACCTCCATTATGCGGCTTGTGGTGTAGAGGATGTGCCATCGTAGAAATACGTCACGTCGGTTGCGGTAAGAATCCGTGTCAATTCTGGCCGGCCCCTTAGTAGAACCTCCGGAACGATATCCAGCCTAGTTCTATTATTTGGCTTATGAATAAGCGGCACGCCATGGTAAGGCAATAGCTTCGAGCTCCCATAATACTCTGGATACGGCCGGAGTCCAATTACTGCCCTGCCATCCTTCTTGCCCTTATGGCACGTCGCGCGAACGTGCTCAGGCCAAACTCTATCAAAGACATTGAGATAGCCACAGGCAAGTCGGATAGCCAAGACCTCCTCAAAAGCGAGCTTGGTCATATTCTCGATGATTTTGAAGAAGGCATTGTTTCGGTCTTCCAGAGAACTGAATAGTTCCAGATGATCACGGTAGGACATCTCATACTTCCGGGTGTTGATACTGGCCTTAACGCTCTCAAAGAGAGTCCTAGCGCTGCTGATCATGCTCATTACCTTCTTGGGCTCGTCGCAAATTGTGCGATGGAAGTGCTGATGCGCTTTCATATATTCGGCTGAGAACTCGCGGAGAATGTCTACGTAATTATAGAATAGAATATATTGGTCCGCCTCATGCTTGCGGATTAGATCCTTCACACCCTCCATATATGTAGCCACCTCTACTTCTGGGTTTTGAAAGGCCGAGTTGTATAGTTGTGCATCTGACACTACTGCGATATGTAGCCCGGGCGGGTAGATTCTCTTCACCAGATTATTTAGATGTCCAAAGAAGATAATAGTGGCCTCATCCCCCGCATTAGGCGCAATGTTATTCATCTGCTTTGCCCAGTTGCCAATCTTGCAGAAGAGGGGATAGACTATGAAGATTGGCTGGCCCCTTGCCACTGCCAGCGCGATGCGGTCTTTCCACAGTTGCTCTGATCTGACAGCTTCGACGCCGTTAAATTGAAACTTCGCTCCGGTGAGAAGATAGTGGACTCTTCCAGGAAGATCGAGTTGCCGTGTACTCTGATCAAAGCGCTCCGCATCGAATGGAACCGCCGTAGCCGCTGCCGTAAGTAGTAGGTAATCATCGTCCGAGGCGATACGCGAGGGTTGAGGGATATTCAAAGGATCTTCGCTTGGCCACGGAAAATTCCGGAGGCTAGAAGGCTGCAAAACTTCATCCCTCTCTCCCTGCTTCTGTTCGAGAAACTCATCCAATTCCTTATTCAGAAGCACTCTTTTCTCCTTTTGGCTTTGTGGGGATTGAAGCGATTCCTTGTCATGAGGGTGCCTCTGATCCTGGGTGCCACGATAAGAGATCCTTGCGCTAAGGCACCGTACTCGATGGTGTTAGAGCTTAGCAGTACTGGAGTCTCTGAGGCAAATAGAGACATGGCGAGTCGTCTATTTCTCTCTTCCCTACATCTTCACCGTTTCCCTACTGAAGGGCTGCGAGACTGTCCCCCCCAGGATCGCCTGCCAAGCTCTCCTCCGGCGACTCCGCCCTGGCGAGTCGATAGAGCGCGATCTGCATGACGAGGAGGATGCCGAGAACTTTGGCAGAAGATCCATTTTCACCGCTGTTGGCTCCCATCCAGGCGCACAGATTCCGCGACACTCTAGAAAAAGACCCCAGGAGGTGAATCCTGGGGGTATGGAATGGGGCCGGAGGCGCGAGGGTGACTCAATCGAAGGGGGCTGCGCCGACCGAGGCCAGAGCGTACTCTGCCTTGATTATCGATTCCGCTAATACTTCTTCTGCCTCGTCGAGCAGTAGGGTGATGCACCTACAGGTGCGGTCCATACGCATGTCCCATGGCCGCTTGCGCTGTCGCGTACTGCTTCATCGCCCACTTGACCCGCCTTTTGAGCGCTCGATCGGTCGCAAGGAGTTGTTGCGCCTCCTCGCGCTCGATCAAGACCTCCTCGGGTGTGCGGGAAGGCGGCCAGAGCATTTTCTCCAGATCGGGACTCATGCGGTGGCGCCACCTTCGTTTCTGTGCGCCCTGCTGCCGCAGCAAATCGACGGTGACATTGGCGGCGACTCGACGCACGTAGGGCAGGCAGTTGAGCTTGGCTTCCGCCCTCGACTTCCACAATCCCAGAAACACTTCCTGCACCAGGTCTTCGATGCACTCCGGCGAGAGTCGCCGCCCGAATCTCGCGGCGGTTGTGGTGACGCTTCGCCGGATTGCCGTGAGGTGTGTGGAGGTGGGCGCCATGTCGCGCCGCCGCGCCGCTTTTCTCATGCAACGGGTAAACTTCGGCTTACGCTCCTTCATTGGGAGCTTCCTCCTTTCGTCTGGAATGGGAGATGAGATGTGAGAGGGGCGAGGCTAGATAAGGCCGGCCAAGACAATGCCGCTGCGGACCGAGGTCGTGCCGCAGATCTCGCACCAGCCTTGCCGCTGATCGGGCTCGACAGTGGTCGTGTAATCGCAGCCGGGATTCAGGCAGATCCCGGGCACCATGTCATCCAGGGCGTACTCCTCGATGAGCTCGGTTGCGGTGAAGCCCCACTCCTCGGCGAGGGCGTCAAGCTTCGAGATTCTAGGCTGTAGTAAGACAGATCGATTCGCGTACATCAGAGGCTCCTTTCTGAAATGGTTTTGAAGAAACCGGATTCAGAGTAGGGGCGGATGCGAAGCGAGAAAAGGCGGCACAAAGTGCCGCCTTCGAAGGGCAGCGTGGCGGCGAGGCTCTATGGCGACATGGGAAGGGTGCCTACTTCGGTCTTTCTGCGATGCCACTCCTCTTCATTACCGCCGCCGCAAAGCCGAGTGCGTCGAAGATGTTCATACGGGCGTCTTCTGTCGTCCAAGCCTTCCGCTTCCTGGGGAGTCGTTGCCCGAGAGCCGGGAAAATCTCTGCGAGCCGGAGCGCCACTTCAAACTTCCTTTTCGCTGGCGCGAAGGTATCTATGACCGCAAGGCGGGAGATCCGTTCCGCAGAGAGCCCTCGCTTCAGGGCCAGGAGTTCGATCGAGCCGATCTCCTTGCGCGCTCGCTTCCGGCGCCGGGTGTGAGGGACGGCAACATCCTCGATTACGAGCAGGGCGGGCTCGTAGCGCGAGAGCAGCTCGTCAACCTTGCTAAGCAGATCGCCGGTTTTTGCGGGTATGATCCTCTCGCCCCAATCCACGAGAAATGCAGGAGCTTCGAGAACGGCAAAGGCGAAACCCCTTGAGGTCGGATCTATTGCGAGGATGGTGTCATGCGGCGGGAGAATCGGCATCTGAAGCTCTATGGGAAGACGCAGAGCCGACTCTCTGCCGTTTCTCTTCGAGCTTGCGCCGCCGCCTTGCGACCTCCTCCGCGATCTCCTCGCACCTGCCGCGGAAGAGGGCGCAGACGGGAACGCCAAGGGCGGCCTCGTAGGCAAGTCCGGTCTCAAGGGAAGGCGTGCGGTTCCCGGATTCGTAGCGCGATACCTTGACGCCCGTAGAGGCGCCGAGGAGATAGGCAAGTCCCGCCTGAGTCAGGTGCGCGTGGCGGCGATAACTGCGGAGGTAGTAATTGGATGGCCGGCCGTGAAAGTGTGTCATGGCAACACAAAGAATAGGCGGCGGGAAAAGGGCGTCGTAGGAAGCGGAACTTTCCATGAGCGGCAGCAGACTAAATGGAAGAGAGAGTCCTATCCTGCCTGCTGCGAACAACTCACAAGCTGAAACAAATAAACATGTATATTATACTTTAACATTACATATGTGTCAAGTTGACAGACATGAGGGCTTACCGCAGCAATCTTTATCGCTAACCTCAAAGAGAAAGCCCCAGAAGCAATCCTGGGGCTGAGATGGAATGAGATGAGTTTGAGGCGCGGCTTTCAGACAGCTATGGCAATAGTGACCGGAGCCGAGACATGTTCCTCGCCGACCGTTGGCGCCGCGAGCTTCTCCGCCTCATCGAGGAGCAGCGTGATGCACCCGCAAGTGCGGTCGAGAAGCTCGGTACATGCCCCGAGCCTTCGGGCAACCCCACGCCATTAGCCGCGGATCGCGGCGTGATGGAGGCTCTCAAGCAACAGCCCGCGGTCATGAACATGTCGTTTCTCGATTTCATCATTGCCGGCGAGAAGCGCTACTGGAGCATGTTCGAGGAGGCTGACGGCGGCGAATACGCCCTGGGGGAGTATCCACTGAGTGCCGCTCAGAGAGGGCCCAAGGCGGCAAGCTGCACCGCTTGGGTAAGCCAGATCGGATCTTCGACCCTGAATCCATGGTGCAGCCTACCTTCTAAGCTATGAAAGGCTGCGCGATTCTGATAGGGTCGTAGATGAAGAGGCAGTATGTTCAGATCGTGGAATGCGCATATCTCTTTCGAATCATTTGGCGTCACAATATTGTTCGTTTGTCTAGCCAGATTGTTTGTCATCAACGCAACGGGCTATGGCTAAGGAGAGATTCATATGCCGACTACCCGCATCGACTTAGCGACAGCATTTCTTACTATGATATCGGTCTTGCTGTCTTCTCGGGCTTCCGCAACAACCTTGAATCAGTTTGATGACTTAAGCAGAGATCAGCAAGCGAAATTCCTCGTCAATGCTGTCCATAAAATTGTTGCCGATGTTGCACCTATCAATCCGGACCTCTCAAGAGCCATTCGCAATTATTTCGAGATCCCCGCACAGGGACACACAATAACTCCCGGTATGATTGCATTTGTCGGATTATTCCTGGTGGTAGAGAAACAGACTGTGGAAGATAAGTTTGATCGCGACAATGTCCATGTCGAGGCGATACTGGGGAAAATAGCAAAAAACAATATCATGCCTAAGCTTCAGGCGGATACACCGGCCTTGCTGTCCGTGCCGGACGAATCCCTTGAAGAAGAATGGAAAGTCACCCTTGCCGCCCTAACAAAGTTACGGCTCGAACAAATAGGTCGGCTAGAAAAAGAATTGCACCAAAAAATACAGGAGGCGGATTGCCGGACGATTCGCCTTCACGATGGCAGGAAGGTATTAGTTGGTGAGCATGGTGAGTATGTAGATAAGGAAAGTAACCAGGTGCTGCATGGCGCAGACGCAGCAGAAGCGAGTCGCAACGTGATTGACTTGTCTGATCCTGCGATTCTTAAAAAATATCATGAATGTCTTGCGCAGCACGGGATATTAGACCTGGATATTACGACAAAAAAGCAATAAGGCATTCTGGCCACCTAGAGAAAATCCGGCCTCATGGCCGTATATGGGGTATACATACCCCCCTACATACAAGGTATGTACGGGCTCCGCTTCACGCGGACGGCCGAAACCCCATACGGGGCTTCACCGACTGGCTCCCCACCGCTGTCGGGCTAGCGCCCGACTGGCGTGGTTTCCTAACGGCTATGGATCTCGTTCTCTCCTATCGTCGGCCCTTCGACCAAACCACGCCAGTCGGGCGCAACCGGCCTCGATACTCGGCCTTCCCGACAGCGGTGGGGGACTGGCTCTCGAAGGGCCGACGCTCCGCGTCACTACTGGCTAAGGCGTCGAATCTCTCCGCCTTGTGAGATCGGAAACCACGCGTCATGCTTTCCTCGCGCCCACCTCTCTTGCCGCGCCCGCTCGGTCACCACACGCCGCTTTGCGGGCGTAACCCGAAGCCGCCAGGCTAGGGCTTCCCCAGGTTCCTCCCTGCGGAGGAGACTGGCTCCCCATGGGGAGGGGAAGAGAGGTCGGGCGGCTTTCCCATGGACCAGACTCCTATCGCGATCGGCACCCGCACGTTTTGGGTTTCGGATGAGCCGAAGCTTGTTTTGCTTCACCCCGAGGACCGGGCGCAGCACCTCTATATCGTCGGCAAGACGGGACTCGGCAAGAGCACGCTTCTTCGGAACCTCATCCTCCAAGACCTCTACGCCGGGCGAGGTGTGGGTCTCCTTGATCCTCATGGAGACCTCGCCCGGGAGGTCTTGGATGCGATTCCGAAGGGGAGGACGGGCGAGGTGCTGCACTTCAATCCCGGCGACCTTGCGCGCCCGGTGGGCCTGAACCTCCTCCCCAAGGTGCCGCCTGATGCCGCGCACCTCGTGGTCTCCGGGGTGCTCTCGGCCTTTCGGGGTATCTGGGGATCGAGCTGGGGGCCGCGGCTCGAATACATCCTGGGGCACGCCTTGGCAGCCCTCTTGGACAGAGGGCTCACGATCCTGGCACTGCCGCGGCTTCTTTCAGACGATGCCTTCCGGGAGCGCGTGACCGCGAAGATCCGGGATCCGGTCGTCCGCGCCTTCTGGCGGGACGAGTACACCGGATATGAGCGCCGCTTCCGGCTTGAGGCGATTGCCCCACTTCAGAACAAGGTCGGGCGCCTCTTCGGGAATGCCCCCATCCGGAACATCCTGGGCCAAACGCGATGCCGCTTCGACGCGGCATTCCTCATGGACCGCAGCCGGATCATGATCGCCGACCTCGCGAAGGGCGTCGTGGGCGAAGACCACTCCCGGCTCCTCGGCGCCCTTCTTCTCTCGCAGTTCCAATGGACGGCGATGCAGCGAGCTGTCTTGCCGGACTCTCCCCGCACTCCCTTCTACCTCTACATCGACGAGTTCCAAAGCTTCGCAACCGACGCCCTGGCCTCGATTCTCGCCGAGGCGAGGAAATACGGCCTCTCCCTTGTGATCGCCCATCAGTACCTAGACCAGCTCACCGACGAGATCCGGCAAAGCGTATTCGGCAATGTCGGCAACCTCATCGCCTTCCGGGTGGGGCAGGCCGACGCGCGCATCTTGGAGGACGAGCTCGCCGGCGACGTGAAGATGGGGAATCTCGTCTCCCTGGAGAAGTACGAGTTCTACGCCCGGCTCCTGGATCAGAGCCGGATGCGGGAGCCTTTCCGGGGGCGGACCTTGCCGCCCATCCATGGCACAGCGAGCGGCAGGCGGGAGGCAGTCATCCGCCGCTCCCGGGAACAGTATGGCCGGCCAAGGGAGGAGGTGGAGACGAAGATTGAGCGTTGGCTTGGCGGCTGATGGCGCCGCCTTTCCTGAGTGCCTGTCGGCCATTACTCTGGCTTCCTATGTCTCACCCTCAGACCCGCCGGCCGCGCTTCGAGCGCGCCCAAGTGCGCCGCATGGTGCTTACGCCCCGCGACCTTGAAATCCTACGCGCCGTTCACAGACATCGGTTGCTTCGCTCCACACACCTCGCAGCCCTTTTGGGAGGGAGTCTTCAGGTGATCCTTCGGCGCCTGCAGCTCCTCTTCCACCACGGCTACATTGACCGCCCGGCCATGCAGCTCGATTGGTACGCCCGCGGGTCCGAGCCGCTCGTCTACGCCTTGGGGAAACGCGGCGCCGAGGTCCTCGAGGCCGAGAAAACCGTGAGGCGGGTCGGTATCCGCTGGGACACAAAGAAACGCAACGTCTCGCGGGTTTTCCTGCACCACACCCTCGCAGTCGCCGAGATCATGGTGGCCTTCGAGGTCGCTTGTCGAAGCCGAGAAGGAGTGCGATTCATTCCGCCCGAGGAGGTGCTCGCGGGAGCACCCGAATCCACTCGCCGCCTATGCCTTCCTTTCCGCTGGCAGGTCGAGGTTCGCTGGGGCGGGAAGCCCTACCACCTGGGAGTGGAGCCGGATAAGGTCTTCGGCCTTCGCTTCGAGGACGCGCCGGAGAACCGGCGGCACGCATTTTTCTTCCTCGAAGCCGACCGAGGCACGATGCCGGTCGCGCGGCACGGGCTCGCGCAGACGAGCTTCTTCCGCAAGCTCCTCGCCTACCAAGAGACCTGGCGGCAGAGGGTTCACAGAGCGCACCTCGGGATTCCGAACTTCAGGGTCCTGACCGTGACGACGAGTAGCGAGCGGGTAGAGCACCTCGTGGACGCGTACAGGGCGCTTCCTGTAGGCGGCGCGCGCCTCTTCCTTTTCACCGATCGAGAGGCGCTTGGCAGCGGGGATATTCTCACTCACGAGTGGGTGAACGGCTGGAGAGAGGTTGTCCGCATACTGCCGGAGGAGTGATCCCGGACGAATGAAGCCCTCCTCATCAGCATGCTCACATGCGCGAATGGCTATTAGTCTGTGGCGCTGCTGCCGTCGGCCTGCTACTCTTACGAAAACTCCGGCGAACGCTGAGTAACCATGTGGTCCATCTCTAACCCGCGTCGCCTCCTGAGAAGGTTTGCTTAGTGGCCTGTAGACGAAGCGAGAAGGGGTTACGATATGGATAGACAGCTCACCATAACATCAGATTTCATCGATACCAAAGAACTTGCCGAACAACTTCGAGCTTACCAGGCTACGGACCTTCTTCTCAAATTGACTCCTCGCCCACCTCGATTTCGGAACGATCCCAACATCCTGATCGCTCTTGTCGGCATGGCCGGCACTGGATTAGGAGCGTTGATTTCTGGCTTGCTGGCCGTGGCCGGTCAACGGCAGGCTGCCTTTATGGAACTGCACGGTAAAGAGTGGAGCCTGCGAGTGCCCGTGGGAACCGATCGCCGAGATTTGGAGGAGCTAATTGAATTGGTTAAAACAAAAGAAGTCAGCCATATCCACATTATCAAGTAGAGCCCATTCCATCATAGCAACTTAAAGAGAATTATAATGGCTGGCATTTTTGGTTTTCTGGAAAAATTATACAGAAACCTGCATGCTTCCCTTACTGCGGCATCAGTTGAGAAATACTTCCAACTTGCGCTCGCAGCACATTCTAAGGGGGATTGGGCGAGAGCCCTGAATAATTATCAGAGAACCCTGGAATCGGGTCTCCCTCTGGAAAAGAACAAGAATATTGCTCTCTGTCTCCTCGGAATCGCTGTCTGCCATCGAAACCTATCGAATCAAGAAATGGCATTCCACCACTATCAAGAAGCCTTCAAGGCTTTTAAGGCGATGGACACCAGCCACACCATACTAAGTGACATCGTCTACGACATGGCTCTAGTTGCGACTGCACAAGGGAACCTCAGCCAAGCGTTGGCACTCTATCAAGAGTCCTTGAGGCGCTATCGGCTTCAGCAGAACTTCCATAAAGTCGCCATTTGTCTCTTGGCAGTTGGTGGCTGCCATCGCTACCAAGGGCTCTTCAGTGAGGCTGTTCCCTTCTATGAACAAGCCCTCGAAGTCTTCCTTCAGATCAATGACCAGAAGGGAGCAGCGATGGCCCATTTCTCTCTAGGAAATCTCTACCAGTCGGCGCATGACTACGTCTTATCGCTTGACCACTTGCATAAATCTCTCCAGATACACAAACTTCTAGAAGACCATTCAAGTGCTCTAACATGTTCACACTTAATTGCAGGTATTTATTGGGTCTATGACGATATCCAACAGGCCGCAAGCTATCATCTAGATTCATTGCGGCTTGCGAAGCAAATTAATTCGCGCGAGCATATCGAGTCAACCCTTTTTTCTTTAGCCATCATCTATCAGCGATTAGAGGATAACAAGCAAGCTCTTTGGTTTTTTCGTCAGGCACTGGTTATAGCTGAAGAGGATGGTCATCGCATTGCGACAGTGCAGTGCCTGTGTAGCATCGCGGAAATCAAGGAGTCCTTGGCGGAGTATGAAGAAGCCTCAGCCACCTACAATCGCGCCATGTCACTGATCGAGAGCTTAGCCAGCCCGCAGAGATTCCGCGACTTCTTGCGAGTTCGTTGTCGATTAGGCCTAGGGAGTATTTATCATTCTACAAGGCAGCTTAGCAAGGCGGTTCTCGAATATCAGGAAGCGGTGGAGATCTTGGAGAATAATAATGACAAGCAGGGCTTGTCTATGTGCCTTGCACTATTAGGAGTTGTCTATATTGAAGAGGGAAATCGAGGATCGGGAGAGGAGTACCTCAAGAAGGCCATTGATAGGCTGGAGCATTTCAGCGAGGTAATTACTGGAAGTAGACAGCAGAAGATCAATATTTTCAGAAACATGCCGTCTCCTTATGAGCACCTTATTGAGAGGGTACTAATACCAAAACGCGACTATGGCGAGGTTTTCGAATACACTGAGCGTTCCAAGGCTCGCACGCTCATTCGATTATTGCGCGAAGAAGAGCACATGGTTAGCAGAGCTGTGCCATCCGAACTCTTCGAGCGTTATAGAAGAGCGCAGAAACGGGTCAGGGAACTCGAAGCTTGGCCGGAGGTGGCCGAAAATAGGGAGGAGAAAGTAGCTGTTGCCAGATCGATCGAACACCGCAGTGCGATCGAGGAATTCAACAGTATAGTTGACGAGGTTCGCCTATACGACCCCGAGTTCTCCGCCATGGTTCGAGTAGAGTGCGTGCGTGTGGACGAGCTTAAAACGGCCCTCGCAGATTCTACTGCACTCATAGAGTTGTACGAAGGCAAGGATATTGCGTCAGCAGTCTGTATTTCCTCACTCAACGGGGTTCAGGGGGTTGAATTGTCTAATCTTACCCCTTCACGAATTCGGGCTCTCTTCGGCAATTGGTGTGAGGAATATCAAAAGTTCCGCTTGACTGGGGAAAACGAGGAGTACTGGCTTCATCTAATGGAAGATATTCTAGAAGAACTTTATGAGGGACTGTTTCAGCCTTTGAGACATTTGCTGCCGAGAGACTGCAACCGGCTTGTTTTCGTGCCGCATCGAGCCTTTCACCTATTTCCATTGCATGCAATGATTAAGCGATCAGGTTCTAGCAAGGCGTTCCTAATAGAACAATTTGAACAGATTTCTTATGCTCCGAGTGCATCAATTTTCGCACTCTGCGAGAAACGGTCTCGATGTGATCGGCCCAAAAGGCTACTTGCCGTTGAGAACCCTACTGGGGATCTTGCCTTCGCCGAGAAGGAGGTGCAAGTTATATCCAGGATGTTTCCAGAGCATGTGGTTCTCGGTCCCTCACGACAAAGGCCAGCCCTTAAGAGTGATTTCTTAGAGGAGGCTCGCAGAGCAGAGGTTGTACTTGTCACCGGGCATTCGGTGAGCGGAGTTGCTGAGGAAGCCCATATTAAACTCTCTGGCGATGAGAAGTTAACTCTAAAAGAGCAGTTTACGAAACTAGAGCTACCTGAATGTTTTTTATGGGATGGCGATACATGCGAGACGGCTTTTCATTTCCCTGATATAGGTGACGAATGGATTACGTTGGCCAGCGGGCCTTTATATGCGGGCGCGGCGACGGTGTGGTCGAGCCTATGGATTGTGGACGACTTGGCGTCTTCGGTTATCAAACCATTGGCGTACTCAAACCTGCTTAAGCCGCACATGACTAGGGCGCGGGCATTGAACGAGGCTCAAAGGAGTGTTCTTAGGCGCGAGGGGGTGGCAGGAGAGATAGAGAAGATATCCCACCCGTTTTTCTGGGGTGCGTTTATTTCCTCAGGTGCAAGGTGAGTCTATGGGAATCAGGAATTGGTTGCGATTGACCCTGAATGCAAGACTATCGTGGCTTGGTGGCTACGAGGCAGGACATCCAGGAGCGGCACTTGCTACCAATAAGGAAGGCGAGGCTCAGGAGCACATAGCGTTCCGTTTCAAATGTCCTGCTTGTGGCAAGGCTGGAGCAAAGGAGATCGTTGGGCACGCCCAAGTGTTGCGAAGATTGGTAAGTGGCAAGGGCGTAGCATATGATGTTTACGCCGTCTGGTGCAGCTGCAAGAAGGTATCTTCGCTTTGGTTTGACTGTAGTTCTTGGTGCCCCATGCATGTTCAAGGCGCGGAACTGCTGTGCAGGCCAAATGGCAAGTGCGTCTTCGTGCTGGGAAGCGGACAGATGCCCTACATCGATCCGTCCTTGCTTGATAAAAAGTTCAGGTGAGATGTCTCACATAGTGCCGACGGGCGGCACCACCGTCAAGGCTGCATCAAGTTCCTCCTTGACCCTGTTCATATGCCGAGTACGCTTGGGTTATGCCAAAAGCCAAGCGCGACGATGGTCCATTGCCGCCAGCGGTCATTGAACGCAAGATCTACCTCCTACGCAGGCAGAAGGTGATGCTCGACAGCGACCTCGCAATTCTCTACGGCATCGAGACCAAGCAGCTCAACAGAGCCGTAAGGCGCAACTTGGAACGCTTCCCCTCCGACTTCATGTTCCAGCTCACCCCGGCCGAGGCCCGGGCTTTGAGGTTCCAAATTGGCACCTCAAACGGCGAGAGCCGGGGCGGTCGCCGTTATCTGCCCTACGTCTTCACCCAGGAGGGCGTCGCTATGCTCTCCTCGGTCCTCAAGAGCCCGCGGGCGGTCAAGGTCAATATCGCCATCATGCGGGCCTTCGTGCGCCTCCGGGAAATCCTGGCGACGAACCGAGAGCTGGCGGCAAAGGTCGAAGAGATGGAACGGCGTTACGACGCCCACTTCAAAGCCATCTTCGAGGTGATCCAGATCCTAATGGCCCAGCCGCAGGAATCAGCCCGCGGCGGGATGGGCTTCAGGGTCGGCCAGTGATGATCTATCGACATGCAGCACCCTTCTAGTCGGCATTTGCCACGAAGGGAGCCAACCTCTGTATGCTGGCTGCTATATACTCTCGTTGTAATAGCAGTTCGGAAAGCCAAGCCTTAGGTCCACCCTGAGAGACAAAACGGCTTGCCAGAGGTTGAAAGCCTCGCGTGCATTTGTAATCCAACGTTTCTCCTTGGACAGTGAGTTCGGAAAAGACCTCCTTGGTAATTGCCTCTTTTTCCTGCGGATCGGCGTTTTGGTAATAGAAATAAACGTCTCTTAAGAGTTCGGAAAGTTTCACCACGTCTCTGACCGTCTCCTGCATCGCGATATCGGATGCCTTCTCCAAATTCTCTAAGGTGGAGAGTTCCAGGCTAAGCCTTGTCTCCTCGGCGACAATCGTCTCCGGCGTATAGGCGCCAGTCTTCAAGAGCGTAAGGCGGTTGGCGTTCAGGTAGGCCAAGTCCTCGCGGATTCTCTTTTTCTTCCGTTCATTAGCCTCTAGCTCCTGAAGGCGCTTTGCCTCCAAGAGCGCAATGTCTGTGCTGGTCTGAGCGTCCAGCTCCTCAAGCTCCTCGTCCGTGAAGGATAGCTTGGCGATCCGGTCCCCGATCTTGTCGGTAATGAACTTGAAATTGAAGCTCCGCTTCGGGTTGGCGCAGCCCGCGCTGCACCGCGCGCCGTAGTATATGATTCCCTTCTTCGGGTAGGGAGTGTAGACTCGTCCGCAGAGGCCGCAGCGGACCATCGCCCGGAGCGGGTAGTCGAGCACGTTCGCATAGTGAGCGCTCTTGTTCTTCTTTCGGAGTTCCGCCTGGACCCGGTTGAAGAGATCCTCCGGGATCAGGGCCTCATGGCTCGTGCTCTTTATCCACGTCCCGCCATTGCCGCGCACCTCGCCTACGTAGAAGCGGTTTACGAGTATCTTGTGGATGTTGGTATACGTCGGCGGCCGAGAGACGGGCTCAATCGCTGCGCGGGTATCATCTTCCTCTTCGGCTAGAACTTCCGCCTGCGTTCTCCGGCGACGCACCGGAGGCATGGTAAACCCCTGGTCTACCACCCAACGGGTGAGACCGATCAAGCTCCAGCGCCCGGTAGCGTACAGCTCGAAGAGCTTCTTCACGACGGGGGCCCGTTCCGGGTCGATCGGCTTGTGCTCCATCTGGCCCTGGTTCAGGTAGCCCGCGGGCGCCCGGTAGGTGCAGACGCCTTGGTCACGCTTACTGCGGAGCGTCATGGCGATCTTCTCGCCAGTCACGCGGGCGTAGTGCGCGGCGAACATCCCGTCGATGTCCATGTGGAGTTCGCCGGAGCTGGACTTTTCGTAGGTGGTCGAGACAAAGCGTATGTCTACGCCTTGCTTCATGAGCTTCCTGAGGATCGTATCGTCGCCGCGGTTCCGACTGGCCCTATCCCAGCAAAGGAAGATGGCGCCCTTGAAGTAGCCCATCCCCAACCACTGCACGAGGCGATGGAACTTCGGCCGCTCGATGCGGAATTGGACGGTGTTGCCCTCGCCGAATTGAAGCGCCGTATCTTCCTTGAAGCCGGAGTGACGCTCCGAGACGATACCGTCCCGCGAGAATCCTTCGAGCGTCAGGGAAGCTACCGGCAGATGCTCGCGGTATGCAAAAAGCGCGTTCTGCGACTTCTGATACTTGATCGAATTTTTCTGGTTATCGGGCTCATCCGTGCTCTTGCGGTTGTATACGAGATACGAGTCGCGGTACGTGCCGCTCTCTATTTTACGGACTATCTCCTCTGCCGTAACCTGTGGGTTACTCATGGAAGTTCTTCTTTAGGCATATTGTACCCCTCGCGCAACATACGTGCACGTATCTCGCGCAAAATCCGCCCCAGGCCAAGGCAGGCCGTTATTGTCTCCTGTGGCAATGTACGCGGTTTCACGTCTTCGGCTTTGTAAGCGTAGCCCAAACTCGCAGGCGTGTTTTTAGGCGCCGCGATGTCTCCGTCCCGGTGTTCTAGCGGGACCTCTTCAAGCCCCGCATTGTGGGCGGCATTCGACATGGGGAAGAGCGTACTTCCCTCGGACGGTGCACAAAAGGCGCCCATCGCCGCGTGCTTCGATTTTTCCCTGCGCGGAGCACCCTTGGTGCATCAGGCATAAAACCGATTTCTTAGCCAAGGCGGCAACTTTTGCCGTCTTTTTTCTTGCGGCGATGGCGATAGCGTGAGAGCCGCCATGAGAGAGATCCGCGCGAGCTTTTCAATACTCCTCCCGACATCCGCGCGGGTCCCCAGCCGCGCTCTTTTTGTAGACCGCAGTTCATCACTAACCACACAAAACCTTTTACCATGTCACAGGTTCCCAACGACCCCACTCGCATCTTCGCCTTGGACCCCACGACCAAGGGCTTCGGCTACGCCGTCCTCGAAACTCCGTTTCGCCTAGTAGACTGGGACCTCGCCCATGTATCCGGCGAGAAGAACTCCGGAGCCGTTATCCGCTTTGAGGTGCTCCTCGATCAGTTCCGGCCGGATGTCGTCGTCCTTGAAGACTCTGCGGCCCCCGGCTCGCGCCGCCGGCCGCGGGTGCGGAAGCTCTTGGGGAAGCTTCAAGAGACCGCCCGCACCCGCGGCATTGCGGTACACGCCATCCCCCGGCTTGCGGTCATCGAGTGCTTCTCCTCCCTGGACAGGCGCGCCACGAAATATTCGATCACAGAGCACCTCGCCGAGACCTTTCCGGAACTCGCCGCGAAAATGCCGAAGCGCCGCAAGATCTACCAGAGCGAGGATGAGCGCATGGCGACCTTCGACGCCCTGGCCCTGGCGGTGACCTACGCGATGAAGTAGGAGCCGCGCCGCAAAGTCAGAGTCACGCAAGGCGGCTCCCGGAGCCGCCTTTTGCGTCTTTGTCCGCGCCTCTATCCTGAGTCGCAGAACCCTCAAAACTGAAAAGGAGAATGCGATGCAAAAAGGTTTCATACCGTTTGCGGAGGTGAAGCGCGCGGTGTCCCTGGAAGCGATTCTCTCCCGCTACGAGCTACTCGACGGCTTGACCCGCAAGGGCATGAACCTCGCGGGGCCGTGCCCTTTCTGCAAGGGCGCATCCGGGCGCCAGTTCCAGGTGAACCTCGTGAAGAATGCCTGGTACTGCTTCGGGTGCAAGGCTGGCGGGAACATCCTGGATTTCGTTGCGAAGAAGGAGGGCGTGACCATCCGTACCGCTGCCCTGAAGATCGATTCCTGGTTCGAGCTGGGGCTCGTGGAGGAAAAAGAAAAGCAGCATGCCGAAGGTCTCGCCGCACCGGCCGAGGCACGAGCCGCTTCCCCCGAAGTCCCGCCGGCGGCGCAAGAGACTTTGCCCACCTCAAACCTACCCCTCGCCTTCACCTTGAAGACCCTTGACCCGAACCACGAGAGCCTTGCGGCGCTTGGATTCGGGACAGAGACACTGGAGCGCTTCGGCGCGGGGTACTGCGCGCGCGGACTCCTCAAAGGCAGGCTCGCGATCCCGGTCCATAGCGCCCGCGGGGAGCTTCTCGCCTACGTCGGTCTTGCCCTAGAGAACGAGACTCCGCGCTATCTCTTCCCGCCTAAGTTCCACGCCGGGCTCGAGGTTTTCAACCTGCATCGTCTCTTGGAGGTCAGCGAAGAGACCGGCCCGCTTTATCTCACCCCCGAGATCGAGGGCGTGCTTCGGCTCTCCGAAGCCGGAGTGACCTCCGTACTCGGCCTCTTCGACGGTTCGCTCTCCTCGGAGCAGGAAGAGGCGATCGTGGGCGCCCTCTCGCTCTATGAGGGCTTCGTCCTCGTAGGCGAGGGCTTTGCGGATCGCACGATCGCCCAGCTCGCGCGGTACGCGACCGTCTCCTGGGCCGCGAGTGTCCCTGAGCAAATGTCCCCGAGCTTGTAGAAGCCATCTCTTCATCCCACATCTCACGCGCACTTCAGCGCGTTCCCAACTTTCACATTCCGCCATGGAGGCGGGATCCATGGAAGAGGCAAGAGTCCCTCCATGGCTAACCAAGGAGCAAAGGAGAGGAAGACGACGATGAGGCGATAGGAATGGAAAACGGGACCCAAGGGTCCGACACGGAAAGGGATCGCCGGGCCGCTGCGTAGCAGGAGCTACCCGGCGGCCCGGCCTTGTCCATCGACAAGTGAACACATAAACAAACCGGCTCCGGGAGAGGTGTGGCCTCTCACGGAGCCTGACCCGAGCAAGGAGGAACCCCATGCCCGAGCTAGTCGCGAAGTTTACCCCGCCCGCCCCGGTAGCATCACCACCGCCCACTGCCTTACCCCGCGAATGGGAGGCGCTCTGCGTCTTCCGCGAGACCTTCCTCGTCTGGCTCACCCCGCCCGGCGCCGCCGACGCCTTCCGCTTCATCGGCAACCTCTTCTTCGACCTCATGCTCTCCGCCGAGGACTGGCCGACCTGGACGGAATCACCGATCATGGCCGAACTTCAAGGCGCCGCTCGCGATCTCCGCTTCCTCGAAGGCTTCCTCGCGACCGTGGGCGCGCAAAAGGCTTCCGAGCTCTCCCGCGCGGATGCCGCGCTCTCGCGCCTCGCCGCGACGCTCGCCCCCGAGGTCGGGCGCCTCGCCCTACAGATCGAGCAGGAGCTAAGAGAGGTCGACTCATGAGAGACGAGGCGCGGCAGGTCGCCGTCCGCGAAAGCCGGAAAGCCACGGTGACTTCATACTTCGATGCACGGGCGAGCGTCCCCATGATCCGTCTCCGCGGCCGGTGGCTCCTGCGAGCCGGTTTCCGCGAAGGCGATCCCATAGAGATCGAGGTCAAGGCAGGACACCTGATCCTCGCGCGGCCTGCAGATTCTTCCCACCAGCATCCTCCTTAAGGGAGGGATATTGATTCCCATGGCCCCACGGCAACCGCCGTTGGGGCTTTTCGTTGACCCAGGATAACTGGCAGCCCGCCACCCCGGCTGTGGAATCTGACCGGGTGTGGAAAGCTCCGGCCACCATCCACCCGCCCCGGACCTTCCCACACCCGTTGGAAATCCCGGCCCCCGGCCCTCCGCCCTCCCGGGATTCCCACAGCTACGCACAGCCGCGACGACGAGGATGTATCGGCTCCTGCTATCATGAACTGCCTTAGAAATGCATATCACCGGAGGACCCATGAAGGTGCGCCGCTTCACCGCTTCGGTGGAGTACAAGGACGCCGAGGGCAAAACCAAGGAAGAGAGCTTCCCGGTCACGGTCGAGGACTATGCGACCGCAACGGCTCTCGCCGAAACCTACGTGCTCCGGGTCATGCGGCTCCGGGACTTCGAGCTACGGCTCGTCGGCGCATAGACCAAACGCCCGCCACGGCTCTCGGCTTAGACGACTTCCTCGAACGCCTCCGCGCGGTTCCAGTGCCGCCGATAGTAGATCCGGAGCTTTGCGAAGACGTGGCTCCACCTGCCCTCGGTCAAGAGCCGCTCGAAGTAGAGCCACGCGGCCAAAGCGTAGCGGTGGAGCTTCCAGTTGGCCATGATCGTGTGGACCTCCCGCACCAAGGTGGCCGCTCCTTCGATCTCGCCTTTCATCGCGAGCACCTCGGCGAAGTCGATCGCGACCAGGACCATTTCCTGATGCAGATCCCGGGCGTGGAACTCGTCCCAGAGCCGGGCAAAGACGTTCTGCGCCTCGTCCACCTCGCCGCGGGCGAAGGCGATCTTGCCCTCCAGCCAGTGCAAGCGAAGTTGAGTGTAGCTATCTTGGTGCAAGGCGTAGAGCGGGCGGGCGCGATCGAGAAAGGCCAGGGCCTCATCCGGCCTCCCAAGCTCGCAGGTGTACCAGGCGAGGTCGTGCTTCGCGCAGAGTTCGAGGCGCGGCTCCTTTGCGGGCGTGATGAGCTCCAGGCCGCGCATGATGCGCCTGATGCCCCGCGCGGGGTCCACGTGGCCGATGATGTCTCCCATCTGGATGAGCGTCCTCCCTTGCAGGTGGAGATCGCCCAAGGACTTGTAGAGGTTCAGGGCGGTTTCGAGGTGCGACTCCGCGACCTCGAATTCGCCCACGTCATCCAAGTACGACGCTTCAAGCGAGATGATGAGGGCACGGTCCGAAGGATCGCCCGATCCCTCCTCCTCGAAGATCCTCCAGGCGCCGTTTATCGCCTCCCGCGCTCCCTCGAAGTCCGAGGCGAGCCGCCGCATGTTCGCGACGTGCGCCCAGGTGGTTGCGCGGAGGTCGGCGCGGGCAGCGCCTTCCAAGGTCGGGATGTGCTCGGCTACTACAAGCGCAAGCATGGCGATGTCCGCGGCTTCCGCCGGGTCGCGCCGCGAGTACCACTGCGCCGCCTCAAGGAGCCGCTCATAGAGCCCGAAGGTGTGGTAGGCGGGCTGCGAACGGACGACCGCGATCCGCGCCGCCGGGAAAAGCGGCTCCAAGGCGGACCACTGCGCCCAGCCGCGCAGGCGCTCGATCGCGAGCTGCTCCTCCATCTCGGTCGCGAACTTGAAGGCTTCGGCAAACGCCGCCTCATAGTCCGCCTCTTCCGCCCCCTCTCCCAGCCAGGTCGAGGCCATCATCCTCGCGCACCGCTCGCAGCCCCGGACGAGGTGCCGCACGATCCTCTGACCCTCCTCCTTCGAGGACGCTCCCGCGATGAAACCCCTAAGCAGTTCCTCGGAGACATGCCACGCCATAGCCTCTCCTCTCGTTAAGACGCAACTTAGGGGAGAGTGTATACCAGAAGAGACGCGAAAAACGGGAGGGAACCGGGAACTCGGTTCCCTCCCTCGGATACCGGGATCTAGCCGTTCGGGTCCATGCTGCCCTGGGCGTCGGAGGTCGGCCCGGATGGTGGCGGAGCAGCAGGAGGTTTGCCGTTCGGGTCCATGCTTCCTTGGGCCTTGAGGACAACGGACGTGACCATCTCCCAGAGCTTCCCGAAGTCCGGGAGAAAGATTCGCCCTCGCTCCTCCCTCGGACCTGCGGGGAGGATCGGGGAACGCGCGGCGGCAATCACAGGTGCCGCAAGAGAGACAAGGAGAAACAGAACGACAAGTGTGCGCTTCAGCATATGCACTCCTTTCCGAGCGGCATCCTTCCGGCCCCTGGCGAGGGCGCGGCGGGCCGCTCTTGGTCTAAGAGTGCTCCCTGAAAGGCAAAAGGAGGTGTAAGAAGGTACTTCTAGGGATCTAGAAGAATGAGAGGTGTCCTACAACCCGAACCTATTTCCTTCATGAGAGCCTCTCGCCTTAAACTAAGAAAAAGGAGCGGCGGGCTATATAGCCGACCGCTCCTTGAGACTCAACTGCGACTGCCCTCAAGAATCCAGCGAAGGGAAAGTGGCCTCAACTCCCTGCCCGAGGTCGAGACGTGCCTTTCCGGGGTGGCCGCCCAGGCTCTTCGACGCTCGCGCGTACCTCCGGTAAGGCGGCAAGGGGGCTCGGAGGGTAAGATGGCAAAAGGGTATGCTAGTGCTTAGCGGCGTAAGTTAGCGATATAACGCTTCGGCGAGACCGGATGGACTTCTGCCGTGGTCCATTCGAACGGTTCTGCGGTCTCGTTATGCGCCTCAATGAAGCGGTCGATCGCGTCGCGCAGTTCCGCCGGT
>JBKPTH010000122.1:0-51086 GCA_046765915.1 Acidobacteriota bacterium | reverse complement strand
GCTCGGCCAGAGGGTCGTCTGCGCAGCCCTCAAGCTCAGGCGTCTGTTTCTCATCCCGGCCCTCGCCCAGGAGGTGCTCGTTTGAAACGTGACCTCAAATTCGTGCCAATTTGACGAAGATCTCCCTCGTAAGGGACTAATAGTACGTCCTCCCGCCTGGCTTGAACAGGTCGAACTCGGAGCGAATCTTCCGCCGGATCAGGTTGTACGAGCGAAGATCTCCGCTTTCCCACTTCCGACCTAATGCCCAAGCGCAGTAGTCCGCAGCTTGGAGGTGGGGGTCACAGTCTGCATCCCAGAAAGCCGTCCTCACAATACCCGCCCTGCCTACCTGTTGCATGACCTCCTGAACCGCTTCATAGAAGGCGGTCCGCTTCTTCTTCGTGCCGATAGAGGCGGCTACAAGCATGAGTTCATCTGCCGGTCGTGCTATTCGCGGAGCCACGTGCTTCATGTGGTAGTACCATGCGATCTTGTAGAACCTCTCCTCGGTGCCTTTGGAGTCCTGGCGCCAGGCGATACCGGCATGCCAGTCAATTTGACTGCGATAAACCTAGATGGTTGCATTGACGTTAGCCAACAGAGCTAGACAATTAGATCTTCATAGGGAAATCACTAGGGAAATAGGCTGGTAATGCGAAGCAGTGCGATAGATGTAGATGGATGAAATAGCATTTAGTCTAGACTAAATACAACCAAGGTTAATTGGTAACTCTATACTCATACGACTGTGCGATAGCATTGCACATCGATTGCACATCGATTGCACGAAGCCTGAGCACGGTTACCCGATCGGCAGACTACACTTCCACGCCATCGGCGATCCTGCGTCCGATGGCCCAAAAACAGGGCGTAACTATCTGAGAAATAGCGAGTTGTGGGTAGGCTGCGCTGGACGCAGGATCGCCGATGGCGTGGAAGTGTAGTCTGCCGATCGAAAAGACCTATTCAGCGGGGGGCTTCCAGCAGGCCTTTGCGGCTCTCTTCGCTATCTCGCTTCTCCGGGCAGCTGACAGCTTGGCGGCGCGGGCCTTCCCGCCCTTCAGATCGCCCTTCTGCCCGGCAGCCGCCTTGGGGGGTAGCTTCTTCTCTCGTGACGGGGGTGCAGCGGCGGGTTGAAGAGCGGATCTTCCGGCGGGGGAAGACGGACGGCGGGGAGAGAGTCCGCTGACTTTGCCGCTGGGGAGTGGACTCGCTGACAAAGTCCCGGGCCTATCGCTTGGTGAACTACCTCATGGAGTTGCAGAAGGAGCACCTAGATAAGCTGGTGCTGGCGCCGGAGGTAGAGCCTGCGAACGAGGCTACTACCGAGTAGCCAATTGGTGAGATCATAGTCTCCGCAGTGCGGAGACTATCGGATTCCGAGAATGTGCGCCGAGTCGCTCCCCAAGCTTCAGATTGTCACTACACTGTAGTTTCTAGGTGAGTACGATGAGCGAGAACCTTGAATCGATGTTGGAAGATGACGGCGCTGAGGAACTCGACCGTATTCGCGAGGTCCGCCACCAGATCTCGGAACAGTTCGGGCACGACCCCTATCGCCTAGTGGCCTACTACATGGAGCTGCAGAAGGAGCACCCAGAGAAGCTGGTGCGGGCGCCGGAGGTAGAGCCCGCGAGCGAGGCTCCTATGGAGGACGCAGAAAATCGCTCAGCCTGATGAGCAAGCGTTGGCGTCGTACCGCCGACACGCTCCCGATACGTCCTTTGAACTCCGAGCGTGGAAGGACCGCCAGGTAGCCAAGCCGAATCAGTGACGCCGCTTTGAGGCCGCTCGTTCGGAAGTCGGCATCGGTGGGTTTAATGGTCTCGTCGAAATCCGGCGCGGCCTGCTGAATCTGGGTACTGATGCCGCAGACGAGAAAGTCCTGGAACGGCGGCAATCTCTTCAGGAAGAGGGCAGGCCGATCCTTGAGAGTGCCGTCGCTCTGGCGCAACGGCGCGAGAAGGACATCCCCCTCCTTCATGGGAGAACGTCGGCAATCGAGTACTCGGGTTCAGAGTCTCCGTAAGCACGAGCCAGCCCGCGGGCACTGAGGTCGCTCCATCCGACCCTTTCGCTATCGGGTTGTACTGTTTCCAGCACTGTGACGATCAATTGGGTGCCTTCCCGCAAGTCGAAGGGCTCATCGAGGTGGATCGTCCTTCCGTCGTAGTGGGCCTTGAGACTTATACTTGGCATGCTGAAATCCTACTCCGCAACTGCATGCGCGGCAAGCGCCGCCTACTCCGATCCCAACTCCCGCGTCAACATCGCGCTGACCAGCTTCGGGTTAGGCTTGTCGCCGCCCCGCCCCGCCTGCTTCATCACCTGCGCCACGAGAAAGCCAAGCACGCCGGTCTGTCCGGCGCGGTAACGCTCAACCTCGTTGGTGTGAGCAGCGAGCACACCTTCGATGACGGGCTGGAGGTCGGGACTTAATCGCTCGAGCTGTTCCGACTCCTCCGCTGAGAGCGGCTCCGGGGCCTTCTCTTCCTTCACCTTCGGCGCCTTTGGCTCAGGCGGCTTCGGTGCGGCGGCGGGCGCCTGTTTCTTCGCCTCCAGCGCCCAGGAGTCGCGGAGTTGCACGATGCGGTTGAAGACGAGACGGTCGGGACGCGAATCGACGAGATCGCGGAAGAAGTAGCCCTGCCGCTCGAACTGCAACCGTTCTCCCAGCGCCGGATCCGCCGCCGCCGGCTCGATGCGGCTTTCGGTGAGCACCTCCAGGGAGTCCGGGTTGAGGCAATCCTCGAAAGGTCCTTCCTCCAAGTCCGGCCGCTCGACCCGGAACAGGCGGTCGTAGATACGCGCCTCGACCGGCACCGCGTGGTCCGCGGAGACCCAATGGATCGTGCCCGGCACCTTGCGACCGTCCGGGGCCGAGCCGCCGCGCGTGGCGGGATCGTAGGTGCAGCGGACCTCGACGATCTCGCCGCTCGCGGGATCCTTGACGACGCTCTCGCAACGGACGAAGTAGGCGTAGCGCAGCCGCACCTCGCGGCCGGGGGAGAGACGGTGGAAGCCCTTCGGCGGCACCTCCGCGAAGTCGTCCCGCTCGATGTAGAGGACGCGCGAGAAGGGCACCTTGCGGCTTCCCTCCTTGGGCACGTCGTGCGGGTAGAACGGCGCGTCCAGCTCCTCGCTCTGGCCCTCGGGGTAGTTCTCGATCACCAGCTTCAGCGGCCGCAGCACGCAGAGCACGCGGGGAACCTCGGGGTTGAGGTCCTCGCGCTGGCAGTGCTCCAGCAGCGTCACGTCCACCGTGCTGTTGGCCTTGGCGACGCCGATGCGGTCGCAGAAGTCGCGGATCGCCGCGGGGGTGAAGCCGCGGCGGCGCAGGCCGGCGAGGGTCGGCAGGCGCGGATCGTCCCAGCCCGCCACGAGCTTGCGCTCGACGAGCTCGAGGAGCTTGCGCTTGCTCATCACGGTGTAGGTGACGTTGAGGCGGGCGAACTCGGTCTGCCGCGGCGGCTCGGGGAACGGCAGGGTGTCCACCAGCCAGTCATAGATCTCCCGGTTGTTCTCGAACTCCAGCGTGCAGAGCGAGTGGGTGATGCCTTCGATGGCGTCCGAGAGCGGGTGGGCGAAGTCGTAGAACGGGTAGATGCACCAGGCGTCGCCGCGGTGGTAGTGGGTGGCGCGCTTGATGCGGTAGAAGAGCGGGTCCCGCATCTTCATGTTGGGCGAGGCCATGTCGATCTTGCCGCGCAGCACGTGGGCGCCGTCCGGGAACTCGCCGTCCCGCATGCGGCGGAAGAGGTCGAGGTTCTCCTCGACGCCGCGGTCGCGGTACGGGCTGGGCCGGCCGGGCTCGGTGACCGTGCCGCGGTACTCGCGGATCTCGTCCTCGGAGAGGCTGTCGACGTAGGCCTTTCCCATGCGGATCAGCTCGACGGCGAAGTCGTAGAGCTGCTCGAAGTAATCCGAGGCGTAGAACAGGTTCTCTCCCCAGTCGAAGCCGAGCCAGCGCACGTCCCGTTGGATGGCGTCGACGTACGTCTGATCCTCCGTCTCCGGGTTGGTGTCGTCGTAGCGGAGATGGCATTTGCCGCCGTATTCCTGCGCGACGCCGAAGTTGAGGCAGATCGACTTGGCGTGGCCGATATGGGGAAAGCCGTTCGGCTCCGGAGGGAAACGGGTGACCACCCGGCCGCCGTACTTGCCGGCGGCGCGGTCGCGGGCGACCATGTCGCGGATGAAGTCGCGGCCGGGGGTGGAGGGGGTGGTGTCGGACATTCCGGAAATCCTCGACGAATGGGACTCACAGCGATCCGGCCTGGATCGTGGACCCGGTAGGCCCCAATCCTATCTGACACCGGGCTGGTCACTTGCCGGCTGTTGCTGAGCTCCGGCTTTGGGCAGACCCGAATCGTGCGATCGCTGAACCCTGTTGGGATAGAGCTTCTCCAGCTCGCGAAAGTGGTCGAGGAGGGCCTGGGTGTCGTGACCGAATTCCTCTGAGATCCGGTGACGTACGGCGCGGACCTCTTCAATGGCGGGGTCGGGTTTCATGGTGGATCTCCTTCCCAGTGCAGTAGTTCCACGGGCGTAATCAGTGCAGGGACGAACAGCCCCAGCAGCGTGTTCACGTGGCGGATGTGCTCGAACTTGTTCGCGTTCGCCAAGTGGGTGCAGTTCCAGGTCAGAAGGAACTGGCAATGGTGGTAGGAAGCCAGTGCCAGGTGGAGAGCATCACCTCGCGGATCTCGCGGCATGACATGGCGCTGCACGTAGGCATCCACGATGCCGTAGACCTCGTCCTCGATAGGCAGAAGCGGAAGATCGGCCAGGAGAGCCAGCGCCTGCTGCTTGTGGGGATGTTCTCCTCTCTCAAGCTCCTCAAGGACGGGTAAGCTGGTCACCAACTCGTAGTGCGGCCGTTGCTCGGTCCACCAGGCGACGGTCCATGCTCGTCGAGCTACCATTTCCGGGTCGCTCCGAGTCTCGAAGAAAAAACTCGGGATTGTGGTCTCGATGTAGACGCGCTTGCGCATCTCGGTGCCTTTAAACGCGGAGAACTCTCTCCAACTCCGGCTGGATGCCGGTGAGCCTTCATGGCTATTCTACCCCGCCGCGGCAGGGCGGCTCAGGTGCGGTTATCGCCGGCCACAGTGCCAGTACGTCGCGATGGGCCCGTCCGCTCCCGGATGAGAAACCTTTTGCGCTCCCGGGCCGCGTCGAGGGTGCGCCAGAGATACTCGCCGAGGACGCCGAGCGAGAGGAGCTGCACGCCGGAGAAGAAGGTGAGCGCCACCATCAGCGAGGTCCAGCCCTGGATAGGCTCGCCGTGAACGAGCTTGTAGGCGACGAGAAAGCCCGTGTAGGCGAAGGCGACAAGGGCCAGCAGGGCGCCCGCGAGAGACATCCAGCGTAGCGGCGCGTAGGAGAAGGCGATGACCGCGTCGATGAAGTACTTCAGCTTCTTTCTCAGCGTCCAGCGGGATTTTCCCTCCGCGCGCGCGACACGGTCGTAGGGGACGAGCGCGGTGGGAAAGCCCGCCCACAGGAGCAGACCCGGAAGGGCGGTATTGACTTCGTGGCTCTGGACCAGGAAGTCGATCGCCGGCCGGCCGATGAGAAAGCAGTCGAAGCCGCCGGCGGGCATCTCGGCGAAGGCGAGCCAGCGGAGCGTACGGTAATAGAGACCGGCGGCGGCGCGGGTCGGCCAGCCTTCCGGACGGCTGCGCCGGACCGCGAGCACCGAGGTGGAGCCGCGCCGCCAGGCCGCGACCATTTCGGGCAGGAGCTCGGGCGGCTCTTGCAAGTCGGCCGACAGCACTGCTGCCGCCGCTCCCTTGGCCTCCGCCAGCCCCGCCAGGATTGCCATCTGCGAGCCGAAGTTGCGGGTCAGGCGCACGCCGCGCGCGGCCGGCCAGTGGGCGACGATCTCGTTGATGCGCTCCCAGGACTCGTCGCCGGAGCCGTCGTCGACGAAGACGACCTCCAGGTCATGGTCGGCGCC
The DNA here is from genome assembly GCA_046765915.1 of Acidobacteriota bacterium. Classification (GTDB taxonomy): domain Bacteria; phylum Acidobacteriota; class Thermoanaerobaculia; order Multivoradales; family UBA5704; genus DATARR01. Next base: position 45,142 of record JBKPTH010000122.1, on the reverse strand, counting down.
GTCCGCGACGGCACGCAGGCGCTCGGCGAGCCGCGGCAGATGCGGGGCGTTGAAATAGACCGGGACGACGACGGAGATCAGCTCGCGCGTCATGGCCGCGCTCCGAAGAACTCGCGCACCGCCGCGATCACGATCTCCGCCTGGGAGCCGGAGAGGGCGGGATGGAGCGGCAACGAGAGGACCGTCTCGCAGGCCGCCTCGGACACCGGGAAGTCGCCCTTCCGATAGCCGAGGAAGGCGTAGGCGGGCTGCAGGTGCAGCGGCGTCGGATAGTGGATCGCCGTCTCGACGCCGCGGGCGGCGAGATGCGCGCGCAAGACGTCCCGCCGCTCCGTCCGCACGGCGTAGAGGTGGCGAGCCGGGACCGTTCCTTCGCGCGAGCGCACGAGGCGCAGCGGCAGGTCCGCGAAAGCCGCGTCGTAGAGGGCCGCGAGCTCGCGCCGCCGCGAGTTCTCGGCGGCGAGCCAGGGCAGCTTGGCGCGCAGGATCGCGGCCTGCAGCTCGTCGAGGCGCGAGTTCAGGCCTTCCTGCTCGGCATGGTCGCGGCGGCTCCAGCCGTATTGGCGGAGCCGTCGCAGACGCTCTGCGATCTCAGGATCTCCTGTGGCTACCGCCCCGCCGTCGCCGTAGGCGCCGAGGTTCTTCGTCGGATAGAAGGAGAAGGCGGCGGCGCGGCCGAAGGTCCCCGTCGAGCGTCCGTGCAAGCTGGCGCCGTGGCTCTGCGCGCAGTCCTCGATCAGGACGAGATCCTCGCGTGCCGCCAGCGCGCCGAGCCCCTCGAGGTCGGCCACTCCGCCGTAGAGGTGCACGGGCAGAAGAAACCGCGCCCCCGCCGTTCCCGCGCGCGCGGCGCTCCCGGCGTCGAGGGTGAGCGTCCCGGGCTCGACGTCGCAGAGGCGCGGCCGCGCGCCCGCCAGGCGTACGCCCGCGATCACCGGCACGCAGGCGTTGGCGGGGAGGAGGACCACGTCGCCCGGCCGCGCGCCGGCGGCGAGGAGGGCTAGCGCGATGGCCTCCGTGCCGTTGGCGCAGGCGACCACGTGGGCGACGCCGAGGAAGTCCGCGAAGGCCGCCTCGAAGGCCGCCACCTCCTCGCCGAGGATGAACCAGCCGCTGGCGAGAACGCGCGCCACCGCGGCGTCGATCGCGCCCCGCTTCTCGCGGTAGTCCGCGTCGAGGGCCGCGAAGGCGACGCGCGGAGCGGCGGCGGTGGCGCTCATGTGGGCTCTCCCACCTGGCCGTCGGAAGTCCGGAAGAAGGCGCGTCCGCAGGCGCAGACCGCCGCGTCGCCGTCGAAGCGCAGGCTCTGGCCGCAGCGGCAGACGTGGCCTTGCACCTGGGCCGGACTGCCGTAGACGAGCGCGAAGTCGGGAACCTCGCGCGTGACGAGGGAACCGGCGCCGACCATCGCGAAGCGGCCCACGGTGACCCCGGGCAGCAGGATCGCGCCGGCGCCGAGGCTCGCTCCCGCGCGGACGAGTGTGCGGGGGTGGACCGCCAGCCACTGGTTGCTGCGCGGCCGCGGATCGTTGGTGAACATCACGCCGGGCCCGACGAAGACGTCGTCCTCCAGCGTCAGTCCATCGTAGAGCGCCACGCCGCATTTGACGGTGACCCGGTCGCCGATCGTGACGTCGTTCTCGATGAAGCAGCGGTCGCAGATGTTGCACTCGCGGCCGATGCGGGCGCCCGCCAGGATGTTGACGAACGCCCAGATGCGCGTGCCGTCTCCGATCGCTTGCGAGGCCACGAGCGCGGTGGGGTGGATGGAGATCATCGGCGGCGTGAGCTTAGCAGCGCAGCCGGCCTTCTCAGAAGTAGTCGGCGCCCCGCTGCCGGTAAAAGTCGGCGGTGCGGGCGAGGCCGTCGCGCAGGCTCACCGTCGGTTCCCAGCCGACGAGGCGCCGGATCTTCGTGATGTCCGAGACGAAGTCGCCGGGCTCCTGGGCGCGGCGCTCGGGCGTGAACTCGGTGAACTCGATGCGCGTCCCCGGCACCAGCTCCCGCAGGGTCTCGGCGACCTCGAGGAAGGTCGAGGGCCGGTCGTGGCCGACGTTGAGGATCTCGCCGACCGCGCCCGGCGCCGCGGCCACGCGCAGCAACGCCTCGACGCAGTCGTCGACGTAGAGGAAGTCGCGGAGGATCTTCCCCGAGCCGAAGATCGGGATGGGCCGCCCCTCCAGCGCCAGGCGGACGAACCAGTTCACGACGCCGAATTGCGAGTGCTTCATCTGGCTGCGCGGGCCGTAGATGTTGGTCAGCCGGAGCGGCGCCGTGCGCAGGCCGTGAATGCGCGTGTAGGTGCGGCAGATCATCTCGGCCGAGAGCTGGGAGATCTCGTAGATGCCGCGCGGATCGGACGGCGTCTCCTCGGTGACCGGCAGCTTGACCGCCGGACCGTACTGGCCGCGGGTGCCGGAGCGCACGACGAGGGCCTCCGGGTTGTGCTTGCGGCAGGCTTCGAGCAGGACCGCCGTGCCCTTGATGTTGATGTCGATGTCCGGATACGGGTTCGACAGCGACATGACGTGGGAGACCTGGGCCGCCAGGTGGAACACGATGTCCCGCCCGGCGACGAGCCTCGCCATCGCCTCTTCGTCGCGCACGTCGGAGGTATCGATCTCGACCTCCGAGCGGATCTCCCGCACGTTGGCCGGATTGCCGCCGTACCCCTCGATCATTGCGTCGCAGAGGGTGACGCGGGCGCCTTCGTGGACCAGCCGGATCGCCAGGTTGGAGCCGATGAAGCCGAGGCCGCCGGTGATCAGGATGCGCTTGCCGGCGAAGCTCATGGGGAGACCGCTCCCGCGGCGGCGGGCCGCCGGCGGACGAGAAGAGCGAGGACCGCCACGACGAGGGTGAGCAGGCTGGCCGCGGCGCCGAGCACGAAGCCGGGCGGCCGGTAGTACAGCTCCAGGCGGTGCGCTCCCTTCGGCACCCGGAAGCCCAGGAAGGCGTGATTGTAGGCGAGCGGCGCCACCGCGGCGCCGTCGAGCTCCGCCTTCCAGCCCGGCCAGGCGGGGGTCGAGGTGCCGACGATCGTCTCCTCCCGCGCGTCGACGTCGAGCACCATGGACTGCGACCGGTAGGCCGTGATCTCGACCCGGGCCCTGCCGTTCGGGCGCCAGAGGCCGGGCGCGGCTCCGGAGCCCGGACCGACGACGCCTTTCTGCCCGAAGTCGTCGATGGACTGGAGCAGGGCGAGCCGCTCTCCCTCGGTGGCCGCGAAGCGGACGGAAGCCGGCGCGAACGCTCGCGGCAGGTATCGCCGGTTCCGCAGCAGGTCGGCGTTGCGGTCGCGCGAGCGCCGCCGCCACCCCGGCGGTGGCGGGTAGCCGGACGGCACGATGGCATAGCCGACGTTGAGGAAGGAGAGGAAGGGCCTCGTGAGATCGTCGACGCGGTTGTACCAGGCACCCTGCTGCGCGCACCACAGCGGATAGGTGGCGACGAAGGCGTTGAGCTTCATCGACTCGTAGCCGCGCACGTCCTCCAACTCGTAGATGGTCGAGAGGTTCGGCACGAACATCTCGCCCATCGCCAGCATCCGCACGGGAGCTCCTCGCGGGATGATGTCCAGGAACGGCAGCGAGGGCGACATCGCGTCTCCCGGGCAGGACGGGTAGATCCCTCCGGCTTCGACGCCCCGCGCCGCGGCGAAGATCACGAGGAGCGCCGCGATGCGGGCGCCGGTGGCGCGGCGGGGCCGGACCGCGAAGAGGAGCAGTCCGCACATCAGCGGCACGATCTCCAGCAGCAGCCGCCGGCGCAGGAAGGCCTCGGGCATGAGCTGCCGCATCCCCGGCTGGTGGACGGCGTACAGCGCGCCGACCGCCACGAGGGCGAGGACCGCGCCGGCCAGGAACGCGCCGCGGCCCTCTCCCGCCAGGAGCCGGTCGGCGCCGAGCGCGGCGAGCGCGCAGGCGGCGAAGGCCGCCAGGAAGACCAGATAGTCGGTGACGGCGATGTCGAACAGCGGCAAGGCGGCGAGCGCATCCGTGACGAACGCCAGGCGCGACCAGAGCGCAAGCCCGAGCAGCCCGATGGCGAGGAACGCCCAGCGCCGCCGGTCGGCGCCGAAGAGCCCGCACACCGCCAGCGGCAGGAGGATCGTCCCCGCGTATCCTCCGGGCACGCCGAAGCCTTCGCGGAGCTGTCCGCGTCCCGACTCGCCGTGGACGAACGGCAGGAGAAAGGTGGCGCTCCGGCGCGCGCTCTCCCGCGGCGCGACGGACTTCTTGAGGTGCGCGTAATGGCCGGACCGCAGAGCCTGCTCATAGGTGTGAGGGAGCGCTTCCGCCATCGGCGCCAGTTGGACCGCCGTGAGGCCGAGCGCGATGCCGCCCGCGGCGAAGGACAGCAGAAGTGGGCGCAGCCGCCGCTGCGGGCCGGCCCAGGCGAGGAGGAAGAGGAAATAGATGCCCGCGCCGGCCACGGCGAAGAGCAGGCTCTCCGGATGGCCGGCGGTGATGATGAGCAGCAGCGCGACGACGGTGAGAGCCGCCGCCCGGCGATCGGCATCGCGCACGAGACGCGACAATCCCAGGAGCAGCAGCGGGAAAGGCGCCAGCGCGTTGCCGACCGTATAGCCCAGCCAGAACATCAGGAAATCCGAGAACCCCCAGCCGAGCGCGCCGAGGAGCGCAGCCGGCTCGCGGCAGCCGAGGTCGCGGAACAGCAGGTAGGCCGAGAGCACGGCGAGGAGGAGCCGGGCGCTCATCTGGAAGGTCCAGCCTTGGGCGAGCGGCAGCAGAAAGCTGAGCCAGGTGAAGGGATGCAGGGCGCCCGATTGCTGCACGGCGAGGAGCGGCTCGCCGGCGAGGACGAAGCGGTTCCACAGGGGAGCGCGGCCGTTCTTCACGTTCTCGCGCACCGCCTTCTGCCAGGGGATCATCGAGAAGGCGACGTCGGAGAGCAGGGGCGTGCGCACCCGCGGCACGCCGAGCTGCCGGCGGTGCGCGGCGAGCGGCTCGAAGAGATAGTTGATCTCCAGCGGCGCATACACCTGGCCGCGCAAGGTCGCCGGGCCGGTGAACAACAGAGGAGCGAGGGCGATGAGCAGGGCGATCCTGGGCCGGATCGGAAGCACCCAACGGTGCGCCGCATACGCCAAGAGGGCGGCCGTTCCGCCATAGACGGCCAGGGAGCGCAGGACGAGGAGAAACACCGGGGCGGGACTCTACGAGCTACACCGCGGGAGTTCAAGGGAAATAGGAAACAGGCCCCCCGGGTTGACCACTCCAGGCCGGTTTCGCTACTCTATCGGCCCGTCCTGCTGGGAGGTCGTTCAATGGTAGGACATGCGGCTCTGGACCGCAGAATCGGGGTTCGAGTCCCTGCCTCCCAGCCAAATCCTCCAAAGTCCTCTTCCTCCTCTAAACCTGCGAGCTTGCCGATGGGGCCCGCATGCGCTAAGGTCATCCAGGAGACATCGGCCGATGACGACGATCTCGCTCGCGGACGCTCAGGCCAGCTTGGCCGAAACCGTCAAGCACACGGAGGCGGGACCTGTGGTTCTGGAAGACTCGGGCCAGCCCGTGGCGGTCGTCCTGTCCGTCGAGGAGTATCGCCGCCTATCCGTCGTCGAAGCCCGACAACGCGAGCGCCTCTCGCAAGAAGCCTACGACCAGATCTTCGGTCCCTTCGACCGGGGTGAGTTCCGCGAGCTCACCAGCCAGGAATGGCAGGCCCTGATGGGCGGCAAACGTAAGTCTCCGCACGACCCTCAGAGCTTTGCCCTGCCACCCAAGGGCCAGGACGGGTGAGGCGCCGTCCAACCCTCAGCCCCGAAGCCGCGCAGGAGTTCCAACGAGCGCTGGATCTCCTTTTACGCCGGTCGTGACCAGCCAAATCCTTTCTGAAATCCAGGTCATCCCGATTCGCTGGTTGCTCTCCGCCGTGGCCCCGTCCGGTCCGTTTTCCCGCCTTTGCCTCCGAATGGCTGCTCAAAAAGGAGGAATCATGCGAAACAGGATCGGAGGGTGGGCGTGGCGGCTCCTGCCGGCGGTGGCGTTGCTGGCGGCGGTGCCGGGCCTTGCCCAAGGGGACTGGAATCAGGCCTACGGCGATACCGGCAACAGCAGCTTCGTCAACCTTGCGACCGACATCGGGGTGAGGCCCCTCTGGTCGGTGCAGCTCAACGGTCCCGTCGCCTGGGGCGGTCCGGCGATCGGCCGCGGGGAGACGGTCTATGTCGGGACGACCAACGGCATCTTCAACGCCTTCTGGCCGGACGGCAAGTTCCGTTGCGCGGTCTTTTTCCCCGGCGGCGTGTTCACGTCCACGCCGGCCGTGCTGCCGGGCGGCGAGGTGGCGGTGCTCTTCCAGCGCCCCGCCGCCCCCGGGATGCAGGGATTCCTCGCGCTGCTCTCGGAGGACTGCAAACCGATCTGGGAAACCGAGCTGCCGCGCTGGACGCAGGACGGCAACAGCGTCTCCTCCGGATCGGTGAAGGTGTGGACGCTGGCGGGCACCGGGGCCTCGTTCCTCTTCGTGCATGCCCGGAACACCCGGCAGGCGGACGTGTCGACGCCGAACCCGGATGACGGGACTTTCAACGAGCTGCTCGTCTACACCACGGACGGACGGCTCTTCGCCCGCCATCCCGTGGGCAACGTCTGCCTGTATCTGCACGGCGGCGGCAGCGGCGTGCTCAACGACCTCTGGGATTTCCTGACCAGCCTCTGGCCCTCGACCGGCACGCTGCCGCCGCTCTATGAGCAGCTCGGCTGGCCGGATTCGACGCCGGCCATCATGGACACGGTCATCCGAGGCTCCTCGACGCCGTCACAGCCTCTGGTGGCGGTGACGGACATCTGCGCGGAGCTGAAGGTTCTTCAGTTCCGTCCGGAGGCGGCCGCGATGTCCGATCGTCTGGTGAAGACCTGGAGCACCTTTGCCGACGAGAGAGAGACACTGCTGTCGAGCCCGGCCGTCACCCCGGAGGGGCTGGTGGCGATCGGCACGAGCACCCATCGCCTGAAGGTCTACGACCTGGCGACACGTTCGCTGAGCTGGCAGGTCGAGACCAAATACCCGGTGGAGCATCCTCCGGCGATGGCTCCAGCCGTCTGGTTTACCCTCTCCGAGTTCATCGGGTGGCTGTACGATCCCAATACCCATGGGTTGGCCCCGACGGCGCGGCCCCAACCGTACCGCATCGACGACGGTGCTCTCGGAGCCCCCGCGGCGAGCCTGACCCAGGCGTTCCTCCCCACCTTCGGCGGGCTCGAGGTCTGGTCGCACGACCTGCAGATCCTCGCCCATCCGCTGCAGCACGAGCACTTCCATACGACGAATCCCGCGCTGTCCGCGAGCGGGCGCCTCTACGTCGTCGGCCAGGCCGCGGAGCCTTTGGAGTCGAGCGTTCTCTACGCCTTCGGGCCTCCCTAGCTCCGGGCGAGGCGGGGGTGGGCGAGGACCTCGCCGGCCTGACGGGCGATGCGTCCGAAGCCCGCCGCCCGGGCATCGCGCAGCAGCTCCTCGGCCAGGGTCCGCACCCGCTCGGGATGGTCTCCTCGCGCCAGGGCCAGACGGACCGCGAGGAGGCGGGCTTCGAGCAGCAGGGCGCCGTAGGAGAGGCGGCGGCACTCGGCGGACGTCTCGTCGAGCCGCCGCTCCGCTGCCGCCAAATCCCCTGAATGCAGCGCCATCGAGGCCTGCGCCAACCCGAGCTGGAGGCGATTTCCGCGGTCCTGCGCGGCCTGCGACTCGCGGACCGCTCTCTCGAGCCACGGCGAGGCCCGCCGCGGCGCGCCGGTTTCGCTCCAGCAGGTCGCAATCCAGATCTGCACCGTCGTGCTGCTGTCATCCCCGAGCTCGCGGAGCTCCCGCTCCGCGCCTTCGAGGCGGCGGCAGGTGGCGGCGGTGGCGGGCTCCTCGAGCTCGGCGCGGAGCGCGCGGATCTCGGCGACGCTGTCGCGCTCGCCCCCCTTCTCGTGCAGGGCGGCGGCCTGGCCGTACCAGTCGAGGGCCCGCTCGCGGTCGCCTTGCAGCGCGGCGAGGTCTCCCCGGGTCGAAAGGACGACCGCCAGCTCGCGCAGATCGAGCTCGCGGGCCGTCGCTTCCGATTCGATGAGGAGGGCTTCGGCTTCGCTCAGGGAGCCTCGCTTCATGAGGACCTCGGCCAGGCTTTCCAGCGACAGCGCGAGGCCGCGGCGATCCTCGACCTCGCGGCGGTTGGCGATCGCCCGGCGAAATTCGTCCTCGGCTTCCGGCAGCCGCCCGAGCTGCTGGTCGACGTTGGCGACGTTGTGCAGAAAGCGGCCTTCATTGAGCTTGTCGCCCAGGGAGCTCGCGAACGCCAACGCTTCGGCGAACGCCTCCCGGGCCTCGGGGAGGAGGCCGCGGCGGCGGCGCGACGCCGCCAGGACGTTGAGCCCCCGCGCCATGCCACCGTAGTTGCCGAGGCCCTGGTTGAGACGGATGTTGGCCCCGCACTCCCGCTCGACGTCCTCGTGGCGCGCCTCGCGGAGCGACGCCAGGCAGAGGAAATACCGCGCCCTCGCGAGGCCGCCGACCTCGCCGCGTGTCCGGAAGAGCTGCCGCGCCTGTTCGGCGCGGGCGCGGATTTCCGCGGTCTCGCCCAGGCCGTCGTGCGCCGCCGCCGCGGTCAGCAGGGCCCGTCCCATGATCGAGGGCAGGCCGCGCGCCTTGGCGGCCACGGCGGCGGCCTCCGCCCGGTCGGCCGACTCCCGCGAGCGTCCCATGTCCAGGAGCGCATCGGCCTCGATCAGGTCGATCCGCAGGTCGTCGCGCGCGGGTGGAGGAAGAGCCCGCAGGCGGGTCGCCACCTGGAGAGACTCCGCGAGATCGCCGAGCCGGATCAGGCTGCGGGCCAGCATCAGGCCGATCTCCAGGTCGTCCGGCCTGAGCAGACCGAGCGAGCGCAGGACCTGGGCCTCCTCGGTTCTCTTGCCTGCGCACCGCAAGGCGATCGACTCGACGAGGAGATGGCTCTCGCGCGGCAGCGCCGCCGCGAGGGCGAGCGCCCGTCGCCCCTCGTCCGCGGCCTCCGCGGCGCGATCCGCGAGCGACAGGAGGTCGGCGAGCGCGGCGCGCACGAGCGGATTCTCCGCATCGGCCTCCGCGGCGGCGCGCAGATGCCGCAGCCCCGCGGTGACGTCGAAGCGGGCGCGGGCCGCGAGGCCCTGGCGGTAGCTCTCCGCGGCGGCGGCCCGCACCGGCATCGCCTGCCATGGCGAAGCGCCCGGCCGTTCGGCCGCGGCGTCCCGCTGCGCCCACCGCACCCATCCCCAGGAACCGGCCGCAAGCGCCGCGATGAAGATCAGGTTGGCGAGGAGAGCTCGCCGGCGCCGCACCGCCTTGCCGGCGCGGTAGAGGAGAGAGCCGCGCCGCGCCAGCACCGGCCGACCCGCGAGGTACCGCTTCAGGTCCTCCGCAAAGGCGGACGCCGAGGGGTAGCGCGCCTCCGGCTCTTTGCGCAGCGCTTTGAGCAGGATGGCGTCGAGATCGCCGCGCAGCTCGCGGCGGAGCGGCGGGTCGGCGACCGTGGCCGACGGCCTTTCCGGCTCCTGCTCGCGGATGGCGCGCTCCAGGGTCTCGCGGCTGGTGTCCGCGAGCCGGTAAGGGCGCCGTCCCGTGAGCAGCTCATAGAGGACGACGCCCAGCGAATAGATGTCCGACCGGGTGTCGACGGAGGCGCCGCGCACCTGCTCCGGACTGGCGTAGGCCGGCGTCATCGCGCGGTGCGGCGCCACGGTGGTCTCCGTCGCCTCGCCGTCCGTGGCGTCCGCGAGCAGGCGCGCGATGCCGAAATCCAGCAGCTTGGGCTCGCCGCGCTCGGAGACCAGGATGTTGCCGGGCTTCAGGTCGCGGTGGACGACGGCGGAGGCGTGCGCGTAGTCGACCGCCGCGAGGACCGCGAGGAAGAGGCGGAGCCGGTCGCGCAACGGCGCCTGCGTGCTGCGGCAGGAGTCGAGGAGAGTCTCGCCCTCGACCAGCTCCATGGCGAGGTAAGGACGGCCCGAGGGCGCGACGCCGGCGTCGTACAGCCGCGCGATCCCCGGATGCTCGAGCGCGGCGAGGATGCGCTGCTCGGCGCCGAAACGGCGGGCGAGCCTGGCGTTCGGGCCCGCGTCGAGAACCTTGAGCGCCACGCGGCGGGTGAAGCCTTCACCCAACTGCTCGGCGAGGTAGACGACGGAGCTTCCTCCGCGGCCGATCCGGCGCAGGATCCGATAGCCGGGCACCTCCACGCCCGCGGCGTCGCCGAGCAGCTTCAGGGGTGGAGTATCGAGCGGCGTCCCGGCACGCTCGGAGGCGGCGACCAGCGCCCGCAGCTCGGCGGCGAAGTCGCGGTCGTCGCCGCTGGCTCGCCGGATGGCCGCCTCACGGTCCTCCTGCCCGAGCTCGACGATCTCTTCAAAGGCCGCCCGGAGACGCGCGAAGCGAGGCGTCTCGCTCATGGCGGATGGCCGAGCTCCTTGAGCAGCCAGGCACGGGCGAAGGCCCAGTCGCGTTTGACCGTGCGCGGCGAGCACGCGAGGACCTCGGCCGACTCCTCGACCGTCAAGCCACCGAAGTAGCGCATGTCGACCAGTTGCACCAGGCGAGGCTCCACCGCCGCCAGCCGGTCGAGCGCGCGGTCGAGGTCGATCAGCTCGGCGGGGCTCAAGGCAGACTCCATCGCACCGTCCTGTCCCTCGATCAGGCCGACGTGGGGCATGTCGGCCCCGCGCTTCGCGGCCAGGCGTCCCCGGGCGTAGTCGACCAGGATCCGCCGCATGATCCGGGAGGAAAAGGCGAAGAAATGGGCCCGGTCGTGCCACTGGATGCTGCGCAGCTCGCGCAGCTTCAGGAAGGCTTCGTGGACCAGGGCGGTCGGCTGCAGGGTATGTCCCGTCCGCTCGCCCTGCAATTGGTGGGCGGCGAGGGCCCGCAGCTCGCGGTAGACCACCGGGATGAGGTCCTCCAGCGCCTCATCTTCGCCGCCCTTCCAGGCACGCAGGAGCTCGGTGACTTGTTCGTCCAGTACGTCGATCGTACCAAGAAAAAGGGGAGCGTTGCCGCTCCCCCTTTCACCGCGAGGCTGGGTTGCCTCTCTTAGAAGTCGAACCGCAGGCCGAGCTGGATCGTGCGGGGACCGAAAATGCCGCTCGGCTGGAACAGCGAGTCCGCAACCCCGAACGTCACGCGCGGAGCGGGCCCCGAACCATAGATCTGGTTGGTGCTGCTGACGAACTTGTTCGTGTGGTCGGAGCAGTTGAAGCACTCGGCGAACGCCGCCAGCTCGACAGGTCCGATGCCGAACTTCTTCGACAGCCGCAGGGCCGTCGACCAGATGTCGGGCTGGCGCTCGCTGTTGCGGCCGAGATGATGGCCGTTGACCGTCGGCCGGTCGGTGCCGGAAACCCCGTCAAGATTGACTTCGGCGCCGACGATGGGGTTGAACGGCTGGCCCGAGTAGTACAGGACGGTGCCCGAGAGCCCTATCCCCCAGAGCGGGGTGTCCCACACGCCGTTGAGGTTGACCTTCCACTCTTGGTCGCGGGCCGACGGGCCCCAGTTGAGGCCGAGGTTGTTGACGTCCTCGGCCTGGATGCCCGAGAAGTTCCGCTCGTTGGAGTCGTTGTCCCGATCCTCGGACCAGGTTACCGCGCCGTAGAGGCTGAAATTATCGGCGTACCGCCGCTGCAGGGTAGCCGTCACTGACTTGTACTTAGCCTCGGCGTCCGAGCGGTCGGTTATTATCGCGCCATAGGCGCTCAACGGCCGAAATGGACCGGTGTTTGTCGCGTTTGCGCGGTAGTGGGGCAGGCCGTTGGACGAGAGGGTACCGTCGTAGACCAGGTTGAGATCCGTCAGGCGCTGGAGCTGGTGCCCCTTCGCATAGGTGAGGTCGAGGCCGAAGGAGACCCTGGGGAAGATCTCGCGTTCGGCGCCCAGCGTGACGCGATCCGTGTAGGGGTTTTCGAAGTCCGGATCGACAGTGAACACGTTGGGCGGGGTCGACGGGCGGCTTACCGAGCCGAACGGATAGCGCTCGACACCGACGGGATTGAAGCCGCCATTCGTCGCGGTGGCACCACTGCCCCAGCCCGGGGCCAGAGGATCGCTCGGCGGCCCGGCTCCTCCGCTAGCGGCGAAGATATTCACCTGGGCGCCGCGGACGCCGTTGGAAGTGAACGGCTGAGCCCACAGCAGGGCCGGCGTGCGGCTCCAGTAACGGCCGAGGGAGAAGCGGACGGCCGTCTTGTCGTCCGGCGCCCAGGAGAGCCCGAAGCGGGGAGAGAGCTGGCCGTTGGAATCCGGGATCTTGGCGTTGAGGTTGAGCCCGCCACTGCCGTTGGGAGAGTTCGGGTTGAGGATGGGATCGTCCGGGTTGTCCAGGTTTTCGACGCGGAGGCCCGCCGAGAGCGTCAGATTGGCGCGGACGAACCACTGATCCTGCACGAAAAAGGCGGTCTCTTTCTGGTTGAAGGCGGCCTTGCCCGCCTCATCCGACGTCAGGCCGTTCAAGCCGCCGAACTGACGGTACTCGCGCCAGCGGCCGGCCAGGAAGTCGGCGTTGTTGGCGAAGATGAAGACGCCGCGCCAGTTGCCCTTGAAGATCTGGTCGACGCTGGTGTCGTTGTAGTCGAGGCCGCCCTTGAAGACGTGCCGCTCGCGCAGATAGGAGAGGGTGTCGGCGACCTGCTTGCGCTTGTTGGTGGTCTGGATGGGCAGGAAGCTGACCTCGCCGAAGCGCAGGCCGCCGATCTGGATCTCAGGCAGGTTGAGGCCCTTGTCCTCGCGCGGGGTCTCCTCGTCGATGTAGTTGGCGTTGAGATCGTTGAGCCAGTTGGCGCCGAACTGTCCGGACCACGAGCCGACGTAGGCCTTGGTGTCCAGGCCCTCGATGCCGTTGTAGCTCGCGGTGCGGGACTGGCTGTTCGAGGTGCCATTGATGCCCTCGTAGTCGTTCTTGTTGACGCGCAGCATGAAGCGGTGCGCGGGATTCATCTGGTAGTCGAGGCGGCCGAAGAGCACCGAGCCGTCCTGCGTCTGCACGTACTGCGGGGGCGACGAGAGAGCCGGATAGGTGGTGAAGAACGCCGGCAGGAGCTGGGTGGTGAGGATCGGCACCGTGATGTCCTGCTTCTGCTGGTCGTAGGACACGAAGTAGAAAAGCTTGTCCTTGACCAAGGGCCCGCCGATCGAGCCGCCATACTGGTCCTTCTTCTGGTCAGAAGCCGGACGGCCCACCGTCGGGCCGACGGCCGGAAAGTCGGAGACCAGGCTCTGCGGCTGCTTGAAGTAGAAGCCCGAGCCGTGCAGGCTGTTGGTGCCGCTCTTGGTGATGATGTTGACGAAGCCGCCGCCCGAGCGGCCGTACTCGACGGAGGCGCCGTTGGTGACGACGGAGAACTCCTTGATCGACTCCTGGGAGATGGAGAGCGGAGCGCGGCCTTCGGCGCCGCCTACGGAACCGCCGAAGAAGGCGTTGTTGTAATCCATGCCGTCCACGGTGATGCTGGTGTTGATGCCGCGCTCGCCGGAGAGCGACAGGGTGCCGCGCTCGGACTCGATGCGGCTCTCCGGGGTCAGCAGCACGAGCTGCTTGAAGTCACGCCCGAAGCTCGGCAGGTTCTCGATCTGTTCGTTCTGGATCGTGGTGCTGGCCGTGGTGTTGGTGACTTCGACCGTCGGCAACTGATCGGCGGTGACCGTGATGGTCTCCGCCACCGTGGCGCTCTGCAGGTTGAAGTTGATCGTCGGCGTCGAGCCGAGCAGCAGGCGGACGTTGTCGGCGGTCGCGGTGGCGAAGCCGTCGAGGCTGGCCGTCACCTTGTAGGTGCCGGTCGGCAGGTTGAGGATCCGGTAGAAGCCCTCCCCGTCGGTCACCGCGACCTGGACGAGACCGGTCTCGGTGTTCGTCGCCTCGATGGTGACTCCCGGCAATGGAGCGCCGTCGGCGCCGTCGACGGTGCCGGAGATGCGGCTGGTGGTGACGTCGGTCTGGGCGAACGCCGCGCCGGCCAGCCCGAAGACGACCAGCATAGTCGTCAGGGCAAGAGCCCAGACCCTAGAGCGGTTGGAACGGACACGCGCCATAGATACAGCCCTCCTTTTCGGTGCGCAGGTTTTACGAGCGGATTCTACCCCAGCCCATGCTAAGCTCCGCCCGCGAATGCGGTCTATGAACGGCGGCATTATACCCCCGGACGAGTAACTGCGGTCCAACTTTTTTTCCCGAGATTCCAGTATGAGCACAGAGAACCATCCGTTGGTGATCGTCCTCATGGGCAGCAAGTCGGATTGGGAGACCCTCCGTCACGCCGGCGAGATGCTCGGCCGCTTCGGCGTGCCTCACGAGTGCCGCGTCGCCTCCGCCCACCGCACCCCCGACCTGACGGCCGAGATCGCGCGCGGCGCCGAAGAGCGGGGCGTCGAGGTCATCATCGCGGCCGCCGGCGGCGCGGCTCACCTGGCGGGTGTGATCGCGGCCTATACGTTGGTCCCCGTCCTCGGCGTGCCGGTTCAGAGCCAGTCGCTCAACGGCCTCGACTCCCTGCTGTCAATGGTGCAGATGCCCGGCGGCGTGCCGGTGGGAACGCTCGCCATCGGCAAGGCCGGCGCCGTCAACGCCGCCCTGCTGGCCGTCCGCATCCTCGCCAACACCCGTCCGGAGCTGCGGCAGAAGCTGCGCGAGTTCGTCGAGGAGCAGGCCCGGGCCGTCCGGGAAGCGACGTTGCCGTAGGCCCCAATCGCACCGTCCGTGCCCGCGCGACCTCATCCCCTGGCCCCTTCTCCTAAAGGAGAAGGGGAAAAAGACGCCTTAAACCCCTCTCCTTTAGGAGAAGGTTGGGGTGAGGTCGAGCCGGCAAGATCGTTGAGTTCGAGTAGTATTTCGGCAGGAGGAAGAACATGACGATCCGGCAACTCCACCCTGGCGGTGGCAGAGCGCGAGTTCGGGAGTTGCGGCGGGAGCAGACGCCAGCCGAGAAAGCTCTATGGGAAATGCTGCGGGGCCGCCGGCTCTCGGGACTGAAGTTTCGTCGCCAGTTTCCGATCACCCCCTTCATCGCGGACTTCTGCTGCTTCGAGCTGAAGCTCATCGTGGAGCTGGATGGCGAGGTCCATACTCCGCGCCCTCAAGCAGCTCACGACGAGAACCGCGACTTTTACCTCCGCTCATTGGGATACACGATCCTACGCTTTCCCAACGGCCGGGTCTTCAGCGATCCCGAGTCTCTGCTCAGATCCATCACGGACGCGGCGGAGCGAAGCCGGTCGCTGATCTCCAACCCAAAAGCCCCTCTCCTTTAGGAGAGGGGTTGGGGTGAGGTCGAGCGGGCAAGACGGTCGAGGACTGGTCTCTCCCATTCAGGCCGCCCGCAACGACAGCGACACCCGCACGCTCTGCGGCAGCGTCAGGGCCAGGTAGATCGGGCAGCGCTGCTTCCAGACGGCGAGCAGGGCGTCGATCTTCTCCTGCGGGCTGGGCGAGTCGATCTCCACTCTCAGGGTGAGATTCTGCAGGTCGGGCGCGGCCCCGCCGATGCCGAGCAGGCCGCGGTCGTCGCTCTCGCAGGAGGCCGTGGCCTCGACGGAGCGCAGCGCCACGCCGAGCTGCGGCGCCAGGATGTCGCGCAGAAACAGCACGGCGCAGCCGGCGAGGGCGCTCAGCAGCAGGGCCGTCGGGCTCGGCGCGGAATCGCCGCCGCCCAGCGCGGAGGGCAGGTCGGCCCGCCACGCGAAGGAGCCGGTGGCGAAAGAGGCCGCGGCCCCTTCCGAGGCGGCCGTCACCGCCAATCGGCCCCTGGCCTTCTCCGGCTCGGCGCGCCAGAGCTGCGATGTATTGTGGATGACGTCGAGCGTCATGTCGTTCTCCTCAAAAGCCTGATCACACGGGTCAGGCCCGTGCGCGAGAACGGAACGACCGGCGAGGCCGTTTTCCCTCACCGCTCGCGGGAGCTCGGCGGCGCTGTGATAGAACTCCGCCGTGCTCCCTCCCTGCCCGCCGGGCCGAAGACTGCGGACCGTCGTGATCCTGGCGCTCGCGCTCGCCGGCTGCGCCGAGTCGCGTCCACCGGCCCGAGCGGGGTCCGCCGCCGTCGCGGAAGCCGCCTCGATGGAACGGGTGCTCGGCGGCGCCGTGAAGCGGCAGACCTGGACCGATCTGCGGCTCGACACGGAATGCCGTACGGAGGAGGGCCTGCGCTCGGCCACGATCTACGGCAGCGGCGCGGGAGTCTGGAACCGCGCCCAGCAGCTCGCGATGACGCGGCAGGACGTGCTGGCTCTCCTGCGGGCGATCGAGGCCGCCGGCTTCCCCCGCATGCCCGAGACCTACGGCGAAGACGTGGATGAGGTCGAGCTGACCTGCCGCGTCCGTCTCGATCTCGACGGCGCCACCAAGCAGGTGCACCAGCTCTCGACCGGTCCTCAATCTCCCGCGCTGAAGCGGCTGGCCGAACGCATCCTGGAGAGGGCCGAGGAAGCGGGCCGCGCGGGACCCGGAGCCTCGTCCCTCACCGCAGGGCTCGAGAAGATCGCCGGCGGCGAGCTGGCGCCGGAGCTGCTGACGATCCACGTCCTGCGCCAGGCCGAAGGGCCCGGCTCCCCGCAGGGCTGGGACCTCACCCTCGAAGGCGGCAAGCTCGCCGTGCAGAGCTTTCCGGCGCCGGAAGAGAAGCCGCGCACCGTCCGCCTCGCGCCCGCCGAGGTGGCCCGCATCGCCGGCCAGCTCGCCGCCGCGCGCCTCGAGGAGCTGCCGGGCAATCTCTGGGCGCCCGAGTACACGGACTTCGAGATCCGCGTCCTCAACCGCCGGCGCTCGTTCCAGGCCCGCCAATTCGCGGGCATGACGCCCGCCACCCACGGCGAGCAGCAGCAGCGTTTCGACCGCCTCTGGGAAGTGATCGCGGGCCTGCGCGGACGTCCCTCCGCGCCTTCGCCATGAGCTGGATGATCTACGGCGCCAACGGCTACACGGGAGAGCTGGTGGCGCGCGAAGCGGCGCGGCGCGGGCTCTCGCCGATCCTCGCCGGACGCAACGCCGAGGCGGTGAAGCGGCTGGGGCGGGAGCTCGGGCTGCAGAGCCGCGCCTTCTCTCTCGACGACCGCCAAGGCACGGCGGCGGAGCTGTACGGCGTCGCGGCCGTGCTCCATTGCGCCGGACCGTTCCTGCACACCAGCGCGCCGATGGTGGCCGCCTGCCTTGCCACCCGCGCGCACTACCTGGACATCACCGGCGAGATCCCCGTCTTCGAAGCCGTGCTGGCGCGCGGCGAGGAGGCGCGCCGGGCGGGCGTCGCGCTGATCCCCGGCGTCGGCTTCGACGTGGTGCCCAGCGACTGCCTGGCCGCCCGCGTCGCCGCCGCCCTGCCGGACGCCGTCGAGCTCGCGCTCGCCTTCTACGCCGCGGGAGGAAGCACCAGCCGCGGCACCCTGAAGACGATGATCGAGAGCCTCCCCCACGCGGGAGCGATCCGCAAGAACGGCCGCATCGTGCCGGTGCCGCTGGCCTGGGACGTGCGCGAGATCGACTTCGGCGGCCGCGCCGGCAAGCGCTGGGCGATGACCATCGCCTGGGGCGACGTATCCACCGCCTACCATTCGACCGGCATCCCCAACATCCGCGTCTACTCGGGGACGCCGCCGGCGATGATCCGGCGGCTGAAGCGGCTGCGGCCCCTGCTTCCCCTGGCGGGGTGGAAGCCGGTCAAGCGTTTCGCCCAGCGCTGGGTGGAGCGCCGCGTCACCGGCCCCACGGAGGAGCAGCGGGAGCGCGGCCGCACCTACCTGTGGGCGGCGGCGCGGAACGCCGCCGGGCGCACGGCCACCGGCAGGCTGGAAACGCCGGAGGGCTACCGCTTCACGGCGATCTCCGCCGTGGAGAGCGCCGTGCGCCTGCTGGACGGCAAGGTCCAGCCCGGCGCGTGGACCCCCTCGCGCGCCTTCGGAGCGGATTTCGTCGGCGAGCTGCCCGGCGTCGTGATGGGAGAGGTTTCTTTCTAAACCCCGATCGCAAACGCCAGCGTCAGCAGCGTCTGCTGCTCCAGGGTGTGGGCCTTTGCCGAGCCGGTGGCGGGGCTGCCGCTGGCCGAGCGCTTGACCGAGCGGATCGGCCGGCGCAGCAGACGCTCGATGCGCGGCTGCACGAAGAAGAGCGCGCCCATGTTGGCCGGCTCTTCCTGCACCCACACGACGTCGCGGACCTGCGGGTGGCGCGCCATCTCGGCGGCCAGATCCTTCTCCGGGAACGGGTAGAGCTGGTCGAGGAAGACGACGGCCGTCCCGGAGTCCTGCCGCTTCTCCCGTTCGCGCTTGAGCTCGTGGCCGATCTTGCCGGTGGCGAGGATCACCCGCTGGGCGCCCTCCACCTCGGCGTCCGGCACCACCTTGAGGAAGCGCTCGCGCGCCAGGTCCTCGACGGTCGAGGACGAGTCCTTGTGGCGCAGCATGCTCTTCGGCGTCATCACGATCAGCGGCTTGCGCCAGGGGCTCAGGGCCTGCCGGCGCAGCATGTGGAAGTACTGCGCCGCCGTCGACGGCTGGCAGACCTGGATGTTGTCCTCGGCGGCGAGCTGCAGGTAGCGCTCCAGCCGCGCGCTCGAGTGCTCCGGCCCCTGCCCCTCGTAGCCGTGCGGCAGCAGCAGGACGACGCCGGAGAGCAGGCCCCACTTGTCCTCGCCGGCGGTGACGAACTGGTCGATGATCACCTGCGCGCCGTTGGCGAAGTCGCCGAACTGGGCCTCCCAGCAGACCAGCGTCTCCGGATAGTCGCGGCTGAAGCCGTATTCGAAGCCGAGGACGGCGGCCTCGGAGAGCATCGAGTCATAGACCTCGAAGCGCGCCTGGTCCGGCGCCACGTGCTGGAGCGGCGTGTGTTCGGCGCCGTCCTCGACGTCGATCAGCACCGAGTGGCGCTGGTTGAAGGTGCCGCGCCGGCTGTCCTGGCCGGAGAGCCGGACGGGAATGCCCGCCTTCACCAGCGAGGCGAAGGCGAGCGCCTCGGCCATGCCGAAGTCGAGCGGCCGCTTGCCCTGCCCCATCTCCGCCCGCTGCGCGAGAAGAGCCTGGATCTTCTTGTGGACGTGGAAGCCCGCGGGCGCCGTGGTCAGCGCGGCGGTCAGCGCCGCGATCTCCGCCGCCGGCAGCCCCGTCGTCACGGCGTCGTGCTCCGGCAGGCAGCGGCCGCCCTGGTAGGGATCCCAGTAGGCGGGGAGCGTGCGCAGCGTGGGCTTCTTCTCGATCGTGCCCGCCTCCTTGTGGGCGGCGTCGAGCTCGCCGCGCACCGCGTCGGCCCGCCGCTCGGTCTCCTCGTCCGGCAGCCCCATGGCCTTGGCGAAGAGGCGCCACAGCGGCGGGTGCGCCTGGATCTTCTTGTAGAGCAGCGGCTGGGTGATCGTGGGATCGTCCACCTCGCTGTGGCCGTGCCGCCGGAAGCCGATGAGGTCCACCACCACGTCGCTCTTGAAGGCGTAGCGGTAGTCGACGGCCATCTGCGCCACCCGCGCCACGGCGTCGGGGTCCTCGCCGTTGACGTGGAAGATGGGCACCGGCAGGCGCCGTGCCACGTCCGAGGCGAAGCGCGAGGAGTGGAGCGCCTTCGGCTCGGTGGTGAAGCCGATCAGGTTGTTGACGACGACCTGCACCGTGCCGCCGACGCGATAGCCGTGGAGGTCCGCCAGGTTCAGCGTCTCGGCGAGGATGCCCTGGCCGGCGAAGGCGGCGTCGCCGTGGAGGACGATGGGGAAGACCTGGTCGTGCGCCACGTCGTCGCCCGCGCGCGTCTGCTTGGCGCGCACCCGGCCGAGGGCCACCGGATCGACCGCCTCCAGATGGCTCGGGTTGGACACCAGATGGATGTTCACCGCGTGGCCGTTCCTCCCCGCGTAGTCGCCGGTCGCTCCCATGTGGTACTTGACGTCGCCGCCGCCCAGGATGCTGCGCGGATCGACGTCCTCGAAGCCGGCGAGGATCTCGGCGGCGGGCCGGCCGACGGTGTGCACCATGACGTTGAGCCGGCCGCGGTGGCTCATGGCGAGCACCACCTGGCCGGTGCGGTGCTCGGCCGCGCTCTCCAGCATCCGGTCGAGGCAGGGCAGCAGCGCCTCGACGCCCTCGATGGAGAACCGCTTGGTGCCCAGGTAGCGCGCCTGCAGGAACTGCTCGAAGGTCTCCGCCCGGATGAGGAGGTCGAGGATGCGGTCGCGGTCGAAGCGCGGCGCCTCCGTCTCCATGCGCTCCTGGATCCAGCGTCGGCGGGCGGGATCCTGGATGTGCATGAACTCGACGCCGATGGTGCCGCAGTAGTAGCGGCGCGCGTACTCGGCGGTGGCCGGCTCGCAGTCCTCGAGCCCCGTCTGCTCCTCGGCCGGCAGCCGGTGCATCGGATCGAGATCCGCCAGCAGGAAGCCCAGCCGGCGGTAGGCGTTCAGGGTCCTTTCATCGAGGGCGGCGGGCCGCTCGAGCGTGACCGTGGCGGCGGGTTGGAGGGTGGTGGTCATGGCACCGTCGAGGATAACACCCGTGTTGCCCGCTCGACCTCACCCCAACCCCTCTCCTGAAGGAGAGGGGCTTCAAGACTGTCTTTCTCCCCTTCTCCTTTAGGAGAAGGGGCCGGGGGATGAGGTCGCGCGGGCAATACGCCGGATCTGCCGCCTACCCCTGCTGCTCGGGCGGCGCGATCTCGAACTGCTCGAGGAGCTTGCGGTCGTACTCGACGTTGAGCTCGCGGCGCCGCTTCTGGATGAGCGCGCTCTCCAGGCGCGAGACTTTCTGCTGCACCAGGCCGGAGCGGGTCTGCTCGCGGTTCGAGGCGAACTGCTTGGGATCCCAACCCTTGTGGTCGGTGACCTGGAACAGCAGCGCGCCCTGGGCGTCCGCGATCGGTCCGCCGACCTGGCCGGTCTGCAGGGCCAGCGCGGCTTTCGCCAGCTCGGGGTTGTTGCCGAGGCCCGGAATCTCGCCCTGGGCGCCGAACTCCTGCGTCTCCTTCACCGGCGCTCCCAGCTCGGCGGCCACCTGGTCCAGGGTCTTGCCCTGGGCCATCTGCCGCCGCGCCTCCTCCAGCTTGCCCATGGTGATCTGCTGCAGCTTCTGGCTGGTCATCGCCGCGCGCACGCGGGGCTCCACCTCGGCCAGCGGCGGCACGCGCGGCGGATGGATCTCCTTCAGGTAGAGGACGGCCCAGCCTTGCGCCACCTGCACCGCCTGCGAGACGTCCCCCTTCTTGAGCGCGAAGGCCGTGGTGGTGAAGACGGGGCTGGGCCCGAGGCCGGCCACCGGGTCCTGCGGGCTGAAGCGGCCGGTCTCGGCGTAGGTGACGCCGGGGGGCTGCGCCAGCGCGCGCAACGCCTCGGCGCTGCGCGGTTTGTCCTTGGCCAGCCGGTCGGCCAGGTCCTTGGCCCGCGTTTCGGCGAGCTTCCGGGCCTTCTCGTAGCTCAGGCGGATGCGGATCTGCTCTTTCATCTCGGCGAAGGGGCGCGTGCCGCCGGGACGCTTGTCGGTGACCTCCAGGAGGTGATAGCCGAAGGACGACTTGACCGGACCCACCAGCTTGCCGGGCTGGGCGCCGAAGGCCGCGGCCTCGAACTCCTTGACCATCTTGTTGCGGCCGAACCAACCGAGGTCGCCGCCCTTGTCCTTGGAGGCGGGATCCTCCGAGAGCTCGCGCGCCACGGCCGCGAAGTCGGCGCCGCCGGCGAGGCGTCGCTTCGCCTCCTCGATGCGCTGGCGGGCCTGCTCGTCGTCGCGCTTGTCGTTGATCATGACGAGGATGTGGCGGGCCCGCACCTGCTCTTCCTGGGTGAACTCGTCCTTGTGGGCGTCATACCAGCTCTGCAGCTCGGCGTCTGGGACCTGCACCTGGCCGGCCAGGCGGCTGCCGTCCACCAGCAGGTAGGCCGCCTCGCGCTGCTCGGGCAGGCGGAACTCCTGCGGGTGCGCCGCGAAGTAGCTGGCCAGCGCCGCCGGCTGCACCTCCGCCTCCGCCTCGGCGGCGAAGCGCTCGCGCGGGAGCTGCAGATAGCGGATCTTGGCGCGCTCGACCTGCTCGCGATACGCCCGCTGCACCTCGTCGTCGCCGACGTAGAGGCCGGCGGCCAGGGCGTCGGTGAGCTTCTTCAGCAGCAGCCCCTGCCGGACCTCCGATTCGAAGCTCGCCGGGTTGATCTGGGCCTGCTGCAGCATCCGCGTGTAGCGCTCCTCGCCGATGAAATGTCCCTGCTCGTCCTGGAAGTCCTGCATCTTGAGGATGTGGTCCTGCAGCTCGGCGTCGGAGACGTCGAGCCCCAGGCGGCGGGCCTCCGCCGTCAGGATCTTGCGGTCGATGGCGCTGTTCAGGGCCTGCATGGCGAGGCCCATCTGCTTCTCCATCTCCGGGGTGAGCTGGTCGCCGTAGATCTGGCGGTAGAGGTTCTGCAGCCGGCGGTATTCATTCTGGAACTCGGCGATCGAGACCTGCTCGCCGCCGACCTTGGCCGCCATGGCCGAGGTGCCGCCGCCGCGCACGCTGGCGCCGAAGTCGGCGGCCAGGGCGAGGATGAAGAGAATGATGATCACCCAGAGGATCCAGGCGAGGTTTTTGAGATTGTCCCGAAACACCTTGAGCATGCACGGACTCCTTTCCCTCTCGGAGGGACCCGACACTTTAGCAGGGCGGCCAAGCCTGGTACAAGGGCGAATCGTTCCCCCTCTCCAGCTTGTCTGGAGAGGGGGCCAGAGGGTGAGGTCTCGGAGGGCAGACCGTTTCGCCTCCGTAAACTCCTCTGGACAAGAGATTTCCGTGTTATATTCGCCTTCCTACATGAAAGGAAGTTGAGTGCCGGCCAAGAAGGCTGCCCGATCGCGCAGGGATTGGTACAGCGTGTCCGTGGACACGTTGCGGGGGCTCGGCCTGCTGCTGCTGATCCTCGCGGTCGTCGGCCTGGTCCTTTTCGCCTACCGGTTCTGGGAGCGGCAATCGGCGGAGCGCGGAGCCAGGGAGGTGATCGAGGAGGCCGGCGTTCTGCTCCAGCGGCTGAGAGGCGAGAAGCGCGTCGCGAGCTTCGCCAACGATTATGGCGCCGCGCGGCAGAGCCTGCAGGAGGCCCGGGCCAAGCTCTCCGGCCGCGACTTCGCCGGCGCCCTCAAGAGCGGTCAGCGCAGCCTCGGCCTGTTGCAATCGATCTTCGAGACGCTGGCGCTGCGCGGCACCTCGGGCTTGGCGCGGTTCCACGTCGTCGAAGGCGAGGTGGAGTACCGGCGCGGCGATACCGGCGACTGGCTGCCGGCGCGGGCGCGGGTGCAGCTCCAGCCCGGCGATTCCGTGCGCACCTCCGACGGCGGCTCGGCCGAGATCGTGTTCCTCGACGGCAGCCTCTACACCGTGCGGCCCAACACCCAGTTCATCGTCGCGCCCGGCGGCTCGGGGGCCCTCGGCCCGGCGGAACAGTCGATCGACATGGCGTACGGCTGGGTGGACCTCAGCACCTCGGAGAAGTCCAGCAACGTGCGCACGCCGCGGGCGGTGGCGCGGGTCAGCGAGCAGACGGAGGCCTTCGTGTCGGTCGAGAAGGGGACGAGCCGCGGCCGTTTCGGCGCCTACCGCGGCGGCATCGAGCTCTCCTCGACGGGCGGCCTGACGCGGCAGATCGGGCCCCTCCAGCAGGTGGTGCAGACGGGCGATCTGCTCTCCGAGGCCCGGCCGCTGCCGAGCCCGCCCGAGCCGCTGGTTCCCGGCGACAACGAGATCCTGGACCTCGACCACACGCGGCGGCTCCTCCTCTCCTGGTCCGCCGTGCCGGGCGCCGGCCGCTACGCCCTGGAGATCTCCCGCAACCAGCTCTTCGTCGACAACCTCATCGACGTGGAGAACCGCACCCGGACGCGGGCCACCCTGGGGCTGCGCGGCGAAGGGACCTTCTACTGGCGCGTCGCCGCCTATGGAGCGAACGGCCTGCAGGGGCCCTGGAGCTCGGCGCGCCAGTTCCGCGTCGCCTCCTCGCGCGCCGACGGCGGCGAGCGGCGGGACACCACGCCGCCGGAGCTCGATCTCGAAGAAGTCCGCACCTACGGTAGTATCTTCATGGTCGCCGGCCGCAGCGAGCCCGGAGCGCGGATCGAGGTCAACGGCGAGCAGGTCAAGACCGGAGTCGACGGCACCTTCACCAAACCCGTCCAGTTGACCAAGGAAGGTTGGAACATCATCGAGATCCGCGCGCGGGATGCGTGGGGGAACGAGAGCATGCGCCGGCACCGCGTCTTCGTCGAAAGCCCCTGAGGGGATGACCGCCGTCCCCGAAAACCATAAACTCCCGTCGCCCTGCCGCATGCCGCGGCGGGCCTCTCAGGAGAAGGATCGACAAGGCAGATGCCCCTCGCCTCGCTGTTACGCTACTTTTCGAAGGACCTGGCCATCGACCTCGGCACCGCCAATACCCTGGTATTCGCCAGCGGCCAGGGCATCGTCGTGCGCGAGCCCTCCGTCGTCGTCATCAACAAGATCACCAACCGCATCGAGGCCGTCGGCAGCGAGGCCAAGGAGATGCTCGGACGCACGCCCGGCAACATCGAGTCGATCCGGCCGATGAAGGACGGCGTGATCGCCGACTTCGAGGTCACCGAGCGCATGCTTGAGTACTTCATCAAGAAGGCGCACGGGCGCAAGATGTACGTGCATCCGCGCATCGTCATCGGCGTGCCTTCCGAGATCACCCAGGTGGAGAAGCGCGCCGTGCGCGACTCGGCGATGCGCGCCGGGGCCTCGGAGGTCTTCCTCGTCGAGCAGGCGATGATGGCGGCCATCGGCGCCGGGCTGCCGATCACCGAGCCGTCGGGCAACATGATCGTCGACATCGGCGGCGGCACCACCGACGTGGCGGTCATCTCGCTCGCCGGCACCGTCTACAGCCGCTCGGTGCGCATCGCCGGCAACGAGATGGACGTCGCCATCATCCAGTACCTGAAGCGCAAGTACAACCTGCTCATCGGCGAGCGCACCGCCGAGCAGATCAAGATCGACCTCGGCTCCGCCTATCCGCTGAAGGAGGAGCTCAAGATGGAGATCAAGGGCCGCGATCTCGTCGAGGGCGTGCCGAAGACCCTGACCATCTCCGACGAGGAGATCCGCGAGTCCCTGGCCGAGCCGGTGGCCACCATCGTCGAAGCCGTGCGCATGGCGCTCGAGCGCACGCCGCCCGAGCTGTCGGCCGACATCATGGACAAGGGCATCGTGCTCTCCGGCGGCGGCGCGCTGCTGCGCAACCTCGACCAGCGCCTGCGCGACGAGACGGGCCTGCCGGTGGTGCTCGCCGAGGACCCTCTCGCCTCGGTGGTGCTCGGCACCGGCCGGGTGCTCTCCGACATCGATCTGCTGCGCAAGGTCTCCATCCGGTAACCCCGGAGGCTTCGACGCGGTCGTGGACGAACGCCGCACCGGCTGGATCCTCATCGTCGTGCTGGTCGGCCAGCTCGTCTTCCTGGCCATCCAGGGCGGGCGGGCGGGCGAGACGCGGCTCGAGGCCACGGGTGTGCGCCTGCTGGGGCCGCTGGCCCGCGGCGTCGCCGCCGTGCCGCGCAGCTTCGCCGGCGCCCGCGAGGGGGCGAAGCTGCGCGGCACCCTGCTGGAGGAGAACCGGCAACTGCGGCGCGAGGTGGAGGCCCTGCGGCTGCGCCTGCTGCGGCTCACCGACGTCGAAGGCGAGCTGCTGCGCCTGGGAGCGGCGGTGCGCTACTCGACGCCGCCCGCCGGGCGCATCCGCGCCGTGGACGTCGTCTACGTCGACTACGCCTCGTGGCTGCGCACCCTGGTGCTCTACACGGACGGCGTGCCGGCGCGGGTCAACCAGCCGGTGCTGTCGCCCGACGGGCTGGTGGGACGGGTGATCACCGTCGCCGGTCCCTACGCCAAGGTCCAGCTCATCACCGACCGCGCCGCCGGCGTCGGCGGCATGATCGTGCGCACCCGCCGGCAGGGCGTGGTGCACGGCGGCGCCCGCGGCGGCGGCGATCTCGAGCTGGACTACGTGCCGCTGCAGGCCGACGTGCGGCCCGGCGACCGCGTGCTCACCGCCGGCATCGACGGCGTCTACCCGCGCGGCATCCCGCTCGGCACGGTGATCGCCGTGGAGCCGGGCGGCGAGCTCTTCCACCGCATCCAGCTCGCCCCGGCGGTCGATTTCGGAGCCCTCGACCAGGTCTATCTGCTCGACTACCAGGCCGTGCCGCCGAACGTCAAAGAGGTCCGCCCCGGTGCAAAGCCTTAAGCTCCTCGCCGCCATCGCGCTCGCCGTGCTCGTCCACTTCGCCGGCGCCCGCGTCTCCGACGATTTCGTGCGCGTGGTCGACGTCTTCGTCGTCGTGGTGGCGCTCTACGGCCTGCGCGGCAACTCGCTCTCGGCCCTGCTGGTGGGCCTGCTGGTGGGCCTGCTGCGGGATTCGCTGGCGCGGGGGCCTTTCGGCCTCTTCGGCTTCGCTGCTACCATCGTCGGCTATGTCACGGCGCGCCTGGCGCAGCGGCTGGTCATCCAGCGGCCGACGGGCGTGCTGGCGGTGGTGAGCTTCGCCTCGGTGCTGCAGCAGGCGATCGTCGTCGGCCTGAGATTCATGCTGCTGCCCGCGGCGGAGGTGCCCAGCCCGCTGTGGATCGCCATCCAGGCCGGAGCGAGCGGCGTGCTCGGCATGGTCGTCTACGCCGTGACCGACCACTGGCGCCGCAACGCGGACGCCCGGCGCCGTGGCCGCATGAGCAGGCTCCGCATGGACTGAGGCCGTCGTATGCAGGTGGTTCGCGAGCATCGGGACGATCTGATCAGCCGCGTGCGCGTGCTGACCGCCGTGGCGTCCGGCCTGCTGGTGGCCATCGCCACCGGCTTCTGGTTCGTGCAGCTCGTGCAGGGCGACTACTACCGCGAGCTGGCCGAGAACAACCGGCTGCGCAAGCTCCCCATCAAGGCCCCGCGCGGCCTCATCTACGACCGCAAGGGGCGCCTGCTGGTGGAGAACGTCCCGAGCTACAACCTGATGCTCGACCGCAGCCGCGCCGCCGACCTCGGGCGCAGCCTGCGGTTCGCCGCCATGGTGCTGGCGCGCCCGCCGGAGGAGCTGCAGCGGCTGCTGGCGGAATACGCCGCGGTGCCCGCCTTCAAGCCGGTGCTGCTGGCCGAGAATCTCACCCTCTCGGAAGTGGCGCGCTTCGGCGTCGAGGGCCTCGAGTTCCCCGAGTTCGAGGTGGAGGTGCAGCACCTGCGCCTCTACCGCCACCGCGAGCAGACGGCGCACCTGCTGGGCTACCTCGGCGAGGCCACGCAGGAGGAGATCGAAGCCTCGAAGGGCATCTACCAGCCGGGCGACCTGGTGGGCAAGAAGGGCATCGAGCAGACCTACGACCAGGCGCTGCGCGGCACCGACGGCGAGCGCGTGGTGGTGGTGGACAGCCGCGGCGAGCTGCTGCAGGAGTACCGCCGCAAGCCCGCCGTGGCCGGCCGCAAGCTGCAACTGTCGATCGATCTCGACCTGCAGCAGGAGGCCGCCCGCTGGCTCGACGGCCCGGAGAAGGTGGGGGCGGTGATCGCCATGGATCCGCGCAACGGCGAGATCCTCACCCTCGTCTCCTCGCCGTCGTACAACCCCAACCTGTTCGCCCGCCGGCTGCAGCGGGCCGACTGGCAGGCGCTGATCGACGATCCCAACCATCCGCTGCAGAACCGGGCGATCCAGAACACCTATTCGCCGGGCTCGACGTTCAAGATCGTCATGGCCACGGCCGGCCTCACCGAGGGGATCTTCAACGAGCACACCTCCGTCCTCTGCACCGGCGCCAAGGTCTTCTACGGCCGTCCCTTCCGCTGCTGGCGCCCGGGCGGGCACGGCGTGGTCAACGCCCACACGGCGTTCAAGGTCTCCTGCGACGTCTACTTCTACACCCTGGGCCAGGTGATGGGCATCGAGAAGATCGCCCGCTACGCCCACCTCTTCGGCCTCGGCTCGCGGACGGGCATCGACATCAGCGGCGAGAAGCGCGGCCTGGTGCCCGATCCGGAGTGGAGCCTCGAGGCGCGCGGGCACAAGTGGTATCCGGGCGAGACGATCTCCGTCTCCATCGGCCAGGGGCCGGTGCTGCTCACCCCCCTGCAGATGGCCGAGATGACGGCGCTCATCGCCAACGGCGGCTACCGGGTCATCCCCCACCTGGTCAAGGACGCCAAGCTGCCGCCGCCGGAGCGCGTGCCGCTCGACGAAGAGGCGCTGCGCGCCGTGCGCGGCGGCATGTGGGCGGTGGTCAACGAGCCGGGCGGCACCGCCTACGGCTCGGTCCGTCTCCCCGGGGTCGAGATCGCCGGCAAGAGCGGCACCGTGCAGGTCATCGCCTACGCCCAGCGCCTCGATCCGGCGCACATGCCGTTCAAGTACCGCGACCACGCCTGGTTCACCTCTTTCGCCCCCGCCGCCGATCCGGAGATCGTCGTCACCGTCTTCGCCGAGCACGGCGGCGGCGGCTCGCGGGTGGCGGGTCCCATCGCGCAGGCCCTCTATGCAAAATATTTCGGCATCGATAACGGGAAGCCACCCGCTCCATGAGGACCGGCCGCGCCTGCGGCTGCTCTCCTCGATCGACGGCGGGGTGATCCTCTCCGCCCTGCTGCTGGCCGCCATCGGCCTCGCCACCGTGCACAGCGCCAGCGCCGAGCTGCCGGTGGACTACTTCCCGCGCCAGGCCGCCTGGGTGGCGGTGGGGCTCGTCCTGCTGCTGGCGTCGATCAGCATCGACTACCACATCCTGCTCGACTTCTCGGTGGTGCTCTACGTCCTCGGCATCGTCTCCCTCGTCGCCGTGCTCTTCCTCGGCGTCGAGAGGGGCGGCGCCGCCAACTGGCTGCAGATCGGCCCCTGGCAGTTCCAGCCCTCCGAGTTCGCCAAGCTGGCCACCGGGCTCTTCCTGGCGCGCTACCTCGCGGGCCTCAACATGCGCGTGCTGGAGCTGCGGCAGATCCTCATCGCCGCCGTCATCGTCGGCGTGCCCATGGTGCTGGTGGCGATCGAGCCGGACAAGGGCGGCGCCCTCATGTACGCGCCGCTGCTGGCCGGCATGCTGCTGGTGGCGGGCATCCGCGTGCGCCTGCTGATCACCGCCATCCTGGTGACCCTCGCCCTCGGCTCGGGGATCTGGATGTTCGGCATGCGGGGCTACCAGCGCCAGCGCGTGCTCACCTTCCTCGCCCCCGAGAGCGATCCGCTGGGAGCGGGCTATCAGGTGCGCCAGAGCAAGATCGCCGTCGGCTCCGGCAAGCTGCTGGGCAAGGGCTACATGCAGGGCACGCAGAGCCAGCTCCGCTTCCTCCCCGCCCGCCACACCGACTTCATCCTGGCGGTGCTGGCGGAAGAGTGGGGGTTCCTGGGGGCGGCGGTCGTGCTGGGGCTCTACGGCATCTATTTCACCAGCGCCGCGCGCATCGCCGTGCGGGCGCGGGACCGCGCCGGCATCCTGCTCGTCGTCGGTCTCCTCTCCGTCATCGCCTGCCACGTGTTCTACAACAGCGCCATGGTGGTCGGCTTCCTGCCCATCGCCGGCATCCCCCTGCCCTTCCTCTCCTACGGCGGCTCCTTCACCATGATCAACTTCCTCTCGACGGGGATCATCCTCGGAGTGGATATCCGGCGGTACGTGAACCGGTAGGGCTTCTCGCCGGGGCTACGCCACCCGCGGGCAGACGCGGTTGCGGCCGGCGTTCTTGGCTTCGTAGAGCGAACGGTCGGCGGCGGCGATGAGATCGCGAGCGGTGATCTTGTGCTCCCGCGGGCCGGCGATCTCGGCGAGCTCGGCCAGGCCGATCGAGATCGTCACCCGCGCCGGCGCGCCGTCCTCCATCGCCACCAGCGTGCCCTGCACCAGCGTGCGAACCTTCTCCGCCACCGCGGCGGCGCCCCACATCTCGGTCTCCGGCAGCACCAGCAGGAACTCCTCGCCGCCGTAGCGGCCGATCCAGTCGGTGCTGCGCATGCCGCCGGCGATCGCCTGCGCCACCCGCCGCAGCAGCGAGTCTCCCGCCAGGTGGCCGTAGCGGTCGTTGACCTCCTTGAAGTGGTCGAGATCGGCCATGGCGATGGTCAGCGGCCGGTGGTAGCGCAGGGCCCGCTCGAGCTCGCGGTCGAGCTGCTCGAGGACGGCCTCGCGGCGCAGCAGCCCGGTGAGCTCTTCGTAGGTGGCGGACTCGAAGAGGCGGGCGTTCTCGAACACGGTGGCGACGTGATGGGCCAGCAGGTTGAGCAGGTCCAGCTCCTCGGCCGGATAGGCCCGGCTGGCGCCCCCCTTGCGGCCGACGAGCAGCACGCCGACGAGCCGCTCCTGGCTGAGCAGCGGCACCGCCAGGCCGGCCGGCTCGAGGCCGTAATGAACGAGCGCCGGGCTGCGCGAGGTGAGCTGCGCGCCCGGCAGCGGACGTTCGGCGCGCCGCAGGTGCTGGACCGCCGGATCGTCCGGGGAAACCAATAAGGCGGCATCCGCGCCGGCCTCCGTGGAGGCGAGCACGCTCAACAGGCCGGTCTCCGGATGGGCGATGAGCAGGGTGGCGGACTGGGCGAGGAAGATCGACGCCAGCCGCTCGACCAGATGCTGGCCCATCCGCGGCAGCTTGCCGAACGCCGGCAGCTCGCCGGCGAGGGAGATCAGGCGCTGGCGCAGCGCGTAGCGCTCCGGGAAGAACCGCCGGTCGATCAGCCGGTGGAGCGACCGCCGCAGCGGCGCGAAGAGCAGCCCGAGCAGCAGCGTGGCGCCGGCGACGACCCACACCGATTCGCCGCCCTCGACGAGGTGCGAGAAGACCGCGCCGCCAGCGCCGAGGGCGGCGTAGAACACCAGCACCAGCGCCCCCGTCAGCGTGGTGTAGATGAGGCCCCGCCGCACCACCAGCTCGATGTCGAACAGGTGATAACGGAAGATGGCGGCGAAGAACGCCAGCGGATAACAGAGCAGGACGAGCGTCTCGAGGGCGCCGATCCACCCCGGCAGCGTGGCGCCCGAGCGTTCGAACGCCGTGGTGACGAAGACGAAGAGCATCCAGGGGATCGTCGCCGCCAGCACCAGGCCCGCCTGCTGGCGGCCGCGCGGCTCCGGGTGGCGGAGCGCCTGCAGGGCCAGCAGCAGGGTGACCGCGCAGGCCCAGGCCGGCAGCCCGAGCTGGCGCAGCATGCGGTCGGCCTCGCCCATGCTCCAGGGGAACCACTGGCGGCCCAGGACCTCCTCCGCCAGATAGGTGAGCCAGCTTCCCAGCCCCACGCCGAGGCCGAGCACGTAATAGACGGGCACGATCCAGGGCCGCGCGCGCAGCCAGCCGGCGCGCTCCGGAATGACCGAGGCGAGGTGCAGCTCGACCCCGATCTGCAGACCCGTCAGCAGGTAGAAGGCCGAGATCGCCGTGGCGCCGAGGAGCGGCCGCCCGATGGCGTTGATCGGCAGCGCGATCTCCACCGCCACTGCGGCGCAGAAGGCGAAGAGCAGCCGCACCCGCAGGTCGCCGGGGCCCTGGTGGAGGGCGAGCAGCGCCACGCAGAGGAACCCCAGGGCCGCGACGCAGTTCAGCAGCCATGGCAGCCAGCCGGGTGGGATGCCGGGGATCACCTGCAGCTCCAGGATCCGGCCGCCGCGCGCCACCCGCAGCGAAATCGGGCGCCCGCGCTGGAATTGCTGGGCCGCGATTTCGTAATCGAGCCGGTGGGCGACGGGCCGGCCGTTGACGGCGAGGAGCAGGTCGCCCGCCTGAAGCCCGCCGCGGGCGGCCGGCCGATCGGCATCGACGGAGGTGACGAAGAGCCCCCGCTCGCCCTCGTCCGGGAAGAAGCCGATGCGCCGGCCGGCGCTGCGCCACGCCTCCACCCCCTGCAAGGAGAGCAGGCACACCACGCCCACCAGCAGCAGCCAGGCAAGCGAAGCGCGGACGTTTCGGTCAGCTCGCAAAGCGGATTCTCTCGGGGGTCCGATCGGAAATTTTACCTCATCACGAGCGGAAATGCCCATCCAAAGGCACAAAGAAGCGCTTGCTGTTGCCCTTCAACAAAAACTCCGGCCGGTGCGCGGCATTTGCGGTAGGATCTCCGGGCTTTGACGCTGGAGCCCGCGATGACGTCTCGCCGCCATTTCTCGCCCGCCGTCCGGGAGATCGCCGGCGCCGTCTACTCGGCGCTCGCCCACCGGCTCGCCACCCACCGCGGCGAGATCTATCCGCTGCACGTCGGAGACACCTGGATGGAGCCGCCCGAGGGCTGCCGCATGGAGGACCTGCGCGTCGCCGAGCACCCCGGGATGCACCGCTACGCGGCTCCCCAGGGCATGCCGGCCCTGCTCGACGCCGTCGTCGAGCGCGTGCGGCAGCGCACCGGCGTCGCCACCGAGCGCGCCAACGTCCTGGTGGCCACCGGTGCCACCGGCGGGCTCGGCGCGGTGGCGGGAGCGATCCTCGCCCCCGGCGACGAGGTCCTGCTGCTGGCGCCCTACTGGCCGCTGATCAAGGGCATCGTGCAGTCCTTCCACGGCGTGCCGGTGGACGTCCCCTTCTTCGGCGTCGCCGACTCGCCGGAGACCGCCGTCGCGGCCGTGCGCGAGCGCTTCACCGGGCGCACCGTCGCCCTCTACCTCAACACGCCGAGCAATCCCACCGGCCGGCTCATTCCGCGCTCCTGGATCGAGGCGCTCGTCGACTGGGCTGCCCGCGAGGATCTGTGGATCATCGCCGACGAGGTCTACGAGGACTACGTCTACGCAGGCGAGCACGCCTATTGCCGGCCGCTCGCGCCCGAGCGCACCTTCGCCGTCCATTCGTTCTCCAAGGCCTATGGCATGGCGGGCAACCGCTGCGGCTACGTGGTCGGCCCGGAAGAGGCGGTCGAGCAGCTCAAGAAGATCGGGCTCCACAGCTACTACAGCACGCCGACCGCCTCGCAGATCGCCGCCGTGCGGGTGCTCGCCGGCCCGGGGGAGGCCTGGATCGCCCGCGCGCGGGAGCAGTACCGCGAGACGGGCCGCCGGGTGGCGGAGCGGCTGGGCTTGCCGGCGCCGCTGGGCGGCACCTTCCTCTTCTTCGACGCCGCGCCCCACCTCGACGAGACGGGGCTCGGCGGCTTCCTCGAGCGCTGCGTGGACCGCGGCCTCTTCCTCGCGCCGGGAGCGAGCTTCGGCCCCTATCCCACTCACGTCCGCATCTGTTTTACCGCCGCGCCGCCGGACGTGGTCGAGCGCGGCGTCGAAGCGCTGGCGCCGCTGATCGGAAGGTAATCAAGAGCAGCACCGCGACCGCCGATATCCCGAACCCCACGCACCCCGCCACGAACCCGGGCGGCAGGTACCGCAGCTCGACCCGGGTTACCCCGGCGGGCAGCCGCACGCCGAGAAAGGCGCCGTCGACGGTCAGCGTCCTCAAATCTAGATTGCCGGCGCGGGCCGACCAGCCCCGCGGTCCCACGATGGAGGTCGCGAGCAGCCTCTCGCCGTCGCCGGGCACGTCCAGCGTGACGTCGCCGGGGGACAGGGTGATGGCGCTCGGGATGAGAACGCCGCCCGCCGGCGCGGGCCGCCACGGACCGGTCTCATCCGCGAAGACGGCCACCCGATCCGCCGCCTTCATGCCGGCGATCCAGCCGGCCACCTGCCGGCGTTCGATCACTTCCACCGCCGCGGGCAGGAACCAGCGGGGCAGCGCGTCCGGGTTGCGCAGCAGCGTATAGGGAGGGAACCGGCCGCCGTCGATCCGCTCCAGCGTGCGGCTGGGAGGCAGGGCGGGACTGCCGAGCACGACGCGCACTCCGAGGAAGTCGAGGAGCGGGTGATCGAGATTCTGCAGCGGCGAGAAGTACTCCTCCATCGTCGGCGAAAAACCGAAGGCGGCGTCCAGCACCCGGACGTAGCGTACCGGCACGAGCGGGTTGTGCGGCCGGAAGTCGGCCACGCCGTAGACGGGCAGCAGGTTCGGATAGAGGAGATAGTGGCCTCCCGCGCCGCGCCCGACCGCCGGCTCGCCGGCTTGCCGGCTGATGACGTCCATGATCTCCGTCCGCGGATAGAAGAGCGCCGGGTGTCCTCGCGGCAGCATGCTCCGGGACCACGGCACGAGGTCCGCCAGCAGCACGGCACCCAGAGCCAGGGCTCCCCAGCGGGGACGCAGGCGCGCCGCTGAGAAAGCGGCAGCCAGCGCCGCCCAGAGACCGATCGTCCACCCATCCGCGACGGTGGCCAGGCTGGCGAGGGCCGCCAGCGCGAGACCGATCCAGGCGAAGGCTTCGCGGCGCGCGCGGCGCCTCGCCTCGCGGGAGAACAGAACGTCGACGCCGAAGGCGCCGGCCACACAGAGCGCGAGCGAGACCGGCAACAGGCAGCGTGCGTAGGCCGGGACGCGCAGCGCGGGAACGGCGAAAAGGAGATGCGCCAGGGGCAGCAGGCGCGCCGCAACCAGCAGGCCCGCGATGGCGAAGCCGAGGAAAGGCCGGACGCGCCGATCGCGCACGGCCAGCAAGGCGGCGAAGGCGCCCGCGAACGCGACCAGGCCGGTGTAGCCGCTTTCGGAGTCGGCCCAGTTGAAGGGTCCGCCGAAGAGATCGCGATACGGCCTGCCGTAAGCGCGCGGACTGACCGGCGCCAGCATGAACTGGCCATAGCCCGGCACGAACCATGACAGCGGATAGAGGGGTATGAACGTCGCCGGCGGCAGCGTGTGAGTGAGAGTTTCCTGCGCTCGCCCCGAGTCCGGAACGAGCGCCAGGAACGGCAGGAGGTGAGGGGCCGCCAGTCCGAAGCCGAGGACGGCCGCGGCGGCCGCGGCGCCGAAACCACGCAGCAATCCGGCCCTCCGCCGGCGCAGGCCGACCGCGCAGACCGCGGCGAAAAGGCCGCCGAACGCCGCCGTTTCCGGATGGCCGGAGAGCAGCAGCGCGCCGGTGATCACCGCCGTGGCCGCGAGGGCCCTGCGGTCGGGACGGCGGAAGAGGCGGATCGTGCCGGCCGCGAGCCAGGGGATCCAGGCCGCCGTCGCCGTTATCGGGAAAAGCGCCCAGGCCGCGAGACCGCCGCCGAGCGAGAAGCCCGCCGCCGCCAGCAGCGAGGCGGCGCGGCTGCGGCCGGCCAGGCGGGCGAGCAGCCACGTCCCCTGGAAGGCGACGAGGAGCTTGAGGACCAGGGCTCCCAGCAGGTGGTGTTGGATGGGCAGGACGCGCGCCGCCATCTGCAGCGGCGATAAGGCTCCGGCCTGGGGATTCGCCCAGGGAGAGCTGCCGCCTTCGAGCGCGTCCGACCACAGGGGAAGACGCCGGCCGGCAAGCGCGTGCCGCACCTCGAGCTCCCAGGGCAGGAGCTGGTACACCGCGTCGTTCAGCAGGTCGTGCGTGCGGAGCTGCTCGATCCCTGGCGCGCCAGGGACTCCCTGTCCCAGGATGTCGCAGGGAACGAGGAGGGGATTGCCAGCGAGCCAGGGGAAGAGCAGGACGAGCGGCGCCAGCCAGCCGCCGATGACGGCGCTCTTCTCCAGCCGCAGCCGCAGGCCCTTGGCCAACAGCCAGCAGACGCCCTGCAGCAACAGCATGAGCGCGATCAGCACCCCGGCCAGCCTGAGATCGATCCAAGCCATTTGCGCCATCCTATCGGAGCCGTCTTCTGTCTAAGGAAAGAAGGAAGGAGCGTCGTCCGCTGGTGGCCCGGTGCATCGGTTTCCGCTTCGTGATACTTATGGATCGGAGGCCGGCACGGAGTTCCGTCCTTCAGCAACGGAGGCAAATCTTGGACCACCCGTCCATCGACATCCTGGCGAAGCTCCTGGCCGGGGATCTCCCCCACGACGAGCTGCTGACCCGGGTGGTTCCCCACCTCCTGGAGCTATGCCCCGTCTGCCGCGAGAGCCAGGCGGAGATCCTGCGGCTGCAGAAGGAGATCGGACACTGGGACGAGCGGGTGGCGGTGACGGAGAGCCGCGAGGCGCCGGAGCTGCTCGCGCGCCTCAGGAAGCGGCCGTTCGACGAGCAGATCGGCCTGGTGACCAACGACGAGAGCTTCCACCTCTGGGGCCTCGCCCAACTCCTCGTCCAGGAGAGCCGCGAGGCGGTTTCCACGGACGCGGCGAAGGCCACCGACTACGCCGAGCTGGCGGTCAAGGTGGCCCAGAACCTCGGCGAGGCCTACGACCCGCACTGGGTGCTGGACCTCCGTGCCCGCGCCTACGCCTGCCTCGGCCGGGCCCGCCAAGCCCTCGGCGAGCCGCGCAGCGCCGAGACGGCCCTGCGCGAGGCCGAAGCCCTGCTCGCGCGCAGCATGACGGGAAACGAGGAGGTGCAGGAGGAGGTGAAGGAGTTGAGGGCGGCGCTGACGGCGAAGCGCAACGCCGATTCCTCCGTTCTCGGTAGTTGAAGCGTCGGCGGCGCCGCAGGACCCCCTCACCTCCCCGGCCCTCCTCTCCCACCTCCCACCCGCCCGCCCGGGGAGAGGAGGGAGACTGATTCAAATTAGTTTTTTAAAACCTCCTCTCTCCCGGAGGGAAGGGTGTGCGGCGGGAGAGAGGGGGAAAGGGGGAGTGAGGGGCCCGGCGGCGCGGAGGACGATCCGCATCAGGAAACCGCCGGATCGGAGATTCGCGCCCCTCAATCGTCCACGTGGCTCTCCGCCGCGCCCACTCCCGTTGACACGCCCATCCTCTCCTTCTGCCAGAAGAACGCAGGACGCTTGACCTTGTCGGGCGCCAACTGGTCGAGATTGACGCCGTCGTAGACGCGCCCGTTCTGCACCACGAACGAGATGTGGTCCGAGTTGTGGATGTCGTCGAGCGGGTTGGCGTCGAGCACCACCAGGTCGCCGAGCTTGCCGGGCTCGAGCGAGCCGATGTCTTTGTCGAGGCCGAGATAGCGGGCGCCGGTGATCGTAGCCGAATGCAGCGCTTCCATCGGCGACAGGCCGCCCTGCACGAGCATCCACAGCTCCCAGTGGGCGCCGCGGCCCTCGCGCTGGCCGTGCGCGCCGAGGTTCACGCCCACGCCTTCATGGCTCAGCTCGGCGGCGATGCGCGCGATGTTGAAATGGTTGTACTCCTCGTCCGGCGCGGTGAACGGCCGGCGCGCCCGCTCGTCGATGATCTCGCGCGGCACGAAGCGCAGCAGCCGCTCGTCCTCCCAGACGTGCGTCTTGGCGTACCAGTAGTTCTCGCCCCAGATACCGCCGTAGCCGACGATCAGCGTCGGCGTGTAGCCGACCTGGGTACCCTTCCAGAGCTGGCGCACGTCGGCGTAGATCCTGGCCACCGGCAGCGTGTGCTCGACGCCGGTGTGGCCGTCCACCACCTGCGTCATGTTGTGCTCGAAGAGCGAGCCGCCCTCGGGCACCACCATCATGCCGAGCTCGCGCGCCGCGGCGATCACCTGCTGGCGCTGATCGCGGCGCGGCTGGTTGTAGCTCTTGACGCTGAAGGCGCCGGCCGCCTTCATGCGCCGCAGATGCGAGCGGGCGTCCTCCAGGTTGTCGATGGTGGCGGTGAAGGGAGCGTTGGCGCCGTAGAGGATCGTGCCGGTCGAGAAGATGCGCGGCCCGGTGATCATCCCCGCCCGCTGCAGCTCCGAAGCGGCGAACACCGTGTCCGTATCGTTCGACGGATCGTGCAGCGTCGTCACGCCGAAAGCCAGGGTGGCGTAGGGGACCCAGTTGTACCGCGGCACGATGCCGTCCGTGCCGAAGGTGCCGTGCCAGTGGACGTCGACGAGGCCCGGGATGATCGTCTTGCCCTTGCCGTCCACCACGTAGGCGCCGGCCGGCACGGGCGTGCTTGCCCGCGGACCGACGGCCTGGATGCGGTTGCCGCGGATCACCACCGTGCCGTCCTCGATCACCTCGTCGCCGCGCATCGTGATGACGCGTCCGCCGACCACGGCAACGGTTCCCTGCGGCATATCGCTCTCGGCCGCGAAACCGATGTCCATCCCCGAGGCCGGCGGATCCGGCAGCGTCTCCGGCGCGCCGGCGAGGAAGGTGAAAGCGTTCTTGAGCTCCAGGGTGTACAGCTCGGGGCCGAGCGACCAGTGCAGCCGCTGCGAGTCGCCGGACCAGTGGAGGTACTCGCCGGCGTCGCGGGTGACGCGGCGCAGCGGCAGCGAGCCCGCCTTGGGCCCGACGTCCACCGCCTTGCCGGTGGCGACGAAGGGCATTACGTAAGCCTGGAAGCGCTCGGTGAAAGCCACCCAGCGGCCGTCCGGCGAGAGCTGGAACTCGGTGGCGTTCTCGCTCGTCAGGTGCTCGCGTACCTCTTTGCCGTCGAGACCGATCGACACGAGCTGGCGCTTGCCCTCGCCGGCGAAGCGCAGCAGGTATACGCGATCGCTCTCGGCCCCGAAGTGCGGCTGCTCGCCTTCCTCGGTGATCAGCGCCGGCTCGCCGCCGCCGGCCGCCACGCGGTAGATCCCCGGCTCGATCGACCAGGCTTCTGGACGGATGAAGCCGCCCTCGATCTTGCTGTAGACGATCTGCTTGCCGTCCGGCGTGAAGGCCGGCTCCACGTAATGCCCCGGCGTCGCCACGATAATCCGGCCCTCGCCGCCGTCGGCTGAGACCACCCGCACGCTGCCACCCTTGTTGTCGTCCCAGGTGGTGTAGACGATCTGCCGGCCGTCGCGCGAGAACGAGGGGTAGTACTCCCAAGGCTCATCCGAGCGCGTCAGACGCCGCGGCTTGCCGTCCGGCAGGTTGCGCATCCAGAGATGGCCGAGCGCCTGATAAACGACCCGGTCCCCTTTGGGCGAGACGCCGACCCAGCGCAGCATGCGGGTAGAGAACGTCTTCGGCGCCACCTCCACGGGGAAGCGCAGCGCCTGCGTCACGCGCCGGGTGGTCTTGACGTGGAACGGGATGTCCGAGACCTTCTTGCTCGCCGTCTCGATGCGCCGGATCTTGCCGCCGGCCCAGAAGACGATCGACTTCGAGTCCGGCGTCCAGGCCATGCCGGGATAGAGGCCGTGGATCGACCACGTCTCCTGCATGTCGCGATCGAGGCCGTCGTAGATCGGCCAGACCTCGCCGGAGCGCAGGTCCATCAGGTGGAGCACCGTCTTGTAGTTCACCCTCTTGATGAAGGCGAGCGTCTTGCCGTCCGGCGAAGGAGTCGGCCGCACGGCGCCGCCCGGGCCGCCGGCGAAGCGCTGGATGGTGCCTCGCTGCCGGTCGAGCCGCTGGATGGCGAAGATCTCGCCGTTGGGATCCTTGTTGTACTCGAAGATCTTGCCCGGCGTGATGTCCTGGCTGAAGTAGAGATAGCGGCCGTCGGGCGAGAAGACGGGCTCGCCGCTGTCCTTCTGGTCGTTCTCCTTCTTGGTGAGCTGCAGGCCCTCGCCGCCGCTGCGGTGGTAGAGCCACATCTCGCCGGCGCCGAGCGAGCGCTGGGCGGTGAAGTGCTTGCGTGCCACGATGTACTCGCCGTCGGGCGCCCATGAAGGCTCGTTGAGCAGGCGGAAGCTCTCCTTGGAGACCGCCCGCGGATTCGAGCCGTCGCGGTTCATCAGCCAGATGTTGTCGCCGCCGCCCTGGTCGCTGGTGAAGGCGATCGTCTTGCCGTCCGGGCTGTAGCGCGGCTGCATCTGCCAGGCGACGTCATGGGTCAGAGCCTTGGCCTCGCCGCCGGCAATGGGGATTGTGTAGAGGTCCCCGAGCAGATCGAAGGCGACCTCCTTGCCGTCCGGGCTGACGTCGACGGACATCCAGGTCCCCTCGGTGACGTCGATCGGCACCTCCGTCGAGGGCCCCGGCGGATTGTTGACGTCCCACTTCTCCTCCTTCTTCTCCGAGATCTCCTTGGGAGCACCCTTGCCCCCCTCTTGCTGCTCCTTCTTGAGCTCGGAGGCGTTCTCCTCCGGCTCCTGCTCGCGCTTCTGGGTGTCCTTCAGCTTCTCGTCCGGAGGCTTCACCTCAGGGGCAGGGGCCGGCGCGGGCGGAGGGGTCGGCGGCTGGGGGGCTGCCGCAGTGGGGAGAAGCCCGGAGGTGGCGAGTAGCAGGCTGAGGAGGAGAAAGCGGATCGATTTCATCGCGGGGGTTTCCTCTCGAGGTCAGAGAAGTGAGAAGGCTCGGCGGAGCCGCGTGGCAGAGTATGAAGAGGCGGCGGGGGTGTCAAGATGGAGACAATCGATGCTCAGAGGCTCTCCCGGGCGAACCCGCTCTGAAGGGTTCCTTCTGGAGCCTGCGGTAGGACAGCGTTGAAGAGGGGGATGAAGGATCTATCTTCCGGATGGAGTAAGATTGAGGCAATGAGCATCCAGCTTTGTCCCGAGCATCAACAAGCTGGTGTCGATACCGATGAGGTGGCCTACAAGGCCGAAGTTGAAGCAGCCTCCTCCTCCGGACATTGACCCAATGAAAATTCTTCGCGGAATTGTCGCAACCACTCACGTCGATGGTCACGGGGATCGACTGACTCGGGAATCTCTTGAGAGAGCAGCCGAGCAAGCAGAAAGGGAGCTCATACCTGTTAACTTCGAACATGATCCGAGGCTACCCCCGCTCGGTCGCATGGTAAAGGCCGAGGTGCTGCAGCTACAGGACGGCGAGCATGCGCTCGTAGCTCACTCGGAAATCTTTGAGCCAGGAGATCTTATTGCGCCGATGCCGGGGAGAGAGATGGCCTTCCGACGCTTTTCTCCAGGCGAACCGGATGTTGAAGCAGACCGAAGTTACCGATGTGCTGATGATCAAGCAATCCTTTCAGAGATTGCCGGCATTCCTGGAGTTTCGATCTCTCGGATGGAAAAGAAGGCCCATGACTGCGCCTGGACGAAACTGCCCAAGATAAATGCCAAGGACAATAGTAATAAGCTGCCTAAGATAGATGATTCACCAAGCGAATAGTTGGTCGAAACCACTCCGCATGCTCTG
The DNA here is from genome assembly GCA_046765915.1 of Acidobacteriota bacterium. Classification (GTDB taxonomy): domain Bacteria; phylum Acidobacteriota; class Thermoanaerobaculia; order Multivoradales; family UBA5704; genus DATARR01. Next base: position 4,338 of record JBKPTH010000122.1, on the reverse strand, counting down.
GCGAGTGCGCAGAAGAACCGGTCCGGGCAACGACCGAGCACCTACAGCTTCAAGGTTCGGACTGCCGGAAAAAGCGAGAAGTCTCGGTCCAGCGTCAAGAGTTCGACGTCATGCTCCAGGCAAAGGGCTGCGATTTGAGCGTCGAACACCACGTTCCCACGGACCTGGGCGGATCGAATCAACTCCGCAAGAAGCGCTAGATAACGCGGACCAGGAGACAAGACCCGCGCATTCGCTGTCTCGAGTAGCCCCTCGAGAGCTCGGAGGGATTCTTCGGGCGAAGAAGGCGGACGGAAGAGGCGAGGATGCGTCACGACCCGCAGGAATTCTCCGATGCAGAAGACCGGAATTCCCCACTCGGAACCACCGCGGGCGAGCTCATTGAGGCGCCTGATGGCCTGAGCATGCTGGGGCATCTCCTGACGGTGAGCTTGGATGAGAACGTTGGTATCTACCGCGGTCACGAACGACCTTCCATGCGCTCGAAGAGCGCATTACGGTCGCTGATGTCCACGTCGGGAGGGGACTCGCCTTTCACGACCACCCAGCGAAAGGCAGGAGTCTCTGCAGTCCTGGTCTCAAGGAGAGCCTCTCGAAGCACGTGGTTGATTACCTGATCCGGCGTCTGACCAGTTTGCTGTGCTTTGGTCTCCACCGCCTGCACAAGGTCGTCCTCGAGAGAGAGGGTTGTGGTCTTCATGGCTAAAGCATAAGCTCCTTGCCTGGACCTGTTCAACCCCAAGGTCGAGAATCGCTTCCATGAAGAAACAACTCTTCAACGAGCTTCTGGAGAGCTTGCGCGAGGGCAGGGCGATCCTCCGAGGTGAGCGAGAGGCGTCGCGGACCTTCTCCTTTAAAGAGTCGGACCTGCAAGGCCTGCGGCGGGACCGGCGGCTGAAGAAGTCTTCGGCGGCGAGGCCGAGTGGCCCGAAAGACTGAGAGGCATGACTGAGAGGCATGACTGAGCGGCTCGGTACCTTTGTCGGGCGGCTGCGTCCCGACGAGTTCCAGGCGATCTCACCTGCGTTGGGGAACCTCCCGCTTGGCAAGATCGAGAAGAAGACGGAGCGCGCGGTTGACCGACTCGGAATCCTTGAAGGCCTGGGTGACATCGGGATCGAGCAGGACCACGTTCGTACCCTCGCGGTAGCGCTCGTAATACTTGCCTCGAACTGCTCCCGAGAAGTCGTACTCCGGCAGTAGGTCGTCGTCTTCAGGTTCCTGACTCATAGCATGCTCATGCGCGATACCTGAACCACGCGCAGGCCGGCCACCGATTCCACCTGCTCGATGGCCGAGCACACGGCCTCGGCGAAGCTCGGCGCCTCGCGGATGAAATTGGCGTAACCGACACCGTCTACTTGGCCGAAGGTAGCGTCGTCGCATCCGGCCTCGAACAAGGCATCGAAGGTCGCTCCGTCTTCGAGGGTCCCTGTGGTCACGAGGCCGAATTCAAACTCACTCATTATCGTCCTGCCAGCGGAGCTTTGGCGGCTGCCGCTTTGGATCGGCGAGCCGCGCAAGTGCTTTGCGGAGAGTAGGAGTGGGAGAGAACGGGCGGTTCAGAATCTCGGCGAGGCGCTCAACCTCGGCATCTGTGAGCTCGATTCGTTCCACGGCTTCGCCCTCCTCGACCGGCTGGCGCTCGTCTGGAGGTGATTCTCTCATGGTCCGGCGGCGGATTGCGCTTGTACGCGAGTCCGTCTCTGCCGTATAGTGGGGCGGTGTTCACGTTCATTGAGACCAGGCTCTTTACCCGCCTCCTCAGCGAACACCTGACGGACGAGGAGTACCTCAGGCTCCAGGCGGCTCTCGTAAGGGATCCAGAAGCAGGAGCGGTCATCCCCGGATCCGGTGGCGTCCGCAAGCTTCGCTGGGCACTCCCCGGCCGTGGCAAGCGAGGGGGCCTTCGCGTCATCTACTACCTGCGGTCTCAACAAGGCGTGATCTGGATGCTGACGCTCTACTCGAAGAGCGTCGCCGAGAACATTCCAACCGCCGTCTTGCGGCAGATTCGTCAGGAGATCGACAATGGCTAACAGGCGTGAACGTAACATCGGAGCCGAGATTCTCGAAGGCATCCGTGAGATCAAGCGGGGTGAGGTGGGGCGGGTCGTAGTGTTTCCACCTGTCGCCGAGACGCGTGCGCGAGTGGGGCTCTCGCAATCGGAATTCGCGCGGTTGTTGGGAGTTTCCGTTCGCACGTTGCAAGAGTGGGAACAGGGGCGTCGTGCTCCTTCAGGGCCCGCTCGTACGCTCCTGGCGATCGCGCACAAGAACCCACGCGTCCTCCTAGAGGTTGAGCTCTAAGCCAGCCCGTGAGACGTGGAGACCCGATGCTGATCGGCATCCTTTCCGACATCCACGACAACCTGCCGAACCTCGAGAAGGCCCTGGCGGAGTTTTCCCGCCGGCAGATCACGACGCTGATCTTCTGCGGCGACTTCTGCTCGCCGATCCCAGCCCGCGTGCTCGGCGCCTTTCCGGGAGAGGTGCACTGCGTCTTCGGCAATGGCGACGGTGATCCGCTGACGATCTCCCGTATCGCCGTCGAGCGGACAAACCTCAAGGTGCATGGACCGCATGCGGAGCTCGAGCTCGGTTCGGCTAGGATCGCCATCACCCACTATCCGCTCTACGGTCGGGCCCTGGCTCGGACCGGCGATTACGACGCCGTCTTTTCAGGCCATACCCATGAGGTACACGAGGAGCGGTTCGGCTCCTGCCTCTGGCTGAATCCTGGCGAGATCATGGGCTGGAAGGGCCGGGCCACTTACGCCGTCTACGACACCGAGTCCGGCTCCGCGGAGATCTTGACGCTCTGAGGCGGGGCCGGAGTCTCGAAACGGGCCCTCATTCCGGGATTTCCACCGTTGGTACCGAGGTATGAGTTCTGGTCCCTAATCACCTTATTTTCAGAGATTTACAGGAAGGATGGACGAACCGCTATGATTCACCCGTGCATCCGCGAACGGCAGAGCTGCTGCAGTACCTCGATATCCAACGGGAGGCGCTCCGCGCCGCCGTCGAACGCATCCCGGCAAGTCAGCGCGAGCAGTCGCCAGCTCCTGGCCGCTGGTCCGTCGCCGAGATCCTGGAGCACCTGTCTCTGGTCGAGACCAGCCTCACGCGCCTTTTCACGGTACGCCTGGCCGAAGCTCGGGCTCGCGGGCTCGGCGCGGAAACGGAGACGACGCCGGTCCTCGCCAGCCTGGACCTGGCCAGGCTCGTCGATCGCAGCTACAGCGTCACGGCGTCCGAGGCGGCGCAGCCTCGGGGCGGGCTCGACACTGCGGCGGCCTGGGAGGCTTTGGAGGCCGCGCGGCAGGCGTTCCGGGAGGCGATCCTCTCTGGGGACGGCTTGGCGCTGGGCGAGGTCGTGCACCCGCGGCCCCACCCGGTCTTCGGAGTGTTGAACCTCTATCAGTGGGTGGCGTTCGTCGGCGGCCACGAGGCGCGGCATACGGCGCAGATCCTCGAGATCGCGGCGGCGACGTAACGATCAGGGCGGGGTTCCCGTCTGCAAGAGCAAGGGGGGTCAAGATGGCCCAGGCCGGGCAGCGATTTCTCGTCGTCTATTCCTTCGTGCTCACAGCGGTGTTCGCGGTCACCGTCTACGGCGCCGCGGCGCCCAAGAAGACGATCTTCGGCGAGATCGACGTCCAGCGCATCAACGTCGTCGAGCCGGACGGTACGCTGCGCATGGTCGTCTCGAACCATGCCCGGTTCCCGGGCCTCATCGTGCACGGCAAGGAGAAGCCGTTCGAGCGGCCGCAGGCGGGCATGCTGTTCTTCAACGACGAGGCCTCGGAGATCGGCGGCCTGATCTTCGGCGGCCGGCGGAACGCCAAGGGGGAGATCGTGGATTCCGGCGGCGCCCTGTCGTTCGACCGCTTCGAGGGCAATCAGATCGTGCAGATGATCGGCGTCGACGACAAGGAGGACCGCATCGTGGGCCTCATCGTCTCGGACAGCCCCGCGGAGGGTGACGGCCACCGCCGCATCTGGGTGGGCACCGGCGAGGAGGGAGCCTCCACGGTGGCTCTCATGGATGCCAAGGGGCGGAAGCGCATCCTCCTGCAGGTGGCGGCGGACGGCTCGCCGAGCCTGGCCTTCCTCGACGCCGAGGGTAAGATTATCCAGCAGATGGTGCCGGCGAAGCCGTAGTGAGCCTGAAAGACGCTAGCCGGGACACCCCTAGTGCTTAGCGGCGCTAATTGGCGCTATAATAGCCAGTATGCGACCGGCAGCGAGAATCGTGTTGAGTCCAGAGGAACGAGCGACCCTCGAGCATTGGGCGCGGGGCGGTAAGACCGAGCAGAGGATGGCGCGGAGAGC